>NZ_JBFRCX010000010.1:0-313063 GCF_052113285.1 Rhizobium sp. YAF28 | reverse complement strand
CGTCAGGCTCATAACCTGAAGGCCGCAGGTTCAAATCCTGCCCCCGCAACCAAACTCTTTCCGAAGATCAAAACGAAAAAGCCCTCCATATCGGAGGGCTTTCGTATGTCTGCACCAGCGCTCGCATCGTCGGGCTCCGTGCAATTCCATCTCCCCGAAATACCGAAGTCCGTTATCGCAGGCGCTAAGACCGCATCTTCGATGGCCATCCCGACGCCTAGTCCTGCGTTCAATAGCCGCAAGGGTCTACGCAGCGAATGCAGCAATGCCGCAACACAAAACCACAAGCCCGCCGCAAAGCGGGTTGTTTTATTGTCGCGAGAAAAAGCAATCACTTTTGTGCCGCTCGCCTGCGGTTCTCGTCATGCGACGAACTCGCCACCAGTTTCATTGCGGCAGCGAGCAGGACGATAGCACCGGGCAGCACGAGAGTGTTCCACTCAAGCTCTCCCTCGGTTTCTGCGATGAGCGTCGCAAAATGAACCACCAAATACAAAATGATGACCTGGAAGAAGAGAATCTTCAATTCATTAATTGTGGACAGCAGCATCCACCTCGGCACTTTTCGACGCTCATCGTCCGACACATCGAAAACGAATCCGAACGTAATCGCATATGCAAAGATGATCAGAATGATGCCGAAAATGAACTTATCGGTAGAACGCAGCACTGCCGCGATAACGGACGAACTTGGATCCATACGAACGGCCGCGAACGCATTTCCGAGCGTCAGCGTGCCCTCCCAGAACGTGAGTGCAGCACCGCTTAGAAGGCCTAAAGGCGCGATGATGATGACATAGCGCAGCGATAGAAACAGCGAGAGCATAAACGTACTCCGTCGGCGGAACTGACGGTGGTCAAACCACCTTGCTATGTCGGGGGCAACGGCTCCATCCGGGCATGCCCAGCACCCCGCGTCAGCAAAAGCTAATCAATGACTCCTGAACCAGAAGATCGGAGGAAAGGAACTCTGGTCAATCGTTCAGGTTATTCAGATATTTGCGTGTACGGTTGGCAAAGCATAGCCCGGACCGCTCCGCCCCGCCATTGCCGTCGGGTCATTCCAGGTCGAAATGGACTTGAAGCATAGTCTTGGGATTCCATGCCGATTACCGGGACTCCGGGGCAAGGCTAAAGTGGCAATTCGACGAACACGACCAGTCCGCCAGGAGCGCGTGACGATGACTTCAGATTCAAATCGGCATTTTTCCGTTTGGACATTGATGGCGATGGTCGTGGGCTCAATGGTCGGGGCCGGAATTTTTTCTCTGCCGCAGGCCTTCGGACGCGCGACCGGACCGTTCGGCGCATTGATCGCGTGGTCGATCGCCGGTATCGGCATGCTGATGCTAGCCTTCGTATTTCAGACACTGTCTCGACGAAAACCGGAGTTGGACGCAGGGATATACGCCTATGCAAAAGCCGGGTTCGGCAACTATCTCGGGTTTCTCTCTGCGCTTGGATATTGGTCGGCTGCCTGCCTCGGCAATGTTTCGTATTTCGTCCTGATCAAGTCGACACTTGGCTTGTTTTTCCCCGTCTTCGGGGACGGTAACACAATCATCGCGATCTTCTGCTCATCGATCCTGCTGTGGCTCTTTCACACGCTCATTCTGCGCGGTGTCAAAGGCGCAGCCGCGATCAACACCATCGTGACTTTCGCCAAGATCATTCCAATTATCCTTTTCATTGCCTTTGTTGCCTGGGGATTCCACGCGGATATTTTCGCTGCCAATTTCTGGGGCGGCGAGGACGTCAGTTTCAGCAACGTCGCCAGCCAGGTTCGCGCCACGATGCTTGTGACCGTCTTCGTCTTTGTCGGAATCGAAGGCGCCAGTGTGTATTCCCGCTATGCGCGGAACCGCAACGATGTTGGAGTGGCAACGCTTGTGGGTTTCCTCGGCGTATTATGCCTGCTTGCTCTTGTTACGATCCTTTCCTATGGCGCCATGTTGCGCGCCGATCTTGCAGGACTGCGCAATCCGTCCATGGCCGGCGTTCTGCAAAGCATCGTTGGACCTTGGGGGGCCGTATTTGTCAGTTTGGGATTGTTGATTTCCGTTCTGGGCGCCTACCTGTCGTGGGTGCTTCTCGCCGCAGAAATTCTTTTTTCGGCCTCGAAATACGAAACCATGCCGCGGTTTTTGTCGCACGAAAACAGAAACGGAGTGCCCTCGAACGCATTGTGGCTCACCAATATCGTCGTCCAAACGTTTTTGATTCTGACGCTGTTTACGCAATATGCGTTCAGACTTGCGCTCGAGCTGACGAGCTCGATGATCCTCGTTCCCTATCTCCTCGTTGCCGCGTACGGATTTAAACTTGCCTGGTCAGGCGAAACATACGACCGGGATCCGGCTGGCCACCGGACGGATCTGATACGTGCCGGGATCGCCCTGATATACACTGTGGGCTTGATCTATGCGGCCGGAGCAAAACACCTGCTGCTATCGGCGGTGATCTACGGGCCGGGTTCAATTCTCTTTATTGTTGCGCGCCGCGAAGGGGGCAAAACCGTCTTCACTCCAAGCGAATTGATCATGTTCGCAGCCGCGAGTCTCGGCGCGGCAATAGCGGTCTATTCCATCACAACAGGTCTCATTTCCGTTTGACCGAGCGCCGTGACGGTGTGCGTCGAAAGAAACGCTTTGGCGCCATTGCTGGCTCAGTTAGTCGCAGCGTTTCATTTCGGTCCAAAAGGTCGTTGCTTGCGTAAGTCGCGCACGAAAATCGGGACGCGAAGAATGGTCGTGGGATTCTATGCTGATCCACTGGAGGACCGAACAACACTATAATTCAAATCAGCACTCGCTACGGTCAGCGCACTCGGACATTTGATAGAGTTTTGTAGGGGACACCATGACTTCAGACTCTACTCAGAAATTCTCGTTGTTTGCGCTAACGGCCATGGTCGTCGGATCGATGGTCGGCGCTGGCATATTCAACCTGCCCGGTCGGTTCGGTGCCGCAACAGGCCCATTTGGCGCCATGATCGCCTGGGCGATCGCGGGCACCGGCATGTTCATGCTCGCCCGCGTGTTTCAAGCGCTTGCCGAGAAAAAGCCGGATATCGACTCGGGCGTGTTCGCCTATGCCAAGGCTGGCTTCGGCAACTATATGGGCTTCCTGTCGGCTTTTGGCTACTGGCTTGGTAGTTGCCTTGGCAACGTCTTCTACTGGGTGCTGATCGGCTCGACGCTGGGGCGCTTTTTCCCTGCCGTCTTCGGCGACGGAAGCAGCGCCACGGCGATCATCGTGTCGTTGATCGGTATCTGGGCATTTCATTTCATGATCCTGCGCGGCGTCGAGCAGGCGGCGTTCATCAACACCATCGTCACCATCGCCAAGATCGTACCGATCCTCGTCTTCATCCTGATGCTGATCTTCTCCTTCCACTACGGGCAGTTTGCCGAAAACTTCTTCGGCGGCGCCGGCATGCCGGAAAAGTCGTTGGTCGCGCAGGTGCGTGACACCATGCTGATCACCGTGTTTGTTTTCCTCGGGATCGAAGGGGCGAGTGTCTATTCGCGCTTTGCCAAAGAGCGCGCGGATGTCGGCACCGCCACGATTCTGGGGTTCGTTGGCGTCACCGGCCTGATGGTGGCGGTCACTCTGCTGCCCTACGCAGCGATGCCGCAATCGGCTATCGCAGCCATGCAGCAGCCTTCGATGGCCAGCGTTCTCGAGGCGGTCGTCGGTCATTGGGGCGCCGTCTTCATTTCCATCGGCGTTCTGGTCTCGGTTCTTGGCGCTTATCTCGCCTGGTCGCTGATTTGCGCCGAGGTCCTGTTTGCTGCCGCCAAATCTGAGGACATGCCGAGGCTTTTTGCCGCGCAGAACGGCAATCGGGTGCCTGCCAATGCCCTGTGGCTGACCAACATCGTCGTGTCGCTATTCGTCATCTCCACCTACTGGTCCCGGGATGCGTTCAACTTCATGCTCGACATGACCAGCGTCACGGCTCTTTTGCCCTATCTGCTTGTCGCGGGTTACGGCGTGCTGCTCGCCCGCAGTGGCGAAGGCTATGAAGAAACCGCCAATGAACGCGGCCGCGACCAGATCTTTTCCTGGATTGCGGTCATCTACACGATCATCATGTTCATCGCCGCCGGGCTGAAATATGTGCTGCTTGTAGCGGTCTTGTTCGTGCCAGGCACAATTCTCTACGTCTGGGCGCGGCGTGAGCAGAAGGTGCAGATGTTTACGTCTGTCGAACTCATCGTTTTGGCCGTCACGGTGATCGCCGGCATGATCGGCGCCTACGGCCTGCTGAGCGGCACTATCACGCCTTGATAGGGAGGTAGAAGAATCATGACCCAAGACATCACATTTGGCGTTCACTCCGAGGTCGGCCAATTGCGCAAGGTGATGGTTTGTGCGCCTGGTCGTGCCCATCAGCGCCTGACGCCGACCAACTGCGACGCCTTGCTCTTCGACGACGTTCTCTGGGTCGACAACGCCAAGCGAGATCATTTCGACTTCATGACCAAAATGCGCGACCGCGGCGTCGAAGTGGTGGAGATGCACAATCTGCTCGCCGAAACCGTTGCGGTCCCTGAAGGCAAGAAGTGGATCCTCGACAACCAGGTGGTGCCAAACCAGGTCGGTCTAGGCCTCGTCGATGAGATCCGCAGCTATCTTGAAGGATTGTCCAACCGCGAATTGGCGGAAACTCTGATCGGTGGCCTGTCGACGCAGGAATTCCCTGAGACCCACGGCGGCGAAATGCTGAAGCTGGTACGCGAGGCGGCTGGCGTCACCGAATATCTGCTGCCGCCGCTGCCCAACACGCTGTACACCCGCGATACGACCTGCTGGATCTATGGCGGCGTGACGCTGAACTCGCTCTACTGGCCGGCACGCCACGAGGAGACCATACTCACCACCGCCATCTATAAATTCCATCCTGACTTCGCTGGCAAGGTCAAGGTATGGTGGGGCGATCCGACCAAGGACTGGGGTCTTGCCACGCTCGAGGGCGGAGACGTCATGCCGATCGGCAAAGGCAATGTACTCATTGGCATGAGCGAACGCACCTCGCGCCAGGCGATCAGCCAGGTTGCCGCCAATCTCTTCGCGCAAGGTGCAGCCGAACGGGTCATTGTGGCGGCAATGCCGAAACTGCGTGCCGCGATGCACCTCGATACAGTGTTCACCTTTGCCGATCGCGATTGCGTGCTGCTCTATCCCGATATCGTCAATGGCATCTCCGCCTTTTCGTATCGGCCCGGTGCAACGCCGGGAACGGTCGAACTGCACAAAGATAAGGGAACATTTGTTGAGACTGTCCGCGACGCTCTAGGCCTCAAGGAGCTACGTATCGTTGAAACGGGCGGTAACGATTATATGCGCGAACGCACGCAGTGGGACAGTGGTGCCAATCTCGTTTGCGCTGCCCCGGGTGTCGTCTTCGCATATGATCGCAACACCTACACCAACACGCTTTTGCGTAAGCAGGGCATCGAGGTCATTACCATCATAGGCGCCGAGCTTGGCCGCGGTCGTGGCGGCGGCCATTGCATGACCTGCCCGATCATCCGCGACGCGGTGGTTTACTAATTCTGGGATGCTTTGATCGCTGTGGCAAATACTGCGCACGCTTTATAGTAGCAAAGTTTAACGCCTACTGTGCGGAGGGTTAGTTGCAGGCGAAAATTGTTGCATTGGCGAGATCATTCTCAATTTTCGGTTTGGTTGTCGGCACTGTCTTTTTCGCTGCATCCTTAAGCCCGAGCCTGATGCCACGAACTTACCTGGTTCAAGGCATTGTTGCTGGTTTCTGCGCAGCGCTGGGTTATGGGATCGGCGTATTGCTGCGTTGGCTTTGGCTCTATTTGGAGCTGCCGCTGCCGCGTGTTCGAACAACTGTGAAGATCGCGTCTATTGTCATCTGCATCGCAATTGCGGCCATCGTTCTTTGGAGAGCCACCGAATGGCAGAACTCCATTCGGAAGCTGATGGGGCTCGATCCAGTGCAAAGCGCAGAGCCCTTTGAGCTCGTTGTCATTGCGCTGGCTGTGTTCGGTTTGCTGGTGTTGTTCGCGCGGCTCTTCAGGCTGACCTGGATGGCTCTCGCGGCTTTGTTCGAACGATTTCTTCCAAGACGAGTGTCCATTCTCGTCGGCGGTTTGATTGCAGTCGGATTGTTTTGGTCGATCGCAGAGGGTCTTCTTTTCAGAACAGCGTTGCGGATTGCGGATAGCTCATTCCAGCAGCTCGACGCCATGATTGACGATGATCTGGCGATGCCGGGTGATCCTCTAAAAACAGGCAGTGCGGCTTCTCTTATCGACTGGAAAGAACTGGGTCGGCGGGGCCGCGAGTTCATTATTTCCGGGCCTACAGGCGCTGAAATTGGCAATTTCTTCCACGAAAACGCTCTCGACCCTATCCGGGTTTATGTCGGACTTAACAGCGCAGATACCGCTGAGGAGAGAGCTCGGTTGGCTTTGGCGGAGCTCAAGCGAAACGGGGCTTTCAAGAGATCTATCCTGATCGTCATTGTTCCAACAGGGACTGGTTGGGTCGACCCCGCGGCAGTGGACACAGTCGAATTCCTTCACAAGGGCGATGTTGCGAGCGTAGCCCTCCAGTACTCATACCTGAGCAGCTGGCTGTCGCTGTTGGTCGAGCCAGCCTACGGCGCAGAAGCGGGGCGCGCGCTTTTTCGTGAAGTCTATCGCTATTGGATCACGCTCCCTCGTGATCAGCGCCCGAAACTGTACCTGCATGGGCTCAGCCTCGGCGCAATGAATTCAGAGCTTTCGGCCGATCTCTTCGATATCGTTGCCGACCCGTTTCAAGGCGCATTGTGGAGCGGGCCTCCCTTCCAGAGCCGCACGTGGAAGTCGGTGACTGCCAATCGCAATCCCGGTTCGCCCGCCTGGTTGCCGCGTTTCCGCGACGGCTCCATCGTTCGATTTACCAATCAGCATAATGCGCTGGACATCTCGGGTTCCGTCTGGGGGCCGATCCGGATCGTTTACCTGCAGTATGCCAGCGATCCAGTAACGTTTTTCGATTTTCATTCGCTCTACCGGGAACCTGATTGGATGAAGATGCCACGCGGTCCGGATGTATCCCCTGAGTTTCGCTGGTTCCCTCTGGTCACAATGACGCAACTTTTACTGGACATGGCAACAGCCACCACATCTCCGATCGGGTATGGCCATGTCTATGCACCGGAACACTATATCGATGCGTGGATTGCCGTCACTGATCCGCAGGGTCTTTCCCCCGATGATGTTCTCCGCCTCAAAACATTTTTCGAGAACAAGTTTCGAAGTGGCGCTGAGGTGGCCGCGCACGGATAGGGTCTTAGTCAACTACGGCGCTGGTCGACTGTAGTGTCGTATGCATTGCCGACGGCGCATTCAAAAAGAGACGCAACGCATCACTCTGGGATTCTGTGCCAATTTCCTCGCTGCATTCGCGCGATATGTTTTCGATGTGGCCTCGTGATCAAGGTCTAAGGGTTCGGTTCACAACTTGGAGGGTGTCATGTCTAGTCTGATCGCCATCGTCTATCCAACGGAAGCAAAGGCTGAGGAGGTGCGCCGACGCCTTATCGAACTGCAGAAGGAGTATTTGATCAAACTTGGTGACGCTGTCATCGCAACCAAGACACAGGGCGGCAAAGTCAGGCTGAACCAGCTTGTAAGTATGACGACGTCTGGAGCTGTATCGGGCAGTTTTTGGGGCCTTCTCGTGGGTGTCCTATTTCTGAACCCGCTCATCGGCGCGGCGGTGGGGGCGGCATCGGGAGCCATCGCAGGCGCACTAACCGATGTCGGCATAGACGATGCATTCATGAAAGACCTTGCGAGCAGTCTGCAGCCCGGGAATGCGGCGTTGTTTGTGCTGGTGCAGGAAATGACGGCCGATAAGCTGCTGAAGGAGATATCCGGTTTTGGCGGTGTGGTGCTTAAAACCTCCTTGGATGAGACCAAGGAGCAGACTTTACGTGATGCCCTGCAGAAAGATGCGGCAGCCTAGTTGGCCGATGTTCACGCCTGAAGCGTAACCCATTGTGATCGCCGGCATTGAGCCGGCGAGAAGGAGGTATGCGGAAATCGAAATTTTCGAAGTCGCCAAGCAATCCAGGCGACGCCCAATCGGCGCATGAACATCCTGATATTCCGTTTGGCGAGCCGATAGGGAGTGAAACATGACAGGACAAAGGCAATTCGGACCTATTGCGACCGGCATTCTGATTCTTGCCCTCCTTCATTTCGCTCAGGCGATCTTCGTTCCGCTTGCATTCTCGCTGTTTCTCATCGCGTTGGTTTGTCCAATCCAATCCACACTGCAGCGGTGGTTGCCGCAGCTGATAGCGCTGCTTCTCACCCTTATTCTAACGATGGCAATCATTGCCGCCATCAGTTCATCGGTCGCTTGGGGGTTCGGCAAACTCGGTCAATGGCTTTTCACCAATGCGGGTCGTTTCCAGCTCATCTACGCGAGCTGGACCGATTGGCTGGAAGGACATGGCATAGCAATCGCCGGCGTGCTCGCCGACCGTTTCGATGTGAGGTGGCTGGTCGGCTTCACGCAAGGAATGGCCGGTCGAGTCAATAGTTTTGCCGGCTTCGCACTGCTGGTTCTTGTCTTCACCATGCTTGGTCTGCTCGAGGTTGACGATTTCAACGAAAGACTGAAGACCCCTGCTGCGCAGCCTTATGGCGCGCGCATTCTCCTTGCAAACCGCGAGATTGGCATGAAATTGCGCCGCTTCATGATCGTGCGCACATTCGCCAGTTTGTTGACGGGTCTCGTCGTCTGGATGTTCGCGCTCGCGGCAGGGCTGGAACTTGCGGCCGCTTGGGGCGCGATCGCCTTTACGCTCAATTATATTCCGTTCTTGGGTCCGTTTGTCGCAACGGTATTGCCGACACTGTTTGCCATTGCCCAATTCGAGTCATGGCCGATGGCGGTCGGGGTCTTCGTGGGGCTCAACCTGATCCAATTTGTTATCGGGAGCTATCTTGAGCCGCTGCTGATTGGCACTTCTCTTTCGATTTCGCCGTTTGCGGTAATTTTCGCAGTGTTTTTCTGGAGCTTCATGTGGGGTGTTCCTGGCGCCTTCATCGGTGTGCCAATTCTAATTGCCTTCATTGTCTATTGCTCAGGCGAGAAATCCACGAGATGGATCGCGACACTCGCTTCGCGAGGGTCGTCGACATGACCGGCCGGTGAATCTGGGCCGGTCAGCGTGAAGACTGTCGTTGTTCCGCCCTCTTTGCTTCCCGAGCATCGCCGAGCGGGCGGGTGAACCGGCCTGAAAACCATTCTGCAAATCGTTCCACAACGACGAACAATCCCGGGATCAACAATATTCCCACGGTCGTTGCCGCCAACATGCCTCCGAGAATGGTGACGCCAAGTGCCTGGCGGGCGTTGGCACCGGCGCCCGTTGCGACCACCAGCGGGATCATCCCCAAGATAAACGAAACGGCAGTCATCATCACCGCCCTAAAACGCTGAGCCGCTGCAGAAACCGCTGAATCAACGATCGAGAGCCCGCGCTCCCGCTCAACTCGCGCAAATTCGACGATCAGGATGGCATTTTTCGAAGCGAGGCCAATCAGTAAAACGATACCAATCTGGGCATACAGCGAGTTTTCCAGTCCTGATACTGCGAGCGCCGTGATTGCGCCTAAAGCGGCAAAGGAGAGCGAGAGGATAATGGAGACCGGCAGGGTCCAGCTTTCGTACTGGGCAACAAGAAACAAGAACGCAAAGATGAGCGCCAGCGCCAAAATCATGGGGGTCTGCGCCGCAGATTGCCGCTCCTGCAGGGACAGCCCTGACCATTCGTAGCCGTAGCCTTCAGGCAGCACTTCTGAGGCCGCGCTCTCGAAAGCCGCCATCGCCCGAGCCGAACTGGTTCCCACAGCTGGAATTCCGTTTATAGGAGCGGCGGGAAAAAGATTATAGCGCGACAGCGAAAACGGTCCGAGGTCTGGTTCCAGGGTTACCAGAGTGCGCAGGGGTACCATCGTGCCATCGCGGCTTCTGACATGCAGATTGAGAACATCATCCGGAATTGTTCTGAACTGGCTGTCCGCCTGCAGGTTGACCTTGAATGATCTGCCGTCATGCGTGAAATCGTTGACATATCTTCCGCCGAACTGGGCTCCGAGCGTTGAATAAATCTGGTCGACGCTGACGCCCAGGCTTTCGGCACGCACGCGATTGACATTCACGAAAACCCGGGGGACATCCGCCGAGAAAGAACTGGATGCAATCGCAATCTCCGGCGTCTGGCCGGCAGCGGCTATCAGCGCCCGTGCCACCTGACTGATGTCTTCCGGCGATTGGCCCAAGTGTGCTTGTAGCCTGAAGTCCAATCCCCCCACTTGCCCGATGCCGGGGATGGGCGGAGGAGCGAATACAGCAACGTTGGCCTGCGGAAGGGTCGAGAAGCGCGCATTGAGCGATGCCAATAAGGCTGTTGTTGACAGGTTTGGCGCGTCTCTTTTTTCCCAGGGATCCAGCATGACAATGGCGAAGCCGCCATTCGGCACAGAGCCGCCCTGCAAAAGGCTGAAACCCGATATCGTCACGACCTTCGCCACGCCCTCCGTTTCTCGCAACGCCGCTTCAACCTGTTGCATCGTTTTTTCGGTGGTTGAAAGTGTGGATGCATTGGGTAGCTGAAGGTCCACAAAGAGGAAGCCCTGATCCTCATCCGGCAGGAATGACGACGGCACTTTCAGGAAAAGCAGCATTGCTACGACGATCGTGGCAGCAAGGATGCCAAGAACAATGACGATACGCCGAGCGAGACCGCTGACAACACGGGTATAGCCATTGCGCGTCTTTTCCAGCACGGACTCGAATCTTGCCAGCGGTCCGCTGAGTTCTGCCGGCTTGCGGAGAAGGGTCGCGCAAAGGGCCGGGCTCAAGGTTAAACCGATAAAAGATGAAAAGACGAGCGATGCGGAGATTGTGACCGCAAACTGCCGGTAAAGCTGGCCGTTAATGCCTTGCAGAAATGCCGTCGGAACAAACACGCCCAGTAGCACCATCGTCGTGGAGATGATCGGGCCGGTGACCTGTAGCATGGCCCTTTCACTGGCAGTTTTTGCGTCCAATCCCTGATCTTTCATGAGCCGCTGCACATTTTCCACGACGAGAATGGCGTCATCAACAACAAGTCCCGTCGCCAGTATGAGCGCAAGCAGCGTGATGAGATTGATTGAAAACCCCGCGACATAAAGAACGGCGAATGTGGCGATCAGCGATGCCGGAATGGCGAGCGCAGGAATTATGGTGGCGCGCCATTCGCCAAGAAACAAGAAAGTGACCGCCACCACAATTACGAAGGTGATTGCGAGCGTTATGATGATTTCGCGAATGGACGCGCGCACGAACTGCGTCGAGTCATAAACCGGCTCATAGGTCAGACCGTGCGGAAACTGTCGCGAGAGAGTTTCAAGTTCCTTCGTCACCGCATCTGCTGTACCCAGCGCATTGGCGCGCGGCGCCTGATTTACGACGAGCATTGCACCAGGAGCTCCGTTCACTCTCACGCTGGACGCGTAGCTTTGCGCCCCGAGTTCGACCCGGCCGATATCGCGAATGCGAACGAGAGCGCCCGCCTGGCCTGTCTTCACGATAATGTCGCGGAAGGCTCCGGTCTCCTCAAGTCGGCCTTGGGCGACCAGCGTGTACTGAACCTTCGCATTGTCTTGCGAAGGTGGACCGCCGACCTGGCCGATCGACGCCTGAATATTCTGGGCTTGAATTGCCGATGCGACATCATCCGGTGTTATCTCGAGCGCTGCCATGCGCACGGGATCCATCCAGATGCGCATACTATATTGGGACGATCCCATGACCGACGCTTCGCCGACACCCGGCACGCGCGATAGGGCGTCTGTGACATTCATGGAGAGGTAATTGGCAATGTCGAGTTCGCTGAGCGTGTGATCCGGGGAATAGAAGCCGAAGGCCACCAGGAAATCAGGAGAGCGGGCTCGCACGGTGATCCCCTGCTGGGAGACCGCGGCCGGCAACTGTGCGGTTGCAAGTTGAGCACGATTCTGGACGTTGATCTGGGCGAGGTTGGGATCGGTGCCGACGGCGAAGGTCACCGTTAGGGTATAGGAACCGGCATCGGAGCTGTTTGATGACATATATATCATGTCATCGACGCCATTGATCGCCGTTTCCAGAGGGTCCCCGACCACCTTTGCGATGACCTCGGCATTGGCGCCGGGATAGAAAGCCGAAACCGTGATGCTTGGCGGCGTTATGTTGGGATATTGGGCAATGGGAAGCCCGAAAATTGATAGGCCGCCGGCGAGGCATAGGATAATGGCGACGACAATTGCGAACCGTGGACGGGAGATGAAGAAGCCCGAAATCATGGCTGCTTCCCAGCATCTTGCTCGACGGGCTGGACAGCGATGCCATCGGAGAGCCGCTGCGTCCCTTGCACAACGATCTTTTCTCCCGATTTCACACCCTGTCGGACAGCCCACAGATCACCGACCTTCGCCCCGGTGTCGATACGGCGTTGCCGAACAATATTGTTCTCACCCATCACGTATAAGAAGCGACCGTCGCGGTCCTGCAGGACGGCGGTTTGGGGCACGGATGGCCCCATGGCCTGCTGGACGCTACCGACAATGAGCTTGACGAACTGGCCAGGCATCAACAGTCCCTCGGGATTTGGGAATATCGTTCCGACGGTTGCTGTTCCTGTTCTTGAATCGACTTCTGGCGATAGGAACTCCAGAATACCATCCTGATTGTAAACGCTGCCGTTCGGTAACCTCAGGGTCAATTTCATGGCCTCGGCTGTCGATTTCATCTCCGCCGCGTCTCTTTGACGAAAGGTTGTGATGTCTCCTTCGGTGACAGAAAAGGCAACGCGCACCGGATCGACCTGCACCAGTCGAACAAGCGCTCCGACATCCGGACCAACGAAATTGCCTTTGGTAAAAAGCGGCTGACCGACGCGGCCCGAGATCGGCGCTGTTATGCGCGTGTAGGAAAGATCGAGTTCAGCCTTCGTGAGGCCTGCCTGAGCTGCGGCAAGGTCGGCGGTCGCAATCTCAAAGGCTGTCTGGGACTCTTCATAGGCGGCGCGCGCCACGGTGCTGCGTCGGACAAGTTCCGCATTCCTGTTTCGATTATCCGTGGCCTGGTGAAGGGTTGCCTCGGCACGTGCGACCTGCGCCTTGGCAGTGGCGACGGCAGCTTCATAGAGCGCAGGCTCAATGACGAACAGAATATCGCCATCGCTTACGGCCGCGCCCGGACTGAATGCGACTTCCTCGATGAAACCCGAAACGCGAGCGCGAACGTCCACCGCCTCCAGGGCCTCTACGCGGCCGATATTCTCACTCGGAGATTCAACCGGTCCATCGACAACCGATTGCACCACGACAGTGGGGGGCGGCCGGCCCACAGGAGGGGTGTCCTGCGCTGAAATGCGGACCGGCAATGCTAAAAAAAAGACGAGCCAAGGAGAGATGGCAAGGATAGTCCAGGAGATATTTTTCATCTGGATCTCCAAGGCGATAGCATCGTCGCACGGAGAAAATATATATTGCGGACCACTGTGCGAACAAGAAATTCCCTACCACTCCACATAGAAATGGACTGATTGCCAAGATTTGGGACGTGGAGCGAATAGAGGTCAGTTTGACCTGTTGCGCACCAAGAGATGTGTCGGCCATTTGCTGCTGACGTGCAGGGGTGGTCCGAGCTATTCCGAGCACCACCCAGAAGTGGCATGCAAGCGTTCATATGCTGTTAACCACGTCGGCGCTGCAGTTGTGCCGGGCGATCCCTGTGCAGCTTTGGATGTAAGCAACATCTAAACAATCCGGATTAATTGTGTTATGCACTATTGCTACGCAGGGGTGAGTGTCTGGCCGTCGGGGGGAGTGATGTCGGAGCAGCATCTTCAGAAAAGGGTGATTTGCTTGATTTCAGTAGACGTAGCCGCGGTAGGCGACCGGTTGCGTGCTCTCCTAGTTATCGGGAGTGTGAAGCTATGAGAGCCGAAGGCGCGATCGGACGAGATATATTGGCCAACGGCACAATCTCAGATGCAAAGCCCGCGGCGCCGAAGCAAACACCAGTTGAGCCCGAACAGGGAGCACGTGGCACCAAGCACCTGCCCACATATGAGCTCACGACACACGATCTTCCCCCGGGATACCAGTTTGAAGCTTGGCGCAACAACTTTGCACCCATGCTAGAGTTCGACGAACCCGACGACGTGACAGTCGGCTTTGGCGGCAAGCAAGTGACCTGGGACCTTGGTTGCCTTGCCTTCTCTCGCATCGAGACCGACGCATTGGGTTTCGTCAGCCTGCCCGGACATACACGACGGGATCCACTGGATCACTGGACGCTGACGACGTTACTTTACGGGTGCGTGAATACCATTGCACCAGCCAGGACGTTTGAAGGCAGTGCTGGTGTGGTTCAGGTCCATCCTCTTGGCCGACCCTTCGAAGGGAACATCACCAATAGCGAGATGCTGATGTTGTTCGTTCCACGTGATTTTTGCGCCGAAGTAACGAGCGCTCTGAATGCCGCGGAATTCTCCAATCTCAGCACCGGAATGGGGCGACTGTTCACGGACTACATGATTGGCCTTGCCAAGCGGCTGCCGGTGATTGATGAAGCTGAACTTCCAGCACTGGTGGCTGCCACCCGGGCAATGATACTCGCCTGTGCGTCGCCTTCTGCAGACCATATCGAGGAAGCGCGGGAGCCGATTGCATCGGTGCTGATCGAAAGGGCGCATCGAATTATCCAGGCCAGATTATTCGATCCGAAGTTTGGGGCAGATTCCCTGCGTCGGGAACTTGGCGTCTCACGCTCACGGCTCTATCGCCTGTTTGAACCGTTCGGCGGCGTCATGCATTATATTCAGCATCGGCGCCTGCTCGATGCGCATTCGGCACTGAGTGATCCGACCGATCAACGCCGTATCATCGAGATCGCTGAGCAACACTGTTTCAACGATGGGACGGAATTCAGCCGCGCTTTCCGGCGCGAATTTGGTTGTAGTCCCACCGACGTAAGGAGCGGGCAAAAGGCCGATCTGCCGTACAGGCCGGCGACCGATCTAAAGGCGTACGCGCCTGAAGAACGGTTTGGCGTACTGTTACGCCGGCTTCACGGCTAAGGTGGGCCGACGATCGCTTTAAACGAGACAGGAGCGGGACCGCATCCGGTCTGGAAGCGCTGAAACCAGCGATCTGTTCTCGCTCTAGCAGGACATCAGCGGTGGAGACAGGCGCAGGTGTTGTTTTCACCCATGCGCAGTGGTAGTATTCAGTAGTAGCGTTGCAGCTTTGGCGCGCGCTTTGTATGTTTCGTCTGTGAGTTGCTTCTAATCAGTAGAAAATCTCTCGCAAATGAGGAACATACTCAGCCGCCACTCAACGGTGCCTCCGCCTGTTTGTCTTAAACGTGAACGGATATACTGGAGGAAAAAATGACCAAGTGCACGATAGGTCTTACTCTCTTAGGCTGCCTTGCCTTGTCTGGCTGCCAATCTGCTTCGACGTCCCAAGCAGGACGCAGTAACGAGTTCGGCTGCATCGCCGGTACGGTCGGCGGCGCGGTCGTCGGCGGATTGCTTGGCGCAACTATTGGCTCAGGGACCGGACAGCTCTGGGCTGTTGGCGGCGGTGCCACGCTGGGCGCTGCGGGGGGCAGTGCCTTGACATGTCATTGACGCGAAAGGTCGGAATTATGAAAAGAGTAGTCCTGCTGACGGGATTCGTTTTTTTTACCACCATTGCGGCCACCGCGCAGAATCAACCGGTCGCTATGAACCAGGGCCAAATGGACCGGCTCGATCGTGACAAGAATGGAGCGGTCGACCGATCCGAATATCAAGCCTTCATGACGTCGGCCTTCACGAGCCTGGACAAGAACAAGGACGGCAGCCTGAACTCTGACGAAGTTGTCGGAGTTCTGACTGTCCAGCAATTCTCCGCCACCGACGCCAACGGTGACGGCAAAGTGAGCCAGAGCGAGTTCCTGAATAGGGTGATGGCGGACTTCAAGACCGCCGACCGCGGCGGCGACGGGAACCTGCAGTAACGCACAAGCGACCGAAGCGCCAAGGAAAGCGTGTTTCTGCTCGCCTCTCTACGCGGTAGTGACGGCCAGACGTGTTCGTCCGGCAGGCGACCCTCACATAGTTCATCACGCCGGTCTCGTGAGGCTCAGGGATGTGGGACCGGGTTTGCCTACTCGTCGCGTCGCAAGTTGCGAATTCGGTCGAAAAGAACCGCAAGCACGATTGCCCCACCGATAAAGCAGCCTTGCCAGAAGGCGTTGATGCCGAGCAGGCCAAGACTGTTGCGAATAACCTCGATGAGCGCGGCGCCGATCAACGCCCCAAAGGCGGTGCCGACGCCGCCGGCCAGATTGGCGCCCCCGATGACCGCAGCGGCAATGACCTGAAGTTCCATCCCGGCGCCGATATTTGTGGTGACAGCGCCGAGCCAACCGGTCTGGATGATGCCGGCAACCCCCGCCGACAGGGCGGAAATCATATAGACGATGACCTTGATCCTCTGCACGGGAACGCCAGTCAGTGTAGCGGCGTGCTCATTGCCGCCGATGGCAAAAACATAGCGGCCGAACTTGGTCCAGCGCAGCACAAAACCGGTAATGAGTGCCAGCACGACCATGTAAAGCACTGGATTGGCGATGCCGAAAAGCCAAGCACCACCACCCAGCGCCAGCAGCTTGTCGTGATCAGGCCCGAACTGGAAAACGACGGTGTTGTTGGACGCAACCATCGCAAGGCTGCGCGCGATCGACAACATGCCGAGCGTGACGACGAAAGGCGGGAAGCCAAGATAGGCAATCAACAGGCCATTGAAAGCTCCGACTAAAAGAGCGGTACCGATCGAGGCGGCGATGCCGACCTCAATGCTGTACCCCGCGTGCATGACGACCGCCAGCACCATGCTGCACAGGCAAAGCACGGAGCCAACGGACAAGTCGATGCCGCCGGTGATGATGACCAGCGTCATGCCCAGCGCGATAATTGCGACGAAGGTGACGTTGCGGGTGATATTGTAGATGTTCTTTGCCGTCGCAAAGGAGTCTGTCGCCATCGACAGAAAAATGCAGGCGAGAATGACCGCAATCAGAACCCAGAATGTCTGGCCGCCCAAGATCGCCGCAAGCCAGCTCCGTTGCTTCTGTCCGATCGTCTGGTCAAGTGTAATCGCCATCGTCGACCTTCTTTCTTGCTGCTGCAACGGATAGCATCGATCACACCTGTTCGATGGCGCCGGTGATCAGTCCCGTCACTTCCTCCGGCGAACTTGCCGCAATTGGCTTGTCGGCCACTTTTCTGCCCCGCCGCATCACGATCACGCGGTCTGCGACCGAAAAGACGTCGGGCATGCGGTGGCTGATCAGGACAACGACAATGCCCCGGTCACGCAATTGGCGGATCAAATTCAGAACCTCGGCCACCTGGCGCACGGAAATGGCTGCTGTCGGCTCGTCCATCAGCACGATTTTCGCTTCCGACAGCATCGTGCGAGCAATCGCGACCGCTTGCCGCTGTCCGCCTGACATTTGCTTGACGAGATCGCGCGGCCGCGTCTCGGATTTGAGTTCGCGAAATATCTCGCCGGCGCGCATGTACATGGTCTTGTAGTCGAGGATGCGAAGGGGCCATACGCCGCGGCGCAATTCTCGTCCGAGGAACACGTTCGCTGCCGCCGTAAGATTGTTGCAGAGCGCCAGATCCTGATGAACGATCTCGATGCCATGCAGCCGTGCCTCCTTCGGCCGATGAAGCACGAGATCGGCACCATCGAGGCGCATGGTTCCGTGGCTCGGCCGAAAGTTGCCGGCGATCATCTTGACCAATGTGGACTTACCGGCGCCGTTATCACCCATGAGGCCGACCACTTGCCCCGCTTCGAGCGAAAACGAAACATCGTTGACGGCCTGGATGGCACCGAAATGTTTGGAAATATTGGTGAGCTCGAGAACCGCCACCAGCCTTCTGGCCTCCCAAAAACTTGTCGCTATCTGTTCGCTCCGGACCCGGCTTGTTTTCGACGAGGCTCAAGCGACTTCGCCTTTCCAATATCCTCCCAGGAAAAGCGATTATTAGCATTTACGCAAAACCCCGCGACAGCGTCAACTCATTGTCCGAGGTGTTGGCCCATTTGTAACAAAAATCTGTTTTGTCGGACAAATATCATTTGACGGAAGTGGCGTCCGAATATTAGCTATCAGTGGGAGAGAGAGCATGCTGATCCTTGTTACCGGTGCGACGGGCAAGGTCGGGCGGCGCTTCATTGCTGGGCTGCTTGACGATCCGAGATTTTCCAAAGCCCGTATTCGCGCGCTTTGTCATAACCGTTTGTGCGAGGCGACAGACCGTGTCGAAGTCATCCGCGGCTCGATCGCCGATCGCGATGTTGTGGCCGCGGCGCTCTCTGATGTTACCCATGTCGTGCATCTCGCCACATGCAAGGAAACGCCTGAAGACATCATGGATGTCACGGTCAAAGGTCTCTTTTGGCTGCTTGAGGAGTTCCGTGCGAGCGTCAGGGCACGCCAGTTCATCCTGATCGGCGGCGATGCGGGCATCGGGCATTTCCACTATCGCCACAATGGGCCGATCACCGAGAGCGCACCCCATTGCGCTTATCCGGGAAGCTACGCGCTCTCCAAGGTTCTGGAAGAGGTCATGCTGGAGCAGTTTGGCATTCAGTACGGCCTCAATGGCTGTTGCCTACGCGCGCCCTGGATCATGGAAAAGGACGATTTCAAATATTCGCTGTCCTTTGGAGACGACGTCTTCGGTGGCCCGGACTGGAAGACGCTCGTTCCGGAAGAAGCCGCACGGGGCTATGCGGCTATGGGTACGGTGCCGCTGCTGCTCGATGCTGACGGCCGCCCGCTGAAACGCAACTTTGTGCATGTCGATGACCTCGTATCCGCAATATTGGCAGCGATCGACAACCCTCGGGCGGAGCGGCAACTCTTTAATATCTGCATGGATCGACCTGTCGACTATGCCGAAGTCGCCGCCTACCTGTCTCGCACGCGAAATCTCGGCTCCGTCGAGATTCCGAGCCGCTTTCATTCCAATTGGATGGACAACAGCAAGGCGAAATACCTGCTGGATTGGCGGCCAAACTACGATCTCGAAATGCTTATCGACTCGGCGTGGCAATACGAGCGTTCGAAGGAGGAGCCTCGTATCGTTTGGTATCCGGGTTGATTTGGTGTGGCGGGCATGCCGTGCCCGTCTGTTTCAAGGGAGGAAACCATGAGGAAGGCATTATTACTTACAGCCGCAGTTTTAGCACTGACCGCCGGGCAGGCCCTGGCCAAGAAGCAACTCGTCATCGTCGTCAAGGGCCTCGACAATCCATTCTTCGAAGCAATCAATCAAGGTTGCCAGAAATGGAACAAGGAAAACCCGACTGCGGAATATGAGTGCTTCTACACCGGTCCGGCATCGACATCGGATGAAGCCGGCGAAGCGCAGATCGTGCAGGATATGTTGGGCAAGGCAGATACGGCCGCAATCGCGATTTCGCCGTCAAATGCAAAGCTCATCGCCCAGACCCTGAAGACCGCCAATCCGACGGTTCCGGTGATGACGCTTGATGCCGATCTTGCAGCCGAGGATGCAGCCCTGCGCAAGACCTATCTCGGCACCGACAACTATCTGATGGGCGCACGCATCGGCGAGTACATCAAGAAGGCCAAGCCGAAGGGCGGTAAGATCTGCACAATCGAAGGCAATCCGGGAGCGGACAATATTCTACGCCGCGCCCAAGGCATGCGCGACACGCTCACTGGCCAGAAAGGCCTGACCGCATTGAAAGGCGAGGGCGGTTGGACCGAGGTCGCCGGCTGCCCGGTCTTCACCAATGACGACGGTGCCAAGGGTGTGCAGGCAATGACCGATATCCTCGCGGCCAATTCCGACCTCGACGCATTCGGCATCATGGGCGGCTGGCCATTGTTCGGCGCGCCGCAACCCTATCGTGACCTGTTCAAGCCGATGGCCGACAAGATCGCCAGCAACGATTTCGTCATCGGTGCTGCCGATACGATCGGTGACGAGGTTGCTATTGCGAGAGAAGGCCTGGTGACTGCACTCGTTGGCCAACGGCCGTTCGAGATGGGCTACAAGGCACCTACGGTGATGATGGATCTGATTGCCGGCAAGGCAGTTGAAGATCCGGTATTCACTGGGCTCGATGAGTGCACGAAGGACACAGTCGATACCTGCATTCAAAAGTAGGCTCGCGGCTTGGCGCACCCGGTACAAGGGTGCGCCGACTGCCTCGACGTGGCGGATCGAAAGATCTGCAGGGCTTGACGCGCCCTGAATTCCGAGCTTTGTGCCGGATCCAATCGCAGGCGACTTCCTCGTTATTACGATTGTTTTGATAATACGTGCAGACAGTCGAAAGAATGCTGAGGCAGTAGAAATAGATGCCTGACAAGAAATCGGGAAAGCCTATGACTCCGGTCGAGGTGGCGGTGGTTGACCGCTCAGCCACCACAAGGCGCCCAAATGCTCCCCGCATGACGGGGGCGAGTGTTCATGTGTCTTTGGCGGGCGAGATCGGTCTCCGGATCGTGCGCGGTGACTATCCGCCCGGGACGATCCTGCCAAACGAGGCAAAATGGTCGCAAGTCTTTGAAGTTAGCCGGTCGGCGGTGCGCGAAGCGATCAAGATGCTGATGGCCAAGGGCCTGCTTTCTTCCCGTCCGAAAATCGGCAGTTGGGTCGAACCCAAGGAACGTTGGAACCTGCTGGATCGGGATGTATTGGGTTGGTATGCCGCGTCACCCGATCGCGAATCGTTTCTGAGGACCGTGCAAGAACTCAGGCATATTATCGAGCCGGAAGCGACTGCGCTTGCTGCTGAGCGCCGAACTGAGGAGCAAATGAACGTGATCAGTCAGGCCCTGCATGACATGGGTCACGCGACATCACTCCAGCAGCGAACGGAAGCCGATGCGCGATTTCATATCGCAATCCTGCGTGCCTCTGGTAACGATCTGCTGGTGCCGCTCGGCGTATTGATTGAATCGGCGCTGAACCACCTCTTCACTCATGTCACGCGCGAGGAAGACGACCTGGTATACGTGTTGAAACTTCATGAGAATATTGAGAAAAGCATCCGATTGCAGCGACCGAACATGGCGCGCAACGCAGTCCGCAAGGTGCTGGCAAATACAGACCAAATCATAGCACGGTGGTCACGATAGAAGTCTGTATCCTGTCTGGCTGAGGAAGCGGTCACCAGCCCCGCGTGCGTATCTATCCACCGACGGAAAAGCCCGCTCTCACGCGGGCTTTTTGTTGGCCAAGAGCTGAAATTAAAACCCCGTTGCTTAGGAAGCCAGCGGCGCAGCTTTCCGAGGCGACCTTGCCATCAGCCGCGCATAAGCGATGGCTGACAGCATATTGACGTGGTTGGCGCGGCCGGTTCCGGCGATGTCGAAGGCGGTGCCATGATCGACCGAGACGCGGTCGATCGGCAGGCCGAGGGAGACGTTCACGGCGGTCTCAAAAGCGACGAGCTTGATCGGGATGTGGCCCTGGTCGTGATATTGGGCGATCACCAGATCGAAGGCGCCGTTATAGGCGCGGGCGAAGACCGTGTCGGCGGAGATCGGGCCGACCACGTCAATACCCTTGGCCTGTGCGAGTTCGACGGCAGGTCCCAGGAATTCGGTGTCTTCGGTTCCGAAGAGGCCGTTTTCGCCACAATGCGGGTTGAGGCCGGCAACGGCGATGCGGGCCTTCTTGCCGAGGCGCATGAAGTGATTGTGGCCGGCTTCGATCGTCGCCAGCACGCGCTCGGTCTTGGCCCGCTCGATCGCGCCCTTCAGCGAGATATGGGTGGAGACGTGAATGGTGTTCAGCCGCTCGGAGGCGAGCAGCATGAAGGAGCTCTTGGAACCGGTCAGATGCGCCAGCAGGCCGGTATGGCCATCGAAATGATGGCCGGCAAGGTTCATGGCTTCCTTGTTGATCGGCGCCGTGACGATGACGTCAGCCTCCTTCGACATTGCGAGATCGACGGCGCGGGCGATGTAGCGAACGGAGGCGTCGCCGGCGACCGGGCTGACCTTGCCGATTTCGGGGAGGGGGGCGCCAAGCGGTACCTCATCGACGGCGATGGTATTTCCGTCTTCGGAGGCGGAGGGGCCAAAATTGAGGCTGACGTCGGTGGCGCGCGCAGCGCGTTCCAATGCTTCGGCATTGCCAACGATGACGAAATCGCGCCGTTCGGCGGCCGGCAGTGCGGCCAGCGCCTTGACGATCACTTCAGGGCCTACGCCGGCAGGGTCGCCAAGGGTTACTGCGACTTTTGCATTTCTGTCCATCAAACAAATTCCTCTTGAAAGCCCTGCCTCAATAGGCCGCTTCGTAGATCGAGCGTATGTCAGTGCGCGTCAAGTCGCGCGGATTGTTATCCAGGAGCCTGCGGATCGCGAAAGCATCGTCGGCCATGGCGTCTAGATCGTTTTCCGGCACGCCGAGGCCGGAGAGCGTCATTTCGATGCCGAGTTCCGCGCAGAAGGCATAGGCCGCATCGAAGACCGATTTGACGGTATCGGATGTGTCGCAGCCAAGTGCTTCCATGACTGCCTTCGTCTTTTCCGGCACGGCCGGCGTGTTGAAGGCGAGAACATGCGGGAAGATCAGCGCATTGGCCGCGCCATGGGCGACATGCCAGCGGGTGCCGAGCGGATAGGCGAGTGCATGGCCGCCGGCTGTATTGACCGGGCCAAGGCAGAAGCCGCCATAGAGTGAGGCCAGCGAAAGCCCGGCGCGGGCTTCGGCATCCGAGCCGTCGCGCACGGCTCTTGCAAGATACTTGCCGACGAGCCGCGTTCCCTCGATCGCATACATGTCGATCATCGGATGCGCCTTGCGATTGGTGAAGGCCTCGACGCAATGCGCCATGGCATCGATGCCGGTTGCGGCGGTGGTGCGGGCTGGAACGGAGAAGGTCAGCGACGGGTCGATGACGGCGATATCGGCGAGCATGTGAAGGCTCTCGACCGCGAGTTTAGCCTTGGTCTCGGGATCGGTGACGAGCGCGCGGATGCCGGCCTCGCTGCCTGTGCCCGATGTGGTCGGCACCTGCGCGAGCGCTGCCTTGCGCGCCTTTTGCACCTTGTTCGGGCCGACAACTTCGCGAAGCGTCTGCTGCGAGCCGGCAAGTACGGCAGCGAGCTTGGCAAGATCCATGGCGCTACCACCGCCGAAGCCGACGATGAGCTCAGCCTGTGTCGCTTCTGCCGCGGCGAGCACTTTGTCGAGATTGGCAATATCCGGCTCGGGCGTCACATCGGAGAAGACCGAAACCTCACCCTTTAGCTGCAACACATCGATGCGTGCGGCGTTGAAAGCATCCGAGATAACCAGCGTTCGGGAATAACCCTTGCCGGCCGCCCAGGCGCCCAACTTCCCCGCAGTTCCGACACCGAACTCGATTAGGTGTGGCCGGACAACGGTAATAGGTGAATCCAAACTGACCATATACGGTCCTCCCGATGCGCGACGGCCTCGACCGCCAATGATGTAAATTTGTTATCCCGTCCTATCGTTTTTGGCAAGAATGAATGAGGGTTTTTCTCGTCTGTCGATCAATTTCCGGCAAGTGGGACGTGTTTTTCATGGCCTAAGCATGGCTTAGTATGTTGATATATAACAGTTATTGTTGCCGTCATGACAGCGTGCTCATCCAGGTGAGCAGCTTGTCAATCGCTTGTCGTGTATTTGTAAAAATAATGACGCGCATGGAGGAGGCCGAAGTGTTTCACACATTCGGCTCCTCCATGCGCAGTCGGAACTTGCGATTGCTTCTAAGCAATTGATTCCAAAGGAAGACGCACATATTTGATGGCGCGCCGGTAATAGGTGTAGGCTACATGAAGCGCGCCATCTGGTCCCTGCGTGATGGAGGGATAGGAGAACTCGCGATTGAGCATATCCTTCGAATTGTTGCTCAGGCAGTAACCGTCACCGGTATCGAGATCGAACTTGCGTTTGAAATGACCATCTGTATTGGCAGAAACTGCAAGGCTGAGCGGCGCGCGCGGAACGCCCCAGATGGCCTTTCTGGCCGGCATGCTCGAAATTTCCGCGACAGGCGCCTTATCGCTTTCTATTTCGTCATAGAGCGAGTGGCGTCGCGCATCGGAGGACGCGGCATTGCTGTGGTTGTAAACCATCGCGATTCTCCGGTCCGTCAGCCCTACGGCCTGGATCGAGGAATTATTGTTGGGCAGATTGGTCGGCTCCGGAGCGCTCCAGGTCTCGCCCTGGTCTAATGACAGCGAGGCGCGAATATTCTCCGAATAACGATCGCGGAAGAAGGCGATCATCCTATCGCCCTCGAGCGGTATGATATTCATGTGCACGGCGCCCAGACTGCCTTCTATCTCCTTCATTTGCCAGCTCTTTCCGGCATCGCGGGAGATCAGAACGCCTGCAGTGTCGGCATCGCCGCTCCAGCGCTGACCGGGTAGGCTGATGCAACGGAAGATGGGAAGTAACCAGTCGCCTTTGCCATTAACGACAATCTGCTGCCGCACGAAAGTGCCTGGCAGGTCGCAGAGAATGGTGGGCGGAGCAAAACTCTTGCCACCATCTTCAGAGATCCGGCATTTGACAACCGCGCCGTCCTGATCGCCAGATGTTTGCGAGGTGTAAAGCAGCCAGACCCGACCATCCGGCGCGTTGAAAATCAACGGATTTTGCTCGGATTTTGCCGGATCATCAGACATTTTCTCCGGTTCGGACCAGCGATCCGCGCCGGGTGCCAGCAGCGACATGTAAATCGAGATGTCACCCATGCCTTCCATCGTGCCGCCAAACCAGACACAGGTCAGCGTGCCATCGGCCAGAAAAGCGAGATTGGCGGCATGGTTCTGGATGCAGGGAGAGGGCAGATAAGCATCAAAGCGGCCAATCTGGGCGGTATTTTCTCTGACGACACCGTCCATCAACGCCGGAATGTCCTCGGGCTTCAAACCTGTCATTTGCATGGCATCCTCCTTTACGGCAGCTTTGCGTAGCCTTCGGCGAGTGCCGCATATTCGGCATCATTGAGCGGCACCAGCGGCGGGCGCGTGCGCCGCCAGCCGGCATTGCCGGTCTTCAGGCCAACCATGGCTTTGATCGTCGGGATCTGGACATAGGAGTTCGACAGGGTGCGGAAGGCATTGATGCGCCCCTGCGTAGCCTCGACCTCTGCCCTCTTCGTCTCGTCGTGGACATGGTCGTAGACCGTGCGCAGCGAATTTGCGACGAGGTTCGAGGTCGCGGTAATGCAACCGGCGCCTCCGGCCTTCAGGAGCGGCAGCAGCAGCGGGTCGGCACCGCATAGCACCGAGAAGCCAGGGCAGGCTGCGATGATCGCCTGCATGTTATTGAAATCGCCTGCAGATTCCTTAATACCGACGACCGTTTCCGGGAAGGCTTCAACCAGGCGGCTGATCAGCGGAATGGAGAGCGGAACGCCTGAGACCTGCGGGATATGATAGAGGATCACCTGCAGCCTGGTATCGCCGATCTTCTCCAGAATCTGCGCATAGGCAGTGAACAGCCCCTCATCGGAGACGCCCTTGTAGTAGAAGGGCGGCAGCATGACCACCTTGGTAACGCCAAGCGAAAGCGCATGCTTCGTCAGTTCGACCGTCTCGGGAATGGCGACGACGCCGGTGCCTGGCAGCAGCTTGTCGGCTGGAATGCCAGCCTTCAGAGCCGCTTCGAGGATCATGCGGCGTTCGGGGGAAGAGAAGGAGTTGGCTTCGCCCGTCGTCCCGAGCAGTGCAACGCCGGAGCAGCCTTCTTCGATCAGCCGCTGGCAATGTTCCGCGAAAAGGCCGAGATCGGGGCTGCCATCGGTATTGAGAGGGGTGGTGGCGGCGCTATAGACGCCTGTAATCTTGTGATTGCTCAAAGTATCCTCCTCGTCAGACCGGGCCTTCCCGGCACGTTCCTACGCTGTCGTATTCATCTCAATGCGGCGTAGTTGTCAATCTTACAAATTTGAAAACTTCGTATGCGCATTTTCAAGTTATTGATTTCTATCATTAAATAATTGATGTCATCGTTTTTAATCTTTCGTACCCTATTTTCCATTGACAGATTTACATTATCGCGCAAATGTCAGCGCCATATCGCGCAGCTTCGGGGAGGTCTTTCGAAAGGCGCGCTATTTGCCACGGAGGAGCAAATGACAATTGGTAGTGACCAAAACTTTTCGCAGATTTCCCGTCGTGAAGCGCTGAAGCTCGGGCTTGCGGCCGGTGTCGGCTTCTCGCTCTTCGGTGCGAGCGCGCGCATCGTCATGGCGCAGGACGGACAGGTCTTGAAGGCCATCAATCCGGCCTTCGACCAGGACTGGTCGCCGCTGCGCGGCGGCGGCAGAACCTTCCGCTGGAATTCCTTCTGGTGGGCGTCGCCGATGTATTTCGACGCCGAGGGCAAGATCCAGCCTTACGTCTTCACGAGCTGGGACTCGCCGGACAAGAAGGTCTGGACGTTCAAGATCGACCCGAAGGCAGTCTTCTCCGATGGCAGCAAGATCACTGCGGCCGATATCAAGGGCTCCTGGGAGGTTTCTTCCATGCCCAATACGAAGAACCAGCGCGTCGATCAGGTGCTGAGCAAGGTCGCCGGTTACAAGGAAATCTCCGCCGGCTCCGCCAAGGAGCTGACCGGCGTAACAACGCCTGATGAATTGACGGTTGTCTGTACGCTGACGCAGCCAGATCCGATCTTCTTCATGCGCCTTGCCAACCACATCGTCCCGATCACCAAGGCCGCCCAGTCGCGCGGCAGCGATGGTGAGGAGGTGGCCGATTGGTACAAGCCTGATAGCAGCGCCGTCTATTCCGGTCCCTTCAAGCTGACGGCGCTTGATATCGACGCCGGCACGCTGACCTTCGAGCCGAACGAAAAGTTCTTCGGACCGAAGCCGAAGCTCGCCCGCATTGAGATCAGTTCGATCGAAGACAACGTGACTGCGACCTCGCTGATCAAGTCCGGCGAATACAATGCTCACACCGAGCTCGTCACCTCGACGATCATCCAGGATCTCGGCCCGGAGTTTTCTGCCGGTCCGCTCATCCCGACCAGCCAGCATTTCTGGTTCAACACATCGCGCGCGCCGATGGATGACCCGAAGGTGCGTCAGGCGCTGATCATGGCGGTCGATCGCGACGGCCTGTTCAAGGCGTCCTATCCGGATGGTCCGCACAAGAAGGCCGACCAGATCCTGAACTCGGTTCCGGGTGCTGACAATTCCGGTTTCGAACCCTATCCGTATGATCCTGCAGCGGCCAAGAAGTTGCTGGCTGAATCGAGCTATGGCGGTCCTGAGCGTCTTCCAAAGCTGCTGTTCGTCGGCATTTCCGGCCCGGCGATCCAGGCGGCTGCCCAGTTCATCGCCGAGCAGTGGCGCCAGAACCTAGGCATCACTGCCGTCGACATGAAGCCGCAGCAGGACGCCTATGCCGGTCCGGACCAGAACTCGGTTCAGATCTTCCGTGATGACGTCGGTACGCGTGTTCCCGATGCGGTCTCCTATCTCGCCGGTTCGATCGCCTCCACCTCGTCCAACGCCCAGAACAAGCTCGGCGGATACAAGAACGACAAGGTGGACAGTCTGCTGGCGGAAGCCGCAACCAAGGCTGCCGATGATCCGGATCGCGTGAAGCTCGCGCAGGAGGCCCAGAAGGCCTTCCGCGACGACTGGGCCTTCCTTCCGTGGTACTCTCAGGCGATGTCGCGCTGGGCAACCAAGGACGTCAAGGCAATGGAAAAGAACCTCGACTGGCAGGTCGTGGCTCCCTGGGATGTTTCCATCGGCTGAAGCCGATAGCAGGGCCGCATGATGCGGCCAAAGCAGCGGCGCGAAGGCCGAAAGGCCTTCGCGCTATATTTCAAGAAGAACCGGCGGCTGCGGCCTCCCGCGGGAATGCGCCGGGCAAGAATGGGAGGTGGCCTTGCTACGCTATGTGTTCACGCGGTTTGCCATCTGGATTCCGTCTGTCCTTGTCGTGATGATGGCCGTCTACGCGATGGCGTTCTATGGCGCGGGCGATCCGATCAAGCTGATCTTCCTTCGCGCGCCTGGTGACGTCGCTTACAACCCACAGCGGATCGAGGCGATCCGCGAAAGTGCTGGTCTCAACAAGCCCTTCATCGAGCAGTTCGGCCTCTATGTCTGGAACCTCCTGCACGGGCAGTTCGGCAATTCGCTGACATCCGGCCGCTCCGTCTGGACAATGGTTTCGGCAGCTGCTCCCGTCTCCTTCCAGCTTGCACTCTGTTCCATCATCCTGACGACGGTCGTTGCGATCCCGCTCGGGATGATCGCCGCTCTGAACCAGAACAACCGCATCGACTATACGATCCTCGGTACGGCACTTTTTCTCTGGGCGATCCCTGCCTATGTCGCCGGTCCGCTGCTGATGGTGGCGCTGATCGTGCTGCTGCCGATGATCAAGGTGCCCTACGGCTGGGGCGGCGTCTTCGACATGCGCATCATCCTGCCGCTCGTCGTGCTCTCCTTCCAGCCGATCGCGCTGATCGTGCGCCAGACGCGCGCCGCCGTTATCGAAGTGCTGTCCGAAGATTTCGTTCGCACCGCGCGTGCCAAGGGCGTGCCGGAAATCGTGGTGGCGCTGAAGCATATCCTGCGCCCGGTGCTGACGCCCGTCGTCACACAGCTCGGCCTCATCATGATCACCATCGTCAACGGCGCCATCTTCGTCGAGCTCGTCTTTGGCCTGCCGGGTCTCGGCCGGTTGACCGTGCAGGCGCTCACCAATTCCGATTATCCCGTCATTCTCGCGATCACCCTGATCGGATCCTTCCTGGTCATGGTGTCGAACCTGCTGGTCGATGTGCTCTACCCGCTGCTCGATCCGCGCGCCAATGATTCCAGAAGGAGCCGCTGATCATGTCCGCTATTCCTCTTTCGACGATCGACACGGCCGAGGAGCCGCCGGTCAACCTGTGGCGCGATGCCTGGCATCGCCTGAAGCGCAACAAGCTTGCGATCTTCGGCCTGATCGTGATCGTGGTCCTCGCCTTCACGGCAATCTTCGGTCCGTATCTGACGCCATATGACTATCTCAGTCAGGATCTTGCCTCGCGCAATGCACCGCCGTCCCTCGCGCATTTTTTCGGAACTGATGATCTCGGCCGCGACGTCTTCAGCCGCATCGTGTTTGGTACGCGCACGGCCTTCCTCGTTGCCGTCATCGTCACCTTTGTCGCTGTCGTGATCGGGCTTCTGCTTGGTGCGGTCGCCGGCTTCTTCGGCAATCCCTTCGACCGGGTCATCATGTGGCTGACGGATGTGACGATGTCGGTACCGAACCTGCTTCTCGTCGTCGTTATCAATGCATCGCTGAAGACGCCGATCACCAAATGGATGGAGGCGCAGTATCTCGCGACCCTCAATCCGTTCTACCGCCAGACGGTCTGGGTGGACTTCCTCCTGGTCTTCGGTTCGATGGCGCTGATCTCCTGGCCGCCCTATGCGCGCCTCGTTCGCGCGCAGGTCCTGTCGATCCGCAATCGTCCCTACGTCATGGCGGCACAGGCGCTTGGCCTTTCCAACTGGATCGTCATCATGCGCTACATCGTGCCGAATGCGCTTGGTCCGCTGATCGTTTCCGTCAGCGCCGGCCTAGGCACGGCAATGGTGCTGGAAAGTGCCTTCAGCTTCCTCGGTGTCGGGGTTAATCCGCCCACGCCGAGCTGGGGCAACATGATCTCGGACGGCCTACGCGTATGGCAGCATTATCCGCATCTCCTCGCCGCTCCGGCGGCCGTGCTCGGTCTTGCTTCGGTGGCCTTCAGCTTCCTCGGCGATGGCCTCAACGATGCACTCAATCCGCGGGGCAGCAAATGATGAACGCAACCACCAGTGAACGCCTGCTGGACGTGAAGGACCTCACCATCGAGATCGACACGCGCCGCGGCCCGGCCGTTGTCGTCGACGGCATTGACCTCCACGTCAACAAGGGCGAGACGCTTGGCGTCGTCGGTGAATCCGGCTGCGGCAAGAGCCTGACGATGCTGAGCCTGATGCGGCTTCTGCCCAACAAGATCAAGGTAACGAAGGGTACGGCCAAGTTTGACGGCCGCGACCTGCAGAAGATGTCGAACCGCGAGCTGCGCAAGGTGCGCGGCGGCGATGTCGGCTTCGTCTTCCAGGATCCGATGACGTCGCTCAATCCGGTCATGCGCATCGGCGACCAGATCTGCGAGCCGCTGATCTATCATCGCAAGATGTCGAAGAAAGAGGCACGGGCTCGCGCCGTCGAGCTTTTGCGCCTTGTCGGCATTCCCGGGCCGGAAGAGCGGCTGATGGCCTATCCGCACGAGCTGTCCGGCGGCATGCGCCAACGCGTGATGATCGCGATCGGCCTTGCGTGCAATCCGAAGCTGTTGATCGCCGACGAGCCGACGACTGCACTCGACGTGACGATCCAGGCCCAGATCGTCGATCTGGTGAAGGATCTGCGCGCCAAGCTCGGCATGTCCGTTGTCTGGATCACCCACGACCTCGCGCTGATTGCGGGTCTCGTCGATCGCGTCGCCGTGCTCTATGCCGGCACGGTCGTGGAAGATGCGCCAGTGGACGAGCTCTATGCTCGTCCCAGCCATCCCTATACGCGTGGCCTCTTGTCCTCGATCCCGAAGCTTTCGGATGCGCCGGCAAGCCGCCTGTCCTCGATCGGCGGCACGCCGCCGGAGCCCGGCCGCCGTCCGAAGGGCTGCCCCTTTGCGCCGCGCTGCCCGCTGGCCGAAGCCGTCTGTCATGAGCGCGTGCCGCAGCTTGAGCCGATTTCCGGCAACAGCGCGCATCGTACCGCTTGTTTCGTCGTCCAGAGAATGCAGGAGGCTGCGTGATGGGTGCTCAACCGCTCTTGAAGGTCGAAAACCTCGTCAAGCATTTCTATGTCAAGCTCGGTGCTTTCGGGGAACGCTCGGCGACTGTCTATGCGCTCGACAACGTCAATCTCGAGATCATGGAAGGCGAGACGCTGAGCCTTGTCGGCGAATCCGGCTGCGGCAAGTCGACGACCGGCTTCACCATCCTCAATCTCTACAAGGCGACCAGCGGCAAGGTGGTCTACAAGGGCCAGGATCTTGCGACACTGGACGAAAAGCAGATGCGGCCGTTCCGCCGTGACCTGCAGATCGTCTTCCAGGATCCCTATTCGACGCTGAACCCGCGCATGACGGTCGGCGAGGCGATCGGCGAGCCGATCCTCTTCCACAAGCTTGCCACCAAGGCCGAGCTGAAGGACAAGGTCGCGGCGCTGCTGACGGATGTCGGCCTGCCGACACGTTTTGCCCAGCGCTATCCGCATGAGCTCTCGGGCGGCCAGCGCCAGCGTGTCGTCATTGCCCGCGCGCTTGCCTGTCAGCCGAAGTTCATCGTCTGCGACGAGGCGATCTCGGCGCTCGATGTGTCGATCCAGGCGCAGATCATCAACCTGCTGCTCGACCTGCAGGAAAAATACGGCCTGACCTATCTCTTCATCGCCCATGACCTGGCTGTCGTGCGCCATATCAGTACCCGCGTCGGCGTCATGTATCTTGGCCGTCTGGCCGAGCTCGCAACGCGTGAAGAGCTCTTCGACAATCCGCTGCATCCCTATACGAAGGCGCTGCTGTCGGCTGTTCCCGAGACCGATCCGGAGCTCGAGCGCACCCGCAAGCGCCAGATCCTGCAGGGCGATGTGCCGAGCCCGCTGAACCCGCCAACAGGCTGCCGTTTCCATACGCGCTGCCCGATCGCGATGGAGGTTTGCAGCAAGGTCATTCCGGAATGGACGGAGGCAAAGCCCGGCCATCTCGTCGCCTGCCATGCCGTCAATACGGGGCAGGCCTCATGACGCTGAAAGTCGCCATCATTGCCGACGACCTGACCGGCTCTCTCGATACGGGGACCCCCTTTGTCGAGGCCGGGCTGTCAGTCGCTGTGGCGATCGATATCGAAGCGGCCGGCAAGTCGCTGGAAACCGGTGCCGAAGTCGTGGTGGTCAATACGGCCTCGCGCGGCCTGCCGGAGGAGGAAGCGGATGCGCGCGTGCGGGCGGTTGCCGAGACCCTGCGCGCTGCCGGGTCGGCCATCTTCATGAAGAAAATCGACTCCCGGTTGAAGGGCAATGTTGCGGCCGAAAGCATTGCGCTGGCCGATGTGTTGGGTCTCAAGACTATCCTCATGGCGCCCGCCATTCCCGATCAGGAGCGCATCACCTATCGCGGTTGCGTGGTCGGGCGGGGCGTTGAGCATCCGTTGCCGATCGCCGATCTCTTTGCCGGATTTGGCCGCGAAGTATTGGTCGCCGATGCCGAGGACGATGCCGATCTCGATATCGTCGTCGTCGAGAATGACTGGCTTTCGACGCTTGCCGTCGGCGCTCGCGGTCTGGGCTCCGCACTGGCGCGCCGGCTCGGCGAGGCTGCACGGCTCCCGCCGGAATTTCTTGCGACGCGGAAGACACTTTTTGCCTTCGGCTCCCGCGATCCGATCACCGCCGCGCAGATGGACAGTCTTGAAGCCTCGGGTGCGCTCCGCATCGTCATGGATGCGCCGATGGGCGTGGTCGAAAGCGGCGAGGGGCTGGCACTGCCGGCGCTGATGCGCTGCACGGGCGAGATGAAGAGCGATGCCGCACTCGTTGCCACTCGCTTTGCGCAGGGTGTGAAATCGGTCATAGATGATACGAACCCGGACATGATCATGGTGGGTGGCGGCGATACTGCGCTTGCCGTTTTTCGCGAACTGGGCGTTTCAGTCCTGTTTCCGAAGGGGGAAATCGAAGCCGGTATTCCGTGGTTTGACGTTACCGGTGTCAACGGGCGGCAATTCCGGTGTGCCGTCAAGTCGGGGGGCTTCGGCAATTCCGATAGTTTGCTAAGACTGATCGTTCGGAATCAGGCGGCTTAACGGATGCCAGCGGGGAGAATGAGAGTGGATGAAGCGAATGGCGGATTGGTGAAGCCGGAGGCAGCGCCTGCAGCTCGACCGGAGCGCGGCAAGGCTGTGAAGCTGGTCGACCGTGTCTTCGATCAGTTGATGGAGCGTATCCGCGCCGGCAACTATCCGCCGGATTCACGCCTTCCGGGTGAACATGAACTTGCCTCTCTGCTCGGCGTCTCGCGCCCCATCGTGCGCGATGCGCTGGCGCGTCTCAGAGAGCAGGGGATTGTCTATGCAAGGCAGGGGGCTGGCACCTTCGTCAGCGCGCATGGCTCGCCGACAGCGCAGCTTGCCTATTCGCCGGTCAAGACGATTGCCGATATCCAGCGCTGCTACGAATTCCGCCTGACGATCGAGCCGGCTGCCGCCTATTTTGCCGCCAAGCGCCGCGACGATGCCGCGATCCAGAAGATTGCCGCAGCCCTTGCGGATCTGCGTGAAGCGACAAGTCATCAGCTACACCGGGTGGATGCCGACTTCGTCTTCCACCGTGCCGTCACCGAGGCGGCCAACAATCACTATTACACCGCCTCCATGGATGCGCTAAAAGCGCATATCGCCGTCGGCATGCATCTGCACGGGCTTTCGCTGCTCGGCCCACGACCGGGCCTGGAGCAGGTGTACCAGGAGCATAACGAAATCTACAAGGCGATCGCCGAGGGCAGGGCGGAGAATGCCCGTGACCTGATGCGGGCGCATCTCGAGGGTTCACGCGACCGCCTGTTCGAAGGCCGAGTGCTCGACCTGTCCTTCTAAGGAAGCGCGGCTTCGGGATGTGGACTCGAGGCCTCATTCCTCGAATAAAGCTCGTTCCGTCGCGAATATCTTGGTGATGTATTCGGCGACGGTCCGGATCGGCAGATCCTTGCGCTGCTGGCGTCGGGTGAGAAGCCAGGCCTCCCGCGGCGGCGGGACGAGTTCGAGCGAGCAAGCATAGAGGCTTTTTTCCGTGCGACCGATGTAATGCGGCAGGAGCGCCAGACCTGCGCCTGACTTGGCAGCCATCGCCTGGGAAACCTGATTGTTGGCGCGGAAAGACACACGCGCGTGCGAGAAGTGGCGGGCCAGCCAGATCGCCTCGGGCACATAGCCGTTCACCTCGTCAAATCCGACGAAGACGGGTTCGGCGCCGTTTTCGACCTGCCGGCAAACCTCCTGCGTTCCGTAAAATCCGTATCCGATCGTCGCGAGCTGCTTGGCGATGAGATCGCCGTCCTGCGGTTTTGCCAGGCGTATGGCGATGTCGGCCTCGTGGCGTTCAAGGCTTATGGTACGCAGGTCGGTCGCGAGGTCGATGTCGAGGCCCGGATATTGTTTGCTGATTTCCGCCAGCCGGGGGATCAGGAAGCCCTGCGAGAGTGCGGGCGAAGCGTTGATGCGCACCAGGCCTTTCGGCGTGTCATCCTTCCAGCCCCGTCCGAGCGTCTGGACGGAGGCTTCCATATCGCTTGCTGCAGTGAGTGCGCGGGTTCCGGCGGGTGTGAGCACATAGCCGTCCGGGCGGCGCTCGACCAGTTTTTCGCCGAGCGTTTCCTCCAGTGAATGAAGCCGGCGGGCAATCGTTGCATGGTTGACGCGCAATGTGCGGGCCGCCGCTGACAGACTGCCATGTCGCCCCAATGCGAGGAAGACCCTGATGTCCTGCCAGTCCGGCTCTGTGCGTTTTTTATCAGCCATTGGCAAAGAATAGCGAATTTTTCTCAGAAGGGAACGGGACTAAATAGGAGGCGACCTCGAAACAGAAAGGTTGCCGACATGACCTCTTCCAATCTCAATCTCACGCTTATCGGCGGACCGACCGTGCTGATCGAATACGGCACGCTCCGGCTTCTCACCGATCCGACCTTCGACCCGCCGGGCCTCTACAAGGAAACGCCCGTCCGCTTCGAAAAGACCTCCGGCCCTGCCTTCTCGGTCGACGAGATCGGTCGGCTGGACGCGGTTCTTTTGAGCCACGACCAGCACTTCGACAATCTCGATAGTGCTGGCCGGGCAATGCTTCCTGACGTCGGCACCACCTTCACGACGAAGGCTGGAGCAGAGCGGCTGGGCGGCAATGCACTGGGTCTTGCTCCGTTCGAAACCGTCACGCTGGAAGGTGCTAACGGCGAGAGGCTGTTGGTTACGGCAACGCCCGCCCGCCACGGCCCCGTCGGCATCGAGCCGATTTCCGGCGATGTCGTCGGCTTCGCCCTCGGCCGCGAAAAGCCGGGCGACCTTCTGTACGTGACTGGTGACACGGTCTGGTACGAGGGCACGGCCGAGGTTGCGCGGCTGTTTTCTCCCAAAGTCGTGCTGTTGTTTACGGGCGCTGCCGAGCCCCGTGGCCGCTTCCACGTGACGATGGGCAGCGAAGACGCTCTGGAGGCGGCGCACGCCTTCCCGAACGCGCTCCTCTTGTCCGCGCATAACGAAGGCTGGGTGCACTTCCGCGAAACTCAGGATCAGCTCGCACACACCTTTTCGGTCTTCAACCTGAGAGATCGCCTGAAACTCTTCGAAAAAGGCAAACCACTCGCCGTTGACCTAACGGCCTGATCACCTCTCAAACATGGCGCAAAGCGCCATCTTCCAAGGAGACATACCATGAGCAATGAACAGAAAGTCGCAATCGTCACCGGTGCCTCGCAGGGTATCGGCGCAGGCATCGTCGAAGCCTATCGCAAGGAAGGCTATGTCGTCGTTGCCAACTCCCGCAACATCCAGCCGTCGTCCGATGCAGGCATTGTTGCAGTACCCGGCAGCATCGGCGAGCGTGGCGTGGCCGAGCAGGTCGTCAAGACGGCCATCGAGCGTTTCGGTCGTGTCGATACGCTGATCAACAATGCCGGTATCTTCATCGGCAAGCCGTTTACCGATTACACGGTTGAAGACTTCAACAACGTCATCAACGTCAACGTTGCCGGCTTCTTCCACATCACGCAGTTTGCCATTGCCCAGATGCTGAAGCAGGGCCATGGTCACATCGTTCAGATCACGACGGCCCTTGTGGACCAGCCGATCGCCGATGTTCCCTCGGGTCTGGCGACGCTGACCAAGGGCGGTCTCGATGCCGTCACCCGTGGGCTTGCCATCGAATATGCCAAGCGCGGCATTCGCGTGAATGCGGTGGCACCCGGTATCATCAGGACGCCGATGCATGCGCCGGAAACGCACGCTTTCCTCAGCGCCCTGCATCCGGTCGGCCGCTTGGGTGAGGTGAGCGAAGTCGTCGATGCCGTGCTCTATCTGGAGCGTGCTGGCTTCGTCACCGGCGAGACGCTGAATGTCGACGGCGGCCAGCACGCCGGTCGCTGGTAAGCCGAGAGATAGGCAACGGACGGAGCGCTCCATAGCGCCCGTCCTTCAAGGAGAACGACAATGCCTTATGTGAATATCAAAGTGACGCGTGAAGGCACGGCTCCGGGCGCAACCAGCACGACGCCGGAGCAGAAAGCCGCCCTGATTAAAGGCGTCAGCGATCTGCTCTTCGATATCCTCGGCAAGCCGCACGACAGCACCTTTGTCGTCATTGATGAAGTCGAGATGGAAAACTGGGGTGTCGGTGGTGTGCCTGTGCCTGAATATCGCAAGCAGCTTGCGGAAAAAGCAGCAAAGCAGAAATAGTGTCGTGGCGGCCTGCAAAGCCGCCACTCGCTTATGATCAAACGCAATGCATGGAGTATCGTGTCATGGGCAATTGGCAGGACAATCGTATCATCGGCCTCTTCGGGATCGAGCTCCCCATCATTCAGGCCCCAATGGCAGGCGCGACCACGCCCGAGATGGTGATTGCGGCGAGCGAAGCCGGCGGTCTTGGATCGCTTCCTGCCGCCCTTCTGACGATCGAGCAGACGAGAGCAGCGCTTGACCAGATCCGTGCCGCCACCAACAAGCCGATCAATGTGAACTTCTTCGCGCATACCAATCCTGCCGCCGATCCCGTTGCGCAGATGGCGTGGCGTACCGCTCTCGCACCCTATTATGTTGAGCTGGGGCTGGATCCCGCCGTGCCGGTTCCGGCGGCAGGAAGAGCGCCCTTCGATGACAATTATTGCGCCCTTGTCGAAAGCTACCGGCCTGAGGTCGTGAGCTTCCATTTCGGATTGCCGGGTCCGGATCTCCTCGAGCGTGTGCGTCGCACCGGCGCGAGGATCATCGCCTCGGCAACGACGGTTGCGGAAGCGCGCTGGCTCGCCAAGCATCGCGTCGATGCTGTCATTGCGATGGGTTTCGAAGCCGGAGGGCATCGCGGCAATTTCCTGAGCGATGACATGGCAACTCAGGTCGGCACGATGGCGCTGGTGCCGCAGGTTGCCGAGGCGGTTTCGGTGCCCGTCATTGCAGCAGGCGGCATCAGCGATCGGCGGGGTGTTCGCGCCGCCTTCGCGCTCGGCGCATCGGCCGTTCAGGTCGGCACGGCTTATCTTTTAACGCCGGAGGCAAAGATTACCGCGTTTCATCGCGAGGCGCTCAAATTGGCGCGGGACGACAATACGGCCGTCACCAATGTCTTCACCGGCCGTCCGGCACGGGGGATCGTCAATCGTTTCATGCGGGAGATCGGACCGCTTGCGAAGGCTGCACCGGCCTTCCCGACCGCCGGCGGTGCGCTTGCGCCGCTGAGAGCGGTGACCGAGAAGGATGGCAGGCCGGATTTCAGCAATATGTGGGCCGGTCAGGCCGCGAGCCTAGCGCGCGAAATGTCGGCGGCGGCGCTGACACGTTACCTCGTCGAGGCCGATTAAGACGGTCGCTGCCGTTACAATAATATGTCAGCCCTCCGCGCCGGCTGCCTTCGCCTGCTGGGCAGCGCGGAGCGTGGCTGTTGCGGCCGCCGCAGCGCCGTTCTTGTCGTCGCCGCCGACCTGAACCATGGGCTGGGCGAATTCGATGCCGTTGCTCTGGAAGGCTTCCCGGATCATGGCGTAGGCCTTGCGGCGGATATAGGTCTGCATGCCGGGCACGGTCGTCATGGCGAAACTCAGGACGATGCCGTAGTCGCCGAATTCCTCGACGCCCTTCATCTTGAGCGGCTCGATGAAGAGGGGACCGACCTCGGCATCTTCTTTCAGCTCTGCGCCGATCGCCTTGGTAATTTTCCGGGCCTTGTTGATGTCGGTGTTATAGGCGACCGAGATGCGGAATTTGTCGATCACCCAGTCGCGGCTCATGTTCTCCACAGCGCCGAGCTCTCCGAAGGGGACAGTGAAGACTGGGCCGCGATGGTGGCGCAGCCGCACCGAGCGCAGGCTGAAGCCTTCCACCGTTCCCTTGTAGTTTTTCGCCTGAATATATTCGCCGACGCGGAAGGCATCGTCGAGCATGTAGAAAACGCCGCTGATGACGTCCTTGACGAGGGTTTGCGAGCCGAATCCGATCGCTACGCCGAAGATGCCCGCGCCGGCGATCAGCGGTCCGATCTCGACGCCAAGCTGGGAGAGAACGATCAGGCCGGCCATGACCGCCACCATGACGGCAAGTCCATTGCGGAAGATCGGCAAAAGTGTGCGGAATCTCGCGCGTTTTGCCACTTCGGCAGGGGCGAGGCCGGTCGCGTCTGCAGAGGTTGTAATGGTGCGATCGATCCAGCCCTTGGCAAGCTGCCAGAGAAGATCGGCAATCAAAAGCACGATGACGCCTTTCAGCAATCCATTGAGGACGGCGGCTATCGTCGCGTTCTGATTTGCGAGGGAATCCGGGCTGAAGCGCCAGACGAGAGCAAGCCACCCAGCAGCGAGCGCGATGACGATTGCCCGACTGCCGCGCACGAGCAATATGCTCTTCGGACTCTCAGGCGGTGCAGAAGTGAGTGTTGCCGCAGCCCGGCCCGTGGCGCGCAACAGATCCGGCAGGACAAGGACATAGACGCCGATCCAGAAAAGACCTTGCAGATCCAGGCACCAGAGTGCCCATAGGAGGGCAAGAAAGGCGGTCAGCCCTGCCTTTATGACAAGGGGATGGATGAGAGCCGACCAGACCGTTTCAATCGCCAGCGCCAGTAGAAGAATCGAGAAGCCGTAGGAGATCGCTTCGGTGACGGCGGGATCAACGCCAAGTGGTGCTCCGAGTGTTGAGGTTGCTACAGCAAACAGTGTGATGCCGAGAAAGATTCGGGCGCGGATAACAAGCCCGGGGCGATTGCTTTCCACGAGGCCAATCAGGACAGCGCCGATGCGGTAGACGATGAAGGCGACCAGATAGGCAAGGAGGACCAGCCGGGCGAGCGGCGGCCATTCGACGGCGAAGAATATGATCGCCACAACCACGCTAAAGACTGCGACCGGAAGAAGACGGGCGACCGGGCCGATCGATGCGGGGCGCGCGCGCCTGAAGAGCCATTCGGCGGCCGCGCCTATTGCGACTAAGCCGGCAAAAATCAGGAAGATCGGCGCATAGCCGTGTGAGACGGCGTCCTGGCGAGCACGAGCGGCGCCTTCGGACATTTCGGAGGGGATGCGCGGAACGGCCGCAAGAATACCATCGATGCGCGCGCGCACTCGCGCTTCCCAGGTCGCAAAGCCTGATGGCTGGGCGGCTGCGGCTGTTGCGTCCTGCTCCTTCTTCCGACTTTCCAGCCAGGTTTGGATCTCGGGATCCTGCAACAGGCCTATCAGTTGGTCGATCTTCTGCTGAGGCGGTGGTGGCGCGGTTTGAGCCGCCGCCGCGGTCACAACGAGGAAAGCCAGAAGAAATACCGCCAGCCTGATCATCCTAGATGTCTCCCGGCGAAGCTGCCGGTTGCAGCAGAGGCCGTCACCGATCTGTCCATGCGCTCATCCTTACACAAATAGAAGGATGTGCACAGCCGATGCGTTTAGGGGAGTACGTTACGGTAAACTCCGGCGTAAAGGCGAGGGAGGAAGCGTAAACGGTGGCGAATTTACGGTAACGTACTTCCATCTTCCGCCCGCCACTCCATAGTTGGCGGGATGAGCAGGAGGCCGAAATTCCAATGCGTGGGAAAGGAGGCATTAATCGCAACAGTACCGAAACCGCACAGCGCGGGCTGTGGCGGCTCATGCTGAAATTGCCTGCCATGCGCGGCAGACTGCAGCTTCTCGCATCGAAATCCCATTCGCTCGACGATCTCTTCGAGGCTTATGAAGAAGCAAGCCTCGCTCTGGGGCGGCTGATGCGGCAGCCTGGAGACGAGCATTATCCGATGGTGACAGAATACGAAACCATCTGTGCCGAAATCGAATCCGACATCATCCAATATGTCCTGGAACACCGCCCGAGCGTGCCGGATTGAGGCGCTGACTCGCGTTAAAATCTATCGTCTACTGGTTTTGTTAGCATTTTCGGTTGCAACCTTCTGCTGTCTCGGCGATAAACATCTCTGTTATACTTTAGCCTAATCAGCGCGTACGGGGCGATCATGGGTGCTGAAGTACACGATACCAGGGCATGCGAAGTATCGTTGCCGGAGGCCAGGGCGGAACTCGAACGAATTCTGTCCGATCCCAGATTCCACGCCACGGAACGGCAACGGGCCATTCTCAGGTATCTTGCGGAAAGGCGTTTCGCCGGCTGCGAGGAGGGGGTTAAGGCCTATTCCATCGCACTAGACGTTCTCGGCCGAGCGAGCAATTTCGATGCATCCAACGATCCAATCGTGCGCATCGAGGTGAGCCGGCTGCGTTCGTCGGTCGAGAACTATTACGAAGCCTTCGGTGCCGAGCGTGATGTGACAATCCACATCCCCAAGGGAACGTATGTGACGCTTTTCCCCCGTTCGCATGTGCCTTACGAACAAGACGAGGAAAAGCTGGCGTTGGAAAGCGATCTGCCCGAGACGCCGGATGATGTTCCGGTTTCTCAAGTTGCGGAGAGCTCTGTTGCCGCTTCACCCTCAGGTCGGCCTCTGGCGATATATGCCAGCGGGGCGCTGCTGCTGTGCGTCGCGATTGTCGCCGGCGCTGTCGCATATGCATCGAAGCCGTCCCTGACGGTCCGTCCGTCCGTTGCTCTTTCCATGGATGCAGTCGACAGCAGGCTGCAGGGCGAGGCCAGCCAGACGCGCGATATGCTGCTGACGGCGCTGACACAATTCCAGACGCTGACAGTGGCGAAGGCGGGTCATGCCGGTAAGCAAGCCCAGAAGGTCGCGGGGCGGGCCTATGAAATCGACATGAAATATTACGGCGACGGCGATATCAGAAGCGTCTGGTGGCAGATCGTCGATAGCCAGTCCGGCGACCTCCTGAAATCGGGGCTCGAAAAGATCGCCATCGATGGCAGGAGCCCGGCAGCGACCCGGCAGGAGATCGTCGATGTTCTTGCTCGCCGCTTTGCAGCGACGCGGGGCGCGATCAACAATATCGAAACCCATGCCAGCAGTACGGAGTCAATCGGTAATGCCTGTGTCCTGCGTGCAGAATATCAGCTCGATGACGGCAGCTCGGACAATATGGCCGCGGTGCGCTCCTGTCTCGAACGGACGCTTGCCGCCGATCCGAGCAATTCCGATGCCAAGGCGCTGCTCGCACGTGTCCTCATCGCGCCGGAGGCCGCGGCCGGGGATGCCGCGGTGCGCGCCCGTGCTCTCGATTTGGCAAACCGCGCGGTTTCGCTCGCCCCAATGTCGGACCGCGCCTATGTGGCGCTGATGATGACGCAGTTCGCCGACGGGCGCATCGATGCGGCGCTGCAGGCCGGGAACCGGGCGATCTCGCTCAATCCGAGCAATCCGGATGCGGTGGCGAAACTTGCTTCCGTACTGTTTTCGGCCGGTTACTTCGACGCCGGTGTCGCCATGGCGCAGGATGCGGGGCGGGCCGTCGATATCGTGCCGCGTGATGCCATGCTCGTGCTTGCCCTGGATGCTTATCGCCGCGGTGATTGGTCGGAGGCCTCATTGCTTGCCGAACAGGTGAACTGCACCGATTTCGTCGTGCGGGCTTTACGGGTGGCCGCACTCGGTCAGCTCGGTTCCGACCAGGCGAAGGAGCGGCTTGCCGATGTGCGGGGCAGGGATCCGGATTTCGAGCGCACCTTGCGTTGGAAGCTCGAGGCAAGGCGCTTCCAGCCATTGCTTTCGGCAGAGATCGTAGCAGGACTGACAAAGGCGGGGGCCGTATTCGCGCTCAACGACGTCACCGGAGCCGTGAACCCGTAAATGGGATTAGCTGCTCGCTCCCGTTCTCTGCAAAGCTCTCCTGCAACCTGGTCGGCCGATGCGACGAGAACATTCGAAGCGTTTTTCCTTTCGGCTTCCGAGGCAGAAGCGTCGCAATATCCCGAAAACGACAGGCCCGTTTACAGCGGCATTTACGGCGCGGTTTACCGTAACGTACTTCCGCGTAGAGCCGGAGATGTATCCTATCGCTACAGGGGCGATTAAATTCGTGGGTCAGCAGAGGGATATTGGATGCGAACCACCATGCTATTGCTTTCCGCGGCCATTCTGGCCGCTCCCGTAGTCGTGAAGGCTGCGGATATTGCTCCCGTTCTCGCTCCGCAGCCGCTGCCGGATGATCCCGACAAATGGACCTTTTCGATCTCGCCCTATTTCTGGGCCGCCGGGATCACGGGCGACACCGGCGTTTTCGGCCTTCCGGAGGTTCATGTCGACGAGAGTTTCGGCGACATTCTCTCGGATATCGATTTCGGCTTCATGGCAGCGGGCGATGCCCGTTATGACCGTTTCAGCATCGTGACCGATATTATCTATGCCCGCATAACGACGGACTCGGCCACGCCGCGCGGCATATTCGCCGACGAGGTCGACCTGAAAACGGAAACCTTCACGGCGATGATCGGTGCGGGTTACTCGGTGATTGACGAGCCCCAGGGCCGCCTCGATGTGATCGGCGGCGTGAAGATCTGGTATACCGAAACGACGATTTCCTTTTCCGGCGGCCCGCTGGGCGGCGTGTCAGGCACTGACGATGCCACTTGGGTCGATGCCATGGCCGGCGTCAGGGGGATGTATTCGATCACGCCTTCGGTCTATTTTACCGGGTGGGGTCTGATCGGCGCCGGCGGTGCCGATCTCGACTGGGATGTCATGGCGGCTATCGGCTACAAATGGAATGACACCATTTCCGCCATTGCCGGCTATCGTGCTCTCGGCGTGAACTATAGTGACGATACCCTGACCAACGATATCGTCGAGCATGGCCCGATCCTGGGCGTCGTCTTTCATTTCTGAGATTGCGCGAGGGCGCTCGCGGCAATCACCCGACCGAGTGCTTTTTCACTGATCGAAAGCGAAGATCTTTTTCCAGTCGTTCTTCATGTCGACCACCAGCCAGTTGCGACGCTCGGCCTCGTTGAGTGCCTTATCCAGCTTCCCGAAGGCTGAATCCCTATCATAGGCGTATTCCCGCGCGGCGTCGGTATGGTGGACCAGCATGGCGAAGCCCGGACCCTTGCCCGCCGTCGTCCAGCGCATCATCTCGTAGTCGCCATCCGAATTGCCGGCGACGAAGATCGGCCTGAGGCCAATGAACTTGTTGATGCCCACCGGCTTGCCTGGACCATCGTCGACAAAGTCGATCTTCGGCAGGCGTCTGAGGACCGGAACGTCGCCGACCAGATCATATTCGGTGGCAATCGTACTGCCGACGACCTGTTCGGGCGGGATGCCGTAGATCTTTTCCGTCACCGGACGCATGAATTCCACGCCGCCGCCCGAGACGATATAGGTGCGAAAGCTGTTGGCGCGCAGATAGTCCAGCAGTTCGCGCATCGGCAGGTAGGTCATCTCGGTATAGAGCTTGCCGGTCTTCGGATGTTTCGATGCCGCAAACCAGTCGGTGACGATCGTGTTGAATTCGTCCGTGGTCGTGTTGGCATGCGTCACCATCACGAGGTCCACCATGCCCTTTTCACCACCTCTTGCGACGCCTTTCAGGTCGCCGCCGAGAACGCTCTTGAAGGGCTCTCTGGTCTTCCATTCGGGATGCTGTGGCGCGAGCGTCTTGACCCGGTCGAGCACAAAGCCGAGCTGCGCGTAGTAGGGCTGCTCGGACCAAAGCGTGCCGTCATTGTCGAAGACGGCGATGCGGTTCAAAGGCGCGACATAACGCTCACCACCCTCCGTGACGGTTGCCTTGACGAAATCCATGATGCGGCTCTTGGCGGACGTGTCATTCCACGAAGGCAGCGGCTCCTGCGCGAGGACCGGGTTCCACGCTGCCGCGATCAGAAGGATGAGAGCGACGACGAGGGAGGCAAGGCTTGCGTCAATGGTTTGAGTGGATCGTCTCATGGACGTCCTCCGGTGGCGCTGAAACGCGTTTGATGCAGCGGAAGCCGAGATGGCTCGTCGATGTATCCTCCGGCTCGGCATGGCGGGCGGCCGGGCGATAGCGACGGCAGTAATTCGGTGCACAAAGATGCGAGCCGCCCTTCAGCACACGGCGCGGAATGCGGATGCTGGGTTGGCGGGGATCGTAACTCGCCTCCACGCCGCCGCCGCGCGGATTGCTTGGAATGCAGCAGGCTTTTGCAGCGGGTTCCGTGTGGCGGTCGGACCAGTAGTCGGTGGTCCATTCCCAGACATTGCCGATCATGTCGTAGAGGCCGTAGCCGTTCGGCGGAAAGCTGCGAACGGGCGAAGTCCGCTCATGGCCTTTCGGTTTCGTGGATGTCACGGGGAAGGTTCCCTGCCAGGTGTTGGCCATGGGGGTGCCGCCGGGCATCAGCTCGTTGCCCCAGGCGAATTCGGTATCGTCCAGGCCGCCGCGAGCTGCAAGCTCCCATTCCGCTTCACTCGGCAGGTCAAGGCCTGCCCAGTCCGCATAGGCCTTGGCATCGCACCAGGCGACATGAACGACGGGGTGGTCGAGCTTGCCGCGCAGGTCGCTCAGGCCACCGAGCGGCCTGCGCCAGTTCGCACCGAACTTGAAGGTCCACCACTGGGTGATATCAGACCCACTGACCGTCTTCGGCTGGAAAAAGACAAGCGATCCGGCGCGCAGCATCTCTGGCCTGGCGCCGGGGTAGTCCCTTGCCTCGGGCGTCTTTTCGGCGAAGGTGATATAGCCGGTCGCCTTGACGAACTCCGTGAACCTGCGGTTCGTGACCGGGATTTCGTCGATCCAGAAGCCATTGACCTTCACGGGATGTGCGGGCGCTTCCTCCGGGTAGTGGTCGTTCGAACCCATCGTGAAGGTCCGGCCGGGAATCCAGACCATGCCTTCGGGTGTCGCTCCCGAAGCCTGCCCATCGTCGAATGCCAACGCCATCGTCACCTCCGGAGTCTGAGCTTGAAGTTTCGCGCTTAAGCGGGGGAGACGGAAGTACGTTACCGTAAACGCGCTCGCGCGCGAGGTAATGGCTGGCGTAAATTTACGGTAACGTACTTGTTTGCGAGGGTGAGCCTGTGTCTTCTCGTGCCGCATGGGTATCGGAGGGATATTATGAGCCGGATCAGGTTGGCGTCTTGCCTGCTGGCGCTTTTGCACGGGCTGTTCGGCATGATCGGCTCGGCTGCGGCGCAGGAGTCCGACAGCGATCTTGCCAAGAAGCTCACCAATCCGGTCGCTTCGCTGATCAGCGTCCCCTTCCAGTTCAACTATGACCGCGGTTTCGGCCCGGAAGACGGCAATCGCGAGACGCTGAATATTCAGCCGGTCATTCCGTTTTCCATCAATGAGGACTGGAACATCATTTCGCGCACCATTCTGCCTGTCATATGGCAGGACGATATTGCTGGCTCCTCCGGGCATCAGTTCGGTATCGGCGATATCACGCAGAGCTTCTTCTTCTCTCCCAAGCAGCCCGGACCGGGTGGACTCATCTGGGGTGTTGGCCCGGTCTTTCTCATTCCGACAGCGACGGACGAATTGCTGGGGGCCGGGAAATGGGGCGCGGGTCCGACCGCGGTGCTGTTGAAACAGGACGGTCCCTGGACTTATGGCATTCTCGCCAACCATATCTGGTCCTTCGCGGGACAGAGCGACAGGGCGGATGTGAGCTCGACCTTCCTGCAGCCCTTCCTCTCATACACGACAAAGGATGCCTGGACCTTCACGCTCAACACCGAGAGCACCTATGACTGGGAAGCCAACCAGTGGTCCGTACCGATCAATCTGCAGGCTTCGAAGCTTCTGAAATTCGGCCAGCAGCCAGTCAGCCTGTCCGCCGGCGTTCGCTACTGGGCGGATGCGCCCGACAATGGGGCCGAAGGCTGGGCCTTTCGCGTCGGCATGACATTCCTGTTTCCGAAATAGAAACCGGGTGGGCCGTCAGGCTGGCGATCTTTCATCGGCCGTGATCGGGTTGAGCGGCGGCAGCGCCGATCGTTTTTTCTCGTCGCTCACAGCACCGTGCAGGACAAGGGCATTGGCGATTGCGGTCCTGTCGATATCCGTACCCACTTGTGCCGCAAAAAGCCTGCGTTCCAGAAGTTCGATCTGCTGCTTGAGGTCGGCAGAGCCCTCTCTTGCCAGCCAATCGGCGATAGTTCGGTACCCGACTTCCGAGGCCCAGGCCTGCAGGGCCGCATAGATTGCGGTTTCGCTGCCGGTCCTGATGGTCTGCGTTATTTGGCGAAGGTGATGGGAGCGGGAACCGTCTCTGAGATCCCGATGTTTCGAGCGCCATGCGGCGAAACTGGGTGCGAGCCAGCGGACAATGAGGACGGCAGCCGCCAATGCGACGGCGATTGCGGCAATGAGCCAGATGCTGCGCGGGCGCGACCAGGGGTTCTCTTCCTGTGAAAGCTGTGGAGCGATCGCCTCTTTGACCGCTGCAGCGCCGACCGTGACTTTCACATCGGGAAGTGTCGCGGTTTTCTGCGTTTTGCTGTCGACATCGAACCACGGGTAGGAAACCGCGGGTATGTCGAATGTTCCGGCGGTGGCGGTGGTATAGACAATGGTTTCGGTGTGTCTGCTGGCCGTTTCCCTGTTCATATCTATGCCGTCTTCTATCTTAGGCGGCTTCACATATTGCTGCAGCCCGGATGCGTTGCCGATGTCCACCGGCGGCATCATCATGGCCTGTGTGTCCAGAGCCGTGACGGTGATGGTCCGCGAAAGCGCATCGCCTGCCTTCAGCCTGGACGGATCACGATCGAAGGATTGTTCGATCGTCAAACCATGCGCCGCAAATACCGGCTGGTCCGGGAGGGAGTCGCCACCGACCGTGAAAGAAATACCCGGGATGGTGACGGTTGCCTTTGTCGGCTTTCCTTCCACGGCATAGCCAAGCTCGATCGGGATATCCGGCACGGTAAAGAGGCCGGATACTTCCGGCACGATCGCATAACTGCGGCGGATGCCGGAATATTGCACGCCGTCGATGGTCTGCGTCAGGTTGAAGCTGCGCTCCTCCGGCAGGGTGACCATTGCGTTCGGAACATCGAATAGGGGAAACTGCGGCGGCGAGGTGAAGAAGTCGGGTACGAAGACATCGACCGTCAGGCGCATCTGCTGCCCCGGCACGATCTCGCCGCTGCCTTCGATCGCCGCCCGCGCAAACGGTTCGGCGGCGAGCGCACTCCCCGATATCACCAGCCAAAACAACAGGCCAAAGCGCATCATTGCTTTTGCTCCTGCGCTTCCATTGCGAACTTGCGCGCCATCAGGTCGGCCGGGCTCGTCTGAATGTTCTTCATCCACATCTCCGAGGTCTGTTCGGCGATGCTGATCTGCCCTTCCTTGCCTTTTTTTCCCTTGTCGTCGAACTGGACGCTGTCGGGCTTCTCGTTCGGCTCCTGCGGCTGCTCTTCTTCCTTCTCCTGTTGGGCCTTTAGTAGCCTTTCTGCGATGACGAGATCGGCCTCAGCGTCCGGCCAGTCCTTCTGTTTTTCGATCGCCTTCTGGTAAGCCGCGACGGCCTCTTCGAATTTGCCGAGATGCAGGAGTGTATTTCCCTGATTGTACCAGCTCTCGGCCGTATCGATGGCTGCGAAGGCGTCGAGCGCATCCTGAAAATGGCCAGCCCGGTAAAGCGCGACGCCTTTCCACATGGGATCCCTGAGATGGCCGGCAGCCCTCTCGAAATCGTCCTGTTCGAAAGCCAGTCGCCCCTGCTGGTTCGGCGTCAGCCACAGATCCATGAAGTCAGCCGCCTCCGCCGGAGACGGCGTCAGTAATCGGATAGCGAGGAACAGAGCGCCGACCCTGACCACCCAGCCGCGCCGGAAGGAGAAGGCGAGCAACAAGGCGACCGGACCAACCAACCACCAGCCGGCATCCCGCCAGCGATTGCCTTCGGAAGCCTGCGCATCGGAAAAATTCGTGCTGATGCGCTGGCTGATCCAGCGCACGTCCGTATCGTCATCCGTGATAGTAGCGACATCTGCCCCCGTCGCCGACTGTACCTGCTTCAGGGCCTCGATATCGAGTTTGGGCAGGAGGCGCCCGCCGCCCGCACCTGTCAGAAAGCTGCCGTCGGCCGTCTTGACCGGACCGCCCTCGGCAGTTCCTATGCCGAGAATGACGACGCTATTGGCATTTGCGGCCTTCAGTGCATCCAGTGCCGCCGGTTCGATACCATCGGTCAGAAACAGGATCGTGCCAGCCGTGCCCTCGGTCTTGAAAAGGTTGTTCGACAGCGAAAGCGCAGCTGACGTGTCCTTGCCGGGCTTGGGCATGATCCGCGTCGCCAAGGCATCCGAGTAGCTCTCGATCAAGGAGGCATCTTCTGTCAGCGGTACTACGAGGTGGGCGCTGCCGGCATAGGCGACGACTGCGGTTTTCGCCCCGGGTCGCGCGGCAAGGATATCGTGGATCTTGAGCTTTGCACGTTCGATGCGGCTGGGGCTGATATCGATCGCGTCCATGGTCGGCGAAAGATCGACGGCGATGACAAGAGGCGCTGTATCCTCGACAAAGGGCGGGGCCTCGCGCTGCCACGTCGGACCTGCTGCGGCGATCGTGCCCAAGGCCATCAGACCGGCGAGCAGCCAAGACGGATTGATCCGGCCACGACCGATGGGCTCGACGATCAGCTTGTCGAGCAGATGCGGCGCGATCATGCTCTTCCAACGGTCGCGAATATCGTCTGAGCGCGCTGCCAGCCAGAGGATGAGGGGTGGAACGAACAGGGCCAGCAACCACCACGGCCGCAGGAAATGCAGATCCGTAATCACGCCGCGGCCCTCCTGCGGATCAGGCCGTAAGAGCCTGCAAAGAGGTGATAGAGGGCGAGAATGACGATCGCGGCGCCAAGCGGCCAATGAAACAGTTCGATACGCGGGCGCCAGGACAGTACCTTCTGTTCATCCGGCGTGATCTGGTCGAGAACGTCATATATTGCCTCGAGCTGGTTCTGGTCGCCGCCGAAGAAATAACGCCCGCCGGTATCTGCGGCGATCTTCTGCAATGTGCCCGTATCCAGCTTGTCCTCGCCTGTCGCGGCGGGATCACCGATGCCGATCGCATGGATGATGATGTTATTCCTGCCGGCGATCTCTGCCGCCTTCAGCGGCGGCATCTTGCTTGCCGTATCATTGCCGTCGGTCAGCAGAATCAGGACTTTTTCCGGGACTGTGGTCTTTTCGAACATTCTGAGCGCGAGGCCGATCGAATCCCCAAGCGATGTGCGCGGGCCGGCAATGCCGGGCAGCAATCCGTTGATCATCATCCGTACGAGATCATGGTCCATGGTGAAGGGCGCAAGCGGGTAGGGCGCATCGCCGAAAGCGATCAGGCCTAGCCGGTCGTTCGGTCGTTTCGTGACGAAATCGGCGACCACGGTTCGTACGGCGTCGACGCGCGCTCCCAGACTGCCGTCGGGTACCGGGAAATCACGTGTCTCCATCGATTGCGAGAGGTCGAGCGCCAAGAGGATATCGCGCTGCGGCTCTACCTTTTCGAGCGGTGGCTCGACGAATTGTGGCCGGGCGAGCGCCAGCACGACAAGGCACCAGGCGAGGCCCTCGACGATCGTCTGGTGCCATGTTCGCTTCGGCACGACGGAACCCTCTGTCGGCTGTACGCCGGCGGCGCGTGTTACCTGATCGAAAAACGGCAGACGGATCGATGCCGATGTCTCCCGGTGCGGTGGCAGCAACCACCAGATCAGCAGGGGAAGCGGAAGCAGCAGAAGCAGCCATGGATGCTCAAGCTGATACATGGTGCCTCCTGATCCACCGTCTCGAATTGAGTATGAGCTCATTGGCGCTATCAGGGGGAAGAGCGGCGATGGCTGCACTGTCGCGATACTCGAGATCATCGAGCAGGCGGGTCAGCGCCTTGTACGCTCCGCGGCTGTCCATGCACTGCAGCCACGCCTGACCGGTGAGGGCTGCGACATCACTCCTTGGCCATGCCGCGAGTGCCGTGCGCTTCAAGAGTTCCGACAGTTCGTGGACACCCTTTTCCCGGCTCGCCGGACTGCGAATGTCGGCTTCGATGCCATCAAGCAATCGCAGAGCTTCCCGCCGGTAGGCATTGCGGCGATATCGCCTGAGCCAGACAAGGAGGGCCGCCAGCACTGCAATGCCGAGCAAGACAGCAAGTGCAGCCCAGCCCCAGGTCTGAGGCAGCCAGGAGACAGGCGGCGGAACCGCAATGTCGTGTAAAGAGCGGAGTGCCGTTTCGGTCATCGGATCGAGCTGGATTTTCGGCTCCATCAGCGCCTCCGCTGCCGCCAGGCGGATTGCTCGAGCAGGCGGCGAAGCTGCGGCGCCGTCTCCTCGGCAGTGGAGACGGGCAGCATGGGCAGGCCAAGTTCGCGTTGCCATGCCCGCAATTCGCGGCCGCGATTGCGGGCGAAGGTGTCGATGGATTTGCGCACGCCGGCCTGGCTGAGCGACAGTTCCGCCTGCAACCCTCCGCCGCTGACGACGATATCGGCGGATTTGGGAAGCTCCAGGAGAAAGGGATCGTAGATCAGCAGACAGATCACGTCGTTGCGAGCCGAGAGTGCCAGCAGCAGATCGCGCGTCGTCACGCCGTGCCCGCCGAAATCGCTGATGATGACGATGAGATGATCGTGATGGGCGATACCCGCTACGCGCTGCAGCACTTCATCCAGCGAGGCCGGAGAGGGCACGCCCGCAAAGCCGGCGTTCAGCGCCTTGTTCTTGGCGGCAATCTTGTCGGCAAGCGCGATGACGGCATTGCGGCTGCGATGTGGCTTCACCTCCTCTATATCGCCATCGCCAAAGATGAAGCCGCCCACCCGGTCGCTCGATCCAAGAATGCGCCAGGCGCAGAGCATGGCGGCCTCGGCGGCGGTGACGGATTTCATGACGCGGCGGCTGCCGAAGAACATGTTGATCCGCTGATCGACCACCAGGATGGCCGGCCGCTCCTTCTCCTCACCATAGATGCGGACGACCGGCCTGCTCGTACGCGCCGTCACCCGCCAATCGATGGAACGGATATCGTCGCCCGGCAGGTAATCGCGCAATTCCTCGAAGATCAGGCCGCGGCCGCGCAGCGCCGATTGCATGCGCCCCGCGAGCTGCTGGTGGCTTCTCGCTTTCTGGACGAAGGTCAGGTTGCGGGCGCGGCCCTCGAGAGCGACGAGCTGTTCCGTCGTGACGTAGACGCCATCGCTGCTCAGGGCCGCGCCACTCATGAGACCGCAACCAGCTCAGTGATGCGGTCGATCACCTGATCGGCGGTGGTATTGGCGGCGTGTGCCTCGTAGGACAGGATAAGGCGATGGCGAAAGACATCGTTGACGATGGCCTTCACATCGTCGGGGGTCACGTAATCGCGGCCTTTCAGCCATGCGTAGGCGCGTGAAACCTTGTCGAGGCCGATGACGCCGCGCGGGCTGACGCCGACCTGCAGGAGTTTTGCCAGGTCCTTGTCGTATCGGTCGGGATAGCGCGTGGCTAGGACGAGGGCGACCATGTATTTCTCGACCGGTTCGGAGACCGTCACCGCGCCGATTTCCTTGCGGGCATCGAAGACCGCCTGCGGGTTCAGGCGCTCCGTGGCCGGCGCGGAACCTTTAGTGTGGGCAGCGTTCTCCTCGTCTCGGTTGAGCCGCATGATCGCGGCTTCGGATGCCCCGTCAGGATAGGTGACCTCGACATGCATGAGGAAGCGATCGAGCTGCGCCTCGGGCAGGGGATAGGTGCCTTCCTGCTCGATCGGGTTCTGTGTCGCCATGACCATGAAGAGATCAGGCAACGGATAGCTCTTACCGCCGACGGTAACCTGCCGCTCTTCCATCGCCTCCAGCAGGGCCGATTGTACCTTGGCCGGTGCGCGGTTGATCTCGTCGGCAAGGATGAGATTGGCGAAGATCGGCCCCTCTTGAAACTTGAACTCACCCTTGCCGCCTTCGGAGAAATAGATCTCCGATCCGGTGATATCGGCAGGCAGCAGGTCCGGCGTGAACTGGACACGGGAAAGCTCTGAATCGAGGTTCTTCGCCAGGCTCTTGATCGCTCTCGTCTTGGCAAGGCCTGGCAGGCCCTCGACCAGCAGATGGCCATTGGCGAGCAGGCCGAGCAGCAGCCGTTCGACCATCGTCTCCTGTCCGATGATCGATTGGCTGATACGCTTGCCGAGATCCAGGATGTCGTCACGTGCTGTCATATGCGCTCCGCGTGAGTTCGAATTGCAGGCGCGATAGAATTTGCCACGCCTGCGGTCTTTCGCCAGGCGATGCTATTGGGCGCCAGCTGGGCTCTGCTCGAGCGATCGCATCAGCGCCTCAACCATCTGGTCGACGCTGAAGCTCGCCGAACGTTGGCTTGGCGGGAATTCGCGGAAGGTCTGGAGGAATGGCGCAACACGCCAGACGCCGTACTGGATGAGATAAGCATTCTTCGCCAGCCAGTCGTAATACTGGTCGGAGACGACATCGGCTCGCTCGTACGGGTCCATCCGCAGATTGAAGACCTTCGGTGCGCGCAGGCATACGAAGGGATTGGCCCATACCACGAAGCCACCCGGCTCCCTCTGTTCGCAGAAGACGATCTTCCAGTTGTTGTAGCGATAGGCGACGAGCTGTCCGTCGTCGTTGAAGTAGTAGAAGTCCTGACGGTTCGATTTCTCTTGCTGGTCCGTGAGATAGGGAAGCTGGTTATAGCCGTCGAGATGGACCTTGAATTGGTTGCCGCCGATCGTCGTGCCTTTTACCAGCTTGTCCTTGATGTCCGGGTCGCCGGCCGCGGCAAGCAGCGTCGGGAACCAGTCGAGGCCGGATATCATCTGGTTGGAGACCTCGCCGGCCTTGATATGGCCCGGCCAGCGCACCAGGGCGGGAACGCGGAACGCGCCTTCCCAGTTGGTATCCTTCTCGCTGCGGAACGCCGTGGTAGCGGCATCCGGCCAGGACCATTGGTTCGGCCCGTTATCGGTCGTGTAGACGACGATCGTATTGTCGGCGATGCCGAGATCATCGAGGGCTTTCAAGAGTTTGCCGACGTCGCCGTCATGCTCGATCATGCCATCGGCATATTCGTTGCCGGGCATGCCGCTCTGGCCCTGCATCGACGCGCGCACGTGCGTGAAGGCATGCATGCGGGTCGTGTTCATCCAGGTGAAGAAGGGTTTGCCCGCCTTGACCTGCCTGTCCATGAAATCGATCGCCGCGGCGGTCGTCTCATCGTCGATGGTTTCCATGCGCTTGGTGTTAAGCGCACCGGTATCCTCGATCTTTCCGTCTGCCGTTGCCTTCAGCACGCCGCGCGGTGAGTTCGCGCGCACGAAGGCCTCATCGTCCTTCGGATAATAGGGACGTTCCGGCTCCTCTTCGGCATTCAGGTGATAGAGGTTGCCGTAGAACTCATCGAAACCATGCTTGGTCGGCAGGAATTCGTCGCGGTCGCCAAGGTGGTTCTTGCCAAACTGCCCCGTTGAATAACCGAGCGGTTTGAGGGCCTGGGCAATGGTGATGTCACGCGGCTGCAGGCCGACGGTTGCGCCGGGAATGCCGACCTTGCAGAGACCGGTGCGCAGGCAGACCTGGCCGGTTATGAACGTGGAGCGGCCCGCCGTGCAGCTGTTCTCGGCATAATAATCCGTGAACATCAGGCCTTCCTTGGCGATGCGATCGATGTTGGGCGTGCGGTAGCCCATGACGCCGAAGGAATAGGCGCTGATATTCGTCTGGCCGACATCATCACCGAAGATGACGAGGATATTAGGCTTGTCGGGCGTCGCCGGCGCTGCCGTTGCGGCAGGAGCCGCCTCCTGAGCGTAGGCGATCGAAACGAAGGGTGCAGCGGCGAGGCTCATAGCGACCGCTGCCGTTGCCGAAAGAAGTCTCCCGGAGAGTGTCGTGGCCATCACGTCCTCCCCTTCGCAAGGTCGTTCAACATTCCGCTCTCCTTGGTGTCGGGCAGGGATGACCCCGCCGGAACTGGATCGTCGCCATTCGACCGGGAGAGACTTCTACTTTGAGGTCGTTTGCGGAAGTACGTTACCGTAAATGCCGGTGTTGCGAGACGTAACCGCCCACGTAAATCGCGCTCGTTACTGCGTCAGCGGCTTCGATTGCGGGTCGGCGCGAAGTGTATCTTCGACTTCGACTGGTTTTGCAGCGGCCGGCAGAGGCTGTCCGATGATCGTCAGCGGTGCTGCGACTGCCGTGCCTGCGACCTTACCCACTGTTTGCACCGTGCCTCCTACGACGGCGGCAACGCCCTCGCCGAGGGTGATGTTGGAGTCCGTCAGGGGCTGGCCAGTCATCAGCCGCTGGCCGATCAACTGGACGATTTCAGGGCTTTCGGCAAATTTGCCGTGATTGAGCTTGTCACCGGTATCGACCTTTGTCAGATCGATGGCCGTAATGCCGGCCTCCTCCAGCCTGCTGCGATAGGGTTCCTTGGACGGGTCGATGGCGCCCAGCCGCGAGACTTTTCCGGTGATTAAGCTCGAAACTGCCAAAGCCCGATCGTCCTGCGAAACGAAGATCGTGAATTTCGGATGGGGCGTACCCATTTCCACGAACTGCTTGGCGAAAACCTGTATATCGATATCGGGCGAGGCAAGAATGACATCGCGGATCTTGGTGTTCACATGCCCGTCACGGATGCCCATCTGGCGCAGCGATTCCATGGCGAGCCAGGTTCCCATGGAATGGGCAAGGATAGTGATATCCTTGACGCTCGGATCCTGCGCGAGGATTCGCAGCGCCTGTTCGAGTGCCGTGCGCGAATAGTTCGTGCTCTCCTTGTCATATTCATAGGCCGTCAGCTTTGCACGCGAAGGCCAGGTGAAAAGGACCGGCGTCGCCTTCATGCCGCTGTCGTGGACGATCTGGGCGAGGCGGAAGACGGAATCCTCATAGGTATTGTTGAACCCGTGTATGAAAACGAGTGCGTGGCCATCAACGAGATGCTGTTGGAACCACGCACGCCCTTCCGCCCGCGTCTCGAGCTGCTCGACCCGCGTGACGGCGAAATCGGTCGCCGGGTTTGGCGGCAGCTTTTCGGGCCACTGTACGGTGCCAGCCGCGCGCTTCGGCGGAATGGAAATTGCGATATCCGTCAGGTAGGGCTTCGGACTGCGTTCCCCATTGAAAAGCGTCGCAGGATTTGCGGAAGGCTGACGAGTGGTCGCCACCAGCATCTCGACCTGCGAGGTTTTCGGAGTATTGGCCGTGAGGGCGACAGGGGTCATCACCCCGGTCGGATGGCCGCAGCCTGCCAGCACGGAAAGTGCGGCGAGGAGAATGCGTCGCAGCATGATCACTTCCTGGTTCAACAGTCCGGCACTCTAGGCCGCGCTGCAGCGCGGATGGAAGTAAGTTACCGTAAATGCGGGTGTTAATACGGATGTCTAAGGTAGCCTCGGCAGCAGCGACCCGAAGTGAAGGGCCGGCCGATACGCCATCTGAATGTACGAATTCAACGGGAAGCTTGCGCTTCGCCCACGATGACTGTGTCTCCCTGTGCCGGGGTACCTGCTTTTTCCTGTGAAAGCAGACTCTGCTGCCGCAGGTCGCTGTCGGACGCGCTGCGCCAGAGTTCCCAACCTTCGCCCTGTATAAGACCGCTGCCGGAGAGATCCTTCCAGTGGTGATAGGTGCTGGTGCCCGTGTAGACGAAGTTGCGAGCATCTTCGGGGGAAGAGTACATCGTGTACTCGGCAGTATGCTCCGAGCGGTTGGCGGGATCGGCGACCTTGTTGAGGAAGCTCGACAGGAACTTGAAGTGCAGGAGGGCGCTTGTGATGCCGACGGCGCCGCGCATTTCGCCAAGGTTCAGGGCGAGCGGCCAGACCTGGTGCGAGGATTTGAGATAGAGGCGTTCACCGGATACGTAGATCAGTGGGATCTTGTTGAGCGCTGGGCCATCCCAGATGCGGCCGCGAAAATAGACACGACCGCGTACACCGCCCTTGATCCAGATGGTGCGGCTGTTCCTGTCGAAATGCGATTCATAGCCTGATCGGTCGAAGAGGCTGCAGACCTCGAGCGGATTGCGGCCGGGCTCGCAGATGTTTTCGCTGACCGGATTGCGGCTGTACATGTCGATCATGACCGAGCGCAGCGAGCGGGCACCGACGGATTCCATATAGGCGGTCAACTGGCTGATCGAACGCGTATCGCAATGCGGATAGACGAGAAACTCATCCGCATCGACATAGAGAACCCATTTTTCCTGGCAATGGCGGTTCATGACCGCGTTGATCCAGTCATTGCCGAAGCGCGCTGCCTTGTAGGAACCGGTGGCTGACAACAGCGAGACATCCTGCATGCCGGACAGGAGCTCGGCCGTGCCGTCGCTCGAACCGTTGTCGATGCAAATGAAGTGCTCGACACCGAGATCGCGATAATATTGCAGGAAGAACTCCATCCGGTGTCCTTCGTCGCGGATCACGCAGATCAGCACGTGACGTGCCTGCTTCAGGCTGTCGCGCAGCCCGGCATAGCCGACCTGGTCGGCCTTCAGCGAACGGCGCAGCCGGGCCTTGGCGTAGTGCGAGATGCTGGTCGTCAAAGCACTCATTTCTGCTCCTGAACACTGGTGCCGGCTTTAAAGACCGGCTCTGCCTGCAGGGATCGGGCCGACTTTTCGTCAGACGACATAGTCGCCGGCGAGCAGGGTCTGGACGCGCGGATTGGGCATCTCATTCTGGAGGGCATGTCTCACGCGCTCGCGCATCGAACGATATTTGTAGACCACCTTGCGGTCGAAGCTGATGCCCCGGTAGAGCGCGTTATAGGCTGGGTGTGTCTTGCGCAGATCGATATAGACTTGGCTTTCGGTATCGCTCCACGGGAAGAACGTGCCGTGCCAGGGCTTGGGGTGCGCCATGTAGTGGACGATGGCGAGCGAGGACATGTCCACCAGATGCAGGAACTGCTTGGGGAAGTTCCAGCGGTTCGACACCAGGATGAGCGAGGAGCCACAAACATAGTTCAACGCGCCCTGATCATGCTTGCCGTCGCATGCTTCCGGGTTCGTGGCAAAGAGTTGCAGCGCTTCCGGCCCGATCCAGCCGTCGCGGTGGAATTTCAGAACGCCGGCATTGAAGTAACTGCTGTCCTTGCCGTTTTGCAGCAAGCCATTGATAGAGGTGTAATCGCGGGCCGCGAAGAACTTTCCAGGCGGCGCGAACGCATTTTCGAGATCGGCAAGGCTGCTGACGATCTGCGTGTCGCCATCCAGATAGATGATCTGGGTATAATTCTCAGGCAGGATCTGGGCGAGTACGAGTTTGGCCATGGTGCTGACGCTGATACGGCCCATGAAATGCGAACCATCGAGCTTGCCGAGGGATTGGTGCAGTGCTTCCGTCGCATCCATCAGCTTGACGCCGCTCAACGCCAGCAGGCTCTTCAGCTCCTCAAAATTGTCCAGATGTTCCGACATAAGAACACAGACATCCGTCTCAGGATTTGCAAATTTTCGGGCCTGGAGCGCCGAGAGAATAGTCGGAAAGGAATATTCGACATCCGTAACGTAGGCCACGCACTGATTACTCATGGTACAATCCTTCTCGTAGTTTTTCGTCGGCAAGTGTCTTTATTGAGTCTGTAAAAAATTTCTCTTTGTCGAGTTGCTGCCCTGTACTTGTCACAAGCGAGTAATTTCTCATCCGGTCGGGAGCCAATCGTGCCTCGTCGGCGTTTTGATCACGGCGGATTGTGAGAAAATTAACCATTGCTATCGCTCCACTACCAAAAGCCGGGTGTTGTGGATTAAGCCCTGTAATGTGAAGATCGGCACGGGGCGCGTGTGGGACGATAGAAAGGAATAAGGCATCGCAATGCTGAACGGCACGATCATTGTGATACTGATTTCGCTCGCAGCCGGAGCGGCCATTCGCGCCTGGGCCTTCGCGATATTCGCGATCGTTGTCGCCCTCGGTTTCGGCATCGTGGCTCATCAAAACGCGTCGCTGCTTGAAGCCGCGCTTTACGGTCTCGCTATCCTCGTGCTGATGCAGGTCTGCTATGTGACAGGTGTCTTCGTGGCCGGGCTTTGGCGCCGCAGCCGCAAGCCGTCCAAGGAGAGTGCGATCGTCGACCCGGCGCCCGTGCCAAGCAAGCAGCAGCAGGGCTGACATCACCGACATGTTTTCTGCCCCGCACATCATCGTGATGGAAATACCGGCGTACTCATCAGAGATGCCGGCGTCCTCTGCAGACGGGTCATGCGGTTCTGCTGCCCGTAGGGGGCGGTCAGGCAACCGCTTGCGAGCCCGGCCGTAATGCTGAAAAGCAGGCCGAGGTCGGTGCTGCTTCCGGAAATCGTCGCCGAGGCAATCTGCGCGACGGAGGCGAAAACGGCAGCCATCCCAATCGCCCGGTTTTCACGGCTCGCCAGCTTGCTGCGAGCAGCAGCCGTCAGGAGGCTGTAAAGGAAGAGCAAGAACAGGGCCGTCCCGGTGAGGCCGACGTTCGACAGAAGTGCGGCGGCGAAGCTCGATGCGCGCACGGTGCCGAGGCCTGCCCCGAAAGTGGCTGTTTCCACGAAAGAGACCAGCGCCAATGTGTTCCAGGCGGTGCGCTCCTCGCCGGATTGCGATTCGAGCTTATTGGCCAGGGTGACGTTCGCCAAATCGCCGACGGCGTTCCACGCGCTCGGGATCAGGGCCACAGCCATGATCACGCAGGGCACCATGAGCAGAGTGATCAAAAGGAAGGTCGCATAGGGACGTGTGGCCTGGCCGCTCAAAAGCCGCTTGAGGCTAAACAGGATCGCAACACCGATCATGAAGAGGCCGGCGACATAGGCCGTCGTCGAGGTGCAGAGGATCACGGTCAGGCCGACCGATACCGTTGCAAAGCCGGTGAAGCGGCTCGGGAAGCGCTCAAGCCAGAGGATGAGGGTGAAGCTGAAAAACACCAGAGCCGCCGCACCATAGGCACTTGCCTCCGGGAAGGAACCGACGATGCGCTTGAAGCCGCCGATGACCTCGGCTGTGTGCATCGTATAGTTGGCGTTGCGCATGAAATCGAGCAGGTCAGGCTGACCTATCGTGAACGTTGCGATATCGAGCAGGGCGAAACCCAGGCAGACAAGCGCCGTGACGATGAGCTGGCGGGCGATGAAGCGCCCGTGCCCGAGCCGGGCAAAACCGCAGACGACAGCGAAGCAGATGAGGTCGCCGAGCAGGTAGACGGACTGCGTGAGATTGGAGGAACCCGGCGCCAGCGGCGATGCCATGATCGACATCAAGCCGGAACTGCTGCGTGCGGATGAATAAACCAGTGTCGCGCCGGCGAAAATGCGGGGCAGGAAGAAGGCCGATACGGCGGAAAACAGAACATAGGCCGCAAACCAGAAGCCGGGTCCGGGATAGGCCAGGCTAGTCAGGGCCGCCTGTTTCTGGCGCGGACGCAGCAGCACACCGATCGTGACGAAGAGCAGCAGCAGATGGCTAGGCTGAATGCTGCTGCCGCCGAGTGCGGGAAGCTGGAAGGCTGCGGCTGCACCGAGCAGCGTGGAGATGCAGAGCGCCGTGATTGCAAAGCGGGATCCATAGTAGACGAGCGCCAGGCCGAGCAGGAAGACGAGGAAGCCGATCGGTTCAATTGTCATGCCGCTACCTCCGAACCGGGTCGAGGATTCTCTGCCGTCACGCCACGCAGACCCTGCGTGCGGCGCAAAAAGACGGCAAATGCAGACATGAACTGAACTCCGACGCTAACAGGCATAATCCTACAGTGGTCTCCTAGTTCGATCCCGTCTGCGATACCCAGTTCGGACGGGGCGCATCGCTTCGGGCTACATTAGGGATGAGGGCGGCGGCCGGCTGCTGGGGCTGCGATGCAGCAGATGAGGCATCGGCAGCTGCCTCGACGCCGATCTCGATGATGTCATGCGGCAACAGGGCGGTGTTTTCATCTGCCACGATATTGGTGTAGCTGCCGTCCTCGTTGCGGCGAATGATCTTGAAGTTCTTCTTCGTCGTGCCGAGGAGCGTCGATTCTGCACCCATGCGGGCGAGTTCGGCGCTGTATCCGGCCTGATCGCCGAGGAGTTGCGCGACCTGCATGTCAATGCCCGCTTTGTTGATGGCGAGGCTGAGCGTGTTCAGCTCCTGCTGGTTTTCGGCGTTCCGCTTGTTGATGATGGTTGCCTTTTCGCGCTGGCTCTCGTTCAGCCCCTGGCGGGACTTGGTCAGCGCGATCTCGAGGTCCAGCAGTTCGCTCTGGGTTTCAGCCAGGCCGCGGTCCACCGAATATTGGCGGGTATTGCTGGTCAGGCCCTTGCTGACGAGGCTGTTGACGTTGTTCAGCTCCTGCTGCGCAAGATCGATCTGTCGTTTCTGGGAGACGATCTTGGCCTCCAGCGACTGGATTTCCTGCGTATAGAGGCGGCTCAGATCGTCTGCCGCCTCAATCTGGCTGTTGGACTCGACAGCCCGTAGGCGCATCAGGTTCAGTTCCTCCGCCTTGAGCTTGTCGATATCCGGCACGCCGGCGATCTCGGCAGGAATGTCGAAATCCGACTGACCGGCGATCTCGGCGCGCAGGCGGGCTGCACGCATCAAGAGATCTCGGCGATTCAGGAGGGCTGAGCGATAGTCGCCGGCCGACTGGATTCGGTCTCGCTGATAGTAGCTGCTGTCGTCACGCGACCGCATGTAGCCGCCTGCAATGCTGACGGCCTTGATGACGGTCATATTGGCCTCGAAGGGATAGCGTCCCGGCCGCTCGATGCTGCCGTTGACGAAGATCGGCGCGTGCTGGTCGATTTCGACAGCGATGAAAGGCCTTCCGGGAAGGTCGGCCTTGTCGGCCAGTGCATCTGAAATGGCATCCGACAGCTGCTCGGTCGTCTGGCCGGAGGCTCTGATTTGACCGGCGATCGGGATCGAAAGATTGCCCGCATCATCGACGCTGTAGGTTCCATCGAGAGCTTCCCAGCTCGCATATTTGGAATCGGTGGAACGCCATTCCACGACCCGCAGCTTTATCTTATCCTCGGGGACGAGCGTGTAGCTGTCGGCGTGGGCAGCACTCCATCCCATCGCGCAGGTAAAGACGGCGGCAAGGCCAACGAATGGAAGACGATCAAGGAAAGACATGGGCCACATGGCGTCTGTTACCTCCGTTTTGCCGCGATGGATGGTGAAGGCATCTCGCGATTTGAGGACTGGCTGAGTTCGAGGATGCGCATGGGAGATGCACGTCCCATCAGCAGATCGGATAAAGCCAGGAAATTGCCGTTCAGCCGGCCACGACGGTCGACCGCGCGATCATTGAGCAGGGTGCCCCGGGCGTTCGCCAGGATATTCCGGCCGATCTGCGCCAGCGCGCGGGTCAAGGACATGGTGCCCTTGCGCATCAGATGCACGGGATTTGCGACTTGCGAATAGCCGAGCCTCTTGCCGGGCTGGCGTCCGGACTTGACGCCGAGATGGACGCCGCAGGCGCCCGAAATATGCACCGATCGTCCGTAGCGAGCGATGGACCGGCTGAAATCGACATCTTCGAGCCAGCCGTAGAGTGGCAACTCCTCGTCGAAGGCGAGCCCGTGGCCGACAATTGGCGCCAGCCGAACCGCCATGTTGCATCCATAGGCGTTATAGATTTCGGTCACCTGCTCGCCTCTTTCGCCTGTGGTCTTGATGACATGCATGGCTTCGGACTGGGTCAGCCCCTTGCCGAGAATGCCGTCGGCGAGGACGTCTCCGGTCGCGATGACCACATCCGGATTGTCGGCGAAAACGGCTGCCATGCGCGGAATAAAGCCGGGCGCGGGAATGAAGTCGTCGTCGAGGAAGATCAGCACGTCCATATCCGCGCTTGCGGCTTCAATGATCCGATTGCGCTGGCAGGTCAGGCCGCGGGGGCCGACCTTCAATTCCACGCCCTTTCGGTCGGCGAGCCCGGCAGCGTCATCCAGGTTGGGGACGCATATGATGATACGCTCCGGGTGAGGCTGGAGGCTGTCGATATAGGTTACCGTCTCCAGAAGCGTCGCGGGCCGGCCCGCCGAGGCAATGCCGACGGCGATCTTCAGCTTCGGTGCTTGTGGGGTCGGAGCCATCATGTCTGAACACTCGCTGGTGTGTTGTTGATGATCGCGCCAAGAATTTCTGCGCCGACATTGCGCATGCTGTCGATGACGCGAACGGTCTCGTCAATCGAAGTGCGGCCGTAAGAGGTTACGACAAGAACGCCGTCCAGCTCCGGAGCGATCGCATTGGCGTCAGGCGACGAGGTGAAGGCGGAGATATCGACGAATATGGCGTCGAATTCCTTCTTCAGATCGCTGAAGTTGAGCTGAGTGCGGCGCGAGCTTAGACGGACGGCGGGCGTCACGGCGCGGACCTTGCCAAGAGGCAGGAACTTGAGCGTCGGTGTCAGTGACAGGGTGGCGGTGCGGATTGCCTCGATATTGTCGAGCACGTCGATCAGGCCGGCTGAACTGTTCGGCGCAATGGACTTGCTCAGGGAAGATCTTGTCGCCGCGGCATCGATCAGCAGGGTACGCGAACCTGATATTGCCGAGAGCACGGCAAGCTCGCAGGCGATGGTGGATGCTCCTCCGCCCGGGTTAACGGCCACGATGCCGATCACCACGCGCCGTCTGCGGCGAAAGCCTGTGACAGTCGCACCAAGTTCGGCCATTCCGGGGATCATTGGATAGGCGACGGTGCCGCTATCATTGGCAGTAGGCAACGCCGCCGCGCGGCCAGCCCTTTTTGCGCGTCCAAGGGGTGTGACGAAAGACAGGCCGGCCGCCTGCGAGAGCTGGTTGGTGCGCATGATGCGCCGGTCGCTGACATGGCGGATCATGGCCAGGCCAAGGCCGGAACCGGCGCCTACGATCAGCGCGAAGGCGAGGATCAGCGAATTGTTCGGCTGCGCCTTGGAGAGCGGTGAGGTGGCCCGCGAAACGATGGTGGCGTCGGAGACCGGATAGGAAATGCGCTGCTTGGCCTCGGTGTACTGCGTGAGGGTGTTTTCGAAGAGGGTGCGGCGGGCGTCGGTCGCGCTCTGCAACTCAGCAAGCTTGAACTGGTCGCGCGGGTTCGCCTTGAAGGTGGCAAGCGCACTTGCGGCATCGGCAAGTCCGCGCTGCTGTTCATTGACGAACTGTTCTAGCCATTCGCTGTACTGCTGGGCCGCAGCGGCCTTCATCTGGACATTCTTGCGGATGTATTGCTGGGCAACCGCATCGGCGATCTCAACCGCCGTCTGCGGGTTGGATGCGGATGCGGATATTTCGAGGATCGTCGATTGGCCGATGCGGCGCATCGCGACAATATTGCGCAGCCGTGCGATCGCCCGGTCGGTCCGCTGCGCTTCCTGGCTCGTCGCAGCTGGCTGGGCATTGCCCGAGGTTGCATCACCCTGTGCCGTCTCCGGTGGGGCGGTGGTGGTGGCGTTGCCCGTCAGCCAGTCCTTGACCTTGTCCTGCAGGGACAGGGACTGATTGGAGAAGGCCGGATCGTTGGCGAGGTTCAGCGCGCTGGCGGCGCCGCCAAGCACGTCGCTGGACTTCGCTATTTCAAGCTGTGCATCGATGAAGGCGTCTTCGGCGAACGCGCGTTGAGCGTCCGAGCCGTTCACCTGCGGGAAGACCATAAGCTGGGTACTGGCCACGTAGGTCGGCTTGGCGATGAGGAGATAGGCAGCGGCAAGTGCCAGGAAGACCAGGATGGTAGACACGATCCAAGGCCAACGCATCCTGACGAAAAAGGACATGTCCCGCAGCGTCAGCGACGAACTACCGCTGGCCGTGGCCGGCAAAGATATCGGGGAGACGCTGCTGAAGACGTGATTTGAGTTCATAGTGTCCTGATCCAAAGGGCGAGAGTGTCTTCTTCGTTGATATCCAGCAGGTGCGTATGGCCCGGGTCGGGCTATGCGTCGTTCTTGGATTAGTAGCAGCCGCGCTGCGAGAACAGGGCGGGAACGGTCTTTGCGATGATGATGAAATCGCGCGCGAGCGACCAGTCGCGGACATATTGGACATCAAGCGCAACTCGATATTCGTAGCTGACATCGTTGCGGCCGCTGGTCTGCCACTGTCCGGTCAGGCCTGGTCTTGCGGCCATATAGCTCGTGACATGCTCGCCGTAGCGGGCGAGTTCTTCAGCCGTCACCGGCCGCGGGCCTACAACGCTCATTTCGCCGCGCAGGATATTGATGAGCTGAGGGAGCTCATCGATGCTGGACTTCCTCAGGATCTCACCGACAGTGGTGATGCGCGGATCGTTCTTCAGCTTCCGCGTCGTTTCCCACTCGGCCCGCGCTGAGGGATTGGCGCGCAGCAACTCGGCGAGCTGTGCGGCGGCATCGGTCTTCATGGTGCGGAACTTGAGACAGCCGAAGGCGGCGCCCCCATATCCAATCCGCGTATGCGAATAGAAGACTGGCCCGGGATCGCTCAACTTTACGATGAGTGCTACGATCAGCATCAGAGGTGACAGCAGAACCAGAGCGGTGGTTGCCACGACGATATCAACCGCGCGCTTGGATGCCCTTCCGACCACATGAGGCCGTGATACTATGCGACGATCGTTATTCGGCGCGGACTGGTCAACGTTCGGCCAGGATTCACGAACTTCAATACTCTGTGTTTCCCAAGTCATCGACCGACTCCAAAAGTTTCCGGTTAGAACCTTATGAAGTTTGGTGCAGCGCAATGTGCTTGTCTGTGACCGCGGTCATAATGATTAGCAAATTCTTTATGCTAATACTGTAATGCTACGGAGTTCTCTACGAATTCGGCGGCAGGGGATTTCTACATCCTATTTTTATTCGAAAATTTAACTTACATGTCGTCTAAGGCGCACGGCTTGAATAGATGAAGCCGGGCGTTGTAGCTATTTTTTGAACAATTTTGATAGGGACCGCCCCAAAAATAGGCGGTTTGGCTTAATACCTCTCCTGAATTCGACGGATACTAGAAAAAATATAATCTATATAACTGGTGGTATTGTCACTATTATTTGAGATGCTCTTGTCATCTTCGATTGTTATTTGACTCTCAAGTTAGGACAATATAAATGATGCAGTGCAGCATCAGCTACGACCAATCTGTTTTGTTGGGGAGTTATGCGCATGGACGGAGCTACACAAACGAGAGACTATAGGGTCGCTGTGGGCAATGCGGCTATTAGCGTTGTTCCGGATACATCTTTGAACAATCGCATCTCAAGTGACGACGACTTCCCGTTCTGCCGCGCGACTATACGAAATTTTCGTCGCGGCGAACTTATTGCAGGCGCTGGAGTCTTTGTAGATATGTTTGCTCGCGTGCAGCGCGGGCTAGTCAGCGCCAGTACGATGCTGCCAGACGGCAGGGAGTTCATTGTGGAGATCATTCCGAGGGGCGGTTTGATCGGTGAGCTCGAAGTATTACGTAAGCAAATACTGAATCTGGAGTATAGAGCCAGTTCGGATTGCGAGCTATACTTCTTCGAAGGCCGGCTGCTGCGGGAAAGGTACGCCACCGATCCGCAGTTCCAGGAGAAGGTTTTTTCGAGAACGCTTGCGCGTGTTTCCGAGCTGGAGCGCCGCATCATTTCGAACGCCGGATCCAGCCTTCAGTCGCGGCTGGCGGCAATGCTTCTGCGGCTATCTTCGGTCTACGGAAAGGATACGCCGGCGAACCGGGACGTGCTGATAATTTCCCAGAACGATCTGGCGGCGACGCTTCCGGCTTCTCGTGAAAAAGTCAACCAGTGCTTGCGTCGCCTGCGTGAATGCAAGGTGATCGACGGAGCCCAGGGCAGGATTCGTATCCTCAACCGCAAGGCGCTGGAAGCCTATGCCGACGGTGCGGCGTCGGCAAAATAATGCACTTCGTCACGATCCGGCTGCCGTTCGCAGCCGGTCCGTGACCACTTCACCCTCATGGACGGTTAGGGGCCTGGCCGTCAAAAAGCATCCATTGTGTCTGTCGTCGGAGAGCTTCTATGAACGACATCGGCCAACTGCGTCCTGATGAGAATGGGCCTGCCGTTTCGACGTTGCGGTGGCCGGCTTCCGGACGCTACGCAAAAATATGGAGGGACGGCATCGCGGCGCACCCGGCGCTCGACCGTGTGGTCGTCATTGACGATTATTCGACGGCGAGGGGTGGGGCGACGGCCCTTGCGGTCCTGTCGGCGAAGCTCTTCTGCGGACTCGGCATTGCCGTGACCTATATCTGCGGCGACGATGGAGCGAACGAGGAGCTTGCTTCCCTCGGCGTTTCAATCGTCAAGCTGAATAGCCGCGATCTCTTGAGTTCCAACCGAGCCAAGGCCTTCGCGACCGGCATTCATAATCCGGCAGCCGGCAGCATGATTTCCGCCTGGGTGCGGGCCAATGATACGCCCAGGACAGCCTATCATGTTCATGGCTGGCATCAGATCCTGTCACCGGCGGTCTTCGACGCGCTTGCACCCGTTGCCGACCGATGCGTCGTTCACGCCCATGATTTCTTTACCGGTTGTCCCAATGGGGCCTTTTTCGACTATCAGGCGCAGGAGATCTGCCAGCGGCGTCCGCTCGGGGCAGGCTGCATCACCACCTCCTGCGACAAGCGAAGCTATGCGCAAAAGCTGTGGCGCGCGGCCCGCGGCGCCAATCTCTTGCGCGCGCTGAGAAGCCGTCCCGCCTTTAGCAGGATCATCCTGCTCCACGAAAAGATGGCAGAGTTCCTGGTGGGCTCCGGCTACCAGCCGGAACGGCTCGTCACCATCCGCAATCCGATCGCGCCACTGACGGCCGAGCGAGTCATGGCCGAGGACAATGATGAGTTCGTCTTCATCGGCCGACTGGACGAGGAAAAGGGCATCGAAGACGCGCTTGCTGCGGTGCGCAGGGCTGGTGCAAGGCTTTGCGTGATTGGCGACGGACCGCTGATGCCGAAGGTCGTGGCGGCGGGCGATCATGTCCGGGCCATGGGCTGGCAGTCGCATGCGGAGATCGGCCGGATCATCCGCACCGCAAGCGCGCTTGTCATGCCGTCTCGCTATCCGGAGCCGTTCGGCCTTGTGGCGATCGAGGCGGCGCGCAGCGGCCTTCCCGTTATCATGACCAAGGGTGCTTTCCTTGCCGAGGAAATGGAGAGGGCCGGAATGGCGATCTCCTGCAACACGATGGACGAGGAAGCCTTCGCCACAACGCTGATGGCCTTCCGCAAAATGCCGAAGGAGGATGTTCGCCTCATGAGCGAACGCGCCTTCCGGCTGTCGCCCAATCTGGCAACGACACACGAAGAATGGCGCGATGCCCTTCTCGCGCAATACCGCAGTCTGATTCCGACGAATGTAGTGCCCGAGCCGAGGGGCGGGGCGATCGTACAAGGAGCGTTCAGGTGACTGTTAAAGTAGCAAGCTCTCTCCCCGAAGCAATGGCATTCCGGGGCGACGCGCCCGTCGTGGCAAGAAGCCGGGTCGTCGAAGCCGGCAGTAGGGTCGATGCGAAGCAGCCTCGCGTCGCTATCGTCCACTACTGGCTGGTATCGATGCGCGGTGGCGAAAAGGTGGTGGAAGAACTCTGCCGTATGTTCCCTCAGGCAGACATCTTCACGCTGGTGCATAATCCCGAGCGTACCAGCGATTTCCTGAACAGCCGCAACATCCAAACGTCCTTCCTGCAGAAGATCCCGCGTTCTACGCGCCATTACACAAAGATGCTGCCGCTCATGCCCTTCGCGCTCGAGCACTTTGACCTGCAGGACTATGATCTTGTCATTTCAAGTGAATCCGGCCCCGCCAAGGGTGTCATCACCCGGGCGGATGCACTCCACATCTGCTACTGCCATTCGCCGATGCGCTACATCTGGGATCAGTTCCATGTGTACCGGCGCGGTGTTTCATGGATCGGCAAGGCAATGATGTCACTCACGGCTCCGATGCTGCGGGCCTGGGATGTGACGACCGCCTCGCGCGTCGATACGTTCGTAGCGAATTCCAGCTATGTCGCGGGCCGTATCCGCCGCTTCTATGACCGTGACGCCGTCGTTATCTATCCGCCGGTCGCGACCGACGATTTCGCCATCGGGCAGGGCAAGGGCGAATTCTATCTCTATGCGGGCCAGCTCACCGCCTATAAGCGGCCGGATATTGCCGTGAAGGCCTGCACGGAAATGGGCCGCAATCTGGTCGTGATCGGTGAGGGCGAGCAGGAGGCCTATCTTAGGTCAATCGCCGGACCGACGGTACAGTTTCTCGGGCATCAGCCGTTCCCGGTTCTGCGCGATCACCTGTCGCGCTGCCGCGCGCTGCTGTTCCCCGGCATCGAAGACTTCGGCATTCTGCCGGTGGAAGCGATGGCGTCCGGCCGGCCGGTTCTGGCCTTCGATGCTGGCGGCGCACGCGAGACTGTCTGCGCACCGCATGTCGGCTTCCGCTTTGCCGAGCAGAGTACGGAAGCGTTGATGGAAACGATGGCAGCCTTCGAAGCGGTCGAGGACACGCTCGATCCGGTGGCGATCCATAATCACGCCCTGATATTCTCCGCAGCGGTGTTTCGCGACCGCCTCGGCTCGCTCATCGATGAGCAACTCGCCAAGCATGGTCATCAGGCCGCAAGCCCCGTCAGGAGGAAAGTAAGCTGACACGCACAAAAACCCCGGAGCGTCGGCACCCGGCGCTCCCCAGAAGAGGTTCGTTGCTCATGGCCAAGGAATAGATCGTGTCAAGCGTATCGCATAGAACGGCGACAGCAAGCATCTGGACAATCAGCGGAAAATTCCTGGCACGACTGCTCGATTTCGTGAGCCTGCTCATTCTTGCAAGACTTTTGAGCCCGGCCGATTTCGGAATCGTCGCCATTGCCACGTCGGTTCTTGTCATCGTCGAGGCGATCCTCGATCTGCCGCTCACCCAGGCGTTGGTGCGTGTTCCCTTGCCAACTGAGCGGATGTTTGCAACGGCCTTTACGTTGAGCCTCCTAAGAGGAACGGCGATCAGCCTGTTGATGGTCGTCATCGCCTGGCCGATGGCTCTCATCTACAACGATCCGCGGCTTTTCCAACTGGTTGCTGTGGTTTCTATCGCGCCTGCGATGCGTAGTGTGATCAGCCCGCGCATGGTGCTCTTCATGCAGCGCTTCGACTTCCGGCGCGAATTTGCCCTCGACATCATCGCCAAGGGATCGACTCTGATCTTCGGCGTCGGTGTCGCGCTTGCGACCGACAGTTACTGGGGGCTGGCGATTGGCGCCGTTGCCGGACCGACGGCGTCGACCATCGTCTCCTATATCTTCGCGCCGATGCGGCCGAGGCTCAGCCTTTCGGAATGGAAGCACTTCCAGGACATGATCGGCTGGAACACGATTTCGCAGGTTCTCAATTCACTCAACTGGCAGATGGACCGGCTGCTGCTGCCGCGCTTTACGAGCCTTTCCACCTACGGTGCCTTCAGCGTCGCGGATAATCTTGCCGGTATTCCCTATCAGACATTCGTCGGTCCGCTGATGCGCCCGCTGATGGCCGCCTTTTCCAATGTCAGCGACCGAGGCAAGCAGATTACCGCCTATTTGAAGGCCACCAATGCAATCATGGTCGTGGCGGCTCCCATCCTGTTCGTCATCATTTTCCTGGCCGAACCGATCCTGCGCATCGTCGTCGGCGAGAAGTGGGCCTTTGCGGCGCCGATCCTGCAGTGGCTCTGCGCCGTCAGCCTGATCGGTCTGCCGACGACCATCATGCCGCCGCTCGTTATGGTTCTCGACAAGACCCGCTATGTGGCGCTCAGGATGTTTGCTGAATTCGCAGTGAGGGCACCGGTTACGGTGCTCGGCGTCGTGATGTTCGGGCTTGACGGTGCGCTGGCAGCGCGCGTCATCGCCGCTGTCGTTGCCTATGTCGTCTGCCTTGTTATCACGCAGCGGCTGATCGGTGCCTCGATTGGCGCGCAGCTCTATGCGTTTGTCCGGCCGCTTGCGGCCTGCCTGCCGATGATCGGTTTCCTGCTCTGGGTTCAGCCTGTTCTCATCGCCATGCCGCTCGGCATCGAACTCGTCATCGGCGTCGGTCTCTGCAGCGTTGCGGCGCTTGCAATCTTCTGGGTTTCCTCCCTGCTCTTGTGGCAGGCCGTAGGGCGGCCCGACGGGCTGGAAGCCATCGTCGTCAGAAAGATCATGCCCTGGCGAAACGGAGTCGTCGTTTCATGATCGGCTCCCAAAACCCCACAACGGGGTCGAAATCTCCTGGAGGGAGAAACATGCACCACACGAAATTTGCCGGAAGATTTGCGCTTCTTATCGTCATCGGCCTTTTCGGCCCACCAAGTCCGCGGCCGAGCGAGGCAGAAGAGCCGCTCAATCTCGACGATTTTCAGCTGACCTTTGCCGAAGACTTCAACACGCTCGATGCTTCGGCCTGGGGCGAGAACGGATCGCGCTGGATCGCGCATACACCGTGGAATGGCGATTTCGGCGATGCTCAGTTTACCGACCCGATGGACGGTTTCCCTTTTACGGTCAATGACGGCATCTTGCGGATCGAGGCTCGGAAGGATGCGGATGGTAAGTGGCGCTCCGGCCTGCTTGCCTCTACCAATCCGAAGGGCGAAGGCTTCTCTCAGACGTTCGGTTATTTTGAAGCGCGTATGAAGCTGCCGCCCGGCAAGGGCGTCTGGCCGGCTTTCTGGCTGATCGGCCTCGATCGGTCCAAATTTACCTCGGAAATCGACGTGATCGAATATTACGGCCGTGCGCCCGGCGAGTTCAGCATGGGCTATCATGTCTGGCGCCCGAGCAACCAGCACACGACGGACGGCCATCTGACGAATGTGCCCGAAGGCTCGCTCAGCAGCGACTATCACACTTTTGGCGTCGATATCGGCCCGCAGAAATCAACATTCTATCTGGATCGCAATCCCCTTTGGAGCTTCGATACGCCGCCGGAATTCCACATGCCCTTCTATCCGCTGGTCAATCTTGCGCTCGGCTCAGGCTGGCCGATCGATGAAACGCCGAACCCGTCCTATCTGCTGGTCGATTACATCCATGTCTATCAGCGCAAGAACCTGATTTCGGCCAAAAACAATTAGGGCCGGATGGCGGTCTGCGAGCGTTTGAGCGCGTCGAGTACGATGCCGGTCAACCGGCGCGATGGGGAGCTGCGCGGCCACAGCATCCCGACCTCACGCGGTGGAAAGGGCACAGGCAGTTCGAGGATAGCGAGGTTGAGGCCTTCCGGCCAGGGTCTTGCCCAGTCCGGCACCAGAGAGACGCCGAGCCCATTGGTGACCATGACCGAGATCGCTTCGAGGGAATCGAGTTCCAGACGTTCAGCCGGCTTCAAACCCTGTCTTTGAAGATATTCGTCGGCAAGGCGGCCGCCCCAGTTGTTCCGGTCGTAGCGGATGAAGGGGCGGGTCTTCAGGAGCGCGTGCGGGTTCTCGCCCCGGCAATCGGCAGGCGCTACGAGAACCAGACGTTCGGCCCGCAGCAGTTCCCATTCCAATGTTTTCGGTATCGAAAAAGGTGGCTTTACGATGATTGCCGCGTCGATATCCCGGTCTATCAGCCGCTGGTAGAGATCGGTCGACGGGCCTGGCAGCAGGAAAACCTCGACCAGCGGCATACTGGCGAAGACTTCATGCAGGGCTGAGGGCAGCAGTCCGGTCAGCGCTGTCGTGATGGCGCCGAGACGAAGCTCGCCGGAAGGCAGATCGGCATTGGCAAGGCTGCGCAGATCGCGGACCTCTGCGAGGATCCTGCGGCTCTTTTCGATGATGGCGTGGCCGGTATCGGTCGGGCGGACACGGCGGCCAACCCGGGTCAGCAGCGGCACGCCGACATCGTCTTCCAGCGCCTGCATGCGCTGGGCGACCGCGGCCGGCGTGATGCCGAGGCGACGGGAGGCTTCGGCCAGCGATCCGAGTTCGGCAACCAGCAGGAAGGTATCGAGAAAGCGCGTTTCCATAAGAAAAGTTTTTCTATCTTCTGAAACTGGAAAAAGCGAGATTTTTCTTCTTTTCGTGATCGCCATAATGCTGACGAAACCGGAGTATCTGCCTTGGATATGCAATTGAATGGAAAGACCGCGCTGGTGTTCGGCGCTGGTGGTGGTTTGGGTGGCGCGATTGCCCGGTCGCTGGCCTCGGAAGGCGTTCGCGTCGCCGTTGCCGATATCGATGAAGCCGCGGCCAGGAAGACGGCGGAAGGCATCGTTTCCGCTGGAGGGAAGGCGCTGGCGATCGGCTGGGATATCGCCGATCTCTCTGTTATCGAGGCGAGGCTGGCTGTGATCGCCGATACTTTTGGGGCCGTCGATATCCTCGTCAACAATACGGGCGGACCGCCACCAACACCGGCCTCCGGTCAATCGGCGGAAACCTGGTCGAAATATTTCGACATGATGGTGCGTTCGGTGATTGCCGTGACGGATGCCGTATTGCCCGGCATGAAGGCGCGCGGTTGGGGCCGTGTCATTACGTCCACGTCATCTGGCGTCGTGGCGCCGATCCCCAATCTGGGTATTTCCAACAGCCTGCGTCTGGCGTTGGTCGGCTGGTCGAAGACGCTCGCCCGTGAGATCGGCCGCGATGGGATTACCGCCAATATCGTGCTGCCGGGGCGCATCGCGACCGGCCGCATTACTTTCCTCGACGAGCAGAAGGCGAAGCGCGAAAACCGGCCGGTGGAAGAAGTGACGGCGGAGAGCACAGCCGCCATTCCTGTCGGGCGTTACGGCCGGCCGGAGGAATATGGCGACACGGTTGCTTTTCTCGCCAGCCCGCGCGCATCCTATATTACCGGCTCCGTCATCCGCATCGACGGCGGCCTCATCCAGAGCATATGAGGTGCAATCCATGTCTCTAGATCCAGCCGTTATCGAAACTCTGAAGGGCGTCTCCACGGCGACTCTGACAACCGTGCTTCTGAAAAAGGGGCTCAGGAATGTCTGGATGCGCGGTACAAAGCCGCTAAGGCCGGGCCAGGAGCGGGTGGTCGGCCCAGCCTTCACGCTGCGTTTCGTACCGGCGCGTGAGGATCTGGCAACGCCCGAAAGCTGGGCTTCGCCGATCTCCACGCGGGCGGCGATCGAGGATATGCCCGAGGGATGCATCGCCGTGGTCGATGCGATGGGGGTGCAGGATGCCGGTATCTTCGGCGATATTCTGTGCGCCCGGATGATGAAGCGTAAGGTCGCGGCCTTGGTCAGCGATGGTGTGGTGCGCGATCTGGAAGGGGTGCTTGCGAGCGAGTTGCCCGTCTGGTGCGATGGCATGGCTGCGCCGCCCTCGGTCGCCGGGCTGACCTTCGTCGGCTGGCAACAGCCGATCGCCTGCGGTGGTGTTGCTGTTTTCCCCGGCGATATCGTCGTTGCGGACAAGGACGGCGCCGTGCTTATCCCAGCCGCCTTGCTCGATGCGGTGCTTGCCGAAGCGCCGGAACAGGAGCGCATGGAAGGCTGGATCATGACCGAAATCGACCGGGGCGTGCCTCTGCCTGGTCTCTATCCCATGAACGCGGAAACGAAGGCACGCTATCAGGCGTGGAAGGATGCACAATGAGCTTCGGAACTGACGCAAAGGGCGTCTATGCAATTGCGACCACGCCATTCCTGCCTGATGGTACTCTCGACGCGCCTTCAATCGACAAGTTGACCGACTTCTATCAGGACAGCGGCGTTACCGGCATGACCATCCTCGGGATCATGGGCGAGGCTCCGAAGCTTGAGCCGGCGGAATCGCGAGCAATCATTCGCCAGGTGGTCGGCCGTTCAAGAGTGCCGGTCGTTGTCGGCGTCTCTGCACCTGGCTTTGCGGCGATGCGTTCGCTCGCCCGCGATGCGATGGACATGGGGGCTGCCGGCGTGATGATCGCGCCGACGCCGGCGCTTCGCACCGATGAGCAGATCGTCCAGTATTTTGCGCAGGCTGTTGAGGCCGTCGGCACTGACGTTCCGTGGGTGCTACAGGATTATCCACTGACGCTGACGGTCGTCATGTCGGCCAGCGTGGTTGCCAAGATCATTTCCGATCATCCCTCCTGCGTCATGCTCAAGCACGAGGACTGGCCGGGGCTGGAGAAGATCTCAAAGTTGCGCGCCATGCAGAAAGCCGGCGAGCTTCGGCCCTTCTCGATACTCTGCGGCAATGGCGGCATGTTCCTCGATTTCGAGCCGGAGCGTGGTGCTGACGGCGCCATGACCGGCTACGGTTTCCCGGACATGCTTGTCGAACTGGTCAATCTGTTTGCTGCGGGAAAACGCGATGAGGCGCATGATCTCTTTGATGCCCATCTGCCGCTGATCCGCTACGAGCAGCAGCTCGGCGTCGGCCTTGCCGTCCGCAAGCATGTTCTCATGCGCCGGGGCGTCATCACCTCGGATGCGCAGCGCAAGCCTGGAAGCGCGCTCAGTGCAACGGCACGGGCTGAGGTCGACTACCTGCTGCGCCGCCTTGCGCGGCACGATCCTCGCGCACCGGTCTGACGAACAAGGCTCCCCGCGGCAAAGCGGGGAGCCTTGTTGTTCAAAATGCACCGCCGCTCGCTCGATGGCGGCGCTCGCCTGCGAGGCAATGTGTAAGCAGTCGTTCTCGCCCTACTTCGGAGAATTCAGAACCCGGACCGGTTTTCCGTCGATCCACGCGGCGATATCCTCCACGGCATCCCGATAGAAGATGCGATAGGTTTCCTCCGTCACATAGCCGAGATGCGGGGTCGCCACGACATTGGCGAGCCGCCGGAACGCGTGGTTTGCGGGTAGGGGCTCCTCGTCGAAGACATCAAGGCCGGCGCCGCCGAGATGGCCGCTTTCCAGTGTTGTGACCAGTGCCTGCTCGTCGACAAGTGGTCCCCGGGATGTGTTGAGAATTATGGCACCCGGTTTCATGCGGTCGAGTTCGCGCTTGCCGATGATGCCTTTTGTTTCAGCATTGAGGGTGAGATGCAGCGTGACGATATCGGCGGCGGATAGCAGTTCATCGAGGGAGGCGGCGTAGCCGATGCCGAGATCGGCACTTTTCTGCGGCGTGTTGGAGCGCGACCAGCCGATGACGTTCATGCCGAAGGTGCGGCCGTAAGTGGCGACCTGCTGGCCGAGCTTGCCGAGGCCGACGACGCCGAGTGTCAGCCCCCTGAGGTCGCGCCCGACGGAGAGTTGCCACGGATTTTGCGCTGCGCGGAAGTTGGCGACTTCCGAGGGGATATGGCGAACCAGCGCCATCAGCAGCGCCCAGGTGAGTTCAGCGGCTGAGCCGACAAAACCGCGCGTGCCGGCAACCGTGATGCCGAGGCGGGTGGCAGCGGCCATGTCGATCGAGGCATTGGCCATGCCGGTCGTGATCAGCAGTTTCAGCTTCGGCAGCCGACCGAGGCGTTCGGCGTCGAAAGGGGTGCGTTCCCGCATGGCGATGATGATGTCATAGTCCGCCAGCCGGCCGATCAGCGTGTCGGTATCGGCTATATGGTCGTCGAAACGATTGATCTCGACCTTCCCCTCGATGCCGCTCCAGTCGGCCATGGAGAGGGCGACGCGCTGGTAATCATCGAGAATGGCACAGCGTAAAGGCATTCGAAGAACTCCATGAAATATCGGTGTTTGGCGCCCTGGTCAGAGAACCATTATCGCATATTCCGAGGATATGGTGGCCGCTCGCGCAATCGTGAGAGAGGCATAGGCTAGTCGAGTTCTGCCGAATGCTCCCTGAGCAAAGCCAGAAACTCCGCCTGAAGGGCCGTCGGCAGCCAATGGCGGCGCAGCGTGACACCGACGGGGCGGCGCGAATCCGGCAGCGGATAATCCATCGCGGCGAGAAAGCCTGCCTCTAGCTCATAGCGGATCTGATGGCGGGAGAGCAGGGCGAGGTGATCGGACTTCAGGAGCACGCCCCTGATGGCATTGAGCGAGCCGGTCTCGACGCTCTGGCGGGCAGGCTTGTCCTTCGGAAAGGTTGCTGCCACGGTGTTGAAGGTTTCGCGCGAGGGCGTGTCGCGGCGGGCGACGACCCAGGGGTAGTTTGCGAGATCGTCAGGGGTGATCTCCCGGCGCTGCGTCAGGGGATGGTTGGCCCGTCCGACGACGCTGAGATCGAAATCGAAGAGCGGTTCCTGATGCAGCGTTTTCGAGATGAGGCTTCTGCGCAGCGCGCCGACGAGGATATCGATACGGCCGCGCTCGAGATCGTCGATCAGCACCCCGTAGCTGCCCTCCACGATTTCGAAGCGCGCGAGCGGATAGCGGCTGGCGAGAAGTGCGACTACGTCGGGCACCAGGAAGGTTCGGGTCAGTGGCAGGGTGCCGATCGAGATACGGCCGGCATAGTGATTGCGTGCCTCCAGCAGCTCGTGGCGAAGGTTTTCGAATTCAGAAATCGCCAGGTTGAACCAGCGGGCGGCGGAAAGGCCTGCAGCCGTCAGGCGGACATTGCGACCGGAATTTTCGAAAAGGGAAATGCCGATGATGGCTTCGGCTTCGCGAGCGGCGCGTTGTACGGCCGGTTCCGATTGCTCCAGCGTGCGGGCAGCGGCGCTGAAGCTGCCATGTTCGGCAAATGTCGCAATGGCGCGCAGGTGCGGCCATGTGAGGCGCATCTCGATAACGCCGATTGCCGCTTTTGGCGCTGGTCCACAGGCCTGACGGATAAGACCAAGAAGGCGACGGAACCGCTGTTGGGCGATCTTGCCTTCTGCCGTCAGCGTCATGGCGTCGCGTTCGACCAGGGTTGCGTCCAGAAGCTCTTCCAGCCGCCGCAAGGCCTGGGATGCTGCAGGCTGGGTGATACCGAGAATGGCTGCGGCTGATGTCAGCGAGCCGGTCTCGGCGCAGGCGACGAACAGCCTGATATGTCTGATATTTGGATGGTTGGGCGTCGGCATGGCTCTTCCTGAGGACCCGGGGAGGGGCTTCTCAGGGTAGCGCGACCGATGTTTCGACGGAACGGTGTTTGTTCATCCAGTCTGCCGCCACCTGGATGCCGCCGAGCGGGAAGATATGCAGTTGGCCGATGAGGCTTTCAGGCTTTTCTGCTTTGTAATCGGCAAAGGCAGCGACCAGATCGGTCGGCTCGTAGGGCAAGAGCAGCTTGCTCATGTCCATGGCGCGCTTCTGCAGCACCTTGATCGAGGGGCCAATGCCGCAGGAGATTGCGTACTTGATCAATGTCTGCAGCTTGGCTGGACCGGCAATGCCGACATGAATGGGCATGGTGACGCCGGCTGCCTGGATGCGTTCCGCCCAGTCGATGACAGGCTGAGGATCGAAGGTGAATTGAGTGGTGATGGCAAGCTGCGCATCGGTACGCGAGGCGAAATCCTGTTTCCAGAGCAGTGCCCGATCGGCCAGGGCAGTTGATCCGTCCGGATCGACATCACGGCTGCCTTCCGGATGACCGGCAAAATGCAGATGCGTGAAGCCGTGATGGTCGAAAAGCCCGGTCTCGATCAATTGTGTGGAACTGTGAAAATCGCCTACAGGCGTGTTCCTGCCGCCACCGAGCAGGAGAGCCTGGCGGACATCGGCTTCGCCCCGATATCGTTCCAGCCAGTCCGCCAATGTGCTGACATCAGGAATACTGCGGGCCGGGAGATGCGGCATGACTGCAAACCCTTGTGCGCTTAGCCGCCTTGCCGTCGCCACCATATCATCGATCGGGGTGCCGTCGAGATGAGCGATATAGACTCGGGTCCCCGTCGGCAGGAATGCACGAAAGTCATCGATCTTAGCGGCCGTACGTGGCATGACCTCGATCGACCAACCCTCGATCATGTCTGCGAATTCCGGCTCAGGAGTGCGTTCCCTGGATTTGCCGGCAAAATTCAACAACGCCATTTCATCACTCCCTTCGGCACCCCTCTGCGCCTCTCAAAATGTATACATAAAGAAATCTATTTCAATCCAGATGAGTCAATTTCGGGTGAAATTGCGATAAATCTGCAGATATCTCGATCTATAGGTATTCATTTAACTCGAAAAGAACAGGAACGTGCCTGTCGTGTAGGCGGCGCATTCGCTCCGGCAGCGTCAAGAAATCCGGGCAGGGCCGCTAAAGGCGGCATCGAGGGCCCCGACAATTATATCGAGCTGAAAACCATCCATTTTGTCTAGGTGCGGGCGGGGTGGACGGTCGCTAGAGCAGGGCTTGGCAGCCGTCCTTTCAGCCCACTTCTGCCCCTATCTGTAACCTCAGCTTATGACCCGTCAGCAGAACGAAGTTGCCTGCTGCTGCCAACCTTCCTAGTATTTTCAATGGCAGGCGGACGTGGAGGCGTTCGCCTGCGAGGAGGATCATCATGAGATTTTTGAAAGCTGGTGAGGCCATCGCCTGGGAGCCTGCCGGATGACCGAGCCCTGTTTTGACGTCGCCCATCTCGGTCATGTGGAGCTCTACAGCGACCGTTTCGATGAGAGCCTGGATTTCTTCACAAGGGTCTATGGGCTCACACCCAGCCTGATCGAAGATGGCGTCGCCTATCTGCGCGCCTTCGATGATTATGAATTTCATACGTTGAAGCTGGTGCGCCATCACACGACGGGCGTCGGCCATGTCGGCTACCGCACGTCGTCTCCGGAAGCTCTGGAGCGGCGTGTGAAGGTGATCGAGGAAATGGGCTGTGGCCTCGGCTGGGTGGATGGCGATGCGGGACATGGCCGCGCCTATCGCTTTACCGATCCGGACGGTCATATTTTCGAGCTCTATTACGACACGCATGTCTATGAGGCGCCCGAAGGGGAGCGTCCAGCGCTGAAGAATATCGCCCAGCGCTATCATGGGCGCGGCGCCAGTCCGCGCCGGCTCGACCACCTGAACCTGCTCGCAAGCGATATCAGGGCAATCCGCGACTTCATGACGAAAGCGCTTGGCAGCCGGGTGACGGAGCAGATCCAGCTTGACAATGGCCGGCTTGGAGGCTGCTGGTTCACGGTCAACAACAAGACCTATGACATCGCCTATTCCGAGGACCATACCGGTGCGAAGGGTCGCTTCCATCACGTGACCTACGCGGTCGACCAGCGCGAGGACATTCTGCGCGCGGCCGATATCTTTCTGGAGAACGGCGTCCATATCGAAACCGGGCCGCACAAGCATGCGATCCAGGGCACCTTTTTCCTCTACGTCTGGGAGCCGGCGGGCAACCGTGTCGAGCTCGCCAATGCCGGCGCTCGGCTGATCCTCAGCCCCGATTGGCCGACCGTGACCTGGACAGAGACGGAGCGCAAGAAAGGCCAGGCCTGGGGCCTGAAAACGATCGAGACATTTCACACGCATGGCACGCCCCCCGTGGCGACGAAGGACTAGTTCATGGCAAAGACGGCCTTGGTCATCAGCGCGCATTCGGCGGATTTCGTCTGGCGCTGCGGCGGTGCGATCGCACTGCATCAGGAAAAAGGCTACGAGGTGACGGTCGTGTGCCTCTCCTACGGCGAGCGTGGCGAGAGCGCCAAGCTCTGGAAGAATGCCGGGATGACCCTGGAAAAGGTAAAGGCAGGGCGGCGTATCGAAGCGGAAAATGCGGCGAAGGCGCTTGGCGTGCACGATATCCAGTTCTTCGATCTCGGCGACTATCCGCTGGTCGTGGATCAGGAGGCAAAGTATCGGCTGGTCGATGTGATCCGTGCCGTGCAGCCGGAATTCATGCTCAGCCACTCCAAGTGGGATCCCTATAATACCGACCATATGTACGCGACACAGGTGGCGCTCGAAGCGCGGATGATCGCGCAGGCCTGGGGGCATAAGCCCGGCGAGAAGGTCCTTGGCGCGCCGCAGCTCTATCTCTTCGAGCCGCATCAGACAGAGCAGATGGAATGGAAGCCCGACGTCTTCCTCGATATTTCACCGGTCTGGGAGAAGAAATGGGCGGCGATCCAGTGCATGGAGGGACAGGAGCATCTCTGGCACTATTACAGGAATGTCGCCGAGAACCGCGGCAATCATTTCATGCGCAATTCCGGCGGCCAGTCGGGCGGCCGCAAGGCAACACATGCCGAGGGCTTCCAGTCGGTGTTCCCGCGAACGGTGGATGAACTCTGATGGGCGTCGTCGTTCAGAACATCGAGAGGGCGGAACAATCCGTTATCGATCGTCTCGCTGCCTGCGGGGTGGCGACCGTGCATGAGGCGCAGGGCCGCAAGGGCCTGCTCGCAAGCTACATGCGACCGATCTATCCGGGTGCGAGGATTGCGGCGAGCGCGGTGACTATTTCCGCCCCTCCGGGCGACAACTGGATGCTCCATGTGGCTATCGAGCAGATCAGAGCGGGTGATATCCTGCTGCTTGCGCCAACCAGCCCCTGCGAGGACGGTTATTTCGGCGATCTTCTGGCGACGTCTGCCATGGCGCGTGGCTGCTGCGGGCTGGTGATCGATGCCGGCGTACGCGATGTTGCCGATCTCAAGACGATGAACTTTCCCGTTTGGTCGAAGGCGATCTCTGCGCAGGGGACGGTCAAGGAGACGCTAGGCTCGGTCAATATTCCCGTCGTCTGCGCCGCTGCACTGGTCAATCCAGGTGACGTGATCGTTGCCGACGATGATGGCGTCTGTGTCGTGCGGCGGGAGGAGGCTGCTGACGTTGCCGGCAAGGCCGAGCAGCGGGTCGCGGCGGAAGAGGAGAAGCGCCGGCGGCTTGCCGCAGGCGAACTCGGGCTTGATATCTACAAGATGCGCGAACGGCTGACGGAGAAGGGGCTGAAATATGTCTAGGGCCGCCGCGCAAGACGGCGTTCGCTGCATGTGGATGCGCGGCGGCACCTCCAAGGGCGGTTATTTCCTGGCTGAGGATCTGCCCGAGGATCGCGATGGATTTCTGCTGCGCGTGATGGGCTCGCCCGATCCGCGACAGATCGACGGCATGGGAGGTGCCGACCCGCTGACCTCTAAGATCGCTGTCGTCCAGCGGTCCGAGAGGCCCGGCGTCGATATCGACTATCTTTTCCTGCAGGTTTATGTCGACGAGCCCATCGTCACCGATGCGCAGAATTGCGGTAATATCCTTGCCGGCGTCGGGCCTTTTGCCATTGAGCGCGGCCTGATCGAGGCCGAGGATGAGCAGACCGAAGTCCGCATCTTCATGGAAAATACCGGGCAGGTCGCCACCGCCAAGATCGCCACGCCGGATCGCCGTGTGACCTATGCGGGTGACGCTCGTATCGACGGCGTGCCGGGCACGGCGGCGGCGGTGCCGATCACCTTTGCAGATACGGCAGGTTCAAGCTGTGGAGCCCTGCTGCCGACCGGCCATGCCGTCGATATCATCGAGGGTGTCGCATGCACGTTGATCGATAATGGAATGCCCTGTGTCGTCATGCTCGCCAGCGATCTCGGCATCGATGGGACGGAAACGCCTGATACGCTCGAAGCCGATGGAAACCTCAAAGCAAAACTTGAGGCGATCCGGTTGAAGGCAGGGCCGATGATGAATCTTGGCGATGTCGCGAAGAAATCCGTGCCGAAGATGACCATGGTTTCGTCGGCAAGAGCTGGTGGCGCGATCTCGACACGCACCTTCATTCCGCATCGCTGCCATGATGCGATCGGCGTGCTCGGCGCCGTCAGTGTGGCGACGGCCTGCCTGCTGCCCGAAGGGCCGGCGGCAAAACTGGCTGTCGTGCCCGATGGCAACGAGAAACTGATCTCGGTCGAGCATCCGACCGGGGAGATGAGTGTGGTCGCGACCGTCAGGGACGGTGTCGTGACCGATGCTGCAGTGCTGCGGACCGCCCGTAAGCTTTTCGACGGATATGTCTTTGCGTGAATGCTGCTGCACTTTGTTGCTGATCAACAAGGACAGGCCGTCATATCCGCAAAACAGGAGGCTGAGATGAGGATCGGGTTTCTAGGTTACGGCGAAGCGGCGCGAGCTTTTCACGAGGGCTTGAGCCGGCCGGGCCTGAGCTTCATCGCCTATGATATCCTGCTTGCCTCGGGCGGCGAGGCCGTGCGCGAAGCGATGCGGAACCGCGGCGCCGATATTTCCGAGACCATTGCGGGGCTCTCGGAAGCGGACTGGGTGTTCAGCGCCGTGACTGCCGACCAGAGCCTGCTTGCGGTCGAACCGCTGCTGCCGCATCTGCGTCAGGGGCAGGTGGTGATCGATATCAATTCCGTGTCTCCCGGCCGAAAACGGGGGACAGCTCTCGCTGTAGAAGCGGCGGGCGGCGATTATCTCGACATGGCGGTCATGGCGCCGGTTCACCCGCGCAAGCACCAGACGCCCGTACTGCTCGCCGGTGCTCCGGCTGAGCGGCTGTTGCCGGAGCTTCTGGGTTTCGGCTTTTCGGCAGAGATTGCGGGGCCGGCAGCCGGTGCTGCAACAGCGATCAAGATGGTACGTTCGCTATTTGTGAAAGGGCTGGAGGCGATCACTGTCGAGGCCTTGCTCGCAGCAAAGGCATCCGGCTGTTACGAGGAAATCCTCTCTTCGCTTTCAGGGTCTTTTCCTGGTCTCAACTGGCCGCAATTTGCCGAATACCAGATGGAGCGTACGACGCGGCACGGGCGTCGGCGAGCGGCGGAGATGCGCGAAAGCGCTGCGACGCTCGATGCGCTTGGGCTTCGAGGCGGCTTGGCGATGGAGATTGCCGAGGTGCAGGAGCGCATGGGTGCTTGCGGCCTCGGCCAGACTGGCGAGCTGGAAGAAACTGTCCGACGTGCGCTGGAATTGCGGTTGAGGCCTCACAGGGGATGAGCATCCGAGGTCGGGATCGTAAGGCCCGGATGAGGGGGCCGTAGCTCACAAGCGACCGTCCCTCTCGGTCCGATCGTTCCCTCTCTTGCTTTGCCAGCCCCCTCATCTGCCCCTCTCCGGGGCACCCCTCCCGCTCGTGGCGGAACTAAAACTCTATGTCCTCGGTGTCATCGGATCACGGATGCGTCCGGCCTGGAATGTCGCAGGCAATGGCGTGAGTTCGATCTTTGCCACAATGCCTGCCCTGTTGAAAGGGTCGCCCTCTGCAAAGGCTGTCGCTTCGGCGATACCAGCCGTTTCCAATATGCCGAAATTGCCGATCGAGGTCCCGCCGTCATCGAGCAGGGCAGAGCCGATCAGCACCGTAGCGAGGCCTTCACCGCCGGATTGCACCCAGGCGCGATGGGCCGGGCGGTGCAGGTCGCGGGCGCTATCCTGCCCGGAATGGTGCAAGCAGCGCATGAGGAAGAAGGCGGGCATCAAGCGGCGTTTTCCAGAACGATCATGCCGGCACCGGTCATGGAGGCAGGGGCATGATAGTGCTTGTGGACGAGGTTTACCTGCTCGTTCATGGCGGCACGCATGACCAGCCACATGATGAGCTCTGCGCCTTCAGAACCGAACTGCTCGACATAATCCTCGCGGCTCATGGCGCGATAAGGTTCAGGATTGGCAGCAATGCCGTCCAGCCAGGCGCGATCCGCCGTCTGGTTGATGAAGCCGGCGCGGGCGCCTTGAAGCTGATGCGACAGGCCGCCGGTGCCGAGGATGACGACGCGTTCGTCACCCGGCCAGCTTTCGATCGCCTCGCGCAATACCTTGCCCATTTCCCAGCAGCGCTGCGGGGTGGGGATCGGATACTGGATCGTGTTGACCCAGATCGGCAAAACCTTGACCGGCCAACGCTCCGGCCGGCCGAAGAAGAGTTCCATCGGCACCTGCAGGCCGTGATCGACCTCGATCTCGCGGCAGACCAGCGGATCGAAGTGGCGCTCGACCAGCTTGTCGACGAAGTGCCAGGAAAAATCGACCGCACCTTCGAAGGCGGGAATGGACCGTGGTCCCCAGCCTTCATCGACCGGCCGATAGGTTTCCGCCACGCCGACGGCAAAGGTCGGCACGCGGTCGAGGAAGAAGCTGTTGCCGTGATCGTTGAAGACGACGACGGCGATATCGGGCTTCGCCTCGCGCATCCATTGCTTGCCTGCCTCGTAGCCATCGAAGAAAGGCTTCCAGTCCGGCGTGTCGCGCAGGCCCTTGTCGAGTGCTGCGCCGATCGAGGGAACGTGGCTCGTTCCGAGGCCGCCGATGATCTTAGCCATTTCTTTTCTTTCCCAGTCTTTCGTAGAGGAAATCCTCATGCGACATGCCGGCCTGTGCAGCGCCGATCTGAGTGATCGGTGTCGGGTCGACGGCGGCGATCTTCAGGATGAAGAACAGGTTGCCGCCGAGGCGCACCATCTCGTGCCAGTCACGGTTTTTGACGGCGGCTTTTTCCTCATCGTCCAGGCCGAAGCGGGCAAGATAGGCATCCTCATCCGCCTTGAAGGCGTCGCGGTTAGCAGGCTGACCAAGCGCCATCGCCATCTTGTTGAGCTGGTAGCCACGGATCGAGCCGGCCCGGTCGAAGAGCGGCGTATCGGGAATGGTCGCGGTATTCTCAAGCATAATTCCTCCAAATCTGCGCGTCAGCCAGCTGGCGATTGCGGCCGTAACTTCGACTGGCCGCTCTACGGGTGCGAAGTGCCCGGCATCTTCGATGATGACGAGTTCTGTATCGGATGCCGCGTCCGCGATTTCCTGATGCTGGACGATCGGGCTCCAACCATCGTGGCGCGCTGCGACAAGCAGAATGGGACAGCCGAGTTCGGCTATATAGGCGCTAGCGTTCGGCCGGTTGATCAATGCGCGGATCTGCCGCTCATGCATATCGGGGTCGGCTCGCAGCACCATGGCGCGCAGGCTCGCGATGAGTTCCGCATCCGTCAGCCGAGCTGGGCTCAGCATGGGCGGCAGCCACTCGTCGGCCAGTTCTTCCATGCTGCGGTGGCCAAGGTCGATCATCTGCTGGCGTCTGATTTCCTCGCCGTCGCGTTTCGGGTGATGGCCGGTATTGGCGAGCACCAGGCCGCGCATGCGGTCCGGTGCGATACGTGCCATTTCCATGGCGACGCGCCCGCCCATGGAGTGGCCGACCGCAATGAGATCGCCGTCGGTGGCAGCGAGAATGCTTTCCGCCATGGTCGGTATCGAGGAGGTGCGAGAGACGTCGGCTGCATGCACCGCCATGTGCTGCGCGACAGCCTCGGCAAGTGGCGCCCATACAATGCTGTCGGACACGAGCCCCGGAATGAGCACGAGCGTTGCCATCGATTTTCCTCCCGCAAGACAGACATCATAAATGTATACATTGTGTCAAGGGATTGGCGGATATGGCTATGATAATTGCCGTACTTTGCGGACATTACCTCTGATATGCATACAAATCTGTGCTAGAGTGATGGCTTGAAGCGGGGTTTTGTATGCGTTCGCGCTGTTATATACATTTAGCCGGGATTGGAGGCGCCGATGAAGCAGAGTGAAGCCGCAACGCATGGCCGTCGCGCCGTTATCGAGTTGCGGGAAAAGATTTTGAGCGGCGAACTGCAGGGCGGCACGCGCCTCTTCGAAGTGCCTTTAGCGGAGGCGCTTGATATTTCACGCACACCGGTGCGCGAGGCGATGTCGCGGCTGACGGAGGAGGGGCTGCTCGATCGTCTGCCCAATGGCGGCTTTGTGGTCCGTCGCTTCGGCTTTGCCGATGTGGTCGATTCCATCGAGGTGCGTGGCGTCATGGAAGGCATGGCGGCAAGGCTCGCTGCCGAACGAGGTGCCACACCTGATGCGCTCGAGGATATCCGGCAGACGGTGCTCAAGCTCGACGCTTGTTTCGGCGAGCAGCTCGACGATGTCGATTTCGACGCCTATTCCGACCTGAACGAAAAATTCCACCATCAGCTTGCAGCGCTTGCCGGTAGCGAGATCATTCGGCGTGAGGTGGAGCGGGCAAGTTCGCTGCCCTTTGCCTCGCCGTCGGCCTTCCTGCCCGACAAGGCTGATATCACCGCCTTCCGTCGTTCGCTGCGCTCCGCGCAGGACCAGCACAAGGCGCTCGTCAGTGCAATCGAAGCGCGCGAAGGCAGCCGCGCGGAAGCGATCGCCAGGGAGCATGCCCGCACGGCGCGGCGCAATCTTGAATACATTCTGGCGGAGGACCCAACCCTGATCGAGCAGATCAGGGGGCTTGCGCTGATTCACCGGTAATTTCAGGTAATTCGCGCTTCAACAGGGCGGCTCGTGGCCGCCCTTTTTCATTTTCGGCGCATTGAACTGGGCGCTGCGGGGAGAAAATAGGCTTGCAATCTGATCGCATTGGGCATTTCATGTATACATTATCGCATGCCAATGGGAGGATATCAGGTGGCGAGATCGAACCTATCCGAAGTTTTGAAGTCGGCCGGCAATACGGTGGAGTTGCTGCGCAATTCCAAGGTCGGCATGTATGTATACCCGGTCGTGGCGGCCGAGTTTTCCAACTGGCGTTCGGAGCAGGCCGCGTGGCGCAACTCCGCCGTCCTCTTCGATCAGTCGCACCATATGGACGAGCTGACCGTCGAGGGCCCGGACGCGGAGAAGTTCCTCGCCTATCACGGCGTCAACTCCTTCTCGAATTTCGATACGAACCGCGCCAAGCATTTCGTGCCGGTCACGCCTGCAGGTCATGTCATCGGCGATCAGATCATCTTCCGTGAGCGCGAAGACAAGTTCATCCTCGTCGGCCGTTCGCCGACCTCCAACTGGCTGATGTTCTGCGCCGCTTACGGCAAGTGGAATGTGCGCCTGAAATATGATCCGCGCTCACCCTCGCGCCCGGAAGGCGAACGCGTGCTGCGCACGCATTACCGCTACCAGATCCAGGGACCGGATGCCCCGAAGATCTTCGAGAAGATGAATGGCGGGCCGATCCCTGACATCAAGTTCTTCCATGTCGACAAGATCAAGGTCGGCTCGAAGACGGTGAATGCGCTGCGCCACGGCATGTCCGGTGCGCCGGGCCTGGAAATCTGGGGCCCTTACGAAGACAAGGCCTATATCCACTCGGTCATCATGGAATCCGCAAAGGCGGCCGGCGTCGATCTCGTTCGCTGCGGCAGCCGCGCCTATTCCACCAACACGCTGGAATCCGGCTGGATCCCGTCGCCGCTGCCGGGCATCTATACGGGTGACGGCATGCTGGCGGCCTATCGCGACTGGCTCGGCGCCGACAGCTATGAGGCAACCGGTGCCATCGGCGGCAGCTTCGTTTCCAGCAATATCGAGGATTATTACGTCACTCCGTTCGAGCTCGGCTACGACTTCTACATCGGCTGGAAGAAGGACGATTTCATCGGCAAGTCCGCGCTCGAGAAGATGAAGGGCCAGACGAGCCGCAAGAAGGTGACCTTCGAGTGGAATGCCGAAGACGTCGTCAACGTCATCGCCTCGGCCTTCCGTCCGGGCGAGGATCACTTCAAGTGGATCGATTTCCCGCAGCCGAACTATGCCTCGACCAGCGCCGACAAGATCATGCGCGACGGCAAGATGGTCGGCATGTCGATGTTCAACGGCTACAGCTACAACGAACGCTGCATGCTTTCGCTCGGCATCGTCGATGCAGATGTCGAGATCGGCGATGTCTTGACCCTCGTCTGGGGCGAGCCCGATGGCGGCTCCGGCAAGACGTCCGTCGAGCCGCACAAGCAGGCGGAAATCCGTGTGCGCGTTTCGCCCACGCCCTATGCCAGCGAAGCCCGCGAGAATTACGCCGACAGCTGGCGTAGCAAGAAGGGCTGAAATCCGACACCTCCATCCACGGTGTTAACGACGGCGCCCGGGAGGGCGCCGTTTTTTGTGGATTCGTCCCGTCGTCTTGCCTCTAGCCGTCCGTGCGCAGCAGCGCTAAAAACAGTCACACTTCCCGATCAGCGATCACTCCGATGTCACAATGACAACGCAGATATGCCCCCTGAAAATCGAATCGAACAAGGATGACAGCAGTGGCACAGGCCCAGCCGCATGAGCGAATTCAGTACATCGTCGAGGGCGGCCATCGCCTTGCCGGCGAGATCCAACCAAGCGGCAACAAGAATGCCGCCCTGCCGATCATTGCCGCCTCGCTGCTGACCGACAAGCTCGTGCATCTGACCAACGTGCCGCGCATCCGCGATGTCGAAGCACTGGTCGAGCTGATCCAATCCGTCGGCGCCAAGGCGCGCTGGCTCGGCCGCAACGAAGTCGAGATCGAGGCGAGTGATCTCAAGCCGGCTGATCTCGATCCCGGCCTCTGCGCCCGTATCCGCGCGTCGATCCTGCTTGCCGGTCCGATGCTGGCGCGCTGCGGTGAGATCACACTGCCGCCGCCGGGTGGTGATGTCATCGGCCGCCGCCGCGTCGATACACACTTTCTTGCGTTGGAGCAGCTCGGTGCCGAGATCAGCGTCAACGGTTCCTATAGTTTCCGCGCCAGACACCTGTGCGGTGCGGACGTTTTCCTGGACGAACCCTCCGTCACGGCGACGGAAAATGCGCTCTGCGCGGCAGTCGCTGCAGAAGGCAAGACGATCCTGCGCAATTGCGCCTCCGAGCCGCATGTCCAGGATCTCGCACATTTCCTCATTGCCATGGGTGCGAAGATCGAGGGCATTGGAACCAATACGATGATCATTCACGGCGGCGAGCCGCTTGGCGGCGCGTCGCATCGTATCGGCCCTGACCATAACGAAATCGGCTCGCTGATCGGCCTTGCTGCCGTCACCGGTTCTGAAATCACCATCCGCCGGGCGGGCGTGGAACATCTGCGCTCAACGCTGATGACCTTCGAGCGTCTTGGCATCCGCTGCCGCATCGAGGGCGACGATCTCGTGGTGCCGGCGGGGCAGGAGATGAAAATCCAGCCGGATTTCGGCGGGCACATTCCAAAGATCGAGGATCAGCCCTGGCCAGCATTTCCGGCAGACACCATGTCGATTGCCATTGTTACCGCCTCGCAGTGCGATGGCGTGGTGCTGATGTTCGAGAAGATGTTCGAAAGCCGGATGTTCTTCGTCGACAAGCTGATTACCATGGGCGCCCGCATAGTTCTTTGCGATCCGCATCGCGCGATCGTTGCGGGTCCGTCCAAGCTGCGCGCCGCGCAGGTGGAGAGCCCCGATATCCGCGCTGGCATGGCAATGCTGATCGCCGCCATGTGCGCCGAGGGCACCAGCGTCATCAACAATGCCCAGCAGATCGAGCGCGGCTATGAGCGGATCGAGGAGCGGCTGAACGCGCTCGGTGCGCGCATCACCCGTGTACCGCCGCGCGAGGCATAATCTCAGACGCTGAGATGTGCGTCGAGGGTCTCCGGTGAGGCGAGAAGTGCCTCGGACGTGTTGCGGTAGGTGACTGCGCCGCGTTCAAGCACGATGACCTCATCCGTCAGCGGCAGCACCTTGCGAGCCTTCTGCTCGACAATGATCGCCGACATGCCCTCACCGGTGACGATGCGGCGCAGTGCGGCCAGAAGTTCGTCGACGATGATCGGCGCGAGGCCTTCCAGCGGCTCATCGAGCAGCAGGATCTTCGGATTGAGCATCAGGGCGCGGGCGATCGCGAGCATCTGCTGCTCGCCGCCGGAGAGCTGGTTGCCGAGGTTGCGACGGCGTTCCTGCAGACGTGGGAACATCTGGTAGACGCGGCCGACATTCCATGCGCCGGGGCGGGCGCTCGCCGTCAGGTTTTCCTCCACCGTCAGCGAACGGAAGATATTGCGTTCCTGCGGCACCCAGCCGATGCCGAGCGGCGCGCGCTTTTCGGCCCTGAGCCGAGTGATGTCGCGCTGCTGCAGGTGGATGGAGCCGGCGTGGTGGGTGGTGACGCCGATAATGGTGTTGAGCAGCGTCGTCTTGCCGGCGCCGTTGCGGCCGAGCAATGCCAGCGAACGGCCTTCCTCCAGCGAGACATCCACCTTGGCAAGCACATGCGCTTCGCCGTAACCGGCGACGAGGCGTTCGATCCGCAGCAGTTCGGGCATCAGGCATCCTCCCCGAGATAGATGGCCTTCACCTGCGGGTCTTTCGAGATCTCGGCGACGGTTCCCTCGGCAAAGAGCGCTCCGGCGGCGAGTACCGAGATACGGTCTGCGAAGGAGAAGACGAGATCCATATCATGTTCGATCAGCACGACGGTGACATTGGCCGGCAGCTCGCGGACGATGCCGAGAACCTCGTGCCGCTCCTCTTCGGGAACGCCGGCGGCGGGCTCATCGAGCAGCAGCACCTTCGGCTGCATGGCAATCGCAAGGGCGATCTCCAGCAGGCGCTGCTTGCCATAGGGCAGGAGTGTCGTCGGCGTGCCCATGACATCGACCAGACGAAAGCGTTCCAGCAGTGCGGCGGCTTCATCGGCGACTTCGCGGTCGGCCGAGAGCGGCCGCCAGGCGAAGCGGCCATGGCCCTTGCGTTCGCTGATCGCCAGCATGACGGAATCGAGCGGCGTGAAATCGCCGAAGAGCTGATTGATCTGAAAGGTACGGGCAAGACCCTTGCCGACGCGGCGATAGGAAGAGACACCGGTAATGTCCTCACCAGCGAGCAGGATCTCGCCACTGTTCGGTGTCAGTACGCCGGTCAGCAGGTTGATGATCGTGGTCTTGCCGGCTCCGTTCGGGCCGATCAGGGCATGGCGGGCACCTTGGCGGATCTGCAGCGAGACATCGTTGGTGGCGATGAAGCCGCCAAAGCGCTTGACGAGATGACGGGTTTCGAGGACGAGCGTCATTTGCTTTCCTCCGCGACGGTTTGCTGCATGCCGGCTTCGCGCTTGCGGGCCGAGCCTGGTAGCAGGGTCTGCCAGCGTGTCAGGCGCTCGCGGCCGACCAGAACGATGATGATAAGCACGAGGCCGATCCAGAACATCCAGTATTGCGGCGTGATGACCGACAGCCAGTTGCGCAGGATGGAGAAGATCACCGCGCCGAAGACGCCGCCATAGAGATAGCCGGCGCCGCCGATGACCAGCACCAGCAGCACTTCGGCTGAACGGTGGAAAGCGAGCACGTCTGGCGAGACGAAGCTTGTCGTCTGGGTCAGCAGCGCGCCTGCGATACCGGCATAGGCCGCCGAGATCGTGTAGATCGCGACGATGCGGCGGGTAGGCGAGATGCCGAGCATGGAGGCGCGGCGCTGGTTGCGCTTGATCGCCTTCAGCGACAGGCCGAAGGGCGAATTGACGAGGCGACGGGCAATGTAGGTCAGAGCGACAAGCACGATAAGGCAATAGACATAGCCGGTGCGGCCCCAGAGATCGAATTCGAAATAGCCGAGGATCGGGTTGATGATGATACCGCTCAGCCCGTCAGCGCCGCCGGTAAGCCAGGCCGCCTGATTAACCACTTCGGCAAGCAGCATGGCGACGCCAAAGGTGGTCATAAGACGCGTGAGATCGGAGCCCCGCAACACGAGGAAGCTCGTCAGGAAGCCGAAGAGGGCGCTGACGAGGCCAGCCGCCAACAGGCTGATCACAGGCTCGCCGGAAACATGGATGGCAAAGAGGCCTGCTGCATAAGCGCCGAGGCCGAAGAAGGCGGTGTGGCCGAGCGAGACGATGCCGGCATAACCAAGGATTAGATCCAGAGAAACGGCAAAGAGCGCCAGGATGGCGATCTCCGTCAGGATCAGCATCTGCGATGGCAGGACGAAGATCGCGGCGATGGCCACCAGCCACAGCGCGAACTCCCAGATCTGCCAGCGTCCGGCGTGCCTCAGGAGCCCCATGGCCTCCGTGGAGGCGTTGTTGCGTTCGCCGCTCATCGGCCGCCCTCCCGGGAGAAGAGGCCATGGGGCCGGAGGATCAGCACAAGGATCATGACGGCATAGATGATGAAGGCGCCGAGTTGCGGCACGTAATATTTGCCGGCGACATCGGCGACGCCGAGCAGAAGTGCTGCGATGAACGGGCCGGTAATGGACGAGGTGCCGCCGACGGTCACGACGATCATGAAATAGATGAGGTATTTCAGCGGAAAGTTCGGATCGAGGCCGAGCAGTTCGGTGCCGAGTGCGCCACCAAGGCCGGCGAGACCGGAGCCGAGCGCGAAGGTCAGCGCGAAGATGACCGAGACATTGATGCCCATGCCGCGGGCGACGCGTCCGTCATCGACGGCCGCACGTAGCTGGCTGCCGAAGCGGGTTCGGGTGAGCGCCAGTTGCAGCGCGACCGTCAGCACCGCGCAGATGACGATGATGAAAAGCCGGTAGCGGCCGATATCGATACCGAGGAAGTCGAAGCGGCCGCTGAGTTCAGGTGGCAGGTTGATGAGTTGCTGCTGCCCGCCCATGAAATAATCGATTGCCGCGATCGCCATGAAGACGAGGCCGATCGAAAACAGCACCTGATCGAGATGTGAGGCCGAATAGAGGCGGCGGTAGAGCAGCCGTTCCAACACAATGCCGGCAAGCGCCGTGACGATGAAGGCGGCGGGCAGGCACCAGTAGAAAGAGGTGCCGTAGCTATTCATCATAATGACGGTGACGTAACCGCCTGCCATCGCAAAGGCTCCATGCGCCAGATTGACGAAATTCATCAGACCCAGCGTGACCGACAATCCGCAGGCGAGAACAAAGAGAAGCATGCCATAGGCGATGCCGTCGAACAGGATTGTCAGCATGAGACCTCACTGCATCCAGGCGGCGGAATTGCTTCCGCCGCCTGTTTCCTGGGCTTACTTGGCAGCCGTATTCGGATCGTGGATCTTTGGATAAGTCGCGAACTCGACATTGTAGAGCTCGCCGTTCTTCTCCTTGACCTCGCGCATGTAGATGTCCTGCACGATGTCGCGGGTATCAGGATCGATGGCGATAGGCCCGCGCGGGCTGACGAATTCCATGCCCTTCATGGCGTCGACAAGCTTCGTGCCATCAGTATCGCCGCCAGTCTTTTCGAGCGCTGCATAGGCGACATGCATCGCGTCATAACCGCCGACCGACATGAAGTTCGGGCGCATGTTCTTGTTGGCCTTGCGAACTTCTGCAACGAAGGCCTTGTTTTCCGGGCTGTCGTGGTCGGTCGAATAGAAGTGGCCGGTGATGACGCCCTTGGCGGCCGGTCCCATGCCGTTCAGGAGATCGTCATCGGTGACGTCGCCAGTGGCGATCAGCTTGATGCCGGCATCTGCAAGGCCTCGATCGATGAACTGCTTCATGAAGATCGCGCCGACACCCGAAGGCACGAAGACGAAGAGGGCATCCGGCTTGGCATCACGTACACGCTGAAGGAAGGGTGCAAAATCGGGGTTCTGCAGGGGAACGCGGAGTGCTTCGACAACCGTGCCCCCTTCCTTCTTGAACTGGTCGGTAAAGCCCTTTTCGATGTCGATGCCCGGACCGTAATCGGTCACCAGCGTGACGACCCGCTTCAGATTGTTCTGGACGGCCCACGTGGCGACCGGAACGGCGGATTGCGGACCGCCCATCGAGGTGCGCACGAAATAGGGCGACTGCTTCATGATGGCCGAGGTCGTGGCCGAGGTGATGATCGCCGGAACCTTCGCTTGGTTGAGAACCGGGGCGACACCCATGGCAAGCGGCGTCAGGCCGAAACCGACCAGCATCTTGACGCCATCATTGACGACGAGTTCCTGGGCGATGCGGCGGGTCTGGTCGGCAGTGCCGGCATCATCACGCAGGACGAGCTCGACCTTCTTGCCTGCAACCGTATCGCCGTTGATTGCCATGTATGCGCGAGCGCCGGCCTCGACCTGGCGTCCGGTTGAGGCGAAAGGGCCGGTCATCGGCAGGATCACGCCGATCTTCACCGTTTCCTGTGCAAATGCAGGCGCTCCGGCGAGTGTGGCGAGCGCAGCGCCAGCTACGAATAGTCTTCTTGAAAACGAAACCATGTATACTCCTCCCAATGTTGTGCACCATATCTCTCTCCCGGAGACATGCCCGCGACCTGAGCGTTTTCCCTCGCTCCTCCGAAGAAAACGCCGCCATCGCGAAAATTGCTCAGCAAGTCCAATGTATACATAAAACTTGACATGGCACAAGCCGCGGCCATCTGTAGAACCAGTCGATTGCGACCGCCGGGACGACCATGAAAGGCGGGGCAAGCCGGTGTTTCGGCCTTATAATTTTGCGTTTTGCCAAAGCAAATTTTCGATCGTCGCAACTCTGTCATATAGCTATGGCGAGAACGTGCTTTATCGAGCGAATTGAACAGGGAGCGTGCCATGATCGAAAACACTGAGCTCGACCGTATCAAGAACGAGATTGCAGACAGCTTCGATGAAGAGCTGGAAATGCAGATGGAGGAGGACCGGCTCGACGAGCTGGTCGCCGAGGGCATGTCCGGCCCGGCCGAACAGACGCTCGAACGCAAGCTCTATTTCCGAGAGCTTTTCCGCCTGCAGCATGAACTTGTCCGCCTTCAGGACTGGGTCCACTACAAGAAGCTCAAGGTCGTCGTGCTCTTCGAAGGCCGCGATTCCGCCGGCAAAGGCGGCGCGATCAAGCGCGTGACCCAGCGCCTCAACCCGCGCGTATGCCGCGTCGTGGCACTTCCGGCGCCGACCGAGCGCGAGCGGAACCAGTGGTATTTTCAGCGCTATACTCCGCATCTGCCGTCGGCAGGCGAAATGGTGCTCTTCGACCGCAGCTGGTACAACCGCGCCGGCGTCGAGCGTGTCATGGGCTTCTGCAGCAAGGACGAGCTGGAAGAGTTCTTCCGCTCGGTGCCTGAGTTCGAGCGCATGCTGGTGCGCTCCGGCATCATCCTCATCAAGTACTGGTTCTCGATCACCGACGAGGAGCAGGAATTCCGCTTCAACATGCGTATCCACGATCCGCTGAAGCAGTGGAAGCTTTCGCCGATGGATCTGCAGAGCCGTGTCCACTGGGAAGAATACACCAAGGCCAAGGAAGAGATGCTGGATCGCACGCATATCGACGAAGCACCGTGGTGGGTCGTCCAGGCCGTGGACAAGAAGCGGGCGCGCCTAAACTGCATCGCGCATCTGCTGAGCCAGATTCCTTACGAGGATGTGCCGAAGGAAGAGATCGTACTTCCCGAGCGCGTGCGTCACGAAGACTATCAGCGTATCCCGGTTCCGCCGGAACTCTACGTTCCCGAAGTTTACTGATTTCTTGGAGCCGCTGCCGGTTCTGCCGGCAGCGGTTTCTCAATGCGCCGATTGCTGCTTGGCGCGGGCGACGATCTGCGTCGGATTGACGAATTGCAGCGCGATGATGAGCCAGAAAAGCGTCGTCACCATATAGATCACCGCCATCGCATCGATTGATTGGCTGGCTCGTACGCCGGATGCAAAGACCGCGTAATAAAGAGAGACGACGAGCGTCTGGGTCTGCGGTCCGGCGATGAGGAAGGTCAGCTCGAACATGGCAAGCGTGCGCACTAGAACGAGCAGCAACGCGGCCAGCATGCCGGGCAGCAGGAGCGGCAGCAGAATACGGATGAAGAGGCTGGTCGTACCGGCGCCGAAGACGCGGGCGGCTGCCTCGATGCGCGGATCGATCTGCTCGATGAAAGGGATCATGACGAGCACGACGAAGGGGAAGGATGGCACGAGGTTGATCAGCACCACGCCCCAGAAGGTGCCGCCGAGCCCGAGCTGGTAGAGCACGGTTGCCAGCGGAATGCCATAGGTCAGCGGTGGGATCAGCAGCGGCAGCAGGAACAAGAGGATGATGGCGCGCTTGCCCGGAAAGTCGCGCCGTGCCAGCGCATAGGCTGTCAATACACCCAGAATGCCCGAGATGATGACGACGACAAACGCCATCTCGAAGGTGACGATGACGACGCTGGAAAGCTGGAACTCGCTCCAGGCGCTGAAATACCAGCGGTCCGTCCAGCCGCGTGGCAGCCATGTGCCGAGCCAGCGTGTGGCGAAAGAGTTGACGATCACGGCCGCGATGACCGCAAGCAGGTTGAGGACAAAGAGGGTCGCGAGCGCCCAGACGGCGATGCGCCAGATCTTAGAGGTAAGGCCTTGGTCACGGATCATGGCTCAGCCTTTCGTGCCGCCGGCCGGGCCGCGGTAGAAGAACGAACGCGCGCCGAGGATGGCGACAACAACAATGAGCTCGACGCCACCCATGATCAGGGCGATCGCCGTGCCGTAGGAATGGTCATATTGCTCGAAGGCGGCCTGATAGGCTGCAATCGAGATAACGCGTGTCGGGCCGGCCGGCGCGCCGAGCAGGACGGCCGATGGGAAAACGGCGAAAGCCTGCACGAAGGAAAGGCAGAAGGTCACGGCAAGGCCAGGCACCAGCAGCGGCAGGAAGACGCGCGCAAAGCGCTGGCGCGCATTGGCGCCGAGCGTAGCAGCAGCCTGCTCGATCGCCGGGTCGATACCGGTGATATAGGACAGCGTCAGCAGGAAGGCGAAAGGGAAGCCGGTAATCAGCAGCGAGGTGAAGACGCCCCAGTAGTTGTTGGTGAGCTTGACCGGCGAATCCAGGATGCCGAACAGGATGAGCGTCTCGTTGAACCAGCCGCGCGGGCCGAGAAATGTCAGCAGACCATCGGCGACGAAGACGGTGCCGAGCGTGATCGGCAGCACGAGGATCGTCGTCAGCAGGCGCTGCCGGCGCATCAGCCGGACGCGAAAGGCAACGGGGACTGCGAAGGCCAGGTTCACGATGGTGACAGGCAAGGCCAGCCACATGGTGTTGGCGATCGTGCCGTACTGGAACTGGTCCGAGAAGAACTTCGCGTAATTTTCGTACCAGATACCGCCATCCTTCGGCATCAGCGAATCCGCGACACCGTAGACGAAGGGATAGATGAAGAGCGCGATCATGAAGAAGAGGCCCGGCAGAACGAGCAGCGTCGTGCCGTCGAGGCCCTGTGCGGCGAGCCGGGTTTTCAGTGAGGGGCCGCCGTTCATGCAGGTGAGCCTTTGAAGACCAGAGAGCGGCCTGCAACCGGCTGCAGGGTGGTGGCAGAGCCACGCGGCAAGGCATCGTCGGAGCGGAAATAGAGCTCCGATCCGTCGGCCGAGCGGGCCATGCCGAAGAAGGCGCGGCCGCGATATTCGGTGCTCGCGACGATGACGGGAATGCCGTCGGTGGTGGCAACGAGATCTTCCGGGCGCACTGAGAGTACAGCGGCATCGCCGACTTTCAACGTGTCGCGCATGGTGCCGGTCAGCCGTGCGCCGGCGGCTTCGATTTCCGCCTCAGTGCCGGACACAGAGACGACGCGACCGGGAATGCGGGTACGGAAGCCCATGAAATCGGCAACATTGAGATTGACCGGTCGCTGGTAGAGATCCTGCGGCGTGCCGATCTGCTGAATATGGCCCTGGCTCATGACGACGATACGGTCGGCAAGCGAAAGTGCCTCATCCTGGTCGTGGGTGACATAGATGGTGGTCGAGCCGATCTGATCGTGGATGCCGCGAATTTCGGCGCGCATTTCCAAACGCAGCTTGGCGTCGAGGTTGGAGAGTGGCTCATCCATCAGGACGATCGGCGGGCGAATGACGATAGCGCGGGCGATCGCGACGCGCTGCTGCTGGCCGCCGGAGAGCTGGCCGGGTAGCTTGTCGGCCTGGCTTTCGAGGCGCACCAGCGCCAGTGCATCGATGACGCGCTTGTCGGCCTCGGCGCCGCGAATACCTTGCATGGCAAGGCCGAAGCCGACATTCTTGCGCACGCTCATATGCGGGAAGAGGGCATAGCTCTGGAAGACCATGCCGAAGCCGCGCTTTTCCGGCTCCAACTGGTCGATGCGGTTGCCGCCGAGGCGAATTTCGCCGCCGGTAAGGCCAAGCAGGCCGGCAATGCAGTTCAGCGCCGTGGATTTGCCGCAGCCGGAGGGGCCGAGAAGTGCGATGAATTCGCCGGGTTCAATCGTGAGATCGATGCCATCGAGGGCGTTATAGGCGCCGAAGGATCGCTTGATGCCATCAAGCTCAAGGCGCGCATTCTTCCGCGAAGACAGCGTTGCTGCGTTTTGAACCGGCAAAGTCAATGCAATCTCCATTCATCGGCAATCATGGCCGATAGAGCATCACCGCTCTTGAAACACGGCGACGCTCTATCCTTTGTTTTCAAGCAATTCTGGCGCCGTGAAGCCAGCGCCGGATTATTATAACCAGCAGGGATCAGCCCTTCTTGGCGCCGATCTTTTCGTCCCAGATGCGGAAGGCCTGGACAAGCTGCTTGGGCTCCAGCGGCACTTCCAGAGGGCTGCTGGCGATCCAGTCGGCATATTCCGGCCGGCCGAATTCCTTGATAGTTTCCTGGCTTTCTGCCGGCGCCATCTCGAGGGTGACATCCTTCACCGCAGGGCCGGGATAGAAGTAGCCGGCGTCATAGGCGATCGCCTGCTGCTGCGGCTGATAGATGAAGTTCAGGACGTCGAGCAGAACGCCGATCTTTTCGTCGGAAACGCCCTTCGGGATCGCCGCATAGTGGGCGTCGGTGACCCAGTGGAAGCCTTCGAGCTTGCCGACCTTGGCTTCCTCGGGAACGATGCCGAGCGCGCGCGGGTTGATGTCCCAACCGGTGGTCGTGGCTACGATGTCGCGCGTGCCTTCCCCGAGTTCCTTGAAGACCACTGCGGTGCCGGTCGGGTAATATTCGATGTTTTCGCCGAGAGCGGCCAGATATTCCCAGGTCTTGGCCCAGCCGTTGACCGGGTCGCGCGGATTGCTGTCACCGAGCAGGTAAGGCAGGCCCATCAGCAGCGTGCGGCCGGGGCCCGAGTTTGCCGGGCGGGCATAGAGGAATTTGTTCTTGTTCTGCTTCGTCCAGTCGAGCAGCTCCTGCGCAGTCTTCGGTGGGGTTGCCACCTTGTCCGGCATGTATTCGATCAGCGGGCCGGACGGATAATATGTGATGACGACGCCCTGGTCCTTGGCGAGTGCCTGCATCTTGAAGGCCTGCGGCTGCAGGATGCTTTCAAGATTGGGCAGTGCCGACTTGTGGCTGGACAGGTCGACCCAGAGACCCTGGTCGACGCCGGCCGAAAGCGCGTCCGTGCCGGTCAGTACGAGATCGATATCGACCTTGCCGGCAGCCTGCTGGGCCTGGATCTTGGCCGGTAGTTCCGGAGCGGGGGCCTTGGTGAAGGAAAAGCTGGAAACGAATTCCGGCTTGGCCTTGGCGTAGTTTTGGAACATACCCTGTGTCAACGCCAGGTTGCCGGCGACATCGACGATGGTGATGGTAACAGGGCTTGCCGGTGCCTTTGCCTGCGCGAAAGCGCGCAGCGGCAACATTCCGGCCACGGCGACGCCGGCAGCTCCGCCGACGAAGGTTCTGCGTGTGATCTTCATTCTGTCCTCCTCCTTTGCGGCGGTGCCGGCCTTTGCCCCGAGCGCCGCTCGTTTGCATCGCAATGCACGTCTCATGCCTCGATGGGCCGGTTTTCCGGCGGCATCAAATGCTCGCAGCTTGAAGCTTTTCCTCCAGGTGCAATGCCATGCCGCTGTTCTCCTCCGCGGCATGTCTTGGCAACAGAATTCAATTGATATACTAGTATGCACGAAAGTGTCAACGTCCCGAGATCATGCATGCGGCAGGCTTCCGACCCTGAAATCCTCGCCTTTCCGACGCCACGCGACGCCGGCGGAAAGATTCGTCGCGTGACGACGGCTGCCGCGATCCATGAGCGGCTGCATGCCGATATCGTCTCTCTCAGGATCCCACCGGGCACGGCGCTGCAGGAAAAGCGCATTGCCGAGGATTTTGGTGTGAGTAGAACGCCGGTGCGCGAGGCGCTTCTGAGGCTCTCGGAGGGCGGTCTCGTCGATATCTACCCGCAATCGGGCACGGTGGTTTCGCGAGTGCCGGTGTCGGCCATTCCGGAGGCGGTCATTGTGCGCAAGGCGCTTGAGGGGACGACGGTCGAGATGGCCGCTGGCATTGCGACGGAGGCCGATATCGCGCGGCTGGATGCGATCATCGCCCGGCAGAAGACACATGCCGCACTCGGCAATGCTTCGAGCTTTCACGAAGAAGACGAGGCCTTCCACGAGGCGATCGCACAGATTGCCGGCTATCCCGGCATCTGGACCATTCTGAAGACAGTGAAGGTGCAGATCGACCGGGCACGGCGTCTGACGCTGCCGGTACTCGGGCGCATGGACAATGTCGTGCGCGAGCATGTGGTGATCCGCGACGCCATTGCTGCGCATGATATCGCGGCGGCGCGCGAGGCGATGATTCATCACTTAAGCGCCGTTATACCCGACGTGGCGGAGCTGCGCTCGCAGTTCCCCGACTATTTCTGCTGACGGCGGAACGACAAAACACAAGATACCAAGGAGAGAAAGAAGAGATGCGGCAAGGTTGGAGATGGTTCGGGCCGGAGGCACCGGTCACGCTGGACGAGGTGCGCCAAACGGGTGCAACGAACATTGTTTCGTCGCTACATCAGGTGCCGATCGGCCGTGCCTGGACCGAGGCGGAAGTGCGCGAGCGCCAGTCGCTGATCGAAACGACGCCGGCCGACCGCTCGCAGCTGACCTGGAGCGTCGTCGAAAGCATCCCGATCCCCGATGCCGTCAAGCGCAAGGGCGGGCAGGCCAAAGCCGAGATCGAAGCCTGGATCGCCAGTCTCGAGGCGGTCGCGGCCTGCGGTATTCCGATCGTCTGCTACAACTTCATGCCCGTTGTCGACTGGACGCGCACCGATCTCGATTACGTGACGCCGACCGGCGCTACCGCCATGCGCTTCGATCATGAGCGCTTTGCCGCCTTCGAGTTGTTCGTGCTGGAGCGTCCGGGCGCTGCCGACCAATATTCTGAAGAGGACAGGGCCCGGGCCACGGCCGTCTACGAAAGCATGACGGAAGCGGAGATTGCCGAAATCACCCACATCATCACGTCGGCTCTGCCCGGTTCGACGACCGAGCCGCTGACCATTCCGGCCTTCCGCGAAAAGCTTGTTGCCTATCAGGGCATCGATGCGAAGAAGCTTCGCCAGCATCTCGTCGAATTCCTCGAGGCCGTCGTGCCGGTTGCGGAAGCGCGCGGGGTGAAGCTGACGCTGCATCCCGACGATCCGCCGCGCTCGCTCTTCGGCCTGCCGCGCATCGCTTCGACGGCAGAGGATTATGCAGCGCTTTTCGATGCCGTGCCGGCAGCCGCCAACGGCATGTGTTATTGCACCGGCAGCCTCGGCGTGCGCGCTGACAACGACCTGCCGGCGATTGCGCGGCGTTTCGCCTCGCGCATCTATTTCGCACATCTTCGTGCCACGACCCGTGAGGGGGATGGCCGCACTTTCCATGAAAGCGCGCATCTCGAAGGTGACGTGAACATGGTTGCCGTGCTGAAGGAGTTGGTTGCCGAGGATCGCCGCCGCAGCGCCGACCAGTCGATCGTCTTCCGCTCGGATCATGGCCATCGGATGCTCGATGACCTGCAGAAGAATGTCACGCCCGGCTATCCCGCAATCGGCCGTCTTCGCGGCCTTGCCGAACTGCGCGGCATTCTGCACGCGCTCGACGCGCCGCCGGCCTGATTTTTTTGTTTTCACGCAATTCTGAACGCAAAACTGCTGCACACTTTTGCTGGAATTGCTTTAGCTCCGGCTAGCCGCTGAAAGCTGCCGCAGCGCTTCGACGGCCCGTTCGGTATCGACGGCAGGCACGAAAATGTGGTCGTGGTAATAGGCCGCGACCACATTGGCGCTGATGCCGGCTTCCGTTAACGCGTGGGAGAAGGCGGCGGTCAGGCCTACGGCTTCAAGCGATGAATGTACTTTCAGCGTGATCTGCCGCAGGGGTGCGCTTGCCTGCAGGCCGGCTTTGTTTGCCGTATCCCGGGGCAGAATGAGCGTCAGGCCTTCCGTTTCGTGAAAGACGGCGAGCGGGCGAAGATGGAGTTAGTCTTCCAGTTGCGAGGCCGGAACGGTGCAATAGACGAATTCGCCCGCCACCAATTCCGGCTCCATCGTCGCGAGAAGAATTGAGAGGTCGGTGATGCCTGTCATGTCATCTTTCCCTGACGTCCCGTCCTATGAATAGATGTTTTCCAGCACCGAAAGACCGGTGATATGGTTGGAGCGGATGAGCGCTGCTGCGAGCGTCGGATCGCGATCCGCATAGGCGCGGCATAACCGTTCGTGATCCTCGTAGGATTTCTGCAGGCGGCCAGGCTGGGACAGGCCGATACGGCGCAATCGAAGCGTTCTCAGAAGCAGGGAATCGATGATCTTCTTGACCGTGCGATTGCCGGCGAGTTCGGTATTGCGTTCGTGAAAGTCGACATTTGCCCAGAAATAGACGTTCACGTCACCGGCCTTGCTCGCGTTTTCCATGACCTGCATGATTGGCTGGAGGGTGCGGATATCGTCAAGCGACACGTCCCGCGCAATGTCGCCGGCGATCAATTCCAGCAGATTGGCGCGGACGCGGTAGATATCGCGGATCTCCTTGATCGAGAGGCTAGCGACACGTGGGCGACGGCGCGGCGGGATTTCGACGAGCCCTTCCCTTTCCAGAAGCATCAGGGCTTCGCGGATCGGCGTCCGGCTGGTCTTGTAGCGCCGTGCAAGTTCGACGGAGTTCAGGTCATCGCCCGGTTTGCGAATTTCTTCGATGATCTCGGCTGCCACTTCGCGGGCGATGGTGGAAACCAGCGACGGCCGGTCGTGTTGTTCAGTGACGAGACGGGCGGCAACCGCCTCGGCGCGCTGGCGCGAGTCGATATGCGGCAGATTGCCGGAGGCGTGGGCCATATCGGCTGACGTGTATTCGGCGGACAAGAGAACTCCTGAGAAATGTCCCTCCCGCTAGTAACTTAGCATGTTCTGTCGACAACGGGAACAATAGTGCTGATATTTGTCCTGCATGCGTAGGTTGAGGCGCTTCGCGCGTGAATTGACGGGAGTTGTCGCATTTATTTGACGATGATCTCAGCCGAAATTTCGCAGATATCTCGTCAGCGGCCACGCGGGATAGGTTTGGACGGCCTGAAACCAGAAGAGTTTTAGAGCCTGCAGACCTTCAGATGAGACGGAAACGATAGGCCCTCGCCACGGCCTGCATGCGGTTGACGGCATCGAGCTTGCGCATCGCCGCCTTCAGGTAACCGTTCACCGTATGGGAGGAGATATGCAGGATGATGGCGATCTCCTCGCTGCTCTTGCCGGAGGCTGACCAGCGCAGGCATTCGATCTCGCGAACGGTCAGGCGCTCGTAATCGGCAAGCGGCGGCTCGGTCGCAAGGCTGTAGCTGTCCAGCGCCTTCAATACGGCAAAGACCATGCGCGCGCATTCCTGCTCGTCGAGCGGGCTGCGCAGGCCGGAGAACATGATGACATAGTGCCTGAGAATGGCGTCATGCAGCGTGAAGCTGACGGTGTTGTGAAGGCCGAGATCCTCGAAACGACGGGAGAGTTCTTCCGAGCTGCTTACGCTGGCAGGCTGGGCGAAGATGCCGATGCCGGAATAGATCGGCATGATGGTCTTCTTCAAACCATCGATCAGCCGGCTGCGCCAAAAGAGATCTGAAGCATCGTAGCGATCGATCAGTTCCTGTGGCCAGTTGCTGGCGATGATGTTGGCGCGAAAGCCGAGCTTATCAGCTTGCGGAAAGCTGGAGGCGAGGAAGAAACGAAAGCCATGCACCTGCATGACTTCCTGGAGGGCAGTAGAGAAACTTGTCTTGGGATCGGCCTGTACAGAGGCGCTGGCTGCATCCCCCTGCCAGGGGGATTTTACCGTATTCTTGAGGGTCATGGATCGTCTGCCGGCAAATGCACTGACCGGCCGGGAGGAAATCGGCCAGCGCCAGAAGGGGGAGGATCAGAAATGCGTCCGGCTGATTTCGTCCGGGCGGCGATGCGTGGCAATGCGGACCGGCTGATATTCGTAGATCGGATTTTCCGGTTCCAGGCGCAGCAGCGCACAGTGAAACTTGTAATTCGCACCGGTTACGATGTTAGAGAAGATCACATCCATCAGAATGTTCTTCCCGACGCTGACAAATATCGGCCGCTTGAGCTTTATCATGGCGTTCACCTCGTTTTTTCTATCCATTTTACTGGAAGATACGAGGTTAACTATAGTCTTTATTGTTTCCATCTTAAATTATACATAGGTGTATAATTCGAACTGATCTGATGGCGGAAGCAACACCCGGGAACCCGACGCAGTGGGGCCTTACGGCTTCAAAGCTATTTCCAGATAGTTGATGAGGGAATCGAATTCGACCGGCTTGCCCAGAAAGGCCAGCGCACCGCCTTCCATGGCGGCCGTACGGGTTCTCTCGTCGCGATAGGATGTCATGAAGATCATCGGCGGCTTTTCAGGTTCGCCGTTGAGGATTTGCTGCAGTTCGATGCCGCTCAGTCCGGGCATCTTGACGTCGACCAGCATGCAGTCAATCGTCGCCCTGTCGTCAAAGGCCAGGAACTCTTCCGCCGAAGCGAAAAGCTTGCTCTGGTAGCCGCAGGACTGGATCAGATCGTCAAGCGCCTCCCGGATAGCCTGGTCGTCATCGACGACAGCGATTGTGGATGTATGTGACACGAGATTGGTAGCCTTGCTTATTCTTACATTACGTTAGGCTATATTATGAGGATCGGGGCCGTGTCGCGGTACCATACAAGGGTCTAGGTTTCACTATCTCCCTTCCAGCATTTCGGCCTTGCGCACCAGATCGGCCACCGAGCGGACCTGCATTTTGCGCATGACATTGCCACGATGCAGCTTCACGGTGATTTCGCTGATGCCGAGGTCATAGGCGATCTGCTTGTTCATCAGCCCCTTGACGACGGCCGCCATCACCTCCCGCTCGCGGGGCGTCAGTGTATCGACCAGCGAGGCGACGGCATCGCTTGCCGCCATTTCCCGCCGGCGGGCCATATCCTTTTCGATCGCGATGCCGACGGCATCGAGAATATCCTGGTCTCGGAAGGGCTTGGTGAGGAAGTCGACAGCGCCGGCCTTCATGGCGCGCACGCTCATCGGAATATCGCCGAAGCCGGTCATGAAGACGATCGGCATCCTGCTGCCGATCCGTTCGAGATGAAGTTGGAAATCCAGCCCGCTTAGACCTGGCAGGCGCACATCGAGGAGAATGCAGCCCGGCCGTCGCAGGTCGGCGGTATCGAGAAAGGCAGTCGTGGTCGCGAAGGAGACCGCATCCATCTGGATCGACCGGAAAAGATCGACAAGCGACTCGCGGATGGATTCGTCATCATCGACGACATAGACTATCGGTGATGCGGATTGCGAGGCTGCCTTCGATGCGGCGCTAGTGTCGGTCATGGTCGTCCTCAATCGGTATGATCATTTCGAAGATGGCGCCCCCTTCAGGATGATTGCCGGCGATCAGCTGGCCGCCTCTGGCCTCCAGCGTGCTGCGGCAGATGGAGAGCCCCATGCCCATTCCGGAGGGCTTGGTCGTGAAGAAGGGGGTGAAGAGCTTCGCCATGGCCTCCTCGCTGATACCGGGGCCGAAATCCCTGACGGAGAGGCTGACGAATATATCATCCTTCCTGGCGAGCGAGATCAGAATCTTGCGCCGATCGATTGCCGTTTCGCGCATGGCCTGCACGGCATTGGTGACGAGGTTGATGAGCACCTGCTGCAGCTCGATACGGATCGCCTTGACTGTGATCGGCTGTTCGGGTGGGGTCACATCGAAATCGACCATGTCGCGCTGGAAGTCGTGCTCCATCAGGGCGCGTGTTTCCTCGATCAGCGTTTCGAGATCGACCTGCTCGGGCGTGCGATCGCCCTGCGTCAGCATGGAGCGGGTATTGTGGATGATTTCGCTCGCCCGCTGGCTGTCGCGAATGATGCGCTCGGCCGAACGGCGCACGGCCGCGAGATCCGGCGGCTCGCGGTTCAGCCATCTGAGGAGCGTCTGGGCGTTGACGACGATAGCGCCGAGCGGCTGGTTGAGCTCGTGGGCGAGCGAGGCGGAAAGTGTGCCGACGGTCGCGGCGCGCGAGGCGCGGGCAAGCTCATCCTGAGCCTCGCGAATGGCTTTCTGCATCATTTCCCGCTGGGTGATATCCACCATGCCGACGACCACGCGATTGAAGGCGGCGGGATCTTCCGGAAAGCTCATGCTCATGATGACAAGCCTGGTCTCGCCATTCTCCGCAATCAGGTTGCCCTTGCCCTCGAAATGCCGTTCGCCGCAAAAGATGGCATTCATCAGGTCCAGGAAGGTATCGTCATCAGGGGCGATGTAGTGGCGCATCGTGTGCGAGGGCAGGCCGCCGGCCACATGGCCGAGCAGTTCCATTGCTGCGTCGTTGGAGGCGATGGTGCGGATGAGGCCTGTGCAGGTGGCGATGACGCTGGGGTTTGTTCGGTAGTAGTCTTTGAGGTCACTCACACCTTCCGCCTTCAAAGACATCAGGAAGGCTCGCACTGCGGAATAATCGCGTTCCCAGAGTGCGATACGGCTGTGCTCGAAGATGTAGCGATAGCGGGTTTCGCTGTCGCGAAGATGCAAGTTGGCTTCGATGAGGCCGGCACGCGCGGTTTCGTTCCTGAGGATAAGGGCGCAGGTGATGGTGATGGCGGCGAGAGAAACCGCTAACCGCAACTGGGCCGGGACATTTTCTCCGAGGCCGTGAGAATAGAAATAGGCGAAAAGAGTAAGGGCGGCGCAGACAACTGTGAGGAGGGTGGTGCCTATCCTCGTCAGCATTTCTGCCGATAGCAGCAGCACGATAACATAGAGGACGGCGATGGCGCTTTCGATCTCGGTAAAGGCATCGACGTAGAACACGGTGGCGCTGAGCACCAGTGCGATCAGGCCGAGCGTGATCTCATGCGAGAGCGTTCCTCGCCGGTTGATGAGTTTCGATACAATGAATGATCCCATACCCCCTCGCTGTTGGTTCCGGTCTTCTACCCATACCGGCTAGTGCGCGTTTACCTTAATGGCGTGTTTATCGGCGCAAAACTATACCAAAGTGTTGGAAGCATGGGCCGAATTGTCTCTACGCTTGAAAAGGAAAGACCGCCCCGGGCGGCGGGACGGTCTCTGGCGGATGGGAGGATCCGCAGGGCTTCGGCGGAGGGGGACGCCTGCCCTAGAGGTGGCAAGGGGCGGTGCCACCAGCTTGGAACCGTGAATGGTCAGGTCGGTTCCGAGCTACGAGTACAAGTTAAATCCAAGCGTCCTGAGACATAACTATACTTAGGTTTTGGTCCGGCCATACGAAGCGGCAGGTCGGTTTCTCTGGTGAATGGCATTGAAATTTGTTCCGACGACTTCCGCTATCGCAATAATGACGCTGCAGATGGCAAGCAGAACCGTAAAAATTCCTCGGACACGATCACGACTTTACGGCGTGCAAGGAGTCGCAGCACGCTTGTCATATTGCCAGAGGGATAATCCTGAGACACAGTTCAGCCGGAACACTCCATCTGAACGGGGGCACCGATGAAGGTAGCAGGAATGGTTCGGGCAGTTGTGGGAATTGTAGCCCTCGTCGTTCTTGGTGTTCTCCTGTGGTTTGCGACGCGACCACCGCCGCTGGTGGTGCAGGGCGAGGTTTCCGCCAATCGCGTCGATATCAGCCCGCGCGTCGCTGGCCGTATTCTCAAACTCAACGCCGATGTCGGTGACAATGTCGAGAAGGGCACCGTTATTGCCGAACTGGAAAGCCCGCAATTGACGGCGGCGCTGCATTTGGCTGAAGCGGCAGTCGGCGTTTCAGAGGCCGACCTCACTCGTGTCAACAGCACGCGTCCCGAAACTATCGATGCGGCCAATGCCGAGCTTGCCGCAGCAAGCGCCGATGTCACGCTTTATCAGGAAGAGTCCGCCCGTCAGGCGCGGTTGATCACGACAGGCGCTTCGACGCAGGCGCAGGTCGATCAGACTGCCCGTAACCTGGAGGCCGCGATCCGCAAGCAGGAATCCGCAGCCGCCAATGCACGGCTTGCGACGGCCGGTTCCAGTAAGGAAGAAAAGGCGCTTGCCGCCGCTCAGGTGGAGCAGGCACGTGCGTCCCTCAACCAGCGGCAAGTGGACGTTTCAGAACTGGTCATCCATGCGCCGATCTCCGGTCAGGTGACGACGCGCGTCGCCGAGCTCGGCGAAAATTTCAGCGCCGGTTCGCCGCTGTTTTCGATTATCGACCTGCAGAATCCCTGGTTCACGTTCAATCTTCGCGAGGACCTGCTGAAGGGACTCAAGGTCGGCGACGGTTTTGACGTCACCGTTCCGGCGCTTGCCGGCAGTCCAATCCCGGTCAAGGTGACGATGATCAACGCGCAGGGCCAATATGCGACCTGGCGCGCGACACGCGCGACCGGCGATTTCGACCTGCGCACCTTCGAGGTACGCGCCGTTCCGGTCAATCCCGTCGAGGGGCTTCGGCCAGGCATGAGCGTCATCGCCTCCTGGCCGCCGGCGGGGCGTTGAGATGAAGCCGCCCGGCGGGCTTCGTCCCGGCTTCCTCCTGGTGTTCCGGCGGGAGTTCGACTGGTTCTATCGCCGGCCGTTTCTGCTTTTCCTGACGACGCTCTTGCCGCTGCTCTTGATGGGCGTACTTGCCATCGTCTTCAGCGCGGGACTGGCGACACGGCTGCCGATCGCCGTGCTCGATCTCGACGGCAGCGATCTTTCGCGAACGATTATTCGCGCAGTCGATGCGACGCCGGATACCGCTGTCGCAGTCAATGTCAGCGACCTCACGGAAGGCCGTGCGCTGATCCTGTCCGGCAAGGTTCACGGACTACTGATGCTGCCACGCAATCTGGAGCGCGATGTTTTCGCCGGCCGGCGTCCCGAGGTGGTGTTCTTTTACAATACGCAGACGCTGACAACAGGTAATCTTACGCTCAGGGGCGTCAGTGCTGCCGTGCCGACTGTGGCCGCCGGCATCCGCCTGTCGCTGCGCACGGCGCAGGGGCAGCCGGTCGATATTGCGCAGGCCGATCTTTCGCCGATCCCCGTGCAGGTCAATCCGCTTTTCAATCCGACGCTCAACTATGCGCATTTTCTGCTCGCAGCGCTGATGCCCGCCTTGCTGCAAGTGGTGATCGTTACCACCATGGCTTACACGGTTGGTATGGATGCCGAAACAACGCACCGTCTCGTCATTCTGCGGCGGCTTGGCGGCGGTCTGTGGCCGGCAATGGCTGGCAAGATGCTACCCTACACACTGATCTTCCTTGTGGTTCTCGGTCTTTCAGACGCCATTCTTTTCGGCGTGCTCGACATGCCGCTCAGGGGCGAGCGTTGGATCCTCGTCGTGGCCGGATTGCTCTTCATTCTCGCGAACCAGTTCATCGGTGTGCTGTTGGCGCTTTTCCTGCGGCCGGTCGCAAGCGCCATCAGCATCGGCACGCTGATGTTCGCACCATCCTTCGGTTATATGGGCATCGGCTTTCCGCGGTTGGCGATGAACGACTTCTCCTACTGGTGGGGCGAGCTCATTCCTGGCACCTGGTATCTGACGGCTAGGATCGATCAGACGATCCGAGGCACGCCGGTCGATCTGTCGCTGAAGCCCTTGATGGTGCTCGGCATATTCGTTCTGGTGCTGGCGATCGTGACGGCGCTGCGGCTGGAACTGTTCCGCATTCGCCGGCAGCGACAGGTGGCGCAGCGGCTGAGGGAGGTCACGCCATGAGGGCCTTGCTGGCGATCTTCCGCATCGAGCTGATCCGCATCCTCACTCTGCGCCCGGCACTCGCGGTACTGGTCTTCGGGCCACTAATCTATGCCCTCTATTACCCACAGCCCTATGCAAACGAGGCGCTGCGCGACGTGCCGATCGCCGTCGTCGATCTCGACGATACGACGAGCAGCCGTGAGCTGGTGCGCCGTATCGATGCGTCGAGCGATGTCGCAGTGGCCGCGATGCTGCCGGATCAGGTCAGTGCCGAGCGGGCGGTGCAAGGACGCCAGCTTTACGGCATTCTGGTCATCCCGCAATATTTCGAACGTGATCTGCTGCATGGGCGGCAATCGCCGGTCGCGCTTTATGGGGACGCCAGCTATTTCCTGATCTATCAGCGCATTTCCGGCGCCGTCGTGGCCGTTGCGAGGACCATGGGCGCGGAAATCGAGACGGCGCGGCTGATTGCGGCCAATATCGACCCGGTATTGGCGGCAGCTGCCCCCGATCCCATGCCTTTGACGACGGTCGCACTGTTCAATCCGCAGGGCGGCTATGCGACCTATATCCTGCCTGCAGCCTTTGTTCTGATCCTGCAGCAAACGCTGCTGATCGGCGTTGGCCTGCTTGGAACGATCGGCAATGATGCGGCGGCGCGGGATCCTGCCGCCTCGGCGGCCGGCCCCTTTGCCCGCGTCGGCGGCAGGCTGCTTGCCTATCTCGTTATCGAGGCGATTGTATTGCCATTCTATCTGATCGTGCTGCCTTACCTTTACGGCATTCCGCGGTTGGGTGGTTTGCTGACGATCTTTGCTTTCTGCCTGCCGTTCGTTCTGGCAGTTGCCACGCTCGGGATGGTGATTGCCTCCCTGTTCCGCAAGCCGCTCGTCGTTCAGCTCGTCTGCGCCACGCTCGGGTTGCCTTTCATGTTCCTTGCCGGTTTTTCATGGCCGAGCGAAGCCATACCCGAGCCGTTGCGGGCGCTGACCGTTCTGCTGCCAAGCACAAGTGCCATCAACGGCATCGTCGAGGTGTCGCAGCTCGGCGCTCCGCTTCAGGCGGTCAGGGAACCGTTCCTTACGCTGTGGATACTTGCTGCGGTTTACGGGCTCGTCGCGGTGCTGCTGGACATCAGGTCCGCAAGGGAAAAGCCTGCGGCACAGGCCCCTGCGGGCGGTTGATGGCGCCATCTCATTTTGAGATAGCCGCATCGAATAAACCTATTTGTCACAATAGTGTCGCCACGGCATAGTCTTAGGAGGGAGAAACACTTTTAGGACATTGCTGTGGAATATGTGCGCTTTGGCCAGACCGGCCTGAAGGTTTCGTCGCTTTGCCTTGGTACCATGGGTATCGGGACATCCAAGTGGAAGGGTTGGGTGTTGGACGAAGAAAAATCGGTGCCAATCCTGAAGAAGGCGCTCGATGTCGGTATCAATTTCTTCGACATGGCGGACTGGTATTCGACCGGCGTCAACGAGCAGGTCGTGGCCCGCACACTGCTGTCGCTGACGGAACGCGAAAAGCTGGTGCTCGCCACCAAGGCCTTCTATCCGATGAGCGACGATCCGAACGACAAGGGCCTGTCGCGCAAGCATCTGATGGCCTCCATCGACAAATCGCTGAAGCAGATGGGCACCGACTATGTCGACCTTTACGTCATCCACGCCTTCGATCCGGAAACACCCATCGAAGAAACGATGAACGCTCTGCATGACATCGTGAAGTCGGGCAAGGTACGCTACATCGGCGCTTCCACCATGTATTCCTGGCAGTTCGCCAAGATGAACCATGTCGCCGACAAGAATGGCTGGACGCGGTTCGTCAACATGCAGTGCCAGTATTCGCTGCTCTACCGGGAGGAAGAGCGCGAGATGATGCCTTACTGTCAGGATGAGGGCATTGCGGTCACGACCTTTTCGCCGCTCGCCCGCGGTTATCTCGCCGGCGGCGGCTCGGCGCCGCGCATCGCCCATGACCTCTATCTCGACTGGTTCGGCGATGAGATCGACCAGGAGATCGCCAAGCGCGTCAACGAGATCGCTGCCAAGCGCGACAAGACGGCCAGCCAGATCGCCCAAGCCTGGGTCATCGGTTCCGGCAACAGCACGGTTCCAATCGTCGGCACGGAGAGCCCCGAGCATGTCACTGCTGCCATCGAAGCGGCTGCGATCGAGCTGACGGGCGAAGAGCGTGCCTTCCTGGAAGAGCCCTACCGCCCGCGCGACATGATCAATGACTATAACCCGGTCCGTCGCCCGCGCGCCCTTTCGAAGGCATAATGGGTTCGACTCGCATCGCTACTGGAGATTTCAATGCTTTATATTGGTGAAGGCTTCGAGGGTTCCGGCCCGAACGCTGCCCATATCAATCTCTACATCGGCCCGAAGAACGGCCCGATTTCCGGCGCGCTCGCCGGGGCGGCAGCGAGTCCCGGTCCTGGCCACCTGCCGTTCCAGGCAGTGCTGAAGCCAAACCTGCCGGCAAAGCCGGTGACGCTCTTCATCGCCAAGGCGGTGATGGAATCGGGTTCGTCGCATGAGCTGATGACCTGGGGTCCGGCGCAGGCCGGTGTCGCCGCCGGTATTACTGCAGCGCTGCTCGATGGTTCGCTGCCGGCGGAAGCTGAAGATGACTGGGTCGCGATTGCCGCCGTCTGGGTCAATCCTTCGGCCAACGACGCCGAAGAGGTATATCATAATAACAAGGCTGCAACGCATCTTGCCGCCAAGCGCGCTTTGCTGAAGGGCTGGCCGTCGCGTGCCGAGCTTGCCGAAGGCGTGGCAACGGTCGGCAATCCTTTCTTCACGCCGAAGGTCGCCTGATATGAAGCTTGTCGAAGACAATGCGCTGATCGGTGGAGGCTGGGGAAGTGCTGCTGACAGCAAGCGCTTTGCCGTGCTCAATCCCGCCGATGGCAGCGAGCTTGCGACCGTGCCGGATTGCGGTGCGGCGGAAGCGCAGCAGGCGATCGACGCCGCAGCGAAGGCCTTCAAGACCTGGCGCAAGACGCTCGCTTCGGAGCGTTCTGCCGTGCTGCGACGCTGGGCGGATCTGATGCTTGCCAATCAGGAAGACCTCGCCCGATTGTTGACGGCTGAGCAGGGCAAGCCGCTCGCTGAAGCGCGTGGCGAGGTCGCCTATGCGGCCGGTTTCCTCACCTGGTTTGCCGAGGAAGGCCGCCGCTCGCATGGTGGCGTCGTGCCGTCGCACAAGGTCGATGCGCGCATCGTCGTGATGAAGGAGCCTGTCGGTGTCGTCGCGGCTGTAACGCCATGGAACTTCCCTCTGGCGATGATTACCCGCAAGGTCGGTCCCGCACTTGCTGCCGGCTGCACCATCATCATCAAGCCGGCGGAAGATACGCCGCTTTCGGCTCTGGCGCTTGCCCGTCTCGGCGAACAGGCCGGCGTTCCCGCTGGTGTGGTCAGCGTGGTGACGACGAAGTCGCCGGCCGATGTCGTCGTCGTCTGGATGAAGAGCCCCGTCGTGCGCAAGTTCTCGTTCACGGGATCGACGGCGACCGGCAAGCTGCTCATGCGCCAGAGCGCCGATACGGTGAAGCGCATCAGCCTTGAACTCGGCGGGAATGCGCCGCTGATCGTCTTCGACGATGCCGATATCGATCAGGCGGTGCGCGGCACGATCGCCTCCAAATTCCGCAATACGGGACAGACCTGCGTCTGCGCGAACCGTATCCTCGTCGAGGACGGCATTTATGACCGCTACGCCGAGGCGCTTGCCAAGGCCGTCGCGGCCATGAAGGTCGCGCCCGGCGTCGAGGATGGCGTGGCTCAGGGTCCGCTCATCAATGCGCCGGCGCTGATGAAGGTCGAGCGGCATGTGACCGACGCCGTCGAAAAGGGCGCCAAGGTGCTGACAGGCGGCAAGCAGCACGAGCGCGGCGGCCTGTTCTACGCGCCGACCGTGCTCACCGGCATGACGAAGGATATGGCGCTTGCGACCGAAGAGACCTTCGGCCCGGTCGCTGGTCTCTTCCGCTTCAAGGGTGAGGAAGAGGCGATCGCCCTCGCCAATGATACGGAAACCGGCCTCTCGGCCTATTTCTTCACCCAGAATCTCGGCCGCGCATGGCGTGTCGCCGAAGCGCTGGAAGCGGGCATGGTTGGCATCAACGAGGGTGTGATCTCGACGGAAGTTGCGCCATTCGGCGGCGTCAAGCAGTCTGGCCTTGGCCGTGAAGGTGCCAGCGAAGGGCTCGATGAATATCTCGAGAGCAAATACGTCCTGTTCGGCGGGCTTGCGGGATAATGACGGAGGATCGCTCTCCACAGACGAAGAAGGAGCCGGCGGTCGATCGCCGCCGGTTGCCGCTGAACGCGCTCCGGGCCTTCGAGGCTGTTGCGCATCACGGCAGCTTCACGGCGGCGGCCGCAGCGCTCAATATTTCGCAGAGCGCGCTTTCGCGGCATGTCATCGGTCTGGAAGAGAGCATCGGGCGCAAGCTTTTCGAACGCGGGCACAAGGCCACAACGCTGACGGATGACGGACGCTCGCTCGCGGCCGGTATCGGCAAGGGTTTCGACCGTATAGAGCAGGCGCTGAAGGAAGTCTGCGCGCCGGAGGAACAGCGCCAGCGCAAGCTGCGCATCAACCTGCCGCCGAGCTTTGCGATGAAGCTTACCGTGCCGCTGTTGACGGATTTCCGGCGCAGTTTCCCGGAAGTGCTTCTGGAGGTTTCGACGCCCTACGGGGTGCCGGACAGCGAATTCGACGTGGCGGTCGTCTATACGCGGCCGGCCGTCGATGAATGGGTCACCGACCTGCTCTGGGAGGAGCGGCCGACGATCCTGTGCCATCCTGATCTGGTGCCGGCCGATCTGATGCAGGGAGCGGTTTCGGACCTTGCGGCCTTCATTGGAGCAAACGAGATCATCCACATCAAGATCGTCGACATGGAGCCCTACCTCACCTGGCAGCGCTTCCTTGTGCAGAACGGTCTCGGCGGGGTTTCCGTGGCGCGCGGCGTGACATTCGACAGCGCCAGCCTCGGGGTTCAGTACGCCTTGTCTGGGCAGGGCCTGGTACTGGCGGACCCGGCGCTGTTTCGGGAGGAAATAGAAAGCGGCCGCTTGGTTGCGCCGGTCACCGCACACTATTACGAAGGCTTCGGCTATTACCTGAAGACCGATGCGGAAGGGCTGGTGGATCCTCTGATTGCAGGGTTTCGATCCTGGATCATCAGCCGCTTTAGCAATCGTATGGTGAACGACGGTGAAAAGCCCGCCCTGCGCATCGTGTCTGGCACAGAGGGTGTCTGATAGCGACCATACTGCCATTCAAGGAGGAGGCAGATCATGACTGAATTGAAAACTAACAGCGGCAACCCGCTGCATCCCTCCGTGCCGGAACTGTGCGAACAGGTCCGTGCCGGCAAGATCGATCGCCGCGGTTTCCTGCGTGCCGTCGCCTGGCTCGGTGTGACGGCGGCCTCCGCCAGCGCCTTCCTCGGTGACAGCAAGCCGGCTCTTGCGCAGGAAACGCCTACTGATGGCGGTACGCTGCGTTTCGGCTGCCAGATCCAGGAACTGACCGATCCAATGATGACGAGCTGGATCGAGGCTTCGAACCTCTATCGCAACAGCCTCGAATTCCTGACCTTTGTCGATGCCGACAACGTCACCCATCCCTATCTCGCCAAGAGCTGGACGCCGTCTGCCGATCTCAAGACCTGGGATTTCGAGCTGGACGAGCGCGCCAAGTGGTCGAATGGCGATGCCTTCACGCCCGAAGACGTGATCTTCAATATTCAGCGCTGGATCGCTCCGGACTCGCAGTCTTCCAACAAGACCGCTTTCTCGGCCGTCGAGAAGGTGGAAAAGACCGGCGACCATGCGGTCCGCATCACGCTGTCGCGCGCGGTTTCCTCGCTGCCCGAACAGCTCTACTCCTACACCTGCCCGATGTTGCACCGCGATTTCGTCAAGGGCGGCGCCAACTGGCCGGCCAATCCTGTTGGTACCGGTCCCTTCAAGCTGGAAAGTTATGAAGTCGGCCGTCAGGCCGTGTTCTCCAAGCGCGCGGATTACTGGGGCACGCCTGTTCATCTCGATGGCATCCAGTACATCGACCTCGGCACCGATATCACCACGCATCTCGCAGCGCTTTCGAGCGGTCAGATCGATATCATCTACCGCGCGACGATCGCCGAATACGATCTCATGAAGTCGCTGCCGAACATCCAGATCCTGACCGGCAAGGCGGCACATACGCTCGTCATGCGCATGCAGTCCGATCAGAAGCCGTTCGACGATGTTCGCGTCCGCAAGGCCGTGCAGCTTGCCGCCGACAACAAGCAGATGCTCGACGTCGCCTATCGTGGCGAGGGCGAAGTGGGCGCCAACTTCCACGTCTCGCCGGTTCAGCCCGATTACTTCGCGCTGCCGGCGGTTACCCGCGATGTCGAGAAGGCCAAGGCCCTGCTTGCAGAAGCTGGCCACAAGGACGGCCTGGATATTGAGCTGACGCTTGGTAACACGCAGGGCACCTGGGAGCAGGACACTGCGCAGGTGCTGCAGCAGAACCTTGCCGAAGCCGGCATCCGGCTCAAGCTCAATGTTCTGCCGGCCTCGCAATATTGGCCGATCTGGGACAAGGTTCCCTTCGGTCTGACATACTGGGCGCACCGTCCGCTCGGTGCGATGACGCTCGATCTTGCCTATCGCTCCGGTGGTGCCTGGAACGAGAGCCATTTCGCCAGCAAGGAATTCGACGCCGCGCTCGACAAGGCTCTCGCCGTCGTCGATCCGGCCAAGCGTCCCGAAGCCATGAAGGATGTCGAGCAGATCCTGCAGGATTCCGGGGTCATCATTCAACCCTACTGGCCGAACCGCTTCAGCGCCGCAGCCACCACCGTCCACGGTTTCGTGCTCCATCCGGCGGATTACTTCCGCATGGACGGCGTCTGGCTCGCCAAGGCTTGATCTTCGGCGGGGCCGCTCATCGCGGCGGCCCCGACCCGGCAAAGAGGTGGTTCGTGACCGTTTTCCGTTTCATTCTTCGTAAACTGGCAAGCGCACTCGCGGTGATGTTCACCGTGTCGCTGCTCGTTTACCTGGCACTGGAGGTCAATGTCGGCGATGTCGCCGTCAAGGTCCTCGGCCAGTTCTCGACGCCAGCTCAGCGCGCCCAGTGGCTGACTGCCAACGGTTACGATGCCCCCTTCATCATTCGCTACGGCCGCTGGCTCTGGTCCTTCGTGACCGGCGACTGGGGCATGTCCACCTATTACCGTGCGCCGGTTGCGCAGCTTATCCCGGACCGACTTGCGGCTTCCGGCATTCTTGCCGGCGGTGCGCTGCTGGTGATCGTGCCCGTCGGCCTGTTTGCGGGCATCGTTGCCGGCATGCGTCAGGGTTCGGTTCTCGATCGTATCGTCTCTTTCATTGCGATCGCCACGACCTCGATCCCGGATTTCGCCTCCGCCGTCTTCTTCTCGGCCGTCTTCGTCTTCTGGCTGCACTGGCTGCCAGGTGCCAGCACCATGCTATCAGGTTTCTCGCTGCAGCAGATCATTCTGCCCGTGCTGGTGCTCGCCTTCTATTCCACCGGTTACCTGGCGCGCGTCACCCGCGCCTCGATGATCGAAGTCATGGGCACGCATTACGTCCGCACGGCGCGACTGAAGGGCGCCAGCACGGCGCGTATCGTCTGGCGCCATGCGCTGCGTAATGCGCTGATCACGCCGGTTACCGTCATCATGCTGCAGTTTCCCTGGCTGCTCTCGGGCGTCATCGTCGTGGAGGTTTTCTATGCCTATAAGGGCTTCGGCACGCTTCTCTATGACGCCGCGCTCAATAGCGATATCCGCCTGGTCGAAGCCTGCGCGATGGTGAGCGTCGTCGTCGTCGTCGCGACGCAGATCCTCTCCGACCTCGCCTATGGCTGGCTCAATCCGCGTGTCTCGCTGCTCGATGCAGCCAAGGGACGGAAGTGAGGGCGGCATGCGGAAAGCTGTAACACCCTATCTCACCAATCCGGTCGTGCTGATCGGCGGATTCCTGACGATTGGCTGGCTGCTGGTGGCGATCTTTGCGCCAATCCTTGCGCCCTTCGATCCGATCCGCACGCTGTTGCCACTGGCAAAGCCCGGTACTGCCGCTCCGACAGGCGGCGTATTCTGGCTCGGCACCGACAAGCTCGGCCGCGATATCCTCTCACGCCTGATCTATGGCGCACGCACTGTCGTGGTGTTCTCGACGCTTGCGACCGTGACTGCCTATGTGGTCGGCGTGGCGCTCGGTCTTATCGCCGGCTACTGGCGCGGCTGGATCGATGCGGTCCTGTCCTACATCGCCAATGTGGTGCTCTCCTTCCCGGTTCTGGTGCTTTATATCGTCATCATCGTCGTTGTCGGCTCCTCGCCATTCAACATCGTGCTTGCGGTCACCTTCGGTAGTGCGCCGGCGATCTTCCGCATCGTGCGCGGCATTACCATCGATGTGTCGAGCCGCGACTTCGTGGCGTCTGCGGTGACACAGGGCGAAAGCACCTGGCGCATCATGCTCTTCGATATTCTGCCCAATGCCAGCGGCCCGCTCGCAGTCGATTTCTGCTTGCGCCTCGGCTACACGGCGATCACCATCGGCACGCTCGGCTTCCTCGGCCTCGGCCTGCCGCCACCAACGCCGGACTGGGGTACGATGGTCAATGAAGGCCGCGCCATGGCGATCGCCTTCCCGCATCTCGTCATCTTTCCATGCCTTGCGATCTCGTCGCTGATGCTGGGCTTGAGCCTGCTGGCAGACGGATTGCGAGAAGTCTCGGAAGCGCAGGGGAGGCGTGCATGAGCAGCAACGAAAGCCAACCGATCCTTCGGGTCGAAAATCTGAGTGTCGCGCTGCCGAAGGGCGCCGACAGGCCCTATGCCGTCAAGGCGGCGTGCTTCGATCTCAGGCCGCGTGAAATTCTCTGCGTTGTCGGGGAATCCGGGTCCGGCAAGTCGGTTCTGTCGGCCGCATTGATGGGGGCCGTACCGGAGGGGCTGAAGATTGCGGGCGGCAAAGTGATGCTCGGCGATACCGATCTCGTCGGCCTCTCCGAGAGGGCTTTCCGCGCCGTCAGGGGCAGTGATATCGCCATGATCTTCCAGGAGCCGATCGCCTCGCTCAATCCGGCGATGACGGTTTCGGCGCAGATTGAGGAAGTCTTCGAGCTGCATTCGGATTTCGATGCCGCCGAGCGCAAAAAGCGTGCCCGCGCGCTGATCGAATCCATGCATCTGCCGAACCCTGATCGTATCCTTAAGGCCTATCCGCATGAGCTCTCCGGCGGCCAGTGCCAGCGTGTCGTCATCGCCATGGCGCTTGCCATGAACCCGCGTGTGCTGATTGCGGACGAGCCAACGACTGCGCTCGACGTCACGACGCAGGCGCAGGTGCTGAAGCTCGTGCGCGAGCTTCGCAATATGCACGACCATGGCATTCTCTTCATTACGCATGACTTCGGTGTCGTTGCCGATATTGCCGACCGCGTGGCCGTCATGCGCTACGGCGAGATCGTCGAGATCGGCGAGGCAAGACAGGTGCTGACAGCGCCGAACCATCCCTACACCAAAGAGCTCATCGCCGCCGTGCCGAGCCTGAAGCCGCACGATCGTCCGGCTCCTCCGCAGGGTGAAGCGCCGGTGCTTGCCGTGCACGACTTGCAGCATTCCTACGGCAGCGTCCAGGTTTTGAAACATGTGGAGCTCAGCCTGTCGCCGGGCCGCGTGGTCTCCATCGTCGGTGAATCCGGCTGCGGCAAGTCTACCCTTGCCAAGGCGATGATCCGCCTGATCGAGCCGAAGAGCGGCCGGGTGGAAGTGGCGGGCGCCGATCTTCTCGGCCTTGCGCCGGCGCCGTTGCGCGCCCGGCGGCGGTCGATCCAGATGATTTTCCAGGATCCATTCGGCTCGCTCAATCCGCGCCGTCGCGTCGGGCCGATGATTGCACGCTCCGCCCAGCTCGCCGGCATGGAAGCAGGGGAGGCGCGGCGTCGGGCGGAAGAGCTGCTCGATCTCGTCGGTCTGCAGAAGAGTGCCTATTGGCGCAAGCCATCGGCCTTTTCCGGCGGGCAGCGCCAGCGCATCGGCATTGCCCGGGCGCTTGCCATGCGGCCGGATGTGCTGATCGCGGACGAGAGTGTTTCGGCGCTCGACGTCTCCGTGCAGGCACAGGTCCTGAAATTGCTTCGCGAGCTGCAGGAGAAGCTGCAGCTCGCCATCGTCTTCATCACCCACGACCTGCGCGTTGCTGCCCAGATCAGCGACGAGATCGTGGTGATGCAGAAGGGTGAAATCGTCGAGCGCGGCAGTGCGGCCCAGGTGCTGCAGGCGCCGACGCATCCCTATACGAGAACACTTCTAGAAGCGGCGCCGGGCCGCAGCACGTTCTAGCCGCCGCTTCCGGGCGACGGCACACCGTTTCGTTTCAACGCATGGTCGGCAGAGGCCGGCATGCGCGTGGTTAGCTATTGTCCTGAGGATACCGTCATGACGGAATATCGCAATTTCATCGCCGGAGAATTCCGGTCTTCCGGCACGCTGGTGCCGGTGCTCAATCCGGCAACGGAAGCTCAATTCGCCAAGGTACCTTCGGCGACTGCAGCCGAGGCTATCGAGGCCGTCGAGGCCGCGGCGAAGGCACAGAAGGAATGGCGGGCGCTGCCGGCGATTGCGCGCGGCGACGGGCTGCGGAAGCTCGCTGCCGTCATCGAACAGCGGGCGGGAAAGATCGGCGCGGCATTGGCGCTTGAATCCGGCAAGAGCCTTGCCGATGCGACGGGCGAGGCGATCTATGGCGCCGAGCTGATGCGCTACCACGCCGAATGGGCGCGGCGCATCGAGGGCGAGATCATTCCGAGCGACAATACCAATGAGACGCTGCTTCTGAAGCGCGAGGCGATCGGTGTTGTTGCCTGCCTGATACCCTTTAACTTCCCGATCTATACGCTGGTGCGGAAGATTGCGCCGGCGCTGATTGCCGGCAATGCCGTCGTCGTGCGCCCGAGCAATTCGACGCCAACCTCGGGTTTCGAGATTGCCAAAGCCGTGGCTGAGGCGGGACTGCCCGCGGGGCTTATCAACATTCTCACCATGTCGCACGAGGTTGCGGCCACACTTTGCACCCATCCCAAGGTGGGAATGATCACCCTGACCGGCAGCCTGCAGGCGGGCCGGGTCGTGCTTGACTATTGCAAGGCGAACATCGCCAAGCCGTCGCTGGAACTCGGCGGCAAGACGCCCGTTATCATCGAGCCGGATGCCGATCTCGATGCTGTTGCCGCCCAGCTCGTCGCCGCCAAGACCAATCATTGCGGTCAGCTCTGCACCGCGCCGGAGCGTGTTTATGTTCATCGCTCCATCCATGATGCGCTGCTTGCCAAGCTGAAGGCCGGTTTTGCTGTACGCGCCTTCGGCGACCGCTCAGTCGATGCGTCTCGCGTCGGGCCGCTCGCCACCAAGTCTGCGCAGACGAATGTGCACAAGGCCGTCCTGAAGGCCGTGGAGCAGGGCGCGCGCATCGAGGCGGGTGGTATCCTGCCTGAAAGCGCCGGCTTCTTCTATCCGCCGACGCTGCTGTCCAATTGCCGTCAGGACATGGAGATCATTGTCGAGGAAATATTCGGGCCGGTTCTGCCAGTCGTCGCCTATGACACGACCGAGGAGGCGCTGGCGCTTGCCAATGATCATCAGTTCGGTCTGAGCTCGGTGCTCTTCACCAACAATCACCGCACGATCATGCGCTTTTCCGACGCGATCGAGGCTGGTGAATTCTACGTCAACCGTTTTCCGGCAGATCCCTATCAGGGCTATCACGCCGGCTGGAAGCGCTCCGGTCTCGGCGGCGATGACGGCAAACACGGCATGCTCGAATTCACGCAGACACGCCTCGTCATACTCAAGCACTGAGGATAATGGCCATGCAGATCGCATCGCTTTCCACCCATGTCGTCGCCGTCCCGCCGCCACATATCGGCGGCATGTACTGGATCTTCGTGCGGCTGACGACGGCCGACGGTATCGAGGGTGTCGGGGAAATCTACTCGACTGCCTTCCATCCGAGGGCATTGGTGCCTCTGATCGAGGATGTCTTCCAGCGATACCTGCTCGGTCACGATCCGCATGATATCGAGCGCTTCTGGCGGCTTGCCTATTCGAGCGGTTTTACCCAGCGGCCGGATCCGACGATGATGGGCATCGTCTCCGGCCTGGAGATCGCCTGCTGGGACATTATCGGCAAGGCCGCCGGCAAGCCGGTGCACAAGCTGATCGGCGGGCGCGTGCACGAGAAGCTGCGCGCCTATACCTATCTCTATCCGAAGAATGCCGCCGGCGAATATGACTATAACGATCCGGATCTTGCCGCCGAATGCGCGGTGAAGATGGTCGAGATGGGCTTTACCGCCGTCAAGTTCGATCCGGCCGGTCCCTATACCGCCTATTCCGGCCATCAGGTTTCGCTCGGCGTCATGGACCGCTGCGAGGAGTTCTGCGCCAAGATTCGCGAGGCCGTCGGCAGCAGTGCCGATCTGCTCTTCGGCACGCATGGGCAGATGGTGCCGTCCTCGGCGATCCGGTTGGCGCAGCGGCTGGAGAAATATGATCCGCTCTGGTTCGAGGAGCCGGTGCCTCCCGGCCAGGAAGAGGCGATGGCGGAGGTTGCTCGCAAGACCTCGATCCCCATTTCGACGGGTGAGCGGCTGACAACGAAATACGAGTTCCAGCGCGTGCTGGAAACGGGTGCGGCCTCCATCCTGCAGATGAACGTGGCGCGCGCCGGCGGCATTCTGGAATCCAAGAAGATCGCGGGCATGGCTGAAGCCTATTACGCGCAGATCGCGCCGCATCTCTACAATGGTCCTATCGGTGCTGCCGCCAGTATTCAGCTTGCCGCTTCCTCGCCGAATTTCCTGATCCATGAGGCGATCGTCGATTTCTCGGGCTTCTACGCGGAGATCCTGAAGACACCGCTGCGCTTCGAGGACGGCTACCTGATCCCCTCAGACGAGCCGGGGCTGGGCGTGGAGCTCAATCTCGATGTCGTCGCGAAACACTCGCCCTACGAAGGGCAGCGACTCCATCTGCAAATGGATGACAAGCCCGCCGACGTGAAGGCATTTGCGCCGGCCCGCGGCTGAGAACGAAGATGACGACATACGATTACATCATCGTCGGCGCCGGCTCGGCCGGCTGCATTCTAGCCGCACGTCTCAGTGAGAGCGGCAGGCACAATGTGCTGCTGATCGAAGCCGGCGGCAATGACAGTTCGCCGTGGTTTCGTGTCCCGGTTGGCTATGCGCGCTCCTACTACGATCCGAAGGTCAACTGGATGTACTGGAGCGAGCCGGAGGCCGCGCTCAACGGCCGTCGCATTTATGCGCCACGCGGCAAGGTGCAGGGCGGTTCCGGCTCCATCAATGCGATGATCTTCGTGCGCGGCGCGGCTGATGATTTCGACGACTGGAAGGCTGCCGGCAACCTCGGGTGGGGTTATGAAGACGTGCTGCCTTTCTTCCGCAAGTTGGAGACGCATGCGGGCGGCGAGAGCAAATATCATGGCGGCGGCGGGCCGATCCATGTGACGCCGATGCGCGGCCAATCGCATGCGATTACCGACCGTTTCCTTGAGGCGTGCGCCGAACTGCAGATGCCGCTGAACGCGGATTTCAATGGCGAAAGCATCGAAGGCGCCGGCATCTACGACATCAATACGCGGAACGGCGTTCGCTCCTCATCATCGCTCGCCTATCTCAAACCGGCGCTCGGACGGCCCAATCTTGCTATCCTGCGCAACAGCCGGGTAAGGCGCATCATCGTCGATGCGGAAGCCCGCGCGACCGGCGTCGAAGTGATCGGCCCCGGCGGCATAACAAACTACTCGGCCCGACAGGAAGTCATCCTCTCGGCAGGTGCGGTCGATACACCGAAGCTGTTGCAGCTCTCCGGCATCGGCGACGGCGCGCATCTGCAATCCCTGGGCATTCCGCTGTTGCGGCACCTGCCGGCCGTCGGCAAGAACCTGCAGGATCATCTCTGTGCCAGCTTCTACTATCGCTCCACCGTGCCGACGCTGAACGACGAGCTCGGAACGTTGTTCGGTCAGGCGCGGCAGGCACTGCGCTATATCCTGACGCGGCGCGGGCCGCTCGCGCTCAGCGTTAACCAGGCCGGCGCCTTCCTGCGTGGCAGCCCGGATGAAGAGCGACCGAATATCCAGCTTTATTTCAATCCGCTCTCCTATCGTATTCCAACGGATCCGAAGGCAGGTCTGAAGCCGGAGCCCTATTCGGGTTTCCTTCTCGCCTTCAATTCCTGCAGGCCGACGAGCCGCGGCACGGTCGGCATCGTCTCGCCCGAGATGACGGAAGCGCCACAGATCAGGCCGAATTATCTCGGCACTGTGCATGACGAAGAAGAGGTCATTCAGGGCAGCCGGCTGGTGCGCCGGATCATGGAAGCGCCGGCCCTGCGGGCGATCACTGAAGTGGAGATGCCGCCTTCGGTGGAGGCCCAGACGGATGAGGAACTGCTTACCTATTTCCGCGGCTATTCCGGTTCGATCTACCACCTCTGCGGATCGGCTTCGATGGGGCCGGATGCCACGACATCCGTGGTTGACGCCTCCCTGAGGGTGCACGGCATCACCGGGCTGCGGATTGTCGATGCCTCGGTCTTCCCGAACATCACGGCCGGCAATATCAACGCACCGACGATGATGGTGGCGGAAAAAGGTGCAGCGATGATCCTCGCCGCTGCCTGAGAGCTAGTGGCGGTGGATCGGGTCGATCCACGGCACGTCCTCGGGCTTTTCGACCGGTTCGATGTCGAGGTTGACGACCACCGGTTCCTGGCCCGAGCGCACGACCACGCATTCCAGCGTCTCGTCACGGTTGGCATTGATTTCCTGATGAGGAACGAAAGGCGGCACGTAGATGAAATCGCCGGGGCCGGCTTCTGCAGTGAATTCGAGGTTTTCGCCCCAGCGCATGCGGGCTTTGCCTTTCACCACATAGATGATGCTTTCGAGATCGCCGTGATGATGGGCGCCGGTCTTGGCATTGGCATGGATCGTCACTGTGCCGGCCCAGATCTTTTCGGCCCCGGCGCGCGCATTGTTGATAGCGGTCGCGCGGTTCATGCCCGGCGTCTGCGCCGTATTCGGATCGAGCGCATTGCCGGGAATAACCTTCACGCCATGTTCGCGCCAGTCGATATGCTTGTGATCGTCGCTCATGCCGCTCCTCCTGCTTTCAAGCTGAATTTAGGTAAGGTCGGATCGACAGCCAAGGGCCGTCGATCCTTTACGCGCTATTCGCGGATCAGCACATGGTTCGCTTTCAGCCAGAAGGGTGGCAGGTAGAGCGGCGTGTCCGACAGGGGCAGGATACTGTCTTTCAGGGCGACGCCGAGCTTATCCGCCGTGAAGGCGCGGCGAGCAGCAATACGGGCGTGCATCTCAGGGTACTTCGTGCGGATCGCCTCTCTCAGCTTTGCATCTGCAAAGGCGATCGTATCCTCGCAGTTCAACGCCCAGCCGGCTGGCATGGGCACGGGGATGACGTCGACCTGGAACGGCATGCCTGAGCGCAGGCGTTCGGTGGAGCCTGGGCGGACCGGCGAATGCAGCCATTCCTCGTGGCTGCCGAGATGGCCGGGATTGAGCGCCGAGTTCAGGCCGGCAGATTTCAGTTTCCCGGTCACTGCTGTGAAGAGATCGCCACCGGTCGTGCCGATATCGGCCGTCTCGTACCAGGTGATCAGAGCTTCGAAATAGGCCTTGGCGGGTTTCAGAAAGGCGTCATCATGGTCGGTCAGCAGGCCGGCGCGGGAGGAGAGGGCGCCCCAGTAACCAAGGGCAGTCGTCACGCCGTCACCCTTCTTTACACGCCGTGCCGTCGGGCTGCGCAGGCCGACGATGGCCTCGCCGGAACTGACAGAGGCGAACATCGTGTGAAGGTTCAGCGGGTCGCCTTCATAGCCCAGTCTTCCGAGTGCCTCGAACTCGCTGTCGCCTTCGCGAACACCTGAGACGACGCGCCAGAGCGCGCGTGAGCAGCGGGCCGAAGCCCATTCGAATGCGGCGAGCTGGTCGACATCGACGACGGCACGCAAGCCGGTCTCCGGATGCATGAGAACGGTGGTCGCATCGGTGATCTTGCCGGCCAAGCGGCGCAGCGCAGAGACAATGAAGTCGGGCACGAAAAAGCAGTTTGCGTGATCCTCATCCTCCTCCGCCGAAAGATACTTCCAGCCGACGAGGCCGATGCTGTTACCCTTGCCGATGCCGGCGTCGCGCAGACGGTCTGCCAGGCGCGGGTTCTGGCTGCGGTCCTGGCCCATGAGGCTGAAGGTCTGGGCTCGCAGCACCTCGATGCCAGGCAGACGGGCGAGCACCGTGTAGCTCTCGGATTCGTTGCCCGTGATGATCACCCGCTTTCCCTTCGGACCGAGCAACAGCAGGGCCTCTTCGAAGCGTGGCTCGAAGCCGGAGAGGAACATGATGTTGCCGAAGTGCTCGCGGTCGGCATAGACCACCAGCCAATCGGTGCCAGCAGCTTTTAGCGCGGCGTCGGCGCGGGTGGCGTAGGTCTCCGCCGGGATCTGTGGCTGCTCGGCGCTGACAGGGCCAAAAGCGGGCAGGGTTATGGGTGAAAGGGTGATTGCCATACAGTTCCTCCATTCAAGCTGGCATTGAAGCGAAAAGGGCTGGTGGCACCGGTTTCAGTGCCGCGAAAGTGGATGATTGCAAGTTTCCGATAGCGAAGATGCGCTTCTGTGCGCTATCACGCCATGACAGGTTGGAAAGCGCTCGAATATGACTCAGAACAATGGCCGCGATGCCGCCCCGACGATTGCCGATGTTGCAAAGCTCGCCGGGGTGTCGCGTGCGGTTGCGAGCCGCGCGCTCTCCAACGAGCCGCGGCCGGTTTCTGCCGACAAGCGCGAGCGGGTGGTCGAGGCTGCCGCCCAGCTCGGCTACAAGCCGAACCTTCTGGCGCAAAGCCTGACGACCAAGACGGTCAACCTCGTCGCCGTCGTCGTCAACCATATCCACGACCTTTCGGATCTCGATCTTTTCGACCGGCTGCTCGATCAGATCCAGTCGATCGGCAAGCAGGTCATCATGATCCGCATCGGTTCTGTCGCCCGCGTCGAGGAATTCCTGCGCAACGGCGTCGCCTATCATGTCGATGCGGCACTGGTCTTTTCGGATTTTGCGGATGCGCCCACGGTCCGGCGCATGTTCCGCTCCGATCTCGTCGTCATGCTGAACGGTCTTCATGACGATCTTTCGCCCGTCGTTATTCCCGATGAAGGCAGCGGCATTGCCGAAGCCGTCGCTGATGCCGCCAAGAAGGGCGTGAAGCGGGCAGGTCTCGTCACCGGCCGTTCGTCGTCGCCGATGGAGCACGCGCGCATCGGCTTCTACAGACAGGCCTTCGCGGAGAATGGCATAGAGCTGGTGCGCACGGTGCAAGGCGACTATTCCTATGAGAGCGGCCACGCGGCGGCTGCGGAGCTGACCGGCGCGGGTTGCCCGGATGCAATTTTCTGCACGTCCGATGCGATGGCCATGGGCATTCTCGATGTCTGCCGTGCCGATTTTCCCGGCAACCGGCCGACACGTTTCCGGCTCTATGGTTTCGACAATCTCTCGCTCACCGATTTCGACGCCTATCCGATTTCCTCGATCGGTTACAACAAAGGCGTCTATGTCGAGCACGTCGTCGATTTCATCGCAAATCCCGGCGATTTTCACCCCGGCCAGCCGCCGGTCATCGTGCCAACGACCTATTTTCCGCGGTTAACCTCCTGATAGCAAACAGGCCGCCCGAAGGCGGCCTGTGAGGATTGTCTTACCACTGCGGGTTCAGAGCCGGCGGGTTGGCTTCGGCACCCCACCACTTCTTGTAATTGGCTTCATAGGCGCCCGACTGGATGTAGTCTGAGACGAACATATCGAGCCAGCGAACGAATTCCGGATCGCCCTTGGCAACAGCCATGCCGATCGGGTCGTTGGAATAGAGGCCGGCAAGGGTGACCAGCGTCGGGTTCTTGGTGGCGAGATAGTCGAGCAGCGAGGAGTCTTCGATTGCCGCATCGACACGCTTCTGCTGAAGCTGCAGGACGCCATCGGGCGCGAACTGGTCGACATAGACGAGCTGCGCATCCGGAACGGCGGACTTGAGGAAGGTTTCACCCGTGGTGCCACGGCCGACGACGACCTTCTTGCCAGCGAGATCCTTCAGCTCCTTGATGCCGGAGTCCTTCTGGACGATGACGCGCAGGCCGGCGCGGTTATAGGGGATCGAGAAATTGACGACCTTGGCGCGCTCGAGCGTAGCCGAGGTGTTGGCGATCGCGACGTCGATCTGGCCGGAGACCAGCATGGAGATGCGGGCGTCGCCCGAGACGTCGGTGAATTCGACCGGTACGCCGAGCTTTTCGGCCAGGCGAGTGGCAACGTCGACGTCATAGCCGACCGGGTTGTTCTGCGCGTCGCGGAAGCCGATCGGCTCACCGCCGAGCGATACGCCGATGCGAACGACGCCGCGCGAGCGGATGTCGTCGATCATGCCGGCAAAGGATGAAAGCGCAGAGCTGGCAACGACGGCCAGCGCGGCAATGGCTGTGAGAATGCGTTTCATGGTTCCATTTCCCTCTTCTTGATTATGCCAGTTTCGCTGCCCGGAGTTCCGGTTCGGGCATCGAGTCCTCCCAGAGCCAGTAGCGGATTTCGCCCTCGCATCTGAAATTCACGACCTCATGGTTCCCCTTGGCATCGACGGCGTGGATGACCACGCCGGCCAGGAAACCAGAGGAAAGTTCGTTGAGCTCCTCGACGGCCAGCTTGACGGCGTCGGAAAGCGAATAGCCGAATTTGAGCGCGAGCACGACGGTGCGCGCAGTCGAGCAGCGCATGGTCATTTCGCCGGTATGGGTGCAGGCGGCCGCGCCGTAACGGCTGTCGGCATAGAAGCCGGCGCCGGGAATGGGGCTATCGCCGAGGCGGCCGGGATATTTCCAGGCCCAGCCGGAGGTGGACGTCGCAGCGTGGATGCCGCGTGCCGGATCGGCCGACAGGAAGACGGTCGTGTCACGCACACGCTCGGGATCGGTGATGGCGCGGCTCAGCGGCGCCAGCGGGATATTGGGGAATTTCGCCAATTCGTCCGGCGAAAGTTCCTTTTCCAGCCGCTCCCACCAGACGCGCTTGCTGTCTTCGAACAGCACATCGTCTTCGGAGAAACCGATTTCACTGGCAAAGCGGCGCGCGCCGTCGCCAGTCAGCATCACATGCGGCAGGCGTTTCATCACCTCATGGGCGAGGCGGGCGACGGGCAATGTGTTCGGCACGGCGCCGACGGTGCCGACGTCACGCGTGTTGCCATCCATGACGGCGGCGTCGAGTTCCATGTTGCCGAGCATGTTCGGCCAGCCGCCGTAACCGACGCTGCGCACCTGGACTTCGCTTTCCACCTTGCTGATGCCGGCGACCATGGCGTCGAGGCTGATGGCGCCTTCGCGCAGCATCTGCACCGTCGTCGGGAAACCGGGCCAGGCTTCTTTATTGGCCAAGAGCAGCATGAATACCTCTAATCTTTGCGCATTTTGGACAGGAATTGGGCGATACGGGAGTTGGCCATACCGCCCTCGGCGGCGAAGAAATCCGCCGTCGGCAGGTCGACGAGCAACTTGCCCTTGTCGAGGAAGACGATGCGGTTGGAAATCTGCCGGGCGAATTCGATTTCGTGGGTGACGAAGAGCATGGTCGTGCCCTCGGTCGCCAGCTTGGCGAGGATCGCAAGGACTTCCGATGTCATTTCCGGGTCGAGCGCGCTGGTGACTTCATCGAGCAGCAGATAGCGCGGCTGCATGGCAAGCGCCCGGCAGATGCCGACGCGCTGGCGCTGGCCGCCGGAGAGCTGGGCCGGATAGGCTTCGGCCCGATCGCCTAGGCCGACGGACTGCAGCAGGGCGCGGGCGGTGGCTTCTGCTTCTGCACGAGGCTTCTTCAGCACTTCGATCGGCGCCAGCGTGATGTTTCCGAGCACCGTCATATGCGGATAGAGGTTGAAGAGCTGGAAGACGGTGCCAGAGCGCTTGCGGGCCTCGGCCAATTCCTTCGGCTTGCTGACGTCGAAATCATCGACGGTGATGCTGCCGCCGTTCAATTTTTCCAGGCCGTTGATGCAGCGGATCAGCGTCGACTTGCCGGAGCCGGAAGAGCCGAGGATGGAGACGACCTCGCCGGGATTGATGGTGAGATTGACGCCATCGAGAACGGTTGTAGGACCGAAGGCCTTCTGGACATTTTCTACTTTGAGCATATCAGAGCCCTCTCCAGGCGGCATGCGCCCTGAGGCGGTTTTCGAAGCGGGCGCCGAGCCATGCGAGCAGCTTGGCGCAGACGTAATAGAGCAGGCCGACCACTGTCCAGACGATGAAGGGCTTCAGCGTGCGCAGGTTGAGGATGTTGCCAATCTTGGTGAGATCGACGACGCCGATGACCGAGATCAGCGAAGTGACCTGCAGCTGGTTGACGAGAAGCGCCGTCAGCGGGCCGATGGCAAAGGCCATGGCTTGCGGCGCAACGACATGGCGCAGCACCTGCCAGCGGGTGAGGCCGAAGACGCGGGCCGCCTCGATCTGGTCGCGACCGATGGATTCGATGGCCGAGACCGCGATGACATAGACGAAGGCAGCCGAATTGGCCGACAGCGTGATCATCGCAGCCGTTGTCGGCGTGATGCGGAAATGGAACAGGCCGGGCAGGCCGAAGAAAACAAGGAAGAGTTGCACCAGAACAGGTGAATTCTTCAGGAGTTCGGCAAAAAAGGTGATCACCGGCGTCAGCACCGGTACACGATAGAAGCGGCAGATCGCCCAGAGTGTGCCGATCGACAGGCCGATCAGTGACGTCGAGAAGAACAGGCCGATGCTGACGCCGAGGCCCTGCAGCAGCAGCCAGATATCGAAGGGTGTAAAATCGGAGAAGCGCATCAGGCTACGGCCTCCATCATGTCGCGGTTCAGGCGGCGGTGGAGGAGGGCAATGCCGAGCGAGACCAGATAGGTCAACATGGCATAGACGACGAGCAGCACAACATAGACTTCGAAGGGCCGATAGGTCTGCGAAACGACGATCTGCGCCGAGCCGGTGAGTTCGTTCAGCGTGATGGTCGAGAGGATCGAGGACGTCAGGATCATGTTGATCAGTACGGAACCGAGCGGGCGAACGGAGGTTCTGAGCGCGATCGGTAACACGATCTTGGTGAAGATCACGCGGCGCGAGAGGCCGCTGACCTCCGCCGCTTCGATGATGCCTTGGTCGATCGCCAGAATGCCGGCGCGGATGACATCGGAGGCATAGGCGCCGCCGGCAATCGACAACGCAACGACGCCCGTGGTGAAGGCATCGATATAGATGCCGATCTCCGGCAGGCCGTAATAGAAGAAGAACAGCTGCACGATGAAGGGGACGTTGCGGAAGATATCGACGTAGACGAAGGAAATTCTGCGCAGAAGAACCGAGGAGGAGGTGCGCGCAATGGCAACGAAAGCGCCCATGATGACGCTGCCGACCAGCGCCAGGGCGCAGGCCTCCGCCGTCAGCAGCGCGCCTTGCGCGAGAAAGCCCAGATGGGGCAAGAGGATCGAAAGGTCGAACCGCACGATCACTCCCTTATGCACGATTGAAACCGGTTTCATCGTGTCGTTTGTGTGCGCTGATGTCAATAACGCCTGGTACGAAATGCTGATATATCTGTGACGAAAAGTTCGTTTTTACCGGTAACGTTCGGCGGAATATTTTTCGTCAAAAGGCGGAAAAGCTGGATGAATATGGACTGCACAATATCTCGCCACCTCGTTAGCCTTTATCGCACAAAGAAAGAGCAATCCGCATGAGCCAGCTTCCCCATATCGATTACGACACCGCTTCCGAAGAGATTCGCGCGGCGCATGACGAAGAAGTGCGGGTTCGCGGCAACATGACCAACATGAAGCGGACGTTGCTGCATTCGCCGCAGGCACACCGCATCTATGCCGAATGGTTCACGCTCAGGGCCGAGCTCAATCCTGCCATCAGCGACCGCGAGATCTGGATCTTCTCGCATTCGATCTCCAAGGCGCTGAAGTCCGACATTGCCATCACCTTCTTTCGCCGGGCTCTGATCAAGAACGGGTTCAATCCCGATGCCCTGGAGTTGAGCGATACCGAACAGCTGCTTAAACGTTTTGGCGCGGCAATCGTCGCCGATTCCAATGCCATTCCTGCCGATGTCTGGGCCGAGTTGAAGGCACGCTACGACACCAAGGTGCTCGTCGATCTCGTGGCCTTTGCCGGCATCATGATTGCTACTGCCGTCTACATCAATGTTGTCGAGGTCGATTTCGACCCCGAGCTTGAGGCTTTCGCCGAAGGCACCAACTGACTTTTTCATCACCCGAGGGGAGTTTTCCATGTCCATCATTACCAGCCGCGCCAAGCTGCTCGGCACTGTTTTCAGCCTGGCACTGGCATTCAGCGCGCCGGTTGTTCACGCCGAAACGCCTGCAAATGTGCTCGTCGTGGCCCAGTCCATCGACGATGCCGTCAGCTTCGACCCGGCCGAAGGCTTCGAGTTGACGACTGTCCAGTCCTTCAACAACATCTACCAGCGCCTCGTCCGGTCCAACCGCGATGACGGCACGAAGATCGAGGCTGCACTTGCCGCTACCTGGGAAGCCGGCAGCGATGGCAAGAGCCTGACATTCGCGCTTTCCGATGCCAAGTTCGCGTCCGGCAATCCGGTTCGCCCTGAGGACGTGATCTTCTCGCTGACGCGCGCCGTGAAACTCAACAAATCTCCCGCCTTCATCCTCAACGAACTCGGCTGGAAGGCCGACAATGTCGATGCCGCGATCACCAAGGTTGACGACAAGCATGTCAAGCTCACCTGGACGGCGGATGTCGGCTCCGGCTTCGCGCTGTCGATCCTCACGGCGCCGATCGCCTCCATCGTCGATGAGCAGACAGTTTCGCCGCAGGCCAAGGACAATGATTTCGGCAATGCTTGGCTGAAGACCAATTCGGCCGGCAGCGGCGCTTACACGATCACCACCTACACGCCGCATGAGGCGCTGGTGCTGCAAGCCAATGCCAATTCTTCCGATAAGCCGACGCTCGAAAGCGTCATCATCCGCAACGTGCCAGACGTCGGCGCACGTCGCCTGCTCGTCGAGCAGGGCGATGCCGATATCGGCCGCGGCCTGTCTGCCGACCAGATCGAAGCGCTGAAGGACAAGAGCGGCATCAAGGTGCTCTCCGTTCCCTCCGCCCGTCAGGACTATATCCTGCTGAACAGCAAGGCGAACCCGACGCTCGGCAACCCGGCTTTCTGGGAAGCGGCACGTTACCTCGTCGATTATGACGGCATCACCAAGAACCTGCTGCGCGGCCAGAGCAGCGTTCACCAGGCCTTCCTGCCGAACGGCTTCCCTGGCGCGCTCAGCGACACGCCTTTCAAGCTCGATGTCGAGAAGGCAAAGAAGATCCTTGCCGATGGCGGCATCAAGACGCCGTTCAAGATCGAATTCATCGTCTTCAACGACCAGCCGTTCCTGTCGATCGCCCAGTCGCTGCAGTCCACCTTCGCTCAGGCCGGCATCACGCTCGATATCCAGCCGGGTGTTGCGAGCGACATCTATGCCCGCGGCCGCGCCGGCAAGTTCGAGATGACGCTGCGTTACTGGATCCCGGATTATTTCGACGCGCACTCCAACGCCAGCGCCTTTGCGATCAACAAGGACAACTCGGCCAATACGGTTGCCAAGCAGGCCGGCTGGGTGATCCCGGAACTGACCGACGAGACGCTCGCCGCCGTAAAGGAACAGGACGCCGCCAAGCGCGCTGCGCTCTATCAGGATCTGCAGAAGAAGATCCAGGCAAGCTCGCCCTTCGTTTTCATGCTTCAAGGCAATGACCAGGTCGTGCTAAGCGACAAGGTGAAGAACTATGCCCAGGGCCTGAACGCAGACCAGGTCTATTACGACAAGGTAGCAAAATAAGTGCCGCAAACGGCAACGACAGATAATGCCGACATGACCAACTCCCGCCAGCGCAACAGCTGGCGGGAGTTGTCGTTCGTCTGGTCGCTTTCGAAATGGCTGTGGTCCTTTGCGCTGACGCTCTTCGGGCTGGCACTGGTGACCTTCGCAATGACGCGGTTATCGCCGATCGATCCGGCGCTGCAGCTCGTCGGCGATCATGCCAGCCAATCGACCTATGAACAGGCGCGGCTTGAGCTTGGGCTCGACCAGCCGCTGCCGGTGCAGTTTTTCCGCTATGTCGAGACGGCGCTGTCTGGCAATTTCGGCCAGTCGATCTCGACCGGCCAGCCGGTGGCGAAGGACATTGCCCGCACCTTTCCGGCGACGATCGAGCTTGCGACGGCGGCGATCATTCTTGGTGCCGTCATCGGTCTTGCGCTCGGTATAACCGCCGCCATGCGGCAGGGGACATGGGTGGACGGGCTTGCCCGTTTCGTGTCTCTCTTCGGCTATTCCGTGCCGATCTTCTGGCTTGGCCTGTTGATGCTGCTGCTGTTTTATGCCCGACTGCACTGGGCGCCGGGGCCGGGCAGGGCGGATGTCATCTTTCAATATACGGTCAAATCCGTCACCGGCTTTGCGCTTGTTGATACCTGGATCTCGGGCAAGGCGGGTGCCTTTCGCGACGCGCTGGCGCACCTGGCACTGCCGGCGATCGTGCTGGCCCTCCATGCGCTCGCCGCTATTTCGCGGCTGACGCGGGCCGCGATCCTTACCGAACTCGGGCAGGAATATGTGACGACGGCGCGCGCCAAGGGCGCGAGCCTCGGCCGCATCGTCTTCATCCATATCCTGCCGAATATTTCCGGGACGCTGCTGACAGTGATTGCTCTTTCCTATGCAAGCTTGCTGGAAGGCGCAGTGCTGACCGAGACCGTCTTTGCCTGGCCTGGCATCGGCCGGTATCTGACCACGGCGATGTTTGCCGGTGACATGCCGGCGATCCTCGGTGCGACGCTGGTCGTCGGGGCCTCCTTCGTGCTTCTCAACGCGCTGACCGATCTCGGCGTGGCGCGGCTGGATGCGGGGAGGAAGCGATGAGCGCGATCGTCCAAGAGCCGCTCGGCGGCCCATCCTTCCTACGGCGCATGCTGCGCTCGCCCTCGGCGGCGGTGGGCGGTGCCGTCGTGCTCTTCATTCTGGCACTTGCGCTGCTGGCACCGCTGATTGCGCCCTATGATCCGAACCTGCAGGAAACCGCCAATCGCCTGATGCCGCCTGATGCTGCGCACTGGTTCGGCACCGATGGTTTCGGCCGGGATATTCTGTCGCGCATCATCTATGGCGCGCGGCCGACGCTGCTGCTGGTGCTCGTGGTCGTGCTGTTGATGGCGCCGCTCGGCATTCTCGTCGGCATCCTCTCGGGTTTCTTCGGCGGGATGGCCGAGCGCGTGCTGATGCGGATCACCGATATCGTCATGTCCTTTCCGCGGTTGCTACTGGCCTTCGCCTTTGTCGCGATCATGGGGCCGGGCTTGATCAATGGTGCGCTGGCGCTGGCGCTGACAAGCTGGCCCGCCTATGCGCGGCAGGCCCGCGTCGAGACGGCGGCGCTGCGGCGCAGCGATTATCTGGCAGCGGCCGAAATGGTTGGTATCCACGGCGTAAGGCTACTCTGGGGGCACATCCTGCCGCTGGTGCTGCCTTCGGCGATCATTCGTCTGGCGCTTGATCTCTCGGGCATTATCCTTGCTGCCGCAGGCCTCGGCTTCCTCGGTCTCGGGGTGCGTCCGCCGACAGCGGAATGGGGTTCGATGGTATCGGAGGGAACGCAGGTAATCTTCGATCAATGGTGGGTGGCCGCGGTCCCCGGCTTTGCCATCCTGATCACCTCCTTCGCCTTCAACCTGCTGGCCGATGGCCTGCGCGATATCCTGGATCCGCGCCATGACTGAGCCGCTGCTTTCCATCGAGGATCTGTCGATCGCCTTTCCATCCGAGGCAGGGCCAGTGCGTGTCGTCGATGGCATTTCCTTCTCCGTCGGTCGCGAGGTCGTGGCGCTGGTCGGTGAATCCGGCTCCGGCAAGTCGATGACGGGCCGGGCGATCATGGGTCTATTGCCGCGTCGGGCCGAGGTGAGGGCAAAGCGTCTCGCCTTCGACAGGGAGGAGCTGACGACGCTGTCCGCGTCCGGCTGGAACAGGTTGCGCGGTAGTGGTCTCGGGCTGATTTTGCAGGATCCGAAATATTCGCTGAATCCGGCCCATAAGGTCGGCAGGCAGGTCGAAGAGGCGCTGCTTCTGCACACGAAACTATCGGCTGCCGAGCGGCGCGAGCGGGCGCTCGATATGCTGGGCAAGGTCGGTCTTCCGGATCCGAAGCGGATCTATTCCAGCTATCCCGCTTCCCTCTCGGGCGGCATGGGGCAGCGGGTGATGATCGCGGCCATGTTGATCAACCGGCCGAAACTGCTGATTGCCGACGAGCCGACCTCGGCTCTGGATCGCGGTCTGCAGGACCAGATCCTGACGCTGCTGCGGTCGCTGACGGAGGAACTCGGCATGGGACTTCTGCTCATCAGCCATGATCTGCAGCAGGTCTCGCGTTATGCCGACCGCGTCATGGTCATGCGGCATGGCAAGATCGAGGAGCAGATGGCGTCCGCCGATCTTGCCAATGCGAAATCGGATTATACGCGGGCGCTCTGGGCGGCGCGGCCTTCGGCTGCGACTTACGGGACGCGGCTGCCGGTTTATGGAGACGAGGCATGAGCGCGCTCTCCGTTTCCGATCTTTTCGTGACCTTCCAGAGCAGCGGCAAGGGTTTTACCGCCGTGCGTGGTGTCAGCTTCGACGTTGCGCCGGGCGAGACGTTCGGGCTGATCGGTCCCTCCGGCTGCGGCAAAACGACGGCGCTGCGTGCTGTTGCCGGGCTGAACACCAATTGGCAGGGCTCCATCACTGTCTTCGATGAGGCGCTGCAGCCGGGGCATAAGATTACCGGCGCGTTGCGATCCAATATCCAGATGGTGTTTCAGGATCCTTATTCGTCACTGCATCCGCGCCATCGCGTTTCCCGCATTCTCGGCGAGCCGCTAGTCTTGCGGGGCGTCCGCAATGTCGAGGATGAGGTTCGCATCGCGCTCGATCAGGTCGGCCTGCCGGCCGCCGCAGCTGGACGATATCCGCACCAGCTTTCCGGCGGACAGCGGCAGCGCGTGGCGATTGCGCGTGCGCTGCTCTTGAAGCCGAAGCTGCTGCTGCTCGACGAGCCGACCTCGGCGCTGGATGTCTCGGTCCAGGCCGAAATCCTCAACCTGCTGAACGACCTGAAGTCTTCGCATGGTATGACCTTCGTGCTCGTCAGCCACGATCCCGGTGTCGTTGCGCATATGTGCGACCGGGCCGTGCTGATGCAGTCCGGTCGCATCGAAAGCGAACTCGACCGCGCCGCGCTTTCGCAAGGCGGCTGGGTCGAACAGCTTGCCCTCCACTAGTCAGGCGATTGGCAGGATCAATACGTCGCGAGCCGGCACCTCTATGCGGCCAGCATCATAGGCATGGTTCACCGGCCAGGCGGGCTTGCTGCCCGACAGTTTTCCATCTGCGAGAGTGACTGTTGTCGTCTGTACCTTACGCGTCGGATTGACCAGCCAGAGGAAGCTTCCCTTCTCGCCCTTGTGGATTCGGGCGAAGACCGCATCATTGGAAAGCGTCGCATGACGCGCCCTGCCGCTCCATTTCACCAGTTCGGCGAAGAAGGTGGCGTTGGCCTTGCCATCGGTGCGATAGAAGGCGACCGACGGGTTGGTGCCGATCAGCAGGGTACGGCCCTCGCCAAAGCGGTTTTCGACGATGGCAAGACGTCCGCCGTCGAAGGTGCCGCGGCCGGTGCCGCCGGTCAGGCGGTAGGATTGCAGGAGACCGCCGCCATCGACGGCGGTTTCGTCGAACTTGAAGTGGATGCGGTTGCCGATATCAGGCATGAACTCCACTTCTTCTTCACGGGCGCCGAAGACTTCATCGAGGCCCATATTCGGCTGTACTTGACCGACATGGCCGCGGTCACCGAAATAGCCGGGGCAGGCTTCGGCAATCAGCGTGCCGCCCTTTTCCACCCAGGCCTTGAGGCGCGATGCCTGCTCGGCGGTGAACATGATCGGGTAGGGGAAATAGAGGAAGTCGTAGGCGTCGATATCATCGATATGCACCCAGTCCGGCTGCAAGCCCTGACCGAGGAAGGCGCGATAGGCGCCCCACATGGCTTCCGGATAAGGCTTTTCCTTTCGGTCGTAATTCAGCAGGTAATCCCATTCCTGTGTTTCTGGGACCACGAGAATGCCGATCTCACCACGAACAGGCTTTGCGTCCCAGAGTGCCTTCTGCGCCGGATCATTCGCCCATTTCGCCATCGCGCTTTGCATATCGGAACGCGGCGTGCGGCTGCCGTCCATGCCATAGGCACCGAAGGCGCCAAAGAGTGGGCCATCGAGCAGCGGGCGCCAGCGCAGGTTCAGGACGCCGCGAGCGCCGCCGGCAAAGGAGGTCATGCTCCAGATGCGGATATCCTCGGGCTCAGCGACACGACCGTCTTCCTTGTCGCGGCCGATCACCTGCGGCTGCAGCCAGAGCGGGCCGCCCTGACGCTCGGCATGCCAGAAAGGCTTGCCGCGGGCAGCGGCGCGGTTGATATCGACGCCGTACCAGGTCTTCCACGGCTCCGTGCCCTTGCGGGCCTGGATCCAGGTGAAGCCGTAGATTTCCACCTTGGAGGCGGCGAGCCAGTCGTCGCAGCCATTGGCAGCCATGTTTGGTATCGCGCCGGAAATGCCGTGGGCGGCAATGACGTTCTTCTGGTCGACGGCGCGGATCGTATCGATGCGCCACTGCATCTGGCCATAGAAGTTGTCGCGCTTGAACTGCAGCCAGTCGATGCATTCAGGGTAGGGCGCCATATGGACCGGCGGCTCGATATCGTCCCATTCGGCATAGCTATAGCGATGCCATGCCTTGGCGAGCACGTTCAGGCTGCCGTATTTCTTCTCCAGCCATTTGCGGAACGCGGCCTTGGCATAGCTGCTGTAATCGACATCGGCGGAATAGTTGACCTCGTTCCAGACGTCGTAACCGTAAATCGCCGGATGGTCCTTGTAGCGGGTGGCGAGTGCCGTCAGGAACTTGCCGGCGGCTTCCTTCACTTCCGGGCAGTTCAGTGTCAGCGCACCGGCGCCACCGCCATTGTTGGAAAAGCCTCCGGTTGCGGCCGAAACGCCCATATAGGAGCCGAGCCTGGTGCCGTCGGCATTGACCTGCAGCGCATCGGCATATTTGCGCACCGCCCAGTCAGGCACGGCATGAATGAGCTCGGCGATAACCGTCTTGATGCCGTTCTTGGCGGCGAGGTCGAGCTGGCGGTCATATTCCTCCCAGTCGTAGACGCCGGGGGCCACTTCGATCGCGCTCCACATGAACCAGTGGCGGAAGATGTTGAGGCCATCTTCGCCGGCGGTCGTGTAGTCGCGTTCCCAATCGTCGCGCGGCGGATTGGACTTGCGGAAATAGACGGCGCCGTAGGGGAATTGAATATCGTTTCTAAGCATTGTCCTGTCCTTCTCTATCAATGTCCGGACATGGCTTCGCCGTCCGGAGAAACGGCTCCGGCAGGAGGCAATCGAAGATATCGTCCGGGTGTTCTAGGTGGTCCTGATCTAGCGCGGCCCTCCGGCGAGGAGGTCGAGCGTGCGGATAAGGGCGGAATGGTCGCGTTCACCATCGCCATTGGCGATCGCGGCATTCATGAGCTGCTGGGTGGCGGCCGTGTTCGGCAGCGAAAGGTCGAGCGCGCGAGCCGCATCGACGGCGAGCGTCATGTCCTTGCGGTGCAGGCGGATGCGGAAGCCCGGTTCGAAAGTCTCCTTGACCATGCGTTCGCCGTGTACTTCGAGAATGCGCGAGGCGGCAAAGCCACCCATTAGGGCCGCGCGCACCTTGGCCGGATCGGCGCCGGCGCGTTTGGCAAAAAGCAGCGCTTCGGAGACGGCCTCGATGGTGAGGCCTACGATGATCTGGTTGGCGACCTTGGCCGTCTGGCCGTCACCGACGCCGCCGACCAGCGTGATGTTCTTCCCCATCTTTTCAAACAGCGGCCTGGCGCGCTCAAAGGCTGCTTCCTTGCCGCCGATCATGATCGTCAGCGAGGCGGCTTTGGCGCCGACTTCACCGCCGGAAACGGGAGCGTCGACATAATCGCAGTCGAGCGCTTCGATGCGCCTCGCGAACTCCTTGGTGGCGACGGGCGAGATCGAGCTCATATCGATGACCAGCTTGCCGGCCGAAAGGCCCGCGGCCACCCCGTTCTCGCCGAAGAGGACCGCTTCGACATCAGGCGTATCCGGCAACATCAGGATGATGATGTCGGAGGCTTCCGCGACGGCCTTGGCGCTGGCAGTTGCCTTGCCGCCCTTGGTGACGAGATGCTGCGAGGCTTCCTTCACGCGGCTCAGATGCAGCGTATGGCCGGCATCGATCAGGTGTTCCGCCATCGGGCGGCCCATGACGCCCAGTCCGATAAAACCGATATTCATGTCACGCTCACTTCCGATAGGGTTTCATCCAGGTCAGGCCCTCGCTGGTGCCGGCCTTCGGCTTGTATTCGCAGCCGACCCAGCCGTCATAGCCGAGGCGGTCGAGTTCGGAGAGGATGAAGCCGTAATTGATCTCGCCGGTGCCGGGTTCGTTGCGGCCGGGATTGTCGGCGATCTGCACATGGGCAATCCTGTCCTTCAGCCGGGTGAAGGTTGGGATGAGATCGCCCTGCGTGATCTGCATGTGGTAGAAATCGTACTGGATGTAGAGATTGTCGGAGCCGACCTTGTCGAGGATGCGCTCGGCATGATCGGTCGTCGACAGGAAGAAGCCGGGAATATCGCGCAGGTTGATCGGCTCGATCAACAGCTTCACACCCGCATCGGCCGTGCGCCGCGCTGCATATTTCAGGTTCTCCACCAGCACTTTTTCGAGCGTTTCGAGATCGGCCCCCTTTGGCACGAGGCCGGAGATGACGTTGACCTGCGGGCATTCGAGCGCCTTGGCGTAGTCGAGGGCGAGTGAGATGCCGCTGCGGAATTCCTCGACACGATCCGGCAGGCAGGCAATGCCGCGTTCGCCACCGGCCCAGTCACCCGAGGGAACGTTGAAGAGGGCCTGCTTCAGGCCGTTTGCCTTGAGCGCATCGGCGACCTTTTCCTTCGGCTCGGCATAGGGGCCGAGATATTCGAGCGCGCCGAAACCATCCTTTGCGGCGGCGGCGAAACGATCCAGAAAGGCAAGATCCTGATAGAGGAAGGAAAGATTGGCGGAAAATTTCGGCACTGGAACATCCTCAGGCATTGGCGGGAGCGACGAACCGATGCCGATGCAGCATGCGCTTGTCGCGTGGGTCGGGATTGGGAACGGCTGAAATGAGGCTCTTCGTATAGGCTTCCTGCGGCGCGGTGCAGATCTGCTCGGCCTCGCCGAGTTCGACGATCTTGCCGCGATGCATGACCGCCACGCGGTCGCAGAAATAGCGTACCACGGAAATATCGTGCGAAATGAAGATGAAGCTGAGGTTCAGCCGCTGGCGGATATCGAGCAGCAGATCGAGGATCTGGCTGCGGATGGAAACGTCGAGTGCCGAGGTCGCTTCATCGGCGATGATGATGCGGGGATCGAGTGCAAGCGCGCGGGCAATGCCGATGCGCTGGCGCTGGCCGCCGGAGAAGGCGTGGGGATAACGCTCCATGCCCATCGGATCGAGGCCGACGAGGCGCATCAGTTCGGCGACGCGGTCCTCCAGCGCCTTGCCCTTGGCAAGGCCGTTGACGATGAGTGGATCGGCGATGACTTCCTTGACGGTCATGCGCGGGTTCAGTGAGGCGAAAGGATCCTGGAAGACGAGGCGGACTTCGCGATGGAAGTTGCGCAGCTCCTTCTTGCCGAGCTTGGTGACATCGGTTTCGCTGCCATCCTTGCCGCGATAGAGGACGGTGCCGGTCGTCGGCTCGACGGTGCGCAGGATCAGGCGGCCGAGCGTCGTCTTGCCGGAACCACTTTCGCCGACGATGCCGAGGTTTTCACCGCGATAGAGGTCGAAATTGGCGTCATCGACGGCACGCAGCGTATTGGCATTGCCATGCCAACCGAAAGTCTTGCCGAGATTGCGTACCGACATGATCGGCTGCGGCGCTTCCGCTGAGAGGGCGATGGCCGGCAATCGACCTTCGACGTGATGCGTCAGCTTCACCGTCGAGGCCAGCAGTTGGCGCGTATAGGGATGGGTAGCGGCGTGATAGATGGCGTCGACCGGGCCGCGCTCGACAATATGGCCGAAGCGCATGACGGCGACTTCATCCGCCACTTCGGCCACAATGCCCATATCGTGGGTGATGAGCAGCATCGCCATGCCGCGATCGACCTGTAGGCGCTTGATCAGGTCGAGGATTTCGGCCTGTGTCGTCACGTCGAGAGCGGTGGTCGGCTCGTCGGCGATCAGGATATCGGGATTGCCGGCAAGCGCCATGGCGATCATGGCGCGCTGGCGCATGCCGCCTGAGAATTCGAACGTATAGCGGTCGGCCATCTTGTCGGGATTGGGGATTTCCACCTGCCGCAACAGCTCGACCATGCGCGCACGCGCCGCCTTCTTGTCGAGATTGCTGTGCAGACGGATCGCCTCGATGATCTGCGAGCCGATCGTGTGGACCGGTGATAGCGAGCTCATCGGCTCCTGGAAGATGAGGCCGATGCGTCGGCCACGAATCTCCCGCATGGCGCGGCTGCTAGGGGCAAGGGTGGCGATGTCGGTGATCTCGCTGCCGTTGCGCAGCAGAATGCGGCCGCCGACGATCGTGCCGGGCTTGTCGACAATCTGCAGCAGAGAGCGGGCGGTGACGCTCTTGCCCGAGCCGCTTTCGCCGACGAGGCAAAGCGTCTGGCCGCGCTTGAGCTGGAAGCTGACATCTTCGACAGCATGCAGGATATGCGTGCGCAGGCGGAAATCGATCGAGAGATTTTCTACCGAGAGGACGACATCTTTTGGAAGATCGGTCATGGCTTCCTCCTCAATTGTCATAGGGATCGGCTGCATCGCGCAGGCCGTCGCCGAAGAAGTTGAAGGACAGGACGGCAATGACGACCGCGAGAGACGGCCACATCAGCAGCCATGGCGCGGTTGCGACCGTGCGAATGTTCTGGGCATCCTGCAGCAGCACCCCCCAGCTGACGACCGGCGGCTTGAGACCGATGCCGAGGAAGGAAAGCGAGGTCTCGGCAACGATCATTGTCGGCACGGCAAGGGTGACGACGGCGAGGATGTGGCTTGTCAGCGAGGGCAGGATATGGCGGAAGATCAACCGCGCCTCGCTCGAACCGTCGAGCTTTGCGGCCGTGACGAAATCTTCGCTGCGCAGCGCCAGGAAGCGCCCCCGCACTTCGCGGGCAAGGCTGGTCCAGCCGAGTAGCGAGACGATGATGGTGATGACGAAATAGACGTTGACCGGTGACCATGTCAGCGGGATTGCCGCCGCAAGGCCGAGCCAGAGCGGAATGGTGGGCATTGCACTGACGACTTCGATGACACGCTGGATCAGCGTATCGACCCAACCGCCGTAGAAGCCAGAGATGGAGCCGAGCACCACGCCTAGTACCAACGACATGGCAACGCCAACGAGGCCGATCGACATGGAAATGCGGGTGCCGTAGATCAGCCGGGTGAGAACGTCGCGGCCGAGGCGGTCGGCGCCGAGCAGGTACATGGGATCATTGGGGTTGATCGGACCGATGAAATGCGTGGTCATCGGGATCAGACCCCAGAGCTTGTAGGCCGGACCTCTGACGAAGAAGCCGATCGGAACGACCTTGGTGTCGTCGACAACGAAAGTGCGTCGCAACGCCACCTTGTCGATCTCAACCCTGTAGCCCTTCACATGGAAATTGAATTCCGAGCTACCATCAGGCCTGGTGACGAAGAAGCTGAGGCCCTGTGGCGGTGCGTAGGTATATTGCGGCTTCGAGGTTGCGGGCAGGGAAGGGGCCAGAAATTCGGCGAGGAGGCCGATGAGATAGAGAAGAAGGATGATCACGCCGGCGACCATCGCCACCTTCTGGCGGATCAGCTTGCCGGCAATCAGCCGCCAAGGGCCGACGGCAGCCGTAGAGACCGCCTTGCCCTGTTTCAGCGGGCTGATCGAAGGGCCGTCGGTGGCGACATGCAAGGGGCCGGTGTGGGTTCCGAATGTTTCGTGTGTCATCGGCGCCTCCTCAATTGAACCGGATGCGCGGATCGAGCAGCGCAAGCAGCAGGTCCGACAGGAGCATGCCGACGAGGGTGAGTGCCGAGAGCAGCAGGATGAAGCTGCCGGCGAGATACATGTCCTGCGAGACCAGCGCGCGGAAGAGCAGCGGACCTGCGGTCGGCAGGTTCAGCACGATCGCGGTGATCGTCACGCCAGAGACGAGATGTGGCAATACCCAGCCGATCGCCGAGACGAAGGGGTTGAGCGCGATACGGACCGGATATTTGAGAATGACCTTGTATTCCGGCAGGCCCTTGGCGCGGGCGGTGATGACATAGGGCTTGTGCAGCTCGTCCGTCAGGTTGGCGCGCAGGACGCGGATGAGGGCGGCCGTGCCCGAGGCGCCGATGATGATGATCGGTATCCAGAGATGGGCGAGGAAATCGCCGACCTTGGCAAGGCTCCAGGGCGCTTCGGCAAATTCGGGCGAATTGAGACCGCCGACGCTCTGGCCGAGATAACGATAGGCGACATACATCAGCGTCAGCGCCAGGATGAAGTTCGGCACTGCCAATCCAATGAAACCGAAGAAGGTGAAGACGTGGTCGCTGATCGAATGGCGGCGTACGGCTGAATAGATGCCGATCGGCAGGGCGACGATCCAGACGAAGAGGAGGCTGAGCAGCGAGATGACCAGTGTCGAGCCCATGCGTGCCCAGATGAGGCCAGAGACGGGCTGGTTCCATTCGAAGGACCAGCCGAAATCGCCACGGCTGACAATGCCCCACATCCATTTGAGATACTGGATGTAGAAGGGGTCGTCGAAGCCGTAGATCTCTTTGAGCCGCTCGATCTGCGCAGGATCGACGGCCTGGCCACTGTCGCTCATCGTCGCGATCATCGAGGTCAGGTAGTCACCCGGCGGCAGCTGGATGATCAGGAACGAGATCAGCGACATGCCGAACAGGGTCGGGATCATGTAGAGCACGCGCTTGAAAATGTAGCCAAGCATCGGAATGTTTCTCCTCCCGTTGAGAGCGCCCGGTCAGGCGCTTCCTTCGGATCTCCATCCGCCTTCGGCCCCTCCAGGCCGAAAGCGCTCCTCCTTGTCTCAACACCTCATTTCCAGGTGAGGTGCAGCACCTCCAGCCGTTCGATGCCTGGCACCTCCACCTGTGCGCGGCCACCCTTAACGCTGAAGTTTGCGGCGCGGTCGGTAACGATGAGCCATGCCTTCGCCACCGATTTGCCAGGGGGAATTTCCACTGAAACCGTCTGCGTCGCCAGAGGGTAATTTTCGCGTATCGGCCCCTTCATCATCATCGGGTTGGTGAGGTTGAAGAGGCTGAGCGCGACGCCTTCGGCATTCTCGCGCAACGCCATGTCGATGACGCCAGGGCCTTCGACGGTGACACGCGAGGTTTTGCCGAGCGCCCAACGCACCGCATTGCCGATCAGCTTTCCGTGGTCGACGGCGAAGACTTCCCAGAAGATCTCGCCGATATTCCAGGGGATATAGACCGTGCGGCCACCCTTGCCGGTTTCGCGGGCGATGACGCCGGCGCCTTCTGGAGCCTTGCGCGGATAGACCTCTTCCATCGGCAGATCCGGGAAGTCGGGAACATAGAGGAAGGGCGTCGTCGCATTGCCGGTGGGGTCGGCATGGATGAGGCGCGTACCGCCCATGATGCGCTCGGCACCGTCATAGCCTTGATTGACCGGATGATCCCCCGAGAGCGCCACATAGGTGTTCTTGACGATGCCGCGCGGGCCGGAAACGAATTTTGCGCCCAGTACATCGGAGAGGCCGAACTCGCTGCGCCGCTTGCCGAACTCGTCGCGCAGCGAGGTTTCGTAGGATGCGATGACGCTGCCGCCGCGCTCCACATAGGCGCGGATCGCTTCGTTCTGCGCATCCGAGAGGCAGGAGGCGTTGGCGAGGATGATCAGCTTGAAGCGGTCAAGGTTCTCCTTCGTCAGAACCTGATCCGAGAGAAGCTCGAAGGGCAGACGGGCTTCGACGAGGGCGTGATAGAAGCCGAGATCGTGTTTCTCGGCGCTGTGGCGCTCTTCCGGCGCCCAATGGCGGAGCGTCGTCGAAGGGTCGATGACGGCGATTTCGGCCGTCGGATACATGCTTTCAAGGACTGGCTCGACAGCTGCCTGCAGGGCGAAAGCATCGGCGACCGGTTCCACCCAGCGCTTGTCGGGCACGACGCCGTTGAACTTGGTGAACCAGGCATAGAGGCCGTGGGCGGTGCCGTCATTGATCCAGAGCTGCATTTCCTCGCCCGAAGTGACAGCATCCTTCCAGCGATATTCCTCCTCCGGGCCGATCGAGGTGATGAGCACAACCGGGCGGTCAGGGAAGGTGGCGCGAATGCGCTTGCCGTTGCGGCCGGCAGACCAGCCGAGTTCGAGACCCTTGCGGCCCTGATGATCGACGACGAGGAAGGGGCAATGTTTGGCGATGACCGAGAGGTCGAATTCCATTAGCGATGCGCCGCCCATGTTGGGGATGAAGCTCGCATGCGGGCGGATCGCTTTGACCGCATCATCCCACTGGGCGATCATGTCGGTCAGCACGCGGCGGCGCCACTGCAACCAGCTCTGCCAGGCAGGATCATCGGCATCTGCCTTCTTCGGCAGGGCGTGGCCGAACATATCCTTGAAGCGGCGGGCGCTGTCTTCGCTGTAATCGACGCCGTGGCCCTGCCAGCGATTGGCGAAGACTGCATCGATATCGTATTTGCGGACGATCTCCTTCACCACCTCGGGCATGAAGACGGTGTTGTAGTCACCATAGGCATTGGTGACCCAGACATCGGGATAGGCCCAATGCCGGCGCGGCGTGCCGTCGGCATTGATCATCACCCATTCGGGATGCGCTTTTGCCGCATCGTCATGGATTGCGTGCGGGTCGACGCGGGCCATGACATGCATGTCGAGCTTGCGGGCGGCATCAACGAGCGCGCCGAAAATATCCTTGTCGCCCAGATACTTGCTGACATAGTGATAGGGTACTTCACTTGGGTAGTAGGCGATGTAGCCGCCGGCGCTAAGGCATACGGCGTTGGATTTCGTGCGCTTGAAGACATCGACCCAGAAGGCCGGATCGTATTTTTCCGGGTCGTCTTCCACGAAGGTTAGCTGCGTCCAGCGCGTTGCGGTTTTGAACCAGTCCGGCGTGCGCAGCGTGTCGGTATTCTGTCTTCTGGCGTCGAGCATCGTCTCATCCAATCATTGGCAAAAGAAGGCCATGGCGCCGACCGGTAGAGCCGGCGCCCGAAATGCATCATTGCTGTCGCAGGCCATCAGACCTTGTAGAACTGCTCCGGCATGGTGGGAGCGGGCGTCGGCCAGCCGAAGGAGTTCGGCATGGTTTTGGTAATGTTCTTCATGCTGTTCTTTACGATGCCGTAGCCATCCGGCGGCTGGGATATGCCGAAGACATAGAAGTTGTCGGCGGCACCCTGCAGGATCTGCTTCATGATCTCCTGCTGTCCGGCGGCATCTGAGGTTGATTTCAGCTTGTCGTAGAGCTCAAGCTGCTTTTTAGTTTCTTCCGGTGGCTCCTCGGCACTGGCGTTGTTGCGGTCGAGATACCAAAGCTGCCAGGCCGGGGCATACATTGCATTCGAATCCGTCGGTACGTAGTAGCGCGGGTCGAGCATGGCGGCGACACCACCATTCGCACCGAACTGGTGAGCCGTCGCGTCGAAATCACGGCCCTGACGGACACGGGTTTCCCAGAGCGAACGGTCCATGGTGCGCATCTGCGCATCGATGCCGACCGCCTGGAACATGGGGATGACGAGCTGGAAGAGATCGAGGAAGACGGCGCGTGCCTGGTCGATCTCGAAGATCACCGTCAGGCGACGGCCTTTCTCGTCCAAACGGAAGTTCTGGTCGTCACGCTTCGGGATGAGCGTGTCGAGCAGGGCATTCGCCTTGTCGACATCGTAGCTCGTGAACTGCGTGGCAAGCTGCTCATTGTAGAGCGGGTCGCCCTGCTTGATCGAAGGCTGGGCAGGTGCGCCCTGGCCGACGAGCACGGCGTCGATCAGCGACTGGCGATCGAGCGCCATGGAGAGTGCCGCGCGAAAATCCTTGTTGCGGAAGAGCTTTCGCTTGGTCTCGTCATTGTGGTTCAGGTTGAAGATGAAGTTCATCACATTGGCTTCGGTGGAAGTCAGCGTGTAGAAATCATACTTGCCCTGCTCGCGCGCATCGTAGAGCACGGACTTGTTGTTCGGTGTGGCGATATACTGGTCCATCAGGTCGATTTCGCCCTGCATGACCTTGAGCAGCAGCACCTGCGGATCGGCGACCATCTGGTAGACGATGCGGTCCATATAGGGGAGCTGGTTACCCTCCGTATCCACCTTCCAGTAGAAGGGGTTGCGTTCGGCAATAGCGCGTTCGGTGTTCTCGCCGGGTGCAGTCGTAAACATCCAGGCATGCAGGCAGGGCTTCTTCGAGGAGTTCAGGAAGAAGGCATTGTCGTCCTGGAAGCCGGAGGCGGACTGAAAGGCGGCGATCCAGCTTTCGAAGCCGCGCTGTTTGGCAAGCTCGTCAGCCTTCGGGTTATAATCGATATGGAACTGCTCGAGATAATGTTTGGGGCAGCGCGTCGTGTGGTCACTATTGGCCCAGGCGACCTGCAACGGGAACATACCGTTAGGTTTCGCGAAGATAACTTTAAACGTTTGTTCGTCGACAATTTCGAGCTTCGCCGGCTTACCAGCAGTTTTCCAGTGGCCTTGTCCGTTAACGGCGACGCGCTTGTCGGTCAGGATCGTGTCGTACCAGAATTTCACATCAGCCGTGGTGTAAGGCTGGCCGTCTGACCACTTCATGCCCTTGCGCAGGCGGATGGTATATTCTGTGGAATCCGCATTGCCGTCGAAGGCTTCGGCGACGTTCAGCGTCACTCCGGACCAGTCGGGCGTATAGCGCAACAGCGGTTCATAGGCCTGATAGCGGAACAGCATCGACAGTGAGCCGCCGCCGACGAGGGCCATATTCCAGTCGCCACCGTGTTTGCCGACGCTTTCGACCGGCTTGATGACAAGCGGATTTTCCGGCAGCCGGTCCTTGAGGGCCGGCAACGCGCCGCTTGAAACTTTGTCTTTCAGAATGTCCGCTTCCTTGAAGTCGGCGGCGAATGCCGGCAGAGCCGGCAAGATCAGAACGGCCGAAGTCCCGGCCAGAAACGCACGACGTTTCAGCTTGATCATAGGGTTCTCCTCCAAAAATCCTCAGCGCTTATCGTTATTTTTTGCTTTCAGGCTGGGATAACGAGAAGAATACATTTGGATATTGTTAGGTAAAGCGTTATGTTCTGTTAGTGCAAGAATTTGCAATTCCGGTAGGTAACGTGTAGCGAAGCGCTCCGAATGCCGGATGGAACATCGAGGTGGAAAGTGGGAAGCAGGGGGCGAGTTACCTTACAGACGATCGCGCGGGAGGTCGGCCTCTCGAAATATGCGGTGTCGCGCTCGCTAGCCGGCAAGAGCGGTGTCAGTGAGGAGACGCGTGCGCTGATCCGCGCCACTGCCGAACGGCTGGGCTACACGCGCCCTGCCGGCCAATCGCAGACCAATGATATCGCCGTCGTTTTCCACGATCTCGATGCCGTCAACAGCGAACTCTACATGCAGATCCAGAATGGCGTGCAGCGTGAGGCGCATAGGCTCGGCATGGCGCTACGCATCCGCTGGACCCACAGTGCCGGTCAGCTGGAAGAGCTGGGGCGGTCCTGCGCCGGTCTACTACTCGTCGGTCCGCATGATCGGGAGGCGATCGCTGCGGCAACGGCGACCGGTGTGCCGATCGTACGTTTCGGGTGGGTCGATCCGCTGGAGCAAGCCGATCAGGTGACCGGCACCGACCATGAGGCGGGGCAGGCGGTACTGCAATATCTGATCGAACTCGGCCATCGGTCGATCGCTTATGTCAACGGCACGCCCGGTTTCCGGGGCCGGCGCGAGCGCTTCTACGGTGCGCGGGAGATTGCCGAACGCTGCGAGGATGTCTTGCTGCATGTGTTAAGCTTCGACGAACAGATCGGCTTCGGCGAGGTTTTCAAGGACCTCAAGGCAAAGGGCATCCACCCGACGGCTTTCTTCTGTGCCCATGACGGACTGGCGCTGACCGTGGTTTCCGAATTGCTGGGCCAGGGCTATCGCATTCCCGATGATGTCTCGGTCGTCGGCTTCGGCGATTTCTCGCCGGCCACGCAGATTTCGCCGTCATTGACGACGGTGAAAATGGAAGGGCAGGAGGGCGGGGCCGTCGGTCTGCGGCTGCTCCTGGAGCGGATCGAAAATCCGCGCCTACCCGGCATGCCTGCCCGCCGCGTCATGATCGCTTCACGCATCGTCGAGCGCCGTTCGGCTGGTCCGTGCAAGGTGGCGGCAGTTGCCGATCCGGAAATGCCGAAATCGGAAGCCGATCAGCACAGTGCGCTTGTGAAGTGATCGGGCTGATGCTGCTGGCTGACGGCAGAATGCTGAACGTCAGCCCAAGGTCGCAATTGCCGCCTTCACCGCATCCGCACCCGGAGCCGTTGGCTTGTATTCCATGCCGATAGCCCCGGTGTAGCCGTTGGAGAAGATCCAGTTCAGGCGGTGAGCGAGATCGATCGTGCCGGTGCCGGGTTCGTTGCGACCGGGGTGGTCAGCGACATGAACGTGGAAAACGCGGTCGATGCGGCCGGCCAGAACATCTTCCGTGCGCTCGTCCATGACGGCGGAATGATAGATGTCGTAGACGATGCCGATTTCCGGACGGGCGACGTCATCGACGATATCCAGCCCCTCGCGGGTGGAATCGAGGAAATAGCCGACGTGGTCGATGCGGATATTGAGCGGTTCGACACCGAGGCGCACGCCGCTATCATCAAGGATGTCGGCGCCGGCCCGTAGCGTGTCGGTGAGCGCCTTGCGCTGTTCGTCTCGAGTGAAGCCCTCGAGATCGTCGCCGGCCTGCGCGATCAGGACAGGGGCGCCGAGGCGCTTTGCAACGGCAACGGAGTCGGCGAGACCCTTCAGCCAGGTCTCGCGATTGGTGGCATCGGTGAGTGCGATCATCGGCTCGGCGACGAGGCTCGTTACCTTGAGGCCTGTTTCCTGTAATGCGGCTTCGATCGCGTCGAGATCCTTGTCCGTCCAGCGCCAAAACTCGATGGCCTTGAGGCCGGCGGCATGGGCACGGCGGATGCGATCGGTGAAATGATCGCCTTCCTCGGCAAACAGCCATTCAATGCAAGCTGAATAAAGACGCATGAAAATTCCTCCACTATGCCCGCAGGCATGCGACAGAACGCGACCTGCGGCAAGAGGGATCAGTTAGCAGCACCAATGATTTTCCGCCATGGCTTGACGGGCAGAGCCAATGCCGGAAGAGTTGGCGGAGCGGCCGGACCGCCGGCCGGATTGGGAGGATTTCATGGATCTTGGATTGAAGGGGAAGACCGCCGTCATGACGGGTGGTTCCGTCGGTATCGGGCTGGCGATCGCCGAAGGGCTGGCGGCCGAGGGTGCTAACCTCATTTTGTCTGCGCGTGGACGCGAGCGGTTGGATGCTGAAGCCGTGCGCATTGCCGAAAAATATGGTGTCAGTGCCATTGCGGTCGAAAGCGATGTGGCGACTGTCGAGGGCACGGAGGCGATCATCGCGGCGGCAGCCGAGCGTGGTGGAGCGGATATTCTCATCAACAATGCCGGCACCGGCTCCAACGAGACGGTCATGGAGGCGCCCGACGAGAAGTGGCAGGCGTATTTTGATCTGCATGTGATGGCCGCCGTGCGCCTTGCCCGCGGAATTGCGCCGCAAATGAAGAAGCGCGGCGGCGGAGTGATCCTTCACAATGCCTCGATCTGTGCCGTGCAGCCGCTGTGGTACGAGCCGATCTATAATGTCACCAAGGCGGCGCTCATGATGTTTTCCAAGACGCTCTCCACAGAGCTCGTCAAGGACAAGATTCGCGTCAACTGCATCAACGCCGGCCTCATCCTGACGCCCGACTGGATCAAGACCGCCAAGCAGCTGACAGCGGAGACCGGTGGTGACTGGGAGGGCTACCTGCAGAGCGTGGCGGATGAGCATGCCTCGTCCAAACGTTTCGGCACGCCGGAGGAGCTTGCAAACTTCTTCGTCTTCCTCTGCTCCGACCGAGCGAGCTACAGTATTGGCTCCACCTATTTCGTCGATGGCGGCATGCTGAAAACGGTCTAGACGAGACTTCCGGTCTCGCATCGGTTGGCGGTGCGAGACAACCTTCTGGAGGCCTGCAAGGTTCAGGAAACTCTGAATAGCGGTTTTACGGCAACATATTGCTGATGTAGCCTATAAAAACTGGTTATTTTGTTGTCTCTTCATGGTTTTGACTCTATTTGCCTGCTATTACAGAAGCATAATGCCGCAAAGTGCAGGGCGACCCAGATGTTGACGAAAAAAGGAAAATACGGATTGAAGGCGCTGGTCGATCTGGCGCGGCTGGCGCCGGGCGAGACCGCCTTCATCAACGACATCGCGTCGCGCAACAATATTCCGAAGAAGTTTCTCGATACGATCCTGCTCGAACTGCGCAATGTCGGCATCCTGCGGTCGAAGAAGGGGCCGGGCGGCGGGTATTCGCTGTCGCGGCCTGCGTCGGAGATCCGCATTGGTCATGTCATCCGTACGCTGGATGGGCCGCTTGCGCCGATCCGCTGCGCCAGCCGCACGGCTTACGAGGCCTGCGATGACTGCGCAGATCCCGAGACCTGTCAGGTGCGGCGCTCGATGACCGAAGTCCGGGACGCGATCGCTGCCATTCTCGACAACATGACGCTCGAACAGTTCGTTGTCGGCGGCGGCATCGAAACGGTCGAGGAAAAGGTCCCGGTTTCCGCCGCGAGCTGATCCGCGCTCCCTTTATTTCCCCGCAATTCCGTATGCAAACTGCGGCACAGTTTTCGGGAGTTGCTTCAGCTTTCCCTGATTTTCAGAATATGCGCGCCTGCTGCCTTCAACAGCGGCTCGCGCTGGATTGCCATGTCGTGGATGCGGGCGTTGCGCCAGTGACGGTCGAGGTTGAGCGCTATGCTGCCGGTCGCGCCCCGGGCCAGTTCGAAGAGAGCATTTGCCGTGTCCAGCGCCACGTCGGTTGCCGTGAGGCAGGCGGATGAGGCGGAGAAATAGGCTTCCGCCATGGCTGCTTCGGCGGGGCTTACCTGGGCGATATCCAGTTTGCGGCCTGCCTGTTCCAGCGCGCCGGTCGCGATTTCGATGCGGATGGCGCGCTCGCCGATTTTGCCAAAGAGGGCAGAGGGCTCCTTCGCCATGACGAGCAGGTCGGCAAAGGCTGCACGGGCGATACCGAGGCTGACGGCTGCCTGCAGCAGAAGGCCCAGGGACTTTTCCGTCGTGTGATCGCCGGATGGAGCGGCGGTGACGGTGTCTACATTCACATGCAGCTTGCCGGTAATCAGCGTTGCCGTGCCGTTGATGCGAAGCCCGAAAGCATCCCAGTCGTCTATCGCCTGCAGTTCGTCGCTGTCACGCTGCAGATGCAACGTCACCCTGCGGCCGCCGGGATCGATCGCTGCTGCGGCGATCCAGTCGGAGAAAAGGATGGCGGCTGCCTGTTCCGACCGGCCTGTCAGGCGAAAGCCGGAGCCCTCGGCAACGAGGCTTGCCTGATCGGTAAAACGGGTCGCAGCGAAACGGTCGCCGTCCAATGCGCGGGTGAAAAGGGCGATCTTCAGCTCTTCCGAGGGCTGGTTGCGCAGCCCTTCCAGCACGCGGAAGTGAGATGTCAGCACGTTGCCGATCGAGGCATCGCTTTCGGCGACGATGGCGACGATCTCGGCGAGCAGGGCGTTGGAAATATCGAGCCCGGCATATTCAGGGGGAACGGTGATTGCTGTGAGGCCGGATTGCGAGAGCGCGTCGAGCTCGGCGTTTGGCATGAGGCGGTTGATGTCGCGCTCGCTTGCCTGCCGGCGAAATCCGGCCGCAAGCTCGCGAGCCGCGGAGATGGCCTCCTCCTCAGTCTCGATGCGGTGCGCCGGAGGACGCACATTGTCGTGCAGTTGCGATACGGTGCCCATCTACCACTCTTTCCTGGTGCTAAAAAAGTGCGTGATTGCATCGGCTTGCGTAAGGCCGCTTTTTCCACAAAAGCCCGGCTGGCGGAATTTTCTTACCAGCTTGATCGCCTTGCCGTATGCTCTACTTATGGTTAAGGGACGGCGAACTGATCAGGAATGATGATGAGTGATTCTCTTGCACGAAGCCGCGAGGGTTCGAAGGCTGGACGTCAGCCGCGCCCGCGCGTGAGCATGGATATAGCCGACATCCCCACTTATGCCATCGGCGACGTGCATGGTCGTCTCGACCTGCTGCAGAAAGCGGAAGAGGCGATCGTCCGGGATGCTGAGCATATACCGGGCACCAAACTCATCGTCATGCTTGGCGACTATATCGACCGCGGTCCACAATCGGCGCATGTCATCAGCCATATCATGGACCCGGCGCCCGAGGGTTTCGAGCGCATCTGCCTTGCCGGCAACCATGAGATCGTCATGCTCGACTATATCGACGGCTGGGCATCCTATGACGACTGGATGACCATGGGTGCCGCCGAGCTTCTGCGATCCTACGGTCTCGATCCCGATCACCTGCCGCTCGTTTTCCGTTCCGGTGCGCAGCTCGACGCCTTCATCCGCCAGTCGCTGCCGCATACCCATATCGATTTCATCCGCTCCCTGCCGATCATGCTCGATACGCCCAATGTCGCCTTCGTGCATGCGGGCATCGACCCGCGCGTGCCGCTCGAAGAGCAGGCCGATGACGATCTGGCTTTCATTCGCCAGCGTTTCCTGGAAAGCCCGCTGCCACTGCCGAAGCTCATCGTCCATGGTCACACGCCCGGCGATCAGCCGGATGTGCAGCCAATGCGGCTGAACCTCGACACCCGCGCCTTCAGGAGCGGCAGGCTCTCCGTCGCCCGCTTCTGGCAGGGCCAGGTTTACCTCTTCTCCACCTGAGACCGGTTCAGGCAGCATTCTCCTCCGCATCGACCTGAGCCGGCGCTTCTGCCGGCTTTTTGCGCCAGCGGCGCAGCACGACATAAAAGACCGGCGTCAGGAACAGGCCGAAGATCGTCACACCCAACATGCCCGAGAACACAGCCGTGCCGAGCGACTGGCGCATTTCAGCACCTGGGCCGGTGGCGATGGCAAGCGGTAGAACGCCGAAGATGAAGGCGAAGGCCGTCATCAGGATCGGGCGCAGGCGAAGATGGCTTGCCTCGATTGCGGCATCCACGACGCTTTTCCCTTCTTCTTCCGCCTGTCGTGCAAACTCGACGATCAGAATGGCGTTCTTGGCCGCAAGGCCGATCAGGACGATCAGGCCGATCTGGGTGAGGACGTTGTTGTCCATTCCCCTGAGCCATACGCCGATCAACGCGGCGAGCACTGCGAGCGGAACGATGAGGATGATGGCCAGGGGCAGGACCCAGCTTTCATATTGTGCCGCAAGCGCAAGGAAGACGAAGATCACCGACAGGGCGAAGATATAGATGGCGGTATTGCCGGTATGGGTTTCCTGATAGGCAAGCTCGGTCCATTCAAAGGTCGTTCCGGGCGGCAGGATCTGCCTCGCCAGCGCTTCCATCTTCTTGATGGCATCGCCGGTCGATGTGCCGGGAGTCGGATTGCCCTGAAGCGGCACCGAGACATACATGTTGTAGCGCTGGACAAGTGCCGGACCGCTGGAATCCTGTATGTCCATCAGAGTGCCGAGCGGGACCAGTGCACCGGTTGCCGATCGAACCTTCAGCGCCAGGATGTCGTCCCTGTCCATGCGATATTGCCGGTCAGCCTGGGCGCGAACCTGATAAACGCGCCCGAATGCATTGAAGTCGTTCACATAGGCAACGCCGAGGTTGATGGACAGCGCGTTGAAGATATTGGGGATCGGCACGTTCAGGAAACGTGCCTTGTCGCGATCGATCGCAAGGAAATATTGCGGGCTTGCATCCGAGAATGTCGTAAAGACGCCGGTAAGCCCCTCGGTCGTTGCAGCAGCACCCATCATCTGGCGGGCCAGACCAAGGACGCGCGTCATATCAGCGTTTTCAAGATCCGAAATCTGCATCTTGAAGCCGCCGGAATTGCCGACGCCGCGCACGGATGGCGGCGGGATGGCGATGATGAAGGCCTCCTGGATGCTCTGCAGCTTGCCATAGAGCTCGCCGATGATCTTGTTGGCGGTTTCCCCGCCTTCTTCACGTTCGGCGAAGGATTTAAACGGCACGAAGACGACGCCGGCATTCGAGGCATTGGTGAAAGTTGCCCCGCTGAAACCGGCAAATTGCACGGCATTGCCGACGCCCGGCACCGTGCGGGCAATGTCACCCACTTGTTTGACGACGGCGTCGGTACGCGCAAGCGAAGCGCCGTCCGGAAGCTGGATGACGATGATTGCGTAACCCTGGTCCATGGTCGGGATGAACCCCGAGGGAACTTTCTGTCCCATGTACCAGGTCGCGCCCAGCAGGCCGGCGAAGACAATAAGCGAAGCTGTCAACCCTACCCAACTGCTGACCAGATGCCGAACGATCCAGGAATAGCCGGAACTCATCCGATCGAATCCGCGGTTGAAGCCGTTGGCAAGCCCGCTTCCCAGCTGGGAGAAGATATTCTTGCGCTTGGTCTCGTGATCGTGGGTTTTCAGCAATATGCCTGCGAGCGCAGGCGACAGCGTCAGCGAATTCAATGCGGAAATTGCCGTGGTGACTGAAATCGTCACCGCGAATTGTTTGTAGAATTGTCCGGAAATGCCGGGAATGAAGGCCGTCGGCACGAACACTGCGATCAGCACCAGCGAGATGGCGACCACGGCGGTCCCGACTTCGTCCATCGTGACGTGCGCCGCCTGTTTCGGGGTCATGCCGCGCGCCAGGTTTCGCTCGACATTTTCCACCACCACGATCGCGTCGTCGACGACGATGCCGATCGCAAGGACGAGGCCGAACAGCGTCAGCATATTGAGCGAGAAGCCGAAGGCGAGCAGGACCGCGAAAGTGCCGATCAGCGATACGGGAATGGCGATGATCGGAATGATGGCGGTTCGCCAGGATTGCAGGAAGACGAGGACGACGATTGCCACGAGGATCGCCGCCTCTGCGATGGTCCTGTAGACTTCATTGATCGAATCCGAGATGAATTCGGTCGTATCGTAGACGATCCGATATTCCAGGCCCTGCGGGAAGTTCTGCGAAAGATCCTTCATGATGCCCTGGATCTGATGGGCGGTATCCAGTGCATTGGTTCCCGGCCGGGCGAAGATGCCGAGAGCAACTGCGGGGTCATTGTTGAGATAGCTGTTGGTGACGTAGTCCTGTGCGCCGAGTTCGATGCGGGCGACATCCTGCAAGGCCACAAGCCGGCCGGTGGCCGTCGATTTCACAATGACATAGCGGAACTGGCGCACATCCGAGAAACGTCCGTCCGTTCGCACCGTATATTCGAACGCATTCTTGCCGGTGACCGGTGGCGCGCCGATCTTGCCACCCGATACTTGAACGTTCTGGTCTCTCAATGCGGCGACGACGTCATCGGATGTCATTCCGTAGGCGGAGAGCTTTTCCGGATCCAGCCAGATTCGCATCGAATACTGGCGCTCGCCGAAGAGTTGCACGTCGCCGACGCCGTCAAGGCGTACGAGAACGTCGCGTATCCGGTTGCGGGCGTAGTTCGAGACGTAGAGCTGGTCATAGCGGTGCGACGGCGACAGGAGGTGCACCACCATCATCAGGTCAGGCGAGCTCTTGTCGGTGGTCACGCCAAGCCGCTGAACTTCTTCGGGAAGACGGGGCAGGGCGATGGAAACGCGGTTCTGGACAAGAACCTGGACCTTGTCGAGATCGGTGCCGAGCTTGAAAGTGATCGTCAGCGACATGGCGCCATCGGCGCTGGAGTAGGAAGACATGTAGAGCATGTCTTCGACGCCGTTGATCTGCTGCTCGAGCGGGGTCGAAACCGTATCGGCGATCGTCTGCGGGTCGGCGCCCGGATAGGAGGTGCGCACGACAATAGTCGGCGGCGCGATCTCTGGATATTGGGAGACCGGCAATTGCGTGTAGGCGATGCTGCCGACAACGAGGAGAACGATCGAGATGACGGCCGCAAAGATCGGCCGGTCTACGAAGAAATGAGCAAATCTCATTGGCCGCTCTCCGCACCGGCGGTTTCTGGCGGCGCGTCAGTCCGCTCCTTCGGCAGTTCGGTCATCTGAGGTGTTACCTTTGCACCGGGCCGGGCGCGTATCAGGCCATTGACAATGATCGTCTCGGTGCCGTCGAGGCCCTCGCGGATGACGCGGTAGCCGTAGAGCCGCGGACCGGGCCTCACGGGCTTGGTCGATACTGTGCCGTCGCTACCGACGACATAGACGACACGCTCATTCTGGTCTGCGCCGATTGCCTCGTCAGGAACGAGAATGGCCTGATAGGTGTTGGAGGCTTCGACCTGGATGCGACCGAAGAGGCCGGGCTGAAGGACGAGATCGGGGTTGGGGAAGCGGGCACGCAGACGAATGGTGCCGCTCTCGTTGTCGATTCGGTTCTCAGCGAAATCCAGTTTTCCCTTGAATGGCTTGGCATTGGGATCCGAGATCGTGACTGCCACATCCAGTCCGCCTCCGCCCTGCTGGAGATCCTTGCCGAGCTTGCGTGCGGTGTCGGCGAAATTCAGCAGGCGGCGCTCGTCGACGTCGAAATAGAAATCGATCGGATCGAGGGAAACGATCGTCGTCAGCACCGTCTGGTCGGTCTGCACAAGGTTGCCGGCGGAGATCAGGCGGCGGTCGATGCGGCCGCTGAGCGGCGCGGTGATCTCGGTATATTCCATGTCGAGAGCCGCGCGATCGGCTGCAGCCTGCGCGCCGCGGACATTGGCTTGCGCTGAATCGAATTCGCGGCGGCGATCGTCCAGCGTCTGCGCCGACTGGCTGCCGCTCGAAGCAAGCGACTGGGCGCGCTTATATTGCGCATCGGCAAAGACGAGAGCCGATTTCGACGCTTCGAGCGCGGCATTGGCCTGATTGAGAGCGGTTACGAACGGCCTCTGATCGATGACGAAGAGCCGGTCGCCCTGTTTCACCAGAGCGCCGTCGGTGAAGTCGATTTCCTGCAGGTAACCACCGACACGCGAGCGGACGGAGACCTCATCGACAGGTTCGAAACGGCCGATGAACTCATCACTATCGACCACATCGCGCACGACGGGTTTGGCGACGGTGACGGGCGGGGGAGCAGGCGCCTGCTGTGCCTCAGCAATGAGCGGCAGGAAGGCGGCAAAGCAGCCGAGCGCCAATATCTGTCGAAGCGAATAAGCCATTCCGGTCCCCCTTGCGGGCGGCCGAACGCGGCCGCCTGAACCTATGCCTGAGATAAGCTGTTTATGTCTGCTGGAACGAAAACATGAGCCTTCGTCCTAAGTCCGAATTCTACTCATGCTTGGCTGCCGGGAAGATGACAGGTGCAGGCCAGCACCTCGAAATCAACCGGAGGAAGAAAATCCTGCTTCTCCCTAACTCTATGAAGGCAGACTATAAACGGGAGAATCCAAAAATTGCAAATGCCAATTGATTGCATTGATTTGGAGTTCCGCAAACCCCCGGCATTTCCGCCGATGCTTCGCTTTGTCAAATTGCTGAGACGAGTTTCGGCCGCTGCTTGAACCTTTCGAAAGACCGGATCGAAGGCTCTTCTAGGTGTGGGCTGCGGCATTTTGGCCGCAGGTGCGGAATCTTGAGGTTGTATCCTTGTGCACTGCATATGCTCAATATATCTACCAATATCATAAGGATGCTTATTACTAGCCGGCGAAGGTATATGACCAACAATCCAACACTCGGTTTTCTTCTGCACGACGTGGCCCGTCTGCTTCGCAAACGGTTCGAGCAGCGCGCAAAGGACCTTGGGCTGACGCGGTCTCAGTGGCAGACGCTTGCCTATCTCGCCAATAATGAGGGCATCCATCAGAGCGGGCTTGCCGAGATCCTCGAAATCGAGCCGATCACGCTGGTCCGCATCCTCGACAAGCTCGCCGAGCGCGGCCTGATCGAGCGCCGCCAGCACCCGACCGACAGGCGCATCTGGCTGCTCTACATGCGTGAAGCAGCCCATCCGATTCTCGCCGAAATGCGAGAGATCGGCGACGTGACCCGCGGCGAGGCGCTGGAAAGCATCACACCCGAACAGCGCGACCAGCTTTTCCACATCCTATCCGTAATGAAGACGAACCTGGTGCAGGCGTGCCGCAGTCCGGTCGCCGAGAATGAGACGAAACATGGCTGATCAATCCCCCCTGCGCGTCGTGTCCGACGCGAATGCCAAGAACCCTGTCGAAGAAAAAGAAATTCCCCAACAACCGGAAACGGTGGCTGAGGCGCCTTCATCCAATTCAGCGCCCGCGGCTGCCGCGGTGGCTGCGCCTGGCGGCAACAAGGTCCGCCGCCGGCGCAGCTTCACCCGTCCCGTCCTCTTTGCACTGCTGCCGGTGGCGCTCGTCGTCGGCGGCTACTACTACGTCAATGGCGGTCAGATCATGTCGACCGACAATGCGTATATCCAGGCGGACATGGTGGGCATCACGACTGACGTTTCCGGTCTCGTCGAGCAGATCAACGTTCATGAGAACGAGCAGGTCAAGGCGGGGCAGGTGCTCTTCAGCCTGCGCTCGGATTCCTTCAAGATCGCGCTCGATGGCGCCAAGGCGCAGCTCGGCGCGCAGCGCAACCAGATCATGAACCTCAAGGCTAGCTACCAGCAGTCGCTTGCCGAGATCACGCAGGCTGAAGCCGATCTGCCCTATTACCAGGACCAGTTCGACCGGCAGCAAAATCTCGTCAACAACGGCAGCGCGACGCAGTCGGCCTATGACGAAGCCAAGCACAATCTCGAGGCGGCGCAGCAGAAGGTTTCCGTCGCCAAGGCGGAAGCCGCAACGACGCTCGCCCAGCTCGGCGGCAATGCCGACCAGCCGGTCGAGGAAAACCCGCTGTACCTGCAGGCCAAATCGCAGGTCGACAACGCTCAGCGCGAGCTCGATCACAGCGTCGTCAAGGCACCCTTCGACGGCATCGTGACCAACGTCAACGCGCTGCAGGTCGGCTCCTACCTCCAGGCTTCGCAGCAGGCCTTCTCGCTAGTTTCGACCTCGCATCTGTGGATCGCCGCGAGCCCGAAGGAAACCGAGCTCACCTACGTCAAGCCCGGCCAGTCGGTCGATATCTACGTCGACACTTATCCGGGCGTCATGTGGAAGGGCAAGGTCGAGAGCATCAGCCCGGCATCGGGTTCTTCCTTCTCACTGCTGCCGGCACAGAATACGACCGGCAACTGGGTAAAGGTCGTACAGCGCATTCCGATGCGCGTCAGCATCGACGACTCTCAGGGCAAGCCGCCGCTTCGCGTCGGCATGAGCACGGTCGTCGACGTCGATACCGGCCATGCGCGCGGCCTGCCTGATTTCGTCAATAACCTTTTGGGCCACGGCAACAGCCACGAGTAACGGCCATGAGCACTGCTCCTACATCACCGGCAACCCCGGTTGCCAATCGCGGCGCGATCACGGCCTGCGTTATTCTCGCCGTCATCATGCAGGCGCTGGATACGACGATCGCCAACGTGGCGCTGCCCTATATCCAGGGCAGCGTTTCGGCCTCCGCCGACCAGATCAACTGGGTTTTGACCTCCTACATCGTCGCGGCCGCGATCATGACGCCGCCTTCGGGCTTTCTTGCTGCCAAGTTCGGCCGCAAACGTGTGTTGCTGACGGCGATTGTCGGCTTCGTTGTCGCCTCCGTGCTTTGCGGTCTGGCGCAGTCGCTGCCGCAGATCGTTGCCTTCCGCCTGCTGCAGGGCCTGTTCGGCGCCTCGCTGGTTCCGCTTTCCCAGGGCATCCTCCTCGACATCTATTCCGCCGAGGAGCGCGGCTCGGCCATGGCCCTATTCGGCGTCTCGGTCATGGTCGGGCCGGTTCTGGGTCCTGTCATTGGCGGCTGGCTGACGGACAATATCAGCTGGCGCTGGGTCTTTTACATCAACATTCCGATCGGCGCGCTCGCCTTTGCCGGCATCGTCATATTCGTCTCGGAGACGAAGAGGGATGCACTCGCCAAGCTCGACTGGTTCGGCTTCGGGATGATGAGCCTGTTCATTGCGGCGCTACAGCTTTTCCTCGACCGCGGCGAGCAGCTCGACTGGTTCTCCTCCGGCGAGATCATGGTCGAGGCGATCGTCTGCGCCGCGGCCTTCTATCTGCTCCTGGTACATACGCTGACGGCGGAGAAATCCTTCGTCAATCCGCGGCTGTTCCTCGACCAGAATTTTACCGTCAGCATGATCTTCATCTTCGTGATCGGCATCACCTATCTTGCCTCACTGGCGCTGATGACGCCGTATCTGCAGACGCTGATGGGCTATCCGGTCACTACGGCGGGCATCGTCATGGGACCGCGCGGTCTCGGCACCATGCTCTGCATGTTCATCGTTGGCCGGTTGATCGGAAAGGTGGATACGCGTTGGCTGTTGCTGCTCGGTCTCGGGCTGACGGCCTGGGCGATGTACGACATGACCGGCTGGACGCCCGACGTCTCGCAGTGGACGATCATCTCGGTCGGCTTCATCCAAGGCGCTGGTCTCGGCTTCCTCTTCGTGCCGCTGACGACGATTGCCTTTGCGACGCTGCCCGCCCAGATGCGCGGCGACGGAACCGGCCTCTATAACCTGTCGCGAAACATCGGCTCCTCTGTCGGCATTTCGATTGTCTCGGCACTGATTGTCGAGAACACGCAGAGCAACCATGAGTCGATTGCGGCCTACGTGACGCCGTTCAACCACGCCTTCAATGCTACGGCCGCACAAGGCCTCAGTCCGCTGACGGCGGTCGGCCGCGCGGCGCTCAACGACGTCATTACGCTGCAGTCGACCATTATCGCTTATATGGACGACTTCAAGCTGCTGATGCTGATGTCGCTCGCCGTCATGCCGCTGGTCCTGTTGTTGCGCAAGCCGAAGGCTGCGCCGGCCATGGACCATAGCGCCGTCATGGAATGACGTTGAAGGTTCCCATTTAGCGGAACGGCTTGCTCAGATATCGCGATCCCTGAATGCCGAAGCGCCATGGTGCTTCGGCATTTTTCGTAATGCCGATCCGCTTGCCCGAGACGATGGGCACTGGCGCGGAAGGTGAGATCGCATAGGGTGGCTGGTCGAGCGTCCGGTCGTTGATGGAGATATCGATATCGAGTGCTTGGCAAAGCTTGCCGGGGCCGCTGCAAAGCTGTGTCAACGCATCAGTGCCTCGCCGATCAATCATCGCAGCCAGACCGATTTCCGGCTCCAGCGCGCGAATCAATACCGCCGAGCCCGGTGTGCAGACGAAGTTCAGGCACCAGTACATGCCATAGATGCGGTAGATATAGACATTGCCCGGATGGCCATACATGGCGCCATTGCGCTTCGTTGGACCACGGAAACTGTGGGAGGCCGCGTCATCCGGGTAATAAGCTTCCGTCTCGGTGATCCGCCCACCTGTATCGTTGACCGTGAGGTGGCAGCCGAGAAGATCGCGAGCGACCTCGATTGCATCGCGTTCGAAGAAGTGGCGCAAGCTCTCCCCGGCAAGCGGGCCGGCGCCGATCGCGCCATCAGTCGTTTCGATCGTCATGGAAATTGCCGATAGCATTCCCTTCGCCGATCTGCCACCCGGAACAATCGTTCGCCGGCTGGCTCGCGTGGCATCGACAACATCATCTCAAAGCAGATCTAGTGGCCGGCATTGGGGTCGCGTATCGAAATCGACGAACTGGTGACGGAAACCGGATCGCTCGCCGGGAAGGAATCTTCGAGGCCTTCCTGCAGCTCTTCTTCAAGGAGCGCAGCATCCTTGCTGCGGGCGCCGTCGCCGTGAACGGGCTCGAATGCGGAAGAAAGCAATGCTTTTGCCTTGGCTATGGCATTTTCGTGCGTGAGATCGGGGGCGTTGCGCAGCGTGACTGCAATCCTGTCTTCACCCTCGTTGCCGAACTCGACGACGAAGCCCTCATCCGTCTGGTAAACCATGGTGTCGCTGAGTGCCATGCCCGTTCCTCCGAGAATGCTAATATGAGTGAACCGCGTTTTCGGAGTTTTGTCGAGCGAAGACCTTCACCAGCCAGTCGATGAAGACGCGCACGCGCGGCGAGAGCTGGCGGTTGCGCGGATAGAGCAGCGAGACCGGCGTCTGCGTGAGCGGAAAATCGGCGAGCACTTGGACCAGGGTGCCGGCGGCGAGATCCTGTTCGGCGTGGTAACGCGGGATCTGGATCATGCCGAGCCCCATGCGAGCGGCGGAGATATAGCTTTCGGCAGCGTTGACGGTGACAGTCGCGGGGATCGTGATGTTGCGCACGCCGCCGTCGACGATGAATTCCAGGGGCAGGGGGCCGGCGCTACCGGTCGCGCGGAAGCCGACCATGCGGTGCGCGTCGAGACTGTCGGGATGTTCGGGCTGACCGAGAGCGGCGATATAGGACGGCGAGGCGAGGGTGATCTCATCCAGCATGGCGACACGCCGGGCGACCATGTCGCTGTCCTGCGGAGTACCGACGCGCAGCACGCAGTCGATGCCCTCGCGCACCAGATCCACCAGCCGGTCGCCCTCGCTCATGTAGAACTCGATATCGGGATAAGTTTCCAGAAAGGACGGCAGACTTGGCAGCACGAAATGCCGGGCAAGTGTGCCGTGCACATCGACCCGCAGTAGCCCCTTCGGCTTGGCGCCCGCGAAAGCGCCTTCGGCATCTTCGATATCGGCGAGGATCGACAGGCAACGCTGGTAATAGGCTTCGCCATCGAGCGTCGGGCTGACATGGCGCGTCGTGCGCTGGAGCAGGCGCACGCCGAGGCGGGCTTCCAACTGCTTGACCGCATCCGTCACCGTCGAGCGCGGCAAGCCGGTGTCTTCGGCGGCAAGCGTGAAGCTGCGGCGCTCCACGACACGGGAAAAGACCCGCATGGCATCAAATCTGTCCATTTTGTTTGTTCGCAATTTCCGGATAGTGATGCCGAATAATGGCTGATTATCCGCAAAGTGAAAAGGGACATTTTCTTCTCATCGAAAGGGCGCTGCGGCGCCGAACCAAAGGAGAAGAAAATGTCTGCCAATCAAAACAAGGTCGCTCTCGTTACCGGCGCTTCCCGCGGCATCGGTGCTTCGATCGCAGAACGTCTCGCAAAGGACGGCTTCACCGTCGTTATCAACTACGCTGGCAACGCGGCGCTCGCCGAAGAACTGGCCCAGAGGATCGAGAAGGCCGGCGGAAAGGCCCTGACGGCACAGGCCGACGTTGCCGATGCGGACGCCGTGCGCCGCATGTTCGATGCTGCAGAGGCAGCCTTCGGCGGCGTCGACGTCCTCGTCAACAATGCCGGTATCATGCTGCTCTCCCGTCTTGCCGATGTGGACGATGCCACCTTCGACCGCCAGATCGGCGTAAACCTCAAGGGCACGTTCAACACGTTGCGCGAAGCTGCCAAGCGACTGCGTGACGGTGGCCGGGTCATCAACTTCTCGAGCTCGGTCGTTGGCCTGAAGCCGGAAGCCTATAGCGTCTACGCCGCCACGAAGGCTGCCGTCGAGACGATGGGCGCCATCATGTCCAAGGAAATGCGCGGCCGCCAGATTACCGTCAACTCGGTCGCTCCCGGCCCGACAGGCACCGACCTCTTCCTCAACGGCAAGTCCGACGAACTGATCGACCACCTTGCCAAGGCAAACCCGCTGGAACGTCTCGGCACCCCTGAGGATATTGCTGGTGTCGTTGCCTTCCTCGCCGGCCCTGATGGTGCCTGGGTCAACGGTCAGGTGCTGCGTGCCAATGGCGGCATGGTCTGACGCAAACTCGTGGCGGTGTCGCGCCGCCCCACTCTCACAGAAGGAATAGGATCATGAGCAAGCAAGTCATCGTCATCACCGGCGCTTCCAGCGGTTTCGGCGCTCTTACCGCCCGCGCTCTCGCCAAGGCCGGTCACACCGTCTATGCCTCGATGCGTGAAACCGAAGGCCGCAACCGGCCGCAAGTCGAGGCAGTGGAGGCCTTCTCCAAAGAAAACGGCGTCGAGTTGAAGGCTGTCGAACTGGATGTCGCCTCGGATGCCTCCGCCGAGGCCGGGATCGCCAAGGTGATCGCCGCCGAAGGCCATATCGATACGATCATCCACAATGCCGGTCATATGTCCTTCGGTCCGGCCGAAGCCTTTACGCCGGAGCAATATGCAGAGCTTTTCGATATCAACGTGCTGTCGACCCAGCGCGTGAACCGCGCGGTGCTGCCGCATCTGCGCAAGCAGGGCAAGGGACTGGTTGTCTGGGTTTCTTCCTCCAGCACCCGCGGCGGTACGCCTCCGTACCTTGCTCCCTATTTCGCCGCCAAGGCCGCCATGGACTCGCTTGCCGTTTCCTATGCCAGTGAGCTAACCCGGTGGGGCATCGAAACGGCAATCATCGTTCCCGGCGCCTTCACCAAGGGTACGAACCACTTCGCCCATTCCGGTTCGCCCGCCGATGCCGCCCGCGCTGCCGAATATAATGAAGGTCCCTACAAGGGCCTGCCGGAACAGGCGCTGAAAGGTCTTGCCTCGCTCGAACCCGCTGATGCAGATGCCGCTTCCGTTGCGACCGCCATCGTCGATGTCGTGAACATGCCCTTCGGCAAGCGGCCGTTCCGCACCCATATCGATCCGTCGGAAGACGGTGCGGAAATCGTCAACGGCGTTGCGGACCGCGTTCGTGCCGAGCTCTTCCGCCGCATCGGTATCGAGGATCTGCTGAAGCCCGTCACGAACGGATAAAGATCGTCGCAAACTTGTGAACGGCCTCTTGGTGAGCTGCCCCTTACTATCCGGCTAAGCGCACCTATATCAGAATGGACGGAGGCGGACGGCAATCGCTGCCAGCCTCCCGACCTCCACTCCAGGGCCTGCCGCGCCTTTCCTGCGGTGCGACAGGCCTTCAGTTTCAGACATCAGATCAAGGCCCGTGACGGTTATCCCTCCCATCGCGGGCCGCTTCTTTTCTACCAATGGCTCTATGTCAGCGGGCGTTGAGTTTGGCATCTGCCAGCAGTTTCACCAGCCAGTCGACGAAGACGCGAACCTTGTTGCTGAGATGCCGGTTCGGCGGATAGACGACGTAGAGCGGCAGCGACTCGCGCGTCCATTCCGGCAGAGTCTGAATCAGTTCCCCCTTTGCCAGTGGCTCACGAGCCATGAAGATCGGGATCTGGGCGAGGCCGAGGCCGGCAAGAGCTGCCGTCATATAGGTGCGGCTGTCGTTGACCGAGAGAATGTAGCGCGGATTAACCTCAATGATCTCGTTACCCTTCCGGAATTCGAAAGGCACCGTGCGATTGTTCTGGGCGCGAAAATAATTGACAGAATAATGTTCCGTTTCAAGCTCTTCTGGCCGCTGCGGCAGGCCGAATTTCTCGACGTAGAGGGGTGCGGCGCAGGTGACCATTTCGATCTCCGAAACGCGCCTCGCAATCAGCGACTGGTCGGCCGGCGTGCCGGCGCGCAGAGCACAGTCGACGTTTTCAGCGAGATAGTCGACGGTGCGGTCGCCGACGCCGAGGTCGATGCGGATATCGGGATAACGCTGATAGAAATCACAGAGCGCCGGCACCAGAATGGAATCGGCAAAGGCGCCCGCCATCTCGACGCGCAGCCTGCCCGTCGGCAGGCTCTGGGAGTTTGAAAGACTGCCGTCCAACTCCTCAAGTTCGGAAATGATCTGCGCGGCGCGTTCGTAATAAAGGGCGCCATCCGTCGTCACCATGACACGGCGGGTGGTGCGGTTGAGGAGCTTGGTGCGCAGATGCGCTTCCAGTCCTTGAATGAGATTGGTCACCGTCGCCTTGGGCATGGCGAGCATGTCGGCGGCGCGGGTGAAATTGCCCGTCTCCACTACGCGGATGAAGACGCGCATTGCCGAGAGTTGATCCATCGGTTCAATTCCGCAGTTTGCGTTGCAACATTGTTCGGGATTTGGAATAGTGTTATCGCGATATCGCTTCTTATTCCCGGTTTTGAATAACAATATCTTTTTAGTGCAAAATGCAAGAGACGGGCGTCATCCGTCCATCTGCAAAGCAGCGAAGAGATAGAGATTATGGTGCCCGAAATTAAGGACATGGTGCTGGAAAAGGTGGCCGCTGGCCCCGTTTCTGCGCGCGTCTATATGGGCGCCGATTTCGGCAAGGGTCCGCCGATCGTTCTCTATCTGCATGGCGGCGCGTTTCTCGACAGCGACCCCAATGCCGATCGCCCGATTGCCGCCAGCCTCGCAAAGGCAGGCGCGATCGTCGTTTCCGCGGATTACAGTACGCTTTCGGGCAATGTCTTTCCGAAGGCGCTCGAAATTTCCTTTTCGATCTTTTCCTATCTCGCTCTCAAGAAGGCCGGCCTCGGCGACCGCAAGTCACTGCTGTTCGTCGCCGGCGAAGAGGCGGGCGGCAATGTGGCGGCCGGTGTGGCGTTGAAGGTCCGCGACCAGATGCCGGATGCGCTTGACGGCCAGATCCTACTTTCGCCGCTTCTCGATCCATTCATGGGTACGTCCTCCATCCGCAAGGCGGACAAAATTGGCATGCGCCAGCGCTGGACGGAAGGCTGGAGCCACTACCTGAGTGGTGGCGGTTGTCATCCCTATGCCGCGCCTTGCCTGTGCTCGCGTATATCAGGTGTTGCGCCTGCTCTGATTTTTACAGCGGAGGATGATCCGCTGCACGACGAAACTATCGGTTACGCCGCTCGCCTGAAGAAGGCAGGTGTTGGCGTGCGCCAGCATGTTCTTCCCGCCGGGACAGGTTGGCCATCCATTTACGGCGGAAAATCTGAGGGGACTTCCACGTGGCAGGGCAACGTCAGCCGCCACTTTGGAGATTTTCTTCAGGACGTGAGCGTTCAGCCACAATTGCATTGAAGACGAACTGATTTTTACGGCCATTCGGGGCCGCAAGGAGAGTACCAATGACGTCCAGAAGTAAGCGCTGGGCCCTAGTGGGCGCCGGTCTGGGTGTTGCTGCGTCCGTTTCGGCCGCTGCCATCTTTTTCGAACTGCCGATGAGCGCAACCGCCACGGCCGCCTCCGAACCCGCACAGGCTCCCGCTGTGCCGGTGACGGTTGCCGTCGTCGCCAGCCGTGATGTGACGAACTGGGAGAATTTCTCCGGTCGTCTCGAGGCCATTGACCGCGTGCAGATCCGCCCCCGGGTTGGGGGTGCCATCCAGTCCGTGCATTTCCGTGAAGGTGCCTTGGTGAAGCAGGGCGACCTGCTTTTCGCCATCGATCCTGCCCCCTATCAGGCGGCGGTCGCCCAGGCCCAGGGTCAGGTCGCTTCGGCCGAAGCCAAGGTCAGCCTGGCGCAGACGGAACTCGACCGCGGTCGCCGTCTCTCAGACAACCGGACGATTTCGCAGAGCGACCTCGACCAGCGTCAGAGCACACTGGCCGAAGCCCAGGCAAGCCTGCGTTCGGCACAGGCGGCTCTCCAGTCCGCGCAGCTCGATCTCGATTATACGCAGGTTAAGGCACCGGTTTCCGGCCGTATCGGCAAGATCGAGGTCACGGTCGGCAACATCGTTGCAGCCGGTTCGGCTTCGCCTGAACTGACGACGCTTGTCTCTGTCGATCCGATCTATGCAAGCTTCAATGCCAGCGAAGAGATGGTCACGAAGGCTCTTTCGGAGCTTCCGGCAACCGACGCCGCATTGCCGGCCGTTGAACAGATCCCGGTTGAAATCGGCACGCTTGCCGATGAGGGAACGCCGATCAAGGGCAAGCTTCAGCTGGTCGACAACGAAGTCGATGCTGCCAGCGGCACCATTGCCGTGCGGGCAGTCTTCGACAATCCCGGCGGCAAGCTGATCCCCGGTCAGTTCGTTCGGGTGCGCATGGGCCAGCCGAAGGCCGAGAACAAGATCGTCATCAGCGACCGCGCAGTCGGCACCGACCAGGACAAGAAGTTCGTCTTCGTTGTCGATGGTGAGAACAAGGTCAACTACCGGCAGATCAAGCTTGGTTCGCTGTTCGATGGCCAACGCGTGGTCGAAGACGGCCTCGAAGTCGGCGACAAGATCGTCGTCAACGGCCTTCAGCGTATCCGTCCGGGTGCAGTCGTAGCACCCCAGATGGAAGAGAAGGTCGCGACCGCTCAGTAAGATCTGAGCTTCCTTCCCTCGGGGAGGCGGCCGTTACCCTAGACAACATGACCTGCCGGTGCGCCTTCGAGCCGCCGGCGAGGGACTTTGCATCCATGTTCACCCCGGAGAGGGCGTTAAAATGAACATATCCAGATTCTTTATCGACCGCCCGGTCTTTGCCGGTGTTCTTTCGGTCCTCATCGTGGTCGCCGGCCTCATCGGCCTCCGGGCGCTGCCGATCTCCGAATATCCGGAGGTCGTGCCGCCGTCGATCGTCGTGCATGCCACCTATCCCGGCGCAAACCCGTCGGTCATCGCCGAAACGGTGGCCACACCGCTCGAAGAACAGATCAACGGCGTCGAGGGCATGCTCTACATGTCCAGCCAGGCAACGTCTGACGGCGCCTTGAACGTCACCGTCACCTTCAAGCTCGGCACTGATGCGGACAAGGCACAGCAGCTCGTGCAGAACCGCGTGTCGCAGGCCGAACCGCGCCTGCCGGCGGAAGTTCGCGCGCTCGGCATAACCACGGTCAAGAGCTCGCCCGACTTCATCATGGTCGTCAACCTTGTCTCTGACGGGAACAGCCATGACATCACATATCTGCGCAACTATGCGACGCTGAACGTCAAGGACCGGCTAGCCCGTATCGCCGGTGTCGGCCAGGTGCAGGTCTTCGGTGCCGGCGACTATTCCATGCGTGTGTGGATCGATCCGCAGAAGGCAGCCGAGCATAATCTTGCCGCAAGCGACATCAGCAATGCGATCAGCTCGCAGAACGTCCAGGCCGCTGCCGGCATCATCGGCGCTTCGCCGAGCCAGAAGGGTGTCGATCTTCAGCTCAACGTGAACGCCCAGGGTCGTCTGCGCACGCCCGAGGAGTTCGGCAGCATCATCGTCAAGACGGGCGCCAATGGCGAGATCACCCGTCTGCGCGATGTTGCCCGGATCGAACTGGGTGCCGCCGACTACACGCTGCGTTCACTGCTCGACGGCAAGCCGGCTGTCGCCGTTGCCGTTCTGCAGGCACCGGGTTCGAACGCGATCGAGATCGCCGACAATGTCCGCGCGACGATGGACGAGCTGCAGCTGGCCATGCCTTCAGGCGTGAAGTACGAGATCGTCTATGATACGACGAAATTCGTCCGCGCCTCGATCGAGAAGGTCATCGACACGCTGCTCGAAGCCATCGCGCTCGTCGTTCTCGTCGTCATCCTGTTCCTGCAAACATGGCGTGCCTCGATCATCCCGCTGATTGCCGTTCCGGTATCCATCATCGGTACATTCGCGGTCATGTACATGTTCGGCTTCTCGATCAATGCACTCAGCCTTTTCGGTCTGGTGCTGGCGATCGGTATCGTCGTGGACGACGCAATCGTCGTCGTTGAAAACGTCGAACGCAACATCGAGGCCGGCCTCAGTCCGCGTCAGGCGACTTACAAGGCCATGAAGGAAGTCTCCGGCCCGATCATCGCGATCGCGCTGGTGCTTGTCGCGGTCTTCGTGCCGCTCGCCTTCATCTCCGGTCTGTCGGGTCAGTTCTATCGCCAGTTCGCGCTGACGATCGCGATCTCGACCGTCATTTCGGCCTTCAATTCGCTGACGCTGTCTCCGGCGCTTGCCGCCCTTCTCCTGAAGGGGCACCATGCGCCGAAGGACTGGCTGACGCGGTTCATGGACGCGATCTTCGGCTGGTTCTTCCGCGGCTTCAACCGCGCTTTCGGCGCCGGTTCGAACGCCTACGGCAAGGGCGTCGGCGGTCTGGTATCGCGCAAGAGCATCGTCATGGTGATCTATCTTGTGCTGGTCGGAGCGACATACAGCATCTTCAATACGGTGCCGGGCGGCTTCGTGCCGTCGCAGGACAAGCAGTATCTGATCGGTTTTGCCCAGTTGCCGGATGCTGCAAGCCTCGACCGCACGGAAGACGTCATTAAGCGCATGACCGACATCGCTCTGGCGCAGCCGGGCGTTGCCAACGCGATCGCCTTCCCGGGCCTGTCGATCAACGGCTTCACCAACTCTTCGAACGCTGGCATCGTCTTCGTGACGCTGAAGGATTTCGAGGAGCGCAAGACGCCTGATCTTTCGGGTGGGGCAATTGCCATGGCCCTGAACCAGAAGTTCGGCGCCATCCAGGACGCCTTCATCGCCATGTTCCCGCCGCCGCCGGTCAACGGCCTCGGCACGACGGGTGGTTTCAAACTGCAGATCGAGGATCGCGCGGGCTTGGGCAACCAGGCGCTCGACGAAGCCACGAAGGCCGTGCTTGCGAAGGCCTATCAGACGCCTGAACTGGCCGGCCTGTTCTCCAGCTTTCAGATCAACGTGCCGCAGCTCTATGCCGATCTCGACCGCGCCAAGGCCGAGCAGCTCGGAGTTTCCGTCACCGACGTCTTCCAGACGCTGCAGATCTATCTTGGCTCGCTCTATGTGAACGACTTCAACGCCTTCGGCCGCACTTACAGCGTCCGTGTGCAGGCCGATGCCAAGTTCCGCGCCCAGCCGGAAGATATCGGCCAGTTGAAGGTTCGCTCGGCATCGGGCCAGATGATCCCGCTTGCAGCCCTCCTGAAGGTGGACGCAAGCACTGGCCCGGAGCGTGCGAACCGGTATAACGGCTTCCTTGCTGCCGATATCAACGGCGGTCCGGCACCGGGCTTCTCGTCCGGGCAGGCTCAGGCGGCAATCGAGAAGATCCTGCATGAGACACTTCCCGCTGGCATCGACTTCGAGTGGACGGACCTGACCTACCAGCAGATCCTCGCCGGTAACTCCAGCGTCGTCGTCTTCCCGCTGGCCTTGCTGCTCGTCTTCCTGGTGCTTGCTGCCCAGTATGAGAGCCTGACACTCCCGCTTGCGATCATCATGATCGTGCCGATGGGTGTTCTCGCCGCCTTGACCGGCGTCTGGCTCACCGGTGGAGACAACAACATCTTCACACAGATCGGCCTCGTCGTCCTTGTCGGTCTATCGGCCAAGAACGCGATCCTGATCGTGGAATTTGCCCGCGAACTCGAGTTCGAAGGCAGGACGCCACGTGAAGCCGCGATCGAGGCCAGCCGCCTGCGTCTGCGCCCGATCCTGATGACCTCCATGGCCTTTATCATGGGTGTCGTGCCGCTCGTCACCTCGACCGGTGCCGGTTCCGAAATGCGCGCGGCCATGGGTGTCGCCGTCTTCTCGGGCATGATCGGCGTGACCTTCTTCGGCATCTTCATGACGCCGGTATTCTACGTGCTTCTGCGCCGGATGACGGGCAACCGCCCGCTCGTTCAGCACAACGACAATCATCCGCAGGACGAGGACGACCATATGAAGGTCGCTGCGGAATAACCTCTCCTTTGTCGGGTAAATCGGGCGGGGGCCTTGGTCCTCGCCCGTTTCGTTTTAAAGCGTCCTTTGTACGTCCATCCGGACGCCCAAAGGACGCTTTAAATCTTTGAATCTACTCATCGTGCTTCCAAAAATCGATTCCGATTTTCGGGCCGATGCTGTGGGTATGAGACAAAAATGCGTTACGTCCATCAAAACTGTTGCATGCTGAGGTAAGGAGACTATCAAAGGCAGACAACAGTTCGGGAGGGCTGGGTGACGCACGCATCAAAAGACAGCGGGAAGCGCAAGATCGCTTTCCTTGGCACCGGCCTTATGGGCGCGCCGATGGCGCGGCGCCTGCTTGGCGCAGGCTTTTCCGTCACCGTCTGGAACCGTGATCGAACCAAGGCTGAGACCCTTTCCGGCAATGGTGCCACTATCGCCTCCGCACCCGCCGAAGCCGCCTCAGCGGCCGATATCGTCATCTGCATGCTGACCAATGCTCAGGCCGTCAGTCAGGTGCTGTTCGACATGGGCACGGCCGAGGCCATGAAGCCGGGTGCTGTTGTCATCGACATGAGCTCGATCGCTCCACCTTTCGCGCGGGAACACGCAGAGAAGCTTGCCAAGCACGGCATCCGCCATATCGATGCGCCGGTTTCCGGCGGCGTGGTCGGGGCTTCGGCAGGGGCGCTTGCCATCATGGCGGGTGGGGATGCGTCCGTCATTGCTGAACTCTCGGATGTTTTTGCGCCGATGGGGCGCGTCACTCACGTCGGCCCCGATGGGGCAGGGCAGCTTGCGAAGCTCGCAAATCAGCAGATCGTGGCAGTGACGATCGGCGCCGTCGCGGAGGCGATGATGCTGATCGAGGCCGGCGGTGGTTCTCCGGCCGCTTTCCGGGATGCGGTGCGTGGTGGCTTTGCGGACAGCCGCATTCTGGAGATCCACGGCAAGCGCATGATCGACCGGCAGTTCGCGCCGGGTGGTTCTTCGGCTAACCAGTTGAAGGATCTCGACGCCGTCATGGCGACCGCGAAAGCCCTTTCCCTGACCTTGCCGCTGACGGAAGCGGTTCATGCCGAATTCACAGAATTTGTTGCCAGGGGCAACGGCGAGACGGATCACAGCGCCTTGCTGCTCCATCTCGAAGACAGGAATGCCCGACCGGGAGGAAAGAAATGACCGACAGCAAGACCGCCAAGCGCCGCCTGCGTTCGCAGGACTGGTTCGACAATCCCGATCATATCGACATGACGGCGCTCTATCTGGAGCGCTTCATGAATTACGGGGTAACGCCGGAGGAGCTGCGGTCCGGCAAGCCGATCATCGGCATCGCCCAGAGCGGCAGCGATTTGACCCCCTGCAACCGCGTCCATATCGAATTGGCAATGCGCGTGCGGGACGGCATCCGCGATGCGGGCGGCATCCCGATCGAATTTCCGACGCATCCGATCTTCGAGAACTGCAAGCGCCCGACGGCAGCACTCGACCGCAATCTCGCCTATCTCGGGCTTGTCGAAATTCTCTACGGCTATCCGCTCGACGGTGTTGTGCTGACGACCGGCTGCGACAAGACCACGCCTTCGGCGATCATGGCGGCTTCGACGGTCGATATTCCGGCGATTGTTCTCTCCGGCGGGCCAATGCTCGACGGCTGGCATGAAGGAAAACTCGCCGGCTCGGGCATGGCGATCTGGCAGTCGCGCCGGAAGCTCGCGGCTGGCGAGATCGACGAAGAGGAATTCCTGCAGACGGCACTCGATTCGGCACCCTCCGTCGGCCATTGCAACACGATGGGCACGGCCTCGACCATGAACGCGCTGGCCGAGGCGCTAGGCCTGTCGCTGACAGGCTGCGGTAATATTCCGGCTGCCTATCGTGAGCGCGGCCAGATGGCCTATCGTACCGGCCGTCGCGCCGTCGAGATCGTGCTCGAAGACCTGAAGCCGTCCGATATCCTGACGCGCGAAGCCTTCCTCAACGCCATCAAAACCAATTCGGCGATTGGTGGCTCGACGAACGCCCAGCCGCATCTTGCCGCCATGGCGAAGCATGCTGGGGTCGAGTTGTATCCCGAGGATTGGCAGGTGCATGGTTTCGATATTCCGCTGCTGGCGAATGTGCAGCCGGCTGGTGCCTATCTCGGCGAGAAGTTCCACCGTGCCGGCGGCACCCCTGCTGTCATGTGGGAATTGCTGCAGGCCGGCAAGCTCGACGGCGACTGTCGCACCGTCACCGGCAAGACCATGGCGGAGAATCTGCGAGGGCGCGAGGCGCGCGACCGTGACGTCATCAAACCTTACAGCGAGCCTCTGAAAGAGCGTGCGGGCTTCCTCGTACTCAAGGGCAACCTCTTCGATTTCGCCATCATGAAGATGAGCGTCGTATCCGAGGATTTCCGTAAGCGTTACCTGCAGGAGCCGGGCCGGGAAGGCGTCTTCGAGGGCAAGGCTGTCGTCTTCGACGGTTCGGAGGATTACCACAAGCGCATCAACGATCCGGAGCTCGGCATCGACGAGAACACGATCCTCGCCATCCGCGGCGCTGGTCCGCTCGGCTGGCCGGGCTCTGCGGAAGTGGTCAACATGCAGCCGCCGGATCATATCCTGAAGCGCGGCATCAAGAGCCTGCCGACGATCGGTGACGGGCGACAGTCCGGCACTTCGGACAGTCCGTCGATCCTCAATGCCTCCCCGGAAAGTGCGGCAGGCGGCGGGCTTGCGTGGCTCAGGACCGGCGACATCATTCGCATCGATTTCAATCAAGGGCGTTGCGATATGCTGGTTGACGAGGCTGAAATCGAGCGACGCAAGGGCGACGGAATCCCGCCGGTGCCGGCCGATGCGACGCCATGGCAGCGCATCTACCGGAAAACGGTGACGCAGCTGTCAGATGGTGCGGTCATCGAGGGGGCAGCAGAGTTCCGGCGGATTGCCAGGAACCCACCGCGACACAATCACTGATTAAAACAATACTGATTGAAAAGAAGGCAGTCGTAACGAAGAGTTCACCTAGTAACTAGTTCGGTACTTACGAAAAGGCTTCATTAATGAGGGCTTGCGACTATATTATGAGTTTTTGCAGGCTTCGAAGGCTGAAACGAAATTGCCCGAGAATAAACCAACGCGATCAGAGCGAGAGTTCCAGGATCTTCTTCGGCGACTGGAGCTGGCGCTTGATGCTTCGCAAATTGGTGTGTGGGAACACAGCATCAACAAGGATGCTATTCTCTGGGACGCGCAGATGCATCGCCTCTACGGCACCGGTCAGACAGATCGAGAGGTGCCGACCTCTGTCTGGTCCGAGGCCATACATCCTGACGACAGGGGGCAGGCCGAGCGGGATTTCGAAAAAGCGGTTGCCGCCCGGGGTGCCTATAACTCCCAGTTTCGCATCATCCTGCCAAGCGGCGAGATCCGCTATCTGCGGTCACGTGCGCATTTCTATGTCGATGAGGAGGGCACCCCCTCCTTCATCGGTGCCGAATGGGATGTTACATCCGATGTGCTGCTCAATGCCGAGCTCGGCAAGCAGAAGATGATGGCCGAGGCCCGGGCGCTGGCGCTTGAAGAAAGCAATGCGCGGATCGAGCATGTCGCCAATCATGATTATCTGACCGGCATGCCGAACCGGCGCCTGTTCGACAGGCGGCTCGCGGCGTTGCTGGCGGAAAAGAGCGTGTCGACGCTTGCCGTTCTGCATCTCGATCTCGACCAGTTCAAACAGATCAATGACAGCCATGGCCACGCCGCCGGTGATGCCGTGCTGCGCACGGCATCACTCAGAATTGCCGCTGCCATTCCCTCAGATGGCATGGCTGCCCGTGTCGGCGGCGACGATTTCGTTATCGTACTGATCAATTTCGCCGGCCTCGATGCGCTGAAGGCAATCGTTGAGGATGTGCAGAGGCGACTGCTGAAGAAAATCCGCTTCGGGCAGGAGATGCTGCAATCCGGTGCATCGATCGGCGTATCCTGGAGCAGCGACAAAAGGGCGCGCAACCTGCTCGCCGAATCCGATCTGGCGCTCTACCAGGCAAAAAAGCTCGGCCGTAATCGCATCGAATTCTTCAGCCGACAGCTTCAGGACGACTTGCGCGGCAAGCGTCGCCTGGCCGAAGATCTCGCCCAGGCCCTGGAGCAGGGTGAGATCATTCCCTACTATCAGGTGCAGCTCGATGCGCGCACCCGCGAGATCACCGGGCTGGAGGCGCTGGCACGCTGGAACCATCCGGAAAAGGGCGTGCTTGCGCCAGGCGTCTTCCTGCGCATTGCGGATGAATACGGGCTTTCGGCGGAGATCGATGCCGCAGTTCTGCAGCGCGCGCTTGAAGATCGGGCCGCCTGGCAGGCCTTGGGCTACCATGTGCCGCGGATCGCCGTGAACATCTCGCCCGGGCGTCTTGCCGATCCTGCTCTGCTGGACAAGCTGCGCCGGCTGGCCATTCCGCCGGGTGCCATCGTCTTCGAGCTGGTGGAGACGATCTTCCTCGACGATTGCGATGAGAAATTCCTCGCCAATATCGACCTCATCAAGCAGATGGGCATCGATATCGAGATCGATGACTTCGGTTCCGGCCATGCCTCGCTCATCGGCCTCGTGCGACTGAAACCGAAGCGGCTGAAGATCGACCGCCAACTCGTCACCGATGTGGTGGAATCGGCTGAGCAGAGGCGCGTGGTCGGATCGATTGTCGAGATTGCCAAGGCTCTCGATGTGGAAGTGATTGCGGAAGGGGTGGAGACCGAAGCCCATGCCGTGACGCTGTCATGGCTCGGCTGCGACAGCCTGCAGGGTTTTGCGCTCGGCTATCCCTCCAACGCCGCCGATACAGGGCGCCTTCTTGCATCAAACGGCCACGGCGGCAAATCGCGAAGTGTGGCTGGCTGAGATTTGGGGGCTGAAGTTTAGTCGATGAATGGAATGGGAAGCCGATTTCGGTTCGAACGATCCAGTCGGCGAGCACTTTAAGCTAACTCTCAGTGCACTGACACGGCACGCCTTGGGTGCGTGCCGTATTTTTCAGGTAGTGCGGAAGCGGCCCCGGATCTGGCTCATGTAGAAGTCGCCAGGAGAAGCTGCTGCGGTCAGTCCGACGACGATGCCTTCAGGGACATCTTCATAATGGCGGCGTTGACCGTTGGTCAGATAGAGCGTGAGGTGTCGAGTCTCGCGCTTGTAATCGATCGCTTCAATGAGTTTGGACTGCAGTCTAGTTTCCATGCGGTACTCCCCGATGTGTTTCGCGCGAGAGAGGTGGCTGCTGGATCCGACGAGCGGTTCAAGACAGCGTCAAGCTAATCTCCGGTCGATTCAAGTCAAGGATCCAAAGAGTGGAGCCCTACCTATTTTGAGTTAAATGCGTCTGAAGTTTGACGCTCTAAATTAGCCCGAAAGCGTTATGACAATTAAGCGCAACCTGCAGCGGAACAATGCTCCCTCAGCGAGCGTTCAAAAGCGTTTCGTCCAGCCTTAAAATGGGGATGTCCTTGCGGGTGATTGCAGAGCTGATCATTCTTTTCGGCCGCATCTGTTGCGCGCTCGTGGCCGTTGTGGGCACGATGGCTTTCGCCTCCTATCTGATCGCCTCTCCGGTGGATGCGACGCCACGGATGGATGCAGAAAGTGGAGCGATCTGGACCCTCGTGCCGGTTCATATCGATCTGAGCCATCAGCCCTATGAACGCGAGCCCGATCGCTATCCCTTCAAGTTTTCTGCCGGCCCGGCCCTGAAGGTCATCGACAATGCGACCTTTTCCCTTGATGGCAACACCTTCGTCATTGCCGGTGTCGCGCGGATCGCCCGACGGGCGCTTTGCGCCGATGCGCAGGGTCGGCGCCTTGCCTGCGGCCAGAATGCAGCGAGCCTGCTGCGGACTGCCTTGCGCCGCAGCTTCATCGAATGCACCAGCAAGGAGTTAGCGCCGAAGCTGTTCATGGTGAGTTGCCGGCGGGACGGTCAGGACCTCGCCGGGTTGCTCAACGACATGCCCGAGGTGCAGCTCGTTGCCAGCGCGAAGTGATCAGGCGCGTCGCCAGAAGATGAGTTCCGGCACCTGCCAGGAGGGGTCGGGCGCGGGTAGCCAGGTCTTCGGGGAGAAGTAATCCTTCGTGCGGCGCTGTTGGGCGGAGGCCTCCTGAAGCAGGAGCGTGAAGTTGAAGGCGCCCGGCCGAGAATATTCCTGGGTGAAATTGATGAGGGCACCGAAGCCTTCCTCCTTCACATCCCTGAGATTGCGGATTGCCGTCAGTGCATCATGGAAATCCAGCCACGCCGGCTGAGTCAGCATGGTTTCAAAGATGCGCGATATGCTGGGATCAAGCTGTCCGTTGCTGTCGGTCGCGGGACCGAGGAGCTTCACGCGCATGCTCGTAATCGTGCCTCTGCCATTGCCGCGCACGACGAGGAAGAGCGAGCTGACGACGTGCTCCTTCTCCTTCTTGTAGACATGTTCGTAGGAGCATTCGAACGTATCGGAATTGAACGCCGTTTCCGCCCATTCGCTGGTTTCCACGCCGGCTGAGCGCAGCGCTTCGCACATGACCGGGCCGGAAATCCGCCAGGTGCGCAGGAAAACGCTCGCGAGCGCCGGCTGCGGCGGGTCGAACATGCGCGGTGCGATCTTGATGCTGACAGGTTCGGTGCGGCGGAAGACCTTGGGCGGCGGGGGAGGCGGAGGTGCCGCGGGCGGAAAAAGCTCTATGCCGAAGTAGTGGGCTAGCGACTTCAGGTGCCGCATGTCATTCGACAGCAGCACCGTTGCGCCAACAATTGAAACGGACAGAACAATCAGCAGCCACATGACGGCGCGGCCCTTTCGCGGCTGCGGCGCCAGTTTCATGTTCTGATCGGACGATGGCATCGTCAGTTCGCGAGACCTCGGACAATGGAAGTCATCATTTATAAGGCTCGGACCGATGTGGCAATCGATCTCACCTGGCGCGGCGTAATCGATTTAAAGCCGCGCCGGTAAAAGTATCGAAGTGCTTTAAGCTGCGATGCGACGGTAACGCTTTCTGATGCGGTCGATATAATACTGGCCCGGGGAGGGCGCCATCACCATGGTGCTGACGTCGTCAGCCGGTACGCCTTCGAACAGGCGTTCTTCGCCGTTGCGGAAGCAGATGCGCAGGCGCCCGTCTTCCTGGCTGAAATAGACGTTCTGGATAATACGGGATTTGACTGGAACTTCGTGCATCGTTTTTGCCCCTGTTTCGTTTTGAGGCACCTTAAAAGTAAGGATGCGAAGATACCGTCAAGGCGTATGGTAAAGATTGTTTTCTGCTTGAACAGCGACAGTCTAAAAAATCGCGTTTCAATAAAATTGTACGGATCGGCTTAAAAAGCCTGCAAATACTGGCATGTAGAGTGCGCCTCATGAAAGCGGCCGGGCATGGACAGATGCGACCGGCGCTGCGGCCAGGCGGAAATCGCCGGCCGACTGGAAAAGGGGACTTTAAGATGAGCAGACTTCTTCTCGCTGCGACGCTCGCAATGACGGTATCGGCTGCAAGCCAGCCGGCTTTCGCCTTTGGCCCGGGCGGTTTCGGCCGCGATCTCATATACACGTCGGCCATAGGCCATCTGCCCGAGGAGCCGCTGACAACGAGCATTGGCTTCGTTCGCCCGAACATTCCCTTTGCCCTGAGCGCTCCGGCACAGGTCGAAGGCGAGGGCTATCAGCTGAAGGCCTATTCGCAGCAGCTGACCATCGTTGTCGGCTTCGTTTTCGACAGTGTTCTCAGCCAGGCTGCCCAGACCATCGGTACTGCCGAAGCGCTGGGTCCGTTTCTGCGCTAAGGCTTAAATACTTCATATGTCGTCTTTCGATTTGCGCCCGCCGGAAGGATCCGGCGGGCGCAGTAATTTTCTTGAGATTGCAATTACATTGTTTCATGGTAAGGCGAGATCGAAGTTCTTTTGCATTGCATTTCAAAACGACGACACACATCGTTCAAGCCGTGAACGCGAGTTCATCATGACCGGTCTGAGCGCAGGGACAATCGACTTGACGATTGCTTGGCGCATGGCGGAATGGACTTGCGGGTTTCAATCTGGGAAGGTTGCATGAATTCGGAATTTGCCGTTCGTTCCATGCGGCCCGGCGAACTGGAGCTTGCGCTGGAATGGGCACGTCAGGAGGGCTGGAATCCTGGCCTCGACGACGCGATCGCATTCCACGAAGCTGATCCTTCCGGATTTTTCGTCGGCGCCATCGGTGAGGTGCCGGTCGGTTCTATCTCGGTCGTCAAATATGGCGACAATTTTGCCTTTCTCGGTCTTTACATCGTGCATCCCGATTTCCGTGGCCGGGGCTTCGGCAAGGCGATCTGGAACGCCGGCATCGCTTCGGCGGGAGACCGGACGATCGGCCTCGATGGAGTTGCGGCTCAGCAGGCAGCCTACCGCAAGGCCGGTTTCGAGGTCGCCTATAACACGATCCGCTATGGCGGCGTGCCGACATCGGTGCCGCAGTCGTCACTCGTCGCGCAGCCGGTCCCGGATGCGAGGCTCGAAGGCCTGCTTCGCTATGACAGCGGTATTTTTCCGCAGCCCCGTGCGGCCTTCCTTGCCGCCTGGTGCACGGGCCGCAAGGGGCGCAGCTCGGTCGTCGTGCGCAAGAGCGGCAAGATCCGCGGTTACGGTACGATCCGCCGCTGTTATGAGGGCTACAAGATCGGCCCGCTTTTTGCTGGCGACGCAGATAGCGCCGCCGCTCTTCTGGCCGGCCTCATTCCTCAGGCGCATGGCGCGTCGATCTATATCGATATCCCCTCGGCCAATGCCGAGGCTATTGCACTTGCAGAAAGCGTAGGGCTCGAGCCAGTCATGGAAACCGCGCGCATGTATCGCGGTCCGGCGCCGGAAATCCCGCTGAAGAACGTCTATGGCGTGACGACGCTGGAGCTTGGTTAGTCGACCGGCGAAGCAGGCACGGTGGGTGCAGCCGTTTTCGGGCGGCCCTTTTCGGCGATAGCGATGCCGCCGAGCGTCAGCACCAGCGCAATCATGTGGAAAAGCTGCAGCGTTTCGCCGAGCAAGGCGACAGAAAGCAGCGTGCCGAAAACCGGGACGAGATTGATGAACAGGCCGGCGCGATTGGCGCCGATTTCCTCGACGCCTCTGATATAGAGTATCTGCGCCAGCAGCGAGGCGAAGATTGCCGTATAGAAGGCAATCGCCCAGCCTTTGTCATCAGGCCATTGGGCCGCACCGCGGGAGGCTTCCCATAGAAGCAGTGGCAGGGCAGTCAGCGCCGCGCCGAGCGCGGGGATCGCCATCAGCGTGCGCCAGTCGACGACGGGCTTCCAGCGCAGGAAGATCGTATAAACGGCATAGGCGGCGACAGCGATCAGCATCAACCCATCTCCGCGGTTCAGGCTGAGCTGCAGCAGGGTTGCAAGATCGCCATGGGCAGCCGTCAGTGCGACGCCGACAAGGGTCATGCCGAAGCCGACGACCTGGGCCAGCGAAACGCCGGTGCGGAAAAAGACGAAATTCAACAGGAAGATCAGCATGGGAATGCCGGCCTGCTCGATCGCGACATTGATTGCCGTCGTGTACTGCACGGCCGAATAGAGCATGGCATTGAAGGTCGTGTAGCCGATCACACCATAAAAGAAGAGGAGGGGCAGGTTCTTGCGCACCACCAGCCAGTCCTTCTTCAACTGTGACAGCGAGACGGCGGCGATCAGCACGACAGCCAGGAACCAGCGAAGGAAGGTCAGCATCATCGGGCTGACATGGCCGAGCGCCAGCTTGCCTGCCACGGCATTGCCGCCCCAGCAGAGAGTTGCAATGACGAGGCAGATATAGGCTGTAGCTTGCAAGGGGATCTTCCCGTCTTTGTCGTCTCTGGCAGGCTTTTTATGACGGGGCTTAGCCTGCCGGCGGCTGATTTGTCACGTAAAAAGCCGAATCTGCTGTGACAACAGGGTCGCTTTCCCAAAAACAAAGCTTTATAGATGCGCGGGTTTGAGCAGGTGTGCGGTTCTCCGCCGGTAACAGGAAGAGTTTGATGACGAACGTGGTCGTGGTCGGTTCGCAGTGGGGCGACGAAGGCAAGGGCAAGATTGTCGATTGGCTTTCGGAACGTGCTGACATCGTTGTGCGCTATCAGGGCGGACACAATGCCGGCCATACGCTCGTCATCGACGGTACGAGCTACAAGCTCTCGCTGCTGCCTTCCGGCGTCGTACGCCCCGGCAAGATGGCCGTCATCGGTAACGGTGTCGTCGTTGATCCGCATGCGTTGATCGCCGAGATCGGCCGGCTGGAAGCGCAGGGCGTGAAGGTGACGCCTGAGAACCTGCGCATCGCCGACAACGCGACCCTCATCCTTTCCCTGCACCGCGAGCTCGATGCCTACCGCGAAGACGCAGCCTCCAACAGCGGCACCAAGATCGGCACGACGCGGCGCGGCATCGGCCCGGCCTATGAAGACAAGGTCGGCCGTCGTGCCATCCGCGTCATGGATCTCGCGGACCTCGAAGCCTTGCCGGGCAAGGTCGATCGCATCCTGACCCACCACAACGCGCTTCGCCGCGGCCTCGGCGTTGCGGAAGTCAGCCACCAGACGATCATGGACGAGCTGACCTCGATCGCCGACCGTGTGCTGCCTTTCCGCGATACGGTCTGGTTGTTCCTCGACAAGCAGCGCCGCAAGGGCGCCCGCATCCTCTTCGAAGGTGCGCAGGGCAGCCTCCTCGATATCGATCACGGCACCTATCCCTTCGTGACCTCGTCCAACACGGTGGCCGGCCAGGCCGCTGCCGGTTCGGGCATGGGTCCGGGTTCGCTCGGCTATATCCTCGGCATCACCAAGGCCTATACGACGCGCGTCGGCGAAGGTCCGTTCCCGACCGAACTGACGGATGAGATCGGTCAGTTCCTCGGCGAGAAGGGCCATGAATTCGGCACGGTGACGGGGCGCAAGCGCCGTTGCGGCTGGTTTGACGCTGCACTGGTGCGCCAGTCGGTCGCCACGAACGGCATCAGCGGCATTGCGCTGACAAAGCTCGATGTGCTCGATGGTCTCGACGAACTGAAGATCTGCGTCGGCTACAATCTCGATGGCGAACAGATCGACCATCTTCCGGCAAGCCAGGCGGCACAAGCTCGGGTCGAGCCGATTTACGTCACGCTGGAAGGCTGGAAGGAATCGACGGTCGGCGCCCGCAGCTGGGCGGATCTGCCGGCGCAGGCGATCAAATATGTTCGCCAGGTCGAAGAACTGATCGGCGCGCCCGTTGCGCTTCTCTCGACAAGCCCTGAGCGTGACGACACCATACTTGTGACTGATCCGTTTGAGGATTAATGTCGCGGGTCACCTAAGGCGAGTGTTCGGGAGTGTGCCGGACTTCTTGAGAAAGTACTGATGGCGGATTTTATTGCAGTTATTCGGCGGGCAGTCGACGGCCTGTCTGAAAATACGCCCGAGATGCGGGTGAAGGTCTACGAGCGTGCGCGCGGCGCAGTGCAGCGGCAGCTCGAGAACATGAAGCCGCGTCCGCCGGAAGCCATGCTGCAACGCCAGCTCGAAAAGCTCGAGGCCGCAATCCGCGAAGTCGAGGGCGAACACTCGGAAGCCGTGCCTGTCGAGGAACCGGTCGCAGCCGCGCCGGAGCCTGAGGTCCATGAGGAGCCCGCGCTCGAACATGAGCCTGTCGCGGAGACGGCCCCTGTTGCCGAAGCAGCCGTCTCCGAAAGCCATGAGCAGCAGGAGGACGTAGAACCCCCCGTCTACGAGCAGCCTGCCGAGCCGGAGGAGGTCGTTCAGGCGGCGGCTGCCGCCGAAGAGGTGGTGCCCGAGCACGCCGAATGGCATCCGCCTCATGAGGAAGAAGCGCCTGCAGAAGAATGGCGCGCGCCGGAGCAGGCAGAGGTTCATGCCGAGCCCGAGAGCCCTCATGAGCCGGTGGCGGAATATTATCCGGAAGAATCGCGGCCGGAAGAGGTCGCTGCAGAGCCGGTAGCCGAAACCGCCCATGAGGTGGAAGAAGAGCTTCAGCGCGAAGAGGCTCATCAGCCGGCTCCACGCGGCCTTGACCGTGCGTCCAACCGGCTCGTCGAGCCGATGGCCGATTTCGAACCCCAATCGCAGCCGCAAACCAGCGACTTCATCGAGCACACGCGCGAAGAACCGATTGCAATGGATGCGGCAGCGCATTTCGATCGCATGTGGTCCGAGCCGGCTGCCGAAACACCGGCTCCAGTAGCGCAGGAAGCTGAGACCGAATGGGCGCGCGAAGAACTCCATTCCTATGCTGAGGCAACGCCCGCCGTTCCCGCCGATGCTTCGGCACGCGCTCTCAATGAGGTTTCAACGCTCAGAAACAGCGCTTCGCCGGCCGTCATGCCGGCTGCCAAGGAAAATTTCTCCTGGGAAGCTGCCGCTTTCGACGATCTGCCGCCGATCGAGGCTGGCACGGGCAAGAAGACACCAGCTTCCGCGCATTTCGACGACGTCGATATCTTTGCGGAAGTGCATGCTGGCAACGGTTCCGGCTCTGCAGCTCCCGCACCGGCCGCAGCGCCAAGCGAAGGCTGGCGTGAGGCGCGGACACTGCGTGGTTATGACCGCCGCAACGCTGCGACCGATGACGACGACAGCAATCCGCCGATGGATCTGGACCAGATCGTTGCCTCGAAGATGCAGGGCAAGAGTTTCCGCATGGAACCGAAGCGCCGGCGCTTCGGCATCGGCACCATTCTGGCGATTCTCGTTACGCTCGGCATTCTCGGTGGCGCCGCCTACGCGGGCTGGATGAACCGCGAAGCGGTGATGGAAATGGTCGATGGTCTCGTCAGCTCCGCGCCGTCACAGGCTGCGCGCGACGAGACTGTGACGCCAGCCACAACGCCTCCGGTGCAGCAAAACAGTACGCCGGCCACGGCCCAGCCGGCAGATCAGAGTGCTACTACGCCGCCGGCGCGGCCCAACCAGGAAGTTGCCTCGCTGGACGGTTCGGCTGCCAATACCAAGTTTACCCAGCGGCTGCTCGCCGATGGCACCGAAGTCGATAGCGGCCCTGCAGCAGTGCCGGGAACGCCGACGGCGGAAGGCAAGTCGGTTGCCGCGCAGAACGTTGCTGCAGCCGATACCAGCACGCCGAGTGTCCAGTCCGATGCTGCGCCTGCTGAAAACCTGACGCCGAACGGCCCTGCCGCAGCACCTGCGGCGCAGAACACACCTATCGGCGCCACCGAAAAGATGTTCCTCTATGAGGAGCGGATCGGCGAAAGCTCGCCGACGGCAATCGAGGGGTCGGTCGTCTGGACCGTTCAGCATGAAGCCGGACAGGACGGCCGCCAGGAAGCCACCGTGCAGGGCAATGTCACCGTTCCAGAGCGCAATCTTTCGGCGCTTGTAACCTTCAAGCGCAATTCCGACCCGTCGCTGCCGGCAAGCCATCTGGTCGAGATCGTCTTCTCCGTTCCGCCGAATTTCGAAGGCGGCAGCATCGATAGCGTCCAGCGCATCTCGATGAAACGTACGGAGCAGGATCGCGGCGATCCGCTGATTGCGGTGCCGGCCAAAATTACCGACGATTTTCACATGATCGCGCTCAACGACTATCCGGATGCGCGCAAGGCCAATCTGGACCTGCTTGCCACGCGCGACTGGATCGACATTCCGGTCACCTATCGCAACGGCCGCCGTGCGCTGCTGACCATGCAGAAGGGCGCCACAGGCGGGAATGCCTTCAACACGGCTATCAAGGAATGGACAGCGCTCGGAGATCTCTCGACCAGCCAGTAAGGCCGGCGTCGCGGAGCCTCGGAAATCACGCAAAATAAAAGGCGGGCCGCAGGGACCCGCCTTTTTTGATTTCAGATGACGACCAGCTTATGCGGTGGCTTCGACCACACGCACGGCCTTGGCACGCTCCAGCGCTTCCTTGCGGACCGCATCCTGCACCTTTTCAAAGGCGCGGACTTCGATCTGGCGGACACGCTCGCGGCTGATGTCGAACTCGGCCGAAAGATCTTCCAGCGTCACCGGATCTTCAGCAAGGCGGCGAGCCTCGAAGATGCGGCGTTCGCGGTCGTTCAGCACGCTCATGGCCTTCGACAACATACGGCGACGGGTATCGAGCTCATCCTGCTCGATCAGCACGTCTTCCTGGCTGTCGTGGTCGTCCACGAGCCAATCCTGCCACTGGCCGCTGTCGCCTTCAGAGGCCTTGATGGGCGCGTTCAGCGATGCGTCGCCGGAAAGGCGGCGGTTCATCGAAACGACCTCTTCCTCAGAGACGTTCAGCTTGGTAGCGATTTCGGTCACATGCTCCGGCTTCAGGTCGCCGTCATCGATGGCCTGGATACGGCCCTTCAGGCGACGCAGGTTGAAGAACAGGCGCTTCTGATTGGCAGTCGTGCCCATCTTCACCAGAGACCACGAACGCAGGATATATTCCTGGATCGAGGCCTTGATCCACCACATGGCGTATGTGGCGAGGCGGAAACCACGTTCCGGATCGAACTTCTTGACGGCCTGCATGAGGCCGACGTTACCTTCGGATACGACTTCGCCGATCGGCAGGCCGTAGCCGCGATAACCCATGGCGATCTTCGCGACGAGGCGAAGGTGGCTGGTGACAAGCCTGTGTGCGGCGTCACGATCGCCGTGCTCGGAGTAACGCTTGGCGAGCATGTACTCTTCCTGCGGCTCCAGCATCGGGAATTTACGGATTTCGTCCAGGTAACGATTGAGACCGGCTTCGCCGGCGGTAATGGACGGCAAGTTATTTCGGGCCATGATGCACCCTCCTTATATGGATTCCGGTTCCCGATGGAACGCGCCCTCGCGTTAAAGGCAAACCGGGACATGCGGCTCTCTCCAAGCCCGCAATAAGTCCATATACAGATAAGTATGGCGAAACAGCGATTCAAGGTCCCCTCGGCGTTCACGAGGGCGTTATCCGGCCGTTGCCAGCGCCAATCAGAGGCATTGATTTTACCGACAGCTGCCGCATTTTTCCAGTGGTGGTGGCACTCTTGCCAGCCGCTTTTATGAGGGGAACCAGATGATCAGACCAGCCCTTGCCGCCATCCTGCTGCTTTCGCTTTCGACCGCTCTTTCATCCTGCGGAAACACCGCCAGGGGACTGGCGCAGGACGGGCGCGACACCAGCCACGCTCTCGACAATGCGACGCATCGGGTCCTGGGTGCCGGCTCCAAGAAATAGCAGCGGCCGTTTCTCATCCGCGCAGGGCGTCAGCGAGCTCCACCATATCACCTGGTAGCGGCACTTCGAAATGCATCACTTCGCCGGTGCGCGGATGCTCGAATTGCAGCATGTAGGCATGCAACGCCTGGCGATCGAAAGCCTTGACGACCTTGCGGGCGTCGTCGGGCAGAAGATTGGCCTTGGTCTTGAAGCCGGCGCCGTAGACGGCGTCGCCCAGCAAGGGATGGCCGATATGGGCCATGTGGACGCGGATCTGGTGCGTGCGGCCGGTTTCGAGGTGGCATTCGACGAGCGAGGCAAGCGCGCTCGCATCCGGGCTTTCATGGAAGCGCTCGAGCACTTCGTAGTGGGTGATCGCCTCGTCGGCACTCTCGTTTTCGGGGCGCTTGACGGCGCGGCGGGTGCGGTCGCCGGTGGCGCGGCCGAGCGGCGCGTCGATCGTTCCTGAGAGCGAGCGCGGACGGCCCCAGACGATCGCCCGATAGGCACGTTCCAGTGGCATGGTGCGGCCGTGATCGGCGAACTGCAGCGAGAGATGGCGATGCGCCATATCGTTCTTGGCGACGACCATGACGCCGGTCGTATCCTTGTCGAGGCGGTGAACGATGCCGGGACGGCGCACACCGCCAATGCCGGAGAGGGTATCGCCACAATGGTAGATCAGCGCGTTGACGAGCGTACCGGTCCAGTTGCCGGGGCCTGGATGGACAACGAGGCCAGCCGGCTTGGAAATGACGATGACATCGTCATCCTCGTAGAGGATATCGAGCGGAATATCCTCGCCCTTCGGGGCAGGGTCTTCGGGCTTGGGCAGGATGATCTCGTAGCTGTCTCCGGCTCGCACCTTCTTTTGGGGATCGGTAATCGGCGCGCCCTTCAAAAAGACCTGCCCGTCCTTGATCAGCGCCTTGATGCGGCTGCGGGAAAATTCCTCGCCAACCTGCGCGGTCAGCCAGGCGTCGAGGCGGCCTTCGGCTGTCTCATCGGCGGTCAGGACTTTTCTATTGTCATCTGCTTGTTTAAAGGGGTCGCTCAAGACGCTTCTTCTCCGACGTATTTTTAGAACGGGACGCCATAGATGACGAAATTCGAGCCAGCCGACGATGAGCAGGAAGAAAAGCCCCTTGATCCGGCTATGGAAAGTGTCCGGCGCAAGATGGTTCGCCTGCAGATCGTCTCGGGCGCCATCATGTTCGTGAGCCTTATGGCGGTCTTCGGCGCTGTTGTCTACAAGGTGACGCGTACGGAGCCCTCGCAGACCACAGCGTCCGCAGGCTCTTCCGGTGTTCCCTCCGACGCGCCGATGAATTCGACAGCCTCGCTGCCGCTCGGCTTCAAGATCGAGCAGACATCGCTTTCGGGCGGACAGATCCTGTTTTACGGCACGGCGGTGGACGGCAAGCGCAGGGCCCTAGTCTTCGATATCAAAGCTGGCCGTATCGTGGCTGACATCACGCTGTCGGGTAATTGAGGCCGGTATGGCCGGACAACCTCTCACGATCGAAACCCCGGACGATCTGCGGATCGCGGAGTTTCGCGATATCCGCGAGCGCGACCTGACGGGCAGGCAGAACCGCTTCATCGCCGAGGGTACCGTCGTGCTGCGCATGCTCGCCGATGCGCATGCGACGGGTAGAGGATTTTCAGCCGAAAAGATCTTGCTGCTCCGCAATCGGCTCGACGGCGTGGCGGAGATCCTCGACACCTTTCCGAACGACGTACCCGTCTATGTGGCCGACGCCGATGTTCTTGACGGTATCGTCGGCTTCAACATGCATCGCGGCGTGCTTGCGCTCGGTCGCCGCGAGCAGGCGACGGAAACCATGCTTCTCGATGCGCTACCCGAGCAGGCGCTGCTCCTTGTCGGCTGCGGCATTTCCAATCACGATAATGCCGGGTCGATGTTCCGCAATGCCGCTGCCTTCAGGGCGGATGCGATCCTCCTTGATGAGACCTGCTGCGACCCGCTCTACCGCAAGGCACTGCGCGTTTCGGTCGGCTCGGTCCTGAGCATGCCCTATCATCGCGGCGGCGATGCGCTCGCTCTTCTTTCGAGCCTTGCCGAGCGCGGCTTTGCAATCTGGACGCTTTCGCCACGCGGCGAGACGGATATCCGGCAGATACCGGCTTCCGGTCGCATGGCGCTCGTCGTCGGCACTGAGGGCGAGGGACTGCCGGAAGCGGTGCTTTCCCGTTTCCGCAGTGCGTGCATTCCGCAGTCTGAAGGACTGGACAGTCTCAACGTGGCGACGGCGACCGGTATTGCGCTCTTTGCGATATCTTCGGCGATGGCGCGGATCTGATGAAGTTCAGCGCTGCGGATCGGCGATGATCGCGGCTGCGCGGTCGGCGAGGTTCACGCGGTCGTTTGCGCCCTTCTTCTCCCCGCCATCGGGCAGCAGGGACAGGATCGGAGAGGACGGGCCTTCCTTGAGCGCAGTGAGCGCTACCATGTTGGCGGCGATCGAGGTGATTTCCTCGCGAAGCGCGCCATCACGGCCGGTATTGTTTCTTGCCTTCTGAAGGTGGTCGGCAAGTGCTGCGCTGCGCCGGCGCACATTGTCGCTCATCTGCGCTGTGATGGCAGCGAGATCGAGTTCAGAGGCCTCTGCTTCGCTGGCCGCTTCGGCGGGCAGATCGGCAATGTCCTTGGAGAGGCCGGCATCACGCAGCACCTTGGCGACCTTACGGAGTTCGGCATTGGCAGCCTTCAACTGATCCTTCAGCTTGGCGATTTCCTGTTGCCGGCGGCCGAGCAGGGCTTCCTTGTCCGTGGCAGAGGCGGCCTCACGGGCGGCCTTGTCTTCCAGGCGAATGACCAGGTGCTGCTGCTGGCTGAGCTTCTGTTCGGCATCCTTGGCGCGCTTCTGCAGCACGGTCACGTCCTGGCGCATCGTATCGCGTTCGTCGCGCAGGGCATTGGTGCGGAACTTCATATTCTCGGCTTCAGTCTCACGCGCAGCAAGGTCGATCTTCAGGTTGTTGGCCTGTTCGGTGATCTTGGAAAGCCGCGCCCGCAGCGTTTCCAGCTCGCTATCCTTGTTGGAGCCAGCCTGCTCGGCAATATGCAGGCTCGTCTTCAACTGGCTGATATAGTTTTCGTCCTTGCGCAGGTGGGAGCGCTGCTCGGCAGCCTCTACCTGCATTTCGCCGATCTGTGCGCGCGCCTCATTGACTTCAGAGGCCAGCCTGCCGGCATCGACGGCGAGTGCGTCGTGGCGCAGCTGGAGGGAGAGCGACTTTTCGCGTTCGCGGTGCAGGTCCTGTGCGGTGCGGGCATTTTCAGCGGCGTAGAGCGCGCGCACCATGTCCTTCTGTGCCCGTACTTCCTGCGGGCTCAGCGGCATCGTCGCCTTGAGGCGGTTTTCGGTATACCAGACGATGCGGCGGTGAACCGCGGGCGAGACCAGAAAGACGAGAAAGGCCGCGGTCAGGAAGCCCAATCCGAACAAAAGAGCGTATTCGATCACGGCGCGGCCATCGATTCGAAGGTTGATACGGGTCAGTCCGCCTGATTAAGCACGCAGCGCGCGCAGCGACAAGGCTGCTGGCACCGGCAAGACTGTATTCCCAAGGATATTAGCGCCGATTTTGGCTTTTCAGAAGGGGTTCCAGGTCGGGTTCGGGGTGACCTTCAGATAGCCGACATTGATGCCGAGGCGGGCGCCGACACCAGTGCGGATCGGCACGACCAGAACATTGTTGTTCTTGAGAAGCGTCATGCCGAAGCCGGCAATGACATAGGCCGAGCCGCTGACGCCGCCGAAGCGAGCATAGATGGAGTCGATGGACGGCAGATCGTAGACCAGCATCATGACGCGGGAGCCCTGGCCACCGTAATCGAGGCCGAGAGATGGACCCTGCCAGTAAAGCGGATGCTCGCCGGCATTCTTGGTATTGAGCTGGCCTTCGCCGTAGGTGAGGCCGGCGATGAAGGCGCCGCCGCCCTCCTGGCCGAGGATGTAGCCGTTCGGCAGGCCGTATTTCTGGAAGGCGCTTTCAACGACTTTGGCAAGGCCGCCGCTGGTCTCGCCGAAGAAGGAATGACCGGCATCAACGATTTCCTGCACTGTGTACTGGCCGTTGTTCTGCTGCGCTGCGGCCTGTCCGGTAATCATCACCGACGAGATCATGATAGCGGTCAGCAACTTGCAGAAGCCGATAAATCTTCCGAGAAATTGGAGGCGCATGATGTCATCCATTCGTCATTGTCGGGGGCATTGGCATTTGATGCATTTTGCTCCGATCGTCTTAACAATCGGTTTACCAAATATGGTGTCATTATGGCGGCGAGTACGGTCGCAAACTTCGCGCAATTTTGATCAGGCACACTACCGGGTGGAATGACACTGCCGCCCTCAGGAGACGATGATGTCCAAGAACCCGAATCTCACTTTGTCCGGCCCGGACCTGGCAGCACTTCTTTGCAGTCGTGTGTGCCATGACGTGATCTCGCCCGTCGGCGCGATCAATAACGGTCTGGAACTTCTGGACGAAGGCGGAGCGGATTCGGACGCGATGGATCTCATCCGCACCAGTGCGCTCAATGCCTCGGTCCGTCTCAAATTCGCGCGCCTTGCCTTCGGTGCATCCGGTTCCGTCGGCGCCTCGATCGATACCGGCGAGGCCGAACGTGCAGCCAAGGACTTTGCCGTGGCAGAGAAGAAGACCGAGGTCAGCTGGAGCGGCCCACGCGCGATCGTCGCCAAGAACAGGGTCAAGCTTCTCCTTAACCTCTTCCTCGTCGCATATTCTTCCATTCCGCGTGGCGGCAATCTGGATATTACGCTGGAAAATCCGGAATTCGATGCCAGTTTCAAGCTCGTCGCCAGGGGCAAGCTGATGCGCTTGCCGCCGAAATTCGTCGAAATCGCCACCGGCACCGCCGAGGAAGCGATCGATGCGCATTCGATCCAGCCTTATTACACTGTACTGCTAGCGGAAGAATGCGGCATGGTTCTGGATTATTCAGCCAGCGCCGAAGAGATCGTCTTCACTGCCAAGGTTGCCGCAGCGTAGTTCACCGATTGCTGATCGAAGCCGGTGCAGTAACGATTCCTTAGCCTGATCAACCTATCCTCGAAGGTCAGGAAGACCCTCGACGGAGACAGCGCGAGGGGTAAGGAGCTGCCATGCAAAGATTCATGATCACCGATAGTTCGGACATCGTTCGCAAGGTCGGCAAGCGAATCCTTTCAGAGCTCGATTTTCTGGTCAGCGAAGCTTCGAATGCCGAGGAGGCGTTGCAGCGCTGCCAGGCTGAGCTTCCCGAATATCTGATCGTTGATTCGGGCATGGAAGGCGCGCTTGATCTCATCGCCAATATCCGCGCCATGGACGGCGGCAAAGAGGTCAAGATCTACTATTGCGTCATCGAGGCCGATCTGAAGAAGCTGATGGCCGGCAAGCGGGCAGGGGCAACCGACTTCCTGCTCAAGCCGTTCGACCGCAAAATCCTTACCGCCGTGTTCGGAAATCGCGCAATCGCTGCCTGAATAGGTCGCACAAATCGTTAACGGGGGCCGTCCTTTTGGGCGGCTTTTTCATTTCCGCACATTGCCGACAAAATAAAAGTCCCGCCGGCGAGGCGGGACTTTTCATTTGGTAAGGGGATTCGGCGGATCAGGCGGTTTCGGCGTATTCGGCACCATCGGGCTCGCGCAGCACATAGCCGCGGCCCCAGACGGTTTCGATGTAATTGGCGCCGCCGGCAGCATTTGCGAGCTTCTTGCGCAGCTTGCAGATGAAGACGTCGATGATCTTCAGTTCCGGCTCGTCCATACCGCCATAGAGGTGGTTCAGGAACATTTCCTTGGTGAGCGTGGTGCCCTTGCGGAGCGAGAGAAGCTCCAGCATCTGATATTCCTTGCCCGTCAGGTGGACGCGTTGGCCGCCGACTTCGACGGTCTTGGCGTCGAGGTTGACGATAAGCTCGCCCGTGATGATGACCGACTGGGCATGACCCTTGGAACGGCGGACGATGGCGTGGATACGGGCGACGAGCTCGTCCTTGTGGAACGGCTTGGTCATGTAGTCGTCGGCGCCGAAGCCGAGACCACGAACCTTGTCTTCGATGCCGGCCATGCCCGAGAGGATGAGGATCGGCGTCTTGACCTTCGACAGGCGGAGAGTGCGCAGCACTTCGTATCCGGACATGTCGGGAAGGTTCAGATCGAGAAGGATGATATCGTAATCATACAACTTGCCCAGATCCACGCCTTCTTCGCCGAGATCTGTCGTATAAACATTAAAACTCTCAGATTTGAGCATCAGTTCGATGCTCTGCGCCGTAGCGCTATCATCCTCGATGAGAAGTACCCGCATAATTATCCCCTTTACCGCCGCCGAAAGGTGGCATGGCCCCCTACGCGATACCGAATAAGCTACGTGATTTGGAAGCTGCCACGAAATGGTTAACAAATTCTAATTCACTCTGGCAAGGAGTATCGAATTTATTAAATAATTTTTCCATTTCCCTGTTTTCCAATGGGAATCTCGAAGCGCAACTCTCAACTTCAACATTAAGAATATGCGCTAAGTGATTCATCCGACTCGCTAATGAAAAGGTTCGGCTTTCCTGTCCTGGTGTTTACCGAGCCTTAAATCATCGGGCCTATCATTAACGATGCCCGTAAACGAAAGGTTACCAGCGGTAGGTTTTTGTTAATATCGCAGGAAATTTTTTAGCAAACCGTGTCAAAGCGGCGCGCAAGGGCGGTTTCAAGTTGAGCCGGGGTCTCGCATCACGGGAGTAATGCGTATGAAGTCGCGAGAGAGCCTCGTTCGCCTGAAAGAGTTTCAGGTTAACGAAAAACGTCGTCAGCTGCAGCAGTTGCAGATGATGATGTCCGAATTTGAACGGATGACGAAGGATCTGGAGAGCCAGATCGTCGTCGAGGAAAAGAAGTCCGGTATTTCCGACCCGAATCACTTTGCATATCCGACCTTCGCCAAGGCCGCACGTCAGCGCGCCGACAATCTTCAGGTTTCGATCAAGGAACTGAAGGTTCAGGAGGAGGCGCTGGAATTGGCGCTTGAGGAAATGCAGGCGGAATATGCCAGGGCAACGGCGCTCGAAGAGCGTGATGGCGCGGTTCGCGTCCGGGCCTGACGAATGTTGCAGGCGCCGGTCACGGCGCCTTGGGGGATAACCACAGAAGCCATGCATGACGGGCGCGGTGTCCGTCATGCATGGCTTTTGGTGTTTCTTTCGTATGGTGGATGTTCTCAGTTTACCACGTCGTTCCATTCCGGATGGCGCTGCGCCTGTGATTTAAAGAAGGGGCAGAGCGGGATGATCTTCCAGCCGCCCTCGCGAGCCGCCTCGACCGCATGAAGGGCGAGTGCCTGGCCGACGCCCTTGCCGCGCAAAGCGTCCGGCACGCGGGTATGATCGATGATGATGAGTTTCGGTGATGTGCGGGAATAGGTCATTTCCGCTTCATGGCCTTCCAGCGTCGCAACATAGCGGCCGCCGGAGGTGTTTTCTTCAATCCTGATATCCATGTCTGTCTCCTGACGAATTATGTGATCGCGAACGTGACATGGCGGCATCGGCATGCCAAGCCGTAGCGGCAGGAGACAGTGTGTTCAAAGGGGAGGCGGAAAATTGAACAGGCTTTCGGCGGTCCGGCCCGTTCTATTGGTGACGGCGCCGTTTCTACTGGCGCTTGGCCTCGTGTTGCCGCTCATCCGCTTCGAGAAGCTCTGGTTCTTCGACGAGACGCCGTCACTGCTGGAAATCGTGGCTTCGCTCTGGAATGGAGGTGACGTGGCGCTTGCGGCACTGGTTGCGCTCGTCTCGATCGTATTGCCGGTTTTGAAAATGATCGGGATCGCGGCTGAATCCATGGCTGCCGGCGGCACCGGCAGCCTGTTTTATCGCAACGTCGTGCCGCATCTGTCCAAGTGGTCCATGATGGACGTGCTGCTCGTCGCGATCGTGATTGCGGCAGCGAAGACGACGGGACTTGCGAATGCGTTTACGCAACCCGGCCTCTGGTGTTACGCGGCCTCGGCAATGATTTCGGGCCTTCTTCATTCCCTCGAGGGAAATGCGTCCGGCCCGAAATAATCAAATCGAATGGAATCAGTGGCGGTACTGCTGGATGCGCGTAGTGCGCAGGCCGGCGAGACCATGGCTGTTGATGGAGGACTGCCAGGAAAGGAATTCTTCGACAGTAAGCGTGTAACGCTCACAGGCTTCTTCCAAGCTCAACAGGCCACCGCGAACAGCCGCGACAACCTCTGCCTTCCGGCGGATGACCCAGCGCCGCGTGTTCGGCGGCGGAAGATCCGCAATCGTCAGGGGGCTGCCATCGGGGCCGATGACATATTTCACTCGGGGACGTATCATTTCGGTCATTGGACTCTCTACACAACGCAAGACCACGGGCGCCACTCTAACTTGCCACATTTAAAAATTGCCTAAACGCATCGTAAGACTTTGATAATAACTTTAGACGCGCTCCCGGAGGGCTGATTTGCTGGCCCCTGCCGTTACGTCAATTTGATGCGGCTGCATGGGAGCCATGCGGAATAAATGTTACATATTTCTTCTGGATAATTTTATAAGCGCTGCAACATAAGTTGAGCGCAAAGACTTCGTCTCCGTTGCTCTCGCAGTATCAATAAAGATTGCCGTTTGAATGCTTCGTATCCTTCGGATGCGGGGCAGATGCCGTCCTTCCTGATCGTCCGGCGCGTCCAATCCGCTGCCGGTTGCGAGGCCGAGCCGAAGCGAGGCCCGTGAAGGAATAAGAGAATGAAGAGACGTGAACGCGCAGTCCGCGACTGCGCCGATGATGCCGCATTTTCTGCGTTCGAGGCCCGTTCTGCGGGCATTTCCGCTGTCGACGGTGCAAGCCGCCTGGACGAGCTGACGAAGGCCGCCGGGTTCGAATTCCATCTGTTTTCCGTATTCCCGCGCGGGGACCGGACGGCCTTTCTCGAGAACAAGCTGATCAGCAACTGGCCGCAGAGCCTCGTCAACTTTTACGAGGAGGCGGACCTCTTCTATTGCAGCAAACTGGTCGCTGTCATGAAGCGCACGATCATGCCTGTCTTCTGCGAAGAGGGGTCTTTTAGTGGCAATGCAGCGAATCAGGAAAACCGCCGTCTGAACACGATGTTTCAGATGCACGGGCTGAAGCATACGTTCGCATTCGCGCTGCACGACGCTGACCTGAAACAATACATCTTCGCCTTTTCGGGCGCGCGTGCCATGCCCACTCGCGAAGAAGCGACGACGCTGATTTATGGCTGTATGGAGCTTCTGGACACGCTGCCGGGCGACGAGAAGCCGCAAGACCGGCCCTCGGAAAGCCTCACCCGGCGCGAGATCGAATGCCTGCGCTGGTCGGCCGCAGGCAAGAGCAGCGACGAAATTGCGATCATTCTCGATCTCTCATCGCATACGGTGGTGGGATATCTGAAGAGCGCGATGCGCAAACTGGATTCGGTCAACCGCATGCAAGCCGTCGCCCGGGCATTTCGGTATCGGCTGCTGTAGCAGCCGATACCCTTACTTCTCCAATCAGAAGCCTTTGCCGCCATTCAGCTCGGAAATCAGCGTTCCGATGATGATGCGGATGTCCATCAATATCGAGAAGTTCTCGACATAGTGGAGATCGCTGGCGATGCGGGCGCGCGCCTTGGCCGGACGGTCTGTCGGGCCGCGCAGGCCGCGCATCTGCGCCAGACCAGTGATGCCCGGACGCATGGCGTGGCGGTGATGATATTCCGGAACCAGCTCTTCATAGAGCATGCCGCCGGCACGCATGCCGATTGCATGGCAACGCGGCCCGACAACCGACATGTCACCCTTGAGCACGTTGAGGAGCTGCGGCAGCTCGTCAATGTTCGAACGGCGCAGGAAGGCACCGACGCGGGTAACGCGGGGGTCATTCTTGACCGTTTGTGCAACGCCGGTGACGTCTTGCATATCCGTACGCATGGAACGGAACTTGTAGACCTTGATGGCGCGGCAATTCTTGCCCCAGCGGGTCTGCTTGAAGAGCACTGGACCGCGGCTGTCCATCTTGATCAGGGCTGCGACGACCAGAAGAAGCGGAGCAAGCACGATAAGTGCGCTGATCGAGGCAAAAATGTCGAAGGCTCGCTTCAGCACGAACTGCATGGAGGCAGGTGGCGGAACGATGCTGTCGAGTGCGGTAACTGGGAACCTCGCGTTTACCTGACGAACAGGCGGAACGCGAAAGCTCTCTTCAGAAATACTCTTGTTAAGGTCCATGACGCTCAAGGATCTACCCTTTGTATTTTGAAGCTTTCGGCGGTGTCATTCGCTGGCTTGGTTAGCGCCACATTAAGGCACCAGAATGTTAGGCGACGTTTAACCCTACTACATCCTAAATTTGCGACATTTGTTTAACCGAGTCCAGAGAAATTTCGCATCGCAGCAAACTTCGCAGTTGCGTTAAGTTTATGCAAAATCAGGAGTTTTATTTTTCAACCGGCGTTTTTATTAGGAATCTTATGTGTTTGGCCAGATTCGGAACACAGACGACGGTTGTGATGGGCATGGCTTACACCGTGCCAAAACGCTCCAATCCCGGTAGGGCCTACGGGATCCCGGTCCCGTTTGGATCGAATATATTGTCTATTGCGCCGGAGCCGGATGAGCGCAGGCTGTCGGAATTGGTATTCCTAAACTATGGATTTAATACCATAATTATATCTGCCTCTGCGCTAATGTTACCGAAGTCACATGATGGCGGCAGCGGCGATTATGGCGACATTGCGGCGGGAGAGCATGCGACCGGAAGAAGGGAAGGGTGCGGACTCCGAATCAGAAGTGAAGACCGGAGATGGAACCTACCGGGTGATTTTCCCGGCCGGAGGCATCCAGGCAATGGTGTCGAACAGCCCGCTACAATATTGCAGCGACAAAGCTGAAAGACACCGACTTTCGGCGGTCGCTACGCCCGCTCGAGCGCAGGCTTTGTGCCGCCCCATGAGACGAAATGGGGATTTGCGAAGTCGAAATCAGCAGCCGCACCGGTTTTGCCGTAGATGAGCGGCTGGCCGTCCATGGTGACAGTCGATCCGCCGGCTGCGCGCAACACCGCATCGCCGGCCGCCGTATCCCACTCCATGGTGCGGGTGAAGCGTGGGTAGACGTCGGCCTTGCCTTCTGCCAGCAGGCAGAATTTCAGGGACGAGCCGATGTTGGTGCATTTGGAGATCGCGTGCCTAGCGAGGAAGAGGCCAGTCTCGGGACTATCATGCCGAAAACTCGCGAGCGCCATACTTTCTGTGGGCTGTTTGCGCACTTTGATCGGCATTCTCTCCGTTATCGCAAAGTTCTCGTCGATCACTAGTTTCTCCGCGCTTCCGCGCTCGCCGGAAAAAGCGATGCCGAGCGCCGGGGCATAGACGATACCGGTGACGGGGATGCCATTTTCCACATAGGCGATATTGACGGTGAACTCCTGGCGCTTATCCAGGAATTCGCGGGTGCCATCCAGAGGATCGACCAGAAAGAAGGACTTTCCGGCGATATCAGGCACTCTGCCAGCGGCTACCGATTCTTCGGCGATGACGGGGATCTCAGGGAAATCGCGTTTCAGATACGCCAGTATGATGCGCTCGGCCTCCTGGTCGGCGATCGTCACCGGGCTTGCATCAGCTTTCATTTCCACCGGGCAGCCATCGCAGAAGACTTCTATGATGGCTTTGCCGGCTTCGAGTGCCGCCCGTTCAAATGTCTTCAGCATATTCCTGCCGTTCGTCTGCAAATTCGTCTTGAGACCACCGCGCTATATATAGTGTATAGGAGGTGCTGCCGCACCCCTTTGCTGGAATCCCGTAACATTAGCACAGGCTCGTGGGGTTTGCACAAAGCGCGTCAGAAGCGATTGCTCGTGAAATGCCATTTGCAATTGACAGCATCTTCGAGTTTGAAATTTCGTCAATTTCCTTACTTGTGGAACAATTTACGCATAAGGCGAGCGTCTCTGGTTTCGTTCGGTGCCAAAAGATTAATTGACGAAGCCTGCTTTGGCTAAAAATTTGCCAGTCGATGCCGCTTTTATGTGGATTTTGGTTTGAATTGCGCCATTTAGGCCTGTTTACCCAAGATTCTGGCGCAATAAATCCTTTTTGTCTTCACATTTCCAACGAAACCGCTATGCAATGCGACTAGTGGCTCGTGTGAAAGCACGCGCGATAAAACTAATAAGAGATGCAACTTAAATTTGGTTCGCATCCAGGGGAAATGACATATGGAGTATTTTATCCAGCAGCTCTTCAACGGGCTGACTCTCGGATCCATCTATGGCCTTGTGGCTATTGGCTATACGATGGTTTACGGCATTATCGGCATGATCAACTTCGCCCATGGCGACATTTTCATGCTCGGTGGTTTCGCTGCTCTTATCGTCTTTCTCGTTCTCACATCCATCTTTGCAGGTCTTCCGGTAGCCGTGCTGCTGCTGGCGATGCTTGTGGTCGCGATGCTGATGACGAGTTTGTGGAATTGGACGATCGAGCGCGTCGCCTACCGCCCGCTGCGCGGCTCATTCCGCCTGGCACCGCTGATTACCGCGATCGGCATGTCGATCACGCTATCGAACTTCATCCAGGTCACGCAGGGTCCGCGCAATAAGCCGATCCCGCCACTTGTCGGCACGGTTTATAATGTCGGCAATCTCTCGATCTCGCTGAAGCAGATCATCATCATCATTGTGACCGTCGTCCTGCTCGCCGCCTTCTGGTACATCGTCAACAAGACGGCACTCGGGCGCGCCCAGCGCGCAACGGAGCAAGACCGCAAGATGGCGGCACTGCTCGGCGTCAATGTCGATCAGACGATCTCCATTACCTTCATCATGGGTGCGGCACTCGCTGCCGTCGCCGGCACGATGTACCTGATGTATTATGGTGTCGCCTCGTTCAACGACGGCTTCGTTCCGGGCGTTAAGGCCTTCACTGCAGCCGTTCTCGGCGGCATCGGCTCACTGCCGGGCGCTGTTCTCGGCGGGCTGATGATCGGCCTTATCGAATCCCTGTGGTCGGCCTATTTCACCATCGCGTACAAGGATGTCGCTACCTTTGCCATTCTTGCATTCGTGCTGATCTTCAAGCCGACGGGCATTCTCGGCCGGCCGGAAGTCGAGAAGGTATAAGTCATGGCAAACATCGACACTTCCGCTGGCAAGTCCGACGCCGGGCTTGTCCAGAAGGGGCTCAGGGAAGCCTTCTTCTCCGGCCTCATCGCACTTGGCCTGTTCGTTCTCTATGTTGGTCTCGGCACGCAGCAGAACATCAACAACGAGTTGATCGTCGTTCAGCGCTGGGGATTGCTGGCCATTTTCGTGCTGGTCGCCGCCATCGGCCGTTTCATCGTGGTCGTTTTCGTCAGGCCGCATCTTGATCAGCGCAAGCTTTCGAAGGCGCGTCGCGGCGATCTCGAGATTTCGACAGAGAAGGGCTTCTTCCGGACGCATTTCCTGAAGATTGCGCTCGTATTCCTTCTGGTCTATCCGCTTGCCACTGCCTATTTCCTCGGCCCGCAGGGCGCGTTGAAGTGGGTGGACAATTTCGGCATCCAGATCCTGATCTATGTGATGCTCGCCTGGGGTCTGAACATCGTCGTCGGCCTCGCCGGGTTGCTCGACCTCGGTTACGTCGCCTTCTACGCTGTCGGCGCCTATTCCTATGCGCTGCTTTCGGCCCATTTCGGCCTGTCCTTCTGGGTTCTGCTGCCGCTCGCCGGCATCTTTGCAGCTCTTTGGGGCGTCATCCTCGGCTTTCCGGTGCTGCGCCTTCGCGGCGACTATCTGGCGATCGTCACGCTTGCCTTCGGTGAAATCATCCGCCTGGTCATCATCAACTGGACGGAAGTGACCAAGGGCACCTTCGGTATCTCCGGCATCGCAAAGGCTTCGGTCTTCGGCATCTTGAGCTTCGATGTCGGCAAGGCGAACAATTTCGCCAAGGTTTTCGGCCTGCCGTCATCATCGGCCTACTATAAGATCTTCCTGTTCTACGTCATTCTGGCGCTCTGCATGTTGACGGCCTATGTGACGATCCGGCTGCGCCGCATGCCGATCGGCCGTGCGTGGGAAGCATTGCGCGAGGATGAAATTGCCTGCCGCTCGCTCGGCATCAACACGGTGACGACGAAGCTGACGGCTTTCGCCACCGGTGCGATGTTCGGTGGCTTCGCCGGCTCCTTCTTCGCCGCACGCCAGGGCTTCGTCTCGCCGGAATCCTTCGTGTTCCTGGAATCGGCCGTCATCCTCGCCATCGTCGTTCTCGGCGGCATGGGTTCGCTGACGGGTATTGCGATCGCCGCCGTCGTCATGGTCGGCGGTACGGAAGTGCTGCGCGAAATGGACTTCCTCAAGGTCGTCTTTGGGCCGGATTTCACGCCGGAACTCTACCGCATGCTGCTCTTCGGTCTTGCCATGGTCATCGTCATGCTGTTCAAGCCGCGCGGTTTCGTCGGTTCGCGTGAACCGACAGCCTTCCTCAAGGAGCGCAAGGCGGTATCCGGAAGCTTTACCAAGGAGGGCCATGGTTGATGAGCCCCGTCGAGAATACGATGTCGAATGACACTTTGCTCAAGGTCGAGCACTTGTCGATGAAGTTCGGCGGCCTGATGGCCATCAACGACTTATCCTTCGAGGCCAGGCGCGGCGAGATCACCGCGCTGATCGGCCCGAACGGTGCGGGCAAGACGACCGTCTTCAACTGCATCACCGGCTTCTACAAGCCGACGATGGGCATGATTACGCTGACGCAGAAGAGCGGCAAGCAGTACCTGCTCGAGCGTCTGCTGGACTTCCGCATCACCAAGGAAGCCAAGGTTGCCCGTACCTTCCAGAACATCCGCCTGTTCTCGGGCCTCACCGTTCTGGAAAACCTGCTGGTTGCCCAGCACAACAAGCTGATGAAGGCTTCGGGCTTCACGGTGCTCGGCCTGCTCGGCATCGGTCCCTATAAGAAGGAAGCGGCTGCCGCCATCGAGCTTGCGCGCTTTTGGCTGGAGAAGGCCGATCTTATCGACCGCGCCGACGATCCGGCCGGCGACCTGCCTTACGGCGCCCAGCGTCGTCTGGAAATCGCACGCGCCATGTGCACCGGTCCGGAGCTGCTCTGCCTCGATGAGCCGGCTGCCGGTCTCAATCCGCGTGAATCGGCAGCGCTCAATGCCTTGCTGAAAGGCATTCGCACCGAAACTGGGACCTCTATCCTGCTCATCGAGCACGACATGTCGGTAGTCATGGAAATTTCCGACCACGTCATCGTTCTGGAATACGGCCAGAAGATTTCCGACGGCAATCCTGACCACGTGAAGAACGACCCGAGGGTTATTGCGGCCTATCTCGGTGTCGAGGATGAAGAAGTCGAAGAGGTCATTGCGACCGTAGAGGGGGGCGCAATCTGATGGCGGCCGGAGAACAGCTTCTCAAGGTTCAGGGCGTCGAGACCTATTACGGCAATATCCGCGCGCTCGCCGGCATCGATGTCGAGGTGAAGAAGGGTGAAATCGTCAGCCTGATCGGCGCCAACGGTGCCGGCAAGTCGACGCTGATGATGACGATCTGCGGCAGCCCGCAGGCTCGCACCGGCTCCATAATCTTCGACGGCCAGGACATCACCAAGCTGCCGACGCACGAGATCGCACGGCTGCGTATCGCGCAGTCGCCCGAGGGACGACGCATCTTCCCGCGCATGACCGTTCTGGAAAATCTCCAGATGGGCGCGGGTCTCGACAACCTCAAATATTTCAATGAGGACGTCGAGAAGATTTTCACGATGTTCCCGCGCTTGAAAGAGCGCCAGTCGCAGCGCGGCGGTACCCTTTCGGGCGGTGAACAGCAGATGCTTTCGATCGGCCGCGCGCTGATGGCCCGACCGAAACTCCTGCTGCTCGACGAACCCTCGCTCGGCCTCGCGCCGCTGATCGTCAAGGGCATCTTCGAAGCCATCAAGGTGCTCAACGAGAAGGAGGGGCTGACCGTCTTCCTCGTGGAGCAGAACGCATTCGCCGCACTTAAGCTGTCGCACCGTGCCTATGTGCTCGTGAATGGCAAGGTGACGATGAGCGGCAGCGGCAAGGAACTGCTTGCCAATCCTGAGGTCCGTGCTGCCTATCTCGAAGGCGGGCGGCATTGACCGCAGAAGGGAGAGTTTGATTATGCAGGGACTTTTCTTCGAAAGCGACAACGGCGTAAAGATCGTCATCCGCGGACTCGTTGTGCTCATCGGTTTCTGGACGGCGTGGCGTGCCGGCAGGGCGGTTGCGGACGGCTGGAACAACTATCCGCTGGTCGTCGTCTATACCTTCCTGCTCGCATGGGCGATGCAGTTCCTGCATCATGCGCTGTTTAACGGCCCGATGCTCAGCGGCCTCTTCTACATTATCGATTTCGTAACTCTGCTGATCTTCTCGACAGCAGGGTTCCGCTATCGCCGCACCAACCAAATGGTGAACAACTATTACTGGCTGTATGAAAAAACTTCCGCGTTTTCGTGGAAGGAGAAACATTGACAGCCCGTTGAAACTAGGCATGAATTGCCTTCAGAGCGGAACAGCTTTCCTGGCGCAGTCAAAGGTGGGGTATGCGTCAGGCCTTGGAAGAAACCCGCCCAAAAATTGGGAGTAACAATATGAAGAAGTCTCTCTTGTCAGCGGTGGCACTGACGGCGATCGTCGCTTTCGGCGGCATCGCACGAGCTGACATCCTGATCGGCGTGGGTGGTCCGCTGACGGGCCCGAACGCTGCGTTCGGTGCCCAGCTGCAGAAGGGTGCCGAGCAGGCAGCCGCTGACATCAATGCTGCTGGCGGCATCAACGGCGAGCAGATCAAGATCGAACTCGGCGACGACGTTTCCGACCCGAAGCAGGGCATCTCCGTTGCCAACAAGTTCGTTGCTGACGGCGTGAAGTTCGTTATCGGTCACTTCAACTCGGGCGTTTCCATCCCGGCTTCTGAAGTTTACGCCGAAAACGGCATTCTCGAAATTACCCCGGCTGCTACCAACCCGGTCTTCACCGAGCGTGGCCTGTGGAACACCTTCCGCACCTGCGGCCGTGACGACCAGCAGGGCGCTATCGCCGGCAAGTATCTGGCCGACCACTTCAAGGACGCCAAGATCGCCGTCATTCACGACAAGACGCCTTATGGCCAGGGTCTCGCTGACGAAACCAAAAAGGCTCTGAATGCCGCTGGCGTCACCGAAGTCATGTACGAAGGCGTGAACGTCGGCGACAAGGACTTCTCGGCCCTCATCGCAAAGATGAAGGAAGCCGGCGTTTCGATCATCTACTGGGGCGGTCTGCACACCGAAGCCGGTCTCATCATCCGCCAGTCGGCCGACCAGGGCCTGAAAGCAGCGCTCGTTTCGGGTGACGGTATCGTCTCGAACGAACTTGCTTCCATCGCTGGTGACGCCGTTGCCGGTACGCTGAACACCTTCGGCCCGGATCCGACGATCAACCCGGCCAACAAGGACCTCGTTGCGAAGTTCAAGGCTGCCGGCTTCAATCCGGAAGCTTACACCCTCTACTCCTACGCTGCGCTGCAGACGATCGCTGCTGCTGCCAAGGCTGCCGGTTCTACCGACGCTGAAGCTGTTGCCGCAGCCATGAAGGAAAAGGGTCCGTTCCCGACCGTTCTCGGCGATATCTCCTTCGACGGAAAGGGCGACCCGAAGCTTCCAGGCTACGTCATGTACGAATGGAAGAAGGGCGAAGACGGCAAGTACAGCTACTTCCCGAAGGCCGACTAATTTCAGCCTCTGGCAGTGATGCCTTTCATGGAAGCCCGGTCATCGACCGGGCTTCTTTCGTTTCGCCTGCGCCGGTCAAGATCGCAGTCTCTACGGGTTCGAAAGCCATTCCATTCCTAGCCTTCATGGCCTAAGTCAGAGGCAAAGGATGGAGGATCCAGATTCATGCCAAAACCCCGCATTCTCGTCACCCGACGCTGGCCTGCCGCGGTAGAGGCCGTGCTCGCGGAGCGCTTCGACCTGACGCTCAACAGAGATGATGTACCGCTTGCTGAAAGCGAACTGCGTCAGGCGCTGGCGGATTATGATGCGGTGTTGCCGACCGTTTCTGACAAGCTGCCGGCTGCGGTCTTTTCCGGGGATGTCCGTACGAAAATCCTCGGCAATTTCGGGGTCGGCTTCAATCACATCGATATCGCCACCGCCGAGGCGAAGGGCATCGTGGTGACGAACACGCCTGGCGTCCTGACCGATTGCACGGCTGATATCGCCATGCTGCTTCTTCTGTCCGTCGCACGTCGCGGCGGGGAGGGCGAGCGGCAGCTGCGTTCCGGCGAATGGAAGGGCTGGTGCCCAACGCATATGGTTGGCACGAAGGTGACGGGCAAGACGGTCGGCATTATCGGCCTTGGACGAATCGGCAAGGCTTTCGCACAACGCTGCCATTTCGGCTTCGGCATGGATGTCGTGTTCTACAACCGCTCACAGATCGATCCCGCCGAAGCGGCACGCTACGGAGCGCGCCAGCTTGCTTCGGTGGAGGAGGTGCTTGCCGCTTCCGATTTTGTTTCCCTGCATTGCCCCGGCGGCGCAGAAAACCGGCATCTGATGAATGCTGCGCGGCTTGCGGCAATGAAGCCAGGCGCCTTCCTCATCAATACGGCGCGCGGCGACGTGGTCGATGAGACGGCGTTGATTGCTGCGCTTGATAAAGGCACGATCCGCGGCGCAGGGCTCGATGTCTACGAGGCGGAGCCGCATGTGCCGGACGCATTGCGGCGGATGGAGAATGTCGTTCTGTTGCCGCATCTCGGCAGCGCGACGGAGGAAACCCGCACAGCGATGGGGATGAAGGTCGTGGAGAATGTGACTGATTTCTTCGAGGGCCGCGAGGCGCCTGACCGGGTGGTTTAAGGCACGTCGCCTGCCATCCTTCACATTTCATGCAGCACATGTGCCGCCTTCACCGCGGCGGATGCCCTGTTCTCGACGCCGAGCTTCACATAGATCTGTTCGAGGTGCTTATTCACCGTGCGCGCAGAGAGGCCGAGAATTTCGCCGATATCGCGGTTGGCCTTGCCTTTGGCGATCCACATCAGAACCTCGGATTCGCGCTGTGTCAGCGCAAAGTGCTGACGCAGGACCGCGTCGTCGTTGCGCTGGTTGGCGGCCGTCAAGCGGAAGAGATATTCGTCCGGACCGATGGCGCCGAGGAAGGCGAGTTGCAGGGCAGCCTGCCCGGCATGAGCAATGGAGATGAGTGCATCGCGGGCGGCTGCGGCGCGTTCTTTCATCCAGTTGCCGATCGTGCGGGAGACGACCTCCATGCCGTCGTCGCTGCCCATGGCGGCGTTGACGAGGCGGGTTGCCTGCGGCGTCGACCAGTGGATCGCACCATTGCCCTTCACGGCCAGAAGGTGGCGGCCGGCGGCATCGAGCGCCACGCGCGCGCTCTGCGCCGAGCGTGCGTTGCGCAGGTGAACGCGAATGCGGGCACGCAGCTCGTCGATATTGATCGGCTTCGACAGGTAGTCGACGCCGCCTGATTCCAGCGCATGCACGACATGTTCGGTTTCGGTGAGCCCGGTCATGAAGATGACGGGCACCTGGGCGACGGCGGCATTGGCTTTCAGCCTGCGGCAGGTCTCAAAACCGTCCATCGAGGGCATGACCGCATCAAGCAGGATGAGATCGGGCGTGATGCGCTCGACGATATTGAGCGCGGCCGAGCCGGAGGTGGCAATCAGTACGGAAAATCCTGATTGTTCCAGTGCGTCGGTCAGGAAGCCGAGGGCTTCGGGCGAGTCATCGACCAGCAGAACGATGTCGCGGGGAAGCTCAGCCAACGGTTTCACCTTTTTCTTCGAATTTGTGCAGGAAATCCATGAAGCCGGCGAGATCGAAGGCGGCGACATAGGAGCGGAGTTCTTCTGTGAATGGCTGATTTGCCTCCGCCTTGGCAAGGTCGGCGAGCTTGGCTTCTATGCCTCTGATGTAGCCGATCTCTCCGAGACGCAGCAGTTCCTGTACATGCGCTGTTCCAGGGCTCTTGAGCGGCATGGCATAGAGCCATTTCAGGGCGAGATGCAGGGCCAGCTTGTCGCGCAGCTGCTTGATGTCGACCGGCTTGCCGATCGCGTCACTGTGGCTGTCGTCGCTGTCGCTGTGAGCAGCGGCATCGCCGATATTGGCTGACAGCATCAGGATCGGTGCTGCGCTTCCCGCCTCGCGCAGCCGGGAGACGAGCTGCCAGCCGTTCATGCCGGGCATGGAGATATCGACGAGGAAGAGATCCGGCTCGATACCCGCGATCAGCGTCAGGCAGTCGGGACCGCTTGCGGCGGTCAGCACGATGAAATCGAGGGGAACCAGGATTTCGCGCATCATCTCGCGATGATCCTCATTGTCGTCGACAACGACGATGGTGCGGCGCAGGCCGTCATAGCCGACGATCTTTTTCTCCTGCGGCGGTGCTGCAACGGCGCGCATGACGGCCGACAGCATGAGACGGACGCGGAAGGTCGAGCCCTTGTCCTTTTCACTCGTGACAGAGATTTCGCCGCCGAGCGTGTTGGTCAGTAGGCGAGTGATGGTGAGGCCAAGGCCGAGACCGGGCATCGGCCGCACGCTCTCCGCTTCGCCGCGCTGAAAGGGCTCGTAAATGCGCGTCAGATCCTTCTCGGCGATGCCGCGGCCTGTGTCGGAGACGGTGAAGGTCGCGACCTGGCTGCGGTAGCCGACATCGAAGGTTACGCTGCCTTCGTCGGTAAACTTGATGGCATTGGAGAGCAGGTTGACGAGAATCTGGCGCAGCCGCTTCTCATCGGTGCGCACGAATTGCGGCAGGGACGAAGCACGCTCGTGGATAAAGGAGAGCCCCTTTGCCTGCGCCTGCGGTCGGAACATATCGACGATCTGGTCGAGGAAGTCCTGGATATTGATTTCGTTCGAATAGACCTGCAGACGGCCGGCTTCGATCTTCGAGATGTCCAGAAGGCCATCGATCAGACCGGAGAGATGTTCGGCGCTGCGACGGATCACCTTGATCGAGGACTGGCGTGGCGCGGGAATCGTCTCGTCGCGTTCGAGGATCTGCGCATAGCCGAGAACGGCGTTCAGCGGCGTGCGCAATTCGTGGCTCAGGCCCACGACATAGCGGCTCTTGGCACGGTTGGCGGCTTCGGCGGTTTCCTTGGCGGTCTGCAGCGCGGCATCGGTTTTCTTGTGTGCGGCGATTTCTTTCAGGAGAAGTGTGTTCTGGCGGGAGGATTCTTCCTCGGCGACGACGCGGCTGTCATGGGCAAGCACATAGAACCAGCAGGCGACGCCGGCGATGACCGAGAAGACGAAGAAGACGATCAGGATGGTGCGGTTCACGACTTCGGCCGTCTCCGGCGAGGCCGAGCTGACCTGATGGGCGATCATCGCAAGAATTGCACCGACGGCCGTCAGCGCCAGCGCCACGGCAATACCGTAGCGGCCGAGGCGGGTGGTCAGCTTCTGGACGATGGTTTCCGGCAGCAGGGTCTTTGCGACGGCGCCGACCTGCGCATTGAAGCGGGCATTCGGCTTGCACATGTCGTGGCAGCGGCTGTCGAGCGAGCAGCAGAGCGAGCAGATCGGCGCGGCATAGGCCGGGCACCAGGCCATGTCTTCCGGCTCGAATGGATGTTCGCAGACGGAGCAGGTGATGGTGGTCAGGTTCGTCCAGGCATGGCGCGGTTTGCGGGCGAGATAAAACTTGCCCTTCGTCGCCCAGGCGAGGGTGGGGGAGGCGATCAGCGCGATCACGAGGGTGATGTAGGGCGCAAGCGAAGCCGCGATCGAGCCGAAGACGCCGAAATGGGCGATGAGCGCGACGCCGGCCGAGAGCGTCATGGCGCCGAGGCCGACCGGGTTGATGTCGTAGAGATGGGCGCGCTTGAATTCGATGCCGGGAGGGGCAAGGCCGAGCGGCTTGTTGATGAAGAGATCGGCCGAGATCGTGCAGAGCCAGGCCATGGCGATAATCGAGAAGATACCGAGCGTTTCCTCAAGCAGCCGGTAGATGCCGAGCTCCATCAAGAGTAGCGCGATCGCCACGTTGAAGACCAGCCAGATGACACGGCCGGGATGGCTATGCGTCAGGCGCGAAAAGAAGTTCGACCAGGCGAGCGAGCCGGCATAGGCATTCATCACGTTGATCTTCAGCTGCGAGACCACGACGAAGGCGGCCATCAGCAGCAGGGCGGCATTGTGCCAGGGGATCATGTAGCCGAAGGCGGTCAGGTACATCTGCGCAGGATCGGCGGCGCGGTCGAGGGGCACGCCCGACGTGAAGGTCAGCACGACGAGAAATGAACCGGCAAGCAGCTTGGGTGCACCGATGATGACCCAGCCGGGACCGGCGAGGAAGATGGCGAGGCGATGGCGCCACTTGCGCTGTGGGTCCGGCGGCAGAAAGCGCAGGAAGTCCGCCTGTTCGCCGATCTGCGACATCAGCGCCAGGATGACGGCAGAGGCCGCGCCGAATTCGACGAGGTTGAAATCCGCGATCGTGCCGGGCGGGCCGGAGGCATGGCGGATGCCGGCGAAGGCGCGCCAGACATCGAATTTGCCCCAGTCCAGAAAAGCGATGAAGATGAAAGGCAGGATATTCAGGATGATCCAGAAGGGCTGGGTCATCAGCTGGAATTTGCTGATCAGCCGCACGCCGTGGGTGACGAGCGGGATCACCATCACGGCGCTGATGATGTAGCCGATCCAGAGCGGAATGCCGAGCGTCAGCTCCAGCGCACCCGACATGATCGAGGCCTCGATCGCAAACAGCATGAAGGTGAAGCTGGCGTAGATCAGCGAGGTGATGGTCGAGCCGATATAACCGAAGCTTGCACCGCGCGTCAGCAGGTCGATATCGACGCCGTGGCGAATGGCGTATCGGCTGATCGGCAAGCCGATCGCCAGCATGGCGACCGAGGCAACAATGATGGCATAGAAGGCATTGGTGGTGCCGTAGGACAACGTGATGGCGCCGCCGATCGCCTCCAGCGCCAGGAAGGAGATCGCGCCGATCGCCGTCTGCGAGATGCGCTGGGAGGAGAAGCGGCGGGCGCTCTTTGCGGTGAAGCGCAGCGCGTAATCTTCGAGCGTCTGGTTGGCGACCCAGCGATTATATTCGCGTCTCACCGGAATGATGCGTTGGCGCGCTGTCATGCCCTCTTTCCGGCGTTCCGGTCAGCTTATCGTCTCTGAGCCACTTTTGGCGGGATGGGCGGGAAAGGCAAGAGGCGGAACGCCGGCAGATTCACAGAACGGCAATATTTTTGAAACCGGTCTGTCACATAAGGGCTCTAACTCTCCCGCCGTCCGTTCAACCATTTCGGTGTCACCATGTCTGTTCCAAGCCTCTGCCGCCTGAGCACTGCGCTCGTTTGCCTTCTTTCGATCGTGCCATCGCTTGCCGCTGCCGAGCAGGCCACGGCGGCGAAAGCGCCTTATGTGGAGGCTGGAAACACCAACAAGCGTGGCGACGCCTGCTTCTCGACGTTGGACACCAATGCTGCCGTCCATCTTCTCTCCGGCTTCCTCGAAGTCTGGACGCCGCGCACGCCGTTCGTGGATGCCGGTGTAGAGGCCCCGGCCAAGGACAATTGCCCTGCGGTTGCCAAGACGGATTGGGACGGCATTCCCCTAAGCAAGACAGACGGCCAAGTCGTCAACAAGCTCGTCCACGATGCGAACATTGCCTATGTCGTCAAGGCGACGCGAGCACGGACGGCCGATCAGGCGGTTGCTGCTTATCTCGACGATCGGCGGGGCAAGAATGCCAGCATTGTCGATGGCCTCGGCCCGCTGACGGATGCATGGAAGGCAGGCTCCAAGCAGACCACCACGATCACCGAAGTCGCGGTCGATGCGACGACGGTCAAATACGACGACAAGGGCAATAATCGCGGCGCCGGCAGCAAGCCGGACACGGAAAACAAGACCGATGCCAACCCGGACATGGGCCTTGCCATCGATTTCATCAATGCCGCGAGCGGTGATGGCTCGACGGAGCCGGCGAAGCGCTATTTCAAATATGCCCGCCCCTATCGTTGGAGCCAGGACGTCTCGGTCGTCCCGACGCTCGAGCCCGCCAAGAACGGCAAGCCGGTCGAGGACGGCGGCTTCCCGAGCGGGCATACGGCGGAAGCCTGGCGCGATGCGCTCGCCATGGCCTATCTCGTGCCGCAGCGTTTTCAGGAAATGATCACGCGCGCCAGCGAATTGGGCGAAGACCGTATCCTTGCCGGCATGCATTCCCCCCTCGACGTGATGGGCGGCCGCATGCTCGGCACCGCCGTGGTCGTCTACAATCTGAACAAGGCCGACAATTCAGCGCTGAAGAGCGATGCTTACGCCCAAGCGCAGTCATGGCTCATTGCCAAGTCGGGCGTTGCGGATGCGGGCGCGCTCGAAGTCGCGGCCCATGCAGCGCCGCTCGCCGCAGACCGTTTCGCCGATCATGACGCCAACCGCGCTTACGTGCTGCAGCGTCTGAGCTATGGCCTGCCCGCCATCCACGGGACCGACCAGCCGGCGCGCGTACCGCAGGGTGCCGAAGCGCTTCTCGAAACGCGTCTGCCCTATCTCGACGGCGAGCAGCGCCGCGACGTGCTTGGCACGACGGAGATCGCCTCGGGCTATCCGCTGCTCGATGACGCTGAAGGCTACGGCCGCCTCAACCTGTTTGCCGCGGCAGACGGTTATGGCGCCTTCGATCAGGACGTCACCGTGACGATGGATGCCGCAAAGGGCGGCTTCAATGCGATCGACACCTGGCGCAACGATATCGGCGGCAAGGGCAAACTGGCGAAGCGCGGCAGCGGCATTCTCGGCCTTTCCGGCGCCAACAGCTATGCCGGCGGCACGGTGCTGGAAGAAGGCGTGCTGGTGGCAGGCTCGCCCTTGGCCTTCGGCACCGGCGGACTGTCCGTGAACGGCGGTTCTCTCATCCTGGCGGCCGATAGGCCCCTGATTGTAGGTGGTGATTACCAGCAGCTCGCCAATGCCGCGGCGAAACCGACGCTCGGTGCTGACGGCGCGGGCACGGTGGTCATCGCAGGCAAGGCGGCACTCTCCGGCGACCTCGACGTCACACTTGCCTCGGGCTATGCCCCGGCGCCCGGAACGAAGATCGAGATCCTGAAGGCGGGAGCCATCACCGGCATCTTCGACAAGTTCACCATCTCCGGCCACAAGGCGACCCTTTCCTATGGCCCGACATCCGTCACCTTGACGATCGGCGGATAATATCGAACTGACAGGGCATCCCCTCCGTGGGATGCCCTGGCTTGTCTTTGCCTGCCCGTTTGCCCCTGCCGCCTACGTCATTTTGCGTATGTGTTTTTGCGTTGCAGCACCCGATAGTCCCCTCGGCAACAGTTAATTTCCGTTTCCGGCCTGTTGCGGAACAAGAAGAGGGGAGTTCAACGAGATGAATCTCAGGTCCACTATCACGGGCGTCGCGCTCGGCGCCGTCATGGCGGCAACGGCAGCCTTCCAGGGCGCAATTGCCGCCGACGACACGATCAAGGTCGGCGTGCTGCATTCGCTTTCCGGCACGATGGCGATTTCCGAAACGACGCTGAAAGACGCCATGCTGATGCTCATCGATGAGCAGAACAAGAAGGGTGGTCTCCTCGGCAAGAAGCTCGAAGCCGTCGTCGTCGACCCGGCTTCCGACTGGCCGCTGTTTGCCGAAAAGGCACGCGAACTGATCGAAAAGGACAAGGTTGCGGCCGTCTTCGGTTGCTGGACCTCGTCTTCGCGCAAGTCGGTCCTGCCGGTTTTCGAAGAGCTGAACTCGCTGCTTTTCTACCCGGTCCAGTACGAGGGTGAAGAATCCTCGCGCAACATCTTCTATACGGGTGCCGCTCCGAACCAGCAGGCAATTCCGGCCGTCGACTACCTGATGAACACCGAAGGCGTTAAGCGCTTCGTGCTCGAAGGTACCGACTACGTCTATCCGCGCACGACCAACAAGATCCTGGAAGCCTATCTCGAATCCAAGGGCATTCCGAAAGAAGACATCCTGATCAACTACACGCCGTTCGGCTTCTCCGACTGGCAGACGGAAGTCTCCAAGATCAAGGAATTCGGCTCGGCCGGCAAGAAGACCGCCGTCGTCTCCACAATCAACGGTGACGCCAACGTTCCCTTCTACAAGGAACTCGGCAACCAGGGCGTCAAGGCAACCGACATTCCTGTTGTCGCCTTCTCGGTCGGCGAAGAAGAGCTTGCCGGTCTCGACACCAAGCCGCTCGTCGGCCATCTGGCTGCCTGGAACTACTTCGAATCGGTCGATACGCCGATCAACAAGAAGTTCATCAAGGAATGGCATGCCTACACCAAGAACGACAAGCGCGTGACCAACGACCCGATGGAAGCTGCCTATATCGGCTTCAACGCCTGGGTTAAGGCTGTTCAGGCTGCCGGCACGACCGATACGGACGCGGTTCTCGACCACATTATCGGTGTCTCCGTTCCTAACCTCTCCGGTGGCACGGCGACCGTCATGCCGAACCACCACATCACCAAGCCGGTGCTGATCGGTGAAATCCAGGCGAACGGCCAGTTCGAAATCGTACAGCAGACCCCTGAGGTCGTCGGCGACGAATGGTCCGACTTCCTGCCGGACTCCAAGGATCTGATCTCCGATTGGCGCAAGCCGATGAACTGCGGCAACTTCAACGTTGCCACCGGCAAGTGCGGCGGCAAGGGTTCCTGAGTTAGCCGATCCGACACGAGCCAGAAGAACTTCCGTCCGGATTTCAAATCCGGGCGGAAGCTCCGTCCCCAGCGGGTTGGCGAAGAGGCCGACGCTGGAGCAATTCCAGAAAGACTGCGCAGCGTTTGCGTCCGGAATTGCGAAAACAGGGGGATAGAGCATTTCGAAATGCTCTAGTTTAGGCGGGAAAGCCGATGTATCGCGCCATCAAGATCTTTCTTTTGACCATTTGCCTGACGCTCACGGGGCTGACGACCGGCCTCAAGGCCCAGGATGATGTCCACGCTCTTGTCGATGCACTTGGCGTCGGCGGCTTTCCGGAGCGTGAAGCGGCCATCAAGGCGCTCGTCGCTTCCAAGGATGCGCATGTCAGCCAGATATTGCAGCAGCTGAGCGACGGCCTGCTTTACGTCAATTCCGACGAGGGTGGTCCCGTGCTCCTGCAGGGCGGCACGGATGACGAGCCGACTTATTCCGATCCGCTCACCGGCGAGGCGGTCGCCGATATCGATCCCGACACGATGTCGAAAGTCAGGGTCAACAATTCGGTGCGCACGCTCATTGCCACGCAGATGAGCCAGCTGACGCTGCTGAGCCCTGATCGCGGCGCTCGCTTTGCTGCTGCCCAGGGCCTTCTGAAAGATGCCGATCCCGCCAATCTCGATCTGCTGAATTCCGCTCTGGCCGATGAAAAAGACGCCGAGATCAAGAGCACCATGGAAGCGGCTCGCGCCGTGATGGTGTTGAAGAGCGATATGAGCGCCGACGAGAAGAGGGCTGCCATCGATACGGTTGCCGCCCGCGGCGGCCGCGATGCGCTGACTATTCTGACCACGGCGCTGGCAACCGCGCCCGATGATCTCAAACCTGCCATTCAGGCGCATATCAGCACCATCAACCTTAGTCTGGCTCTCTGGAATATCGTCCAGAATGTCTGGTACGGGCTGTCACTCGGCTCGGTGCTGTTGCTTGCGGCCATCGGCCTTGCCATCACCTTCGGCGTCATGGGCGTCATCAACATGGCGCATGGCGAGATGGTGATGATCGGCGCCTACACAACCTATGTCGTGCAGGAATATATCACTGCAAACTTTCCCGGCTTGGCTGACTATTCGCTGGCCTTTGCAGTGCCCGCCGCTTTCGTCTTCACCGGTTTCGTCGGCCTTATCATCGAACGTGTCGTGATCCGCTATCTCTACGGCCGGCCGCTGGAAACGCTGCTCGCCACCTGGGGTGTTTCGCTGATCCTGCAGCAAGCGGTGCGTACGGTCTTCGGCCCGACCAATCGCGAGGTGCGCAATCCGAGCTGGATGTCCGGTGCCTTCGAATTCGGCGGCTTGGCGATCACCTGGAACCGTCTCTGGATCATCGTCTTCTCGATGGCAGTCTTCGTGGCGCTGCTGATGCTGCTGAAGCGCTCCGCCTTCGGCTTGCAGATGCGCGCGGTCACCCAGAACCGCCGCATGGCTTCGTCCATGGGCATCCGCACCGGCTGGGTCGATGCCTTCACCTTCGCGCTCGGTTCCGGCATTGCCGGCATGGCGGGTGTGGCGCTCTCGCAGATCGATAACGTCTCGCCGAACCTCGGCCAGAGCTACATCATCGACAGTTTCATGGTCGTGGTCTTCGGCGGCGTCGGCAATCTCTGGGGCACGCTGGTCGGTGCTCTGTCGCTCGGCGTCGTCAACAAGTTCCTCGAGCCCTTCGCCGGCGCCGTGCTCGGCAAGATCCTGGTGCTCGTCCTCATCATTCTCTTCATCCAGAAGCGTCCACGCGGGCTCTTCGCACTCAAAGGAAGGGCGGTGGAAGCATGATTACGGCCTTCCTTCTCCGGTCTCTCGATCGCCGGATCTCCATTGCCATCGCCATCCTGCTGGTGATCGCGGTTCTGGTGCCGGTGCTCAATCTGGCGACATCGGCGGACAATCCGCTGCATGTGCCTACCTACATCATGGCGCTGTTCGGCAAGTATTTGACCTATGCGCTGCTGGCGCTGGCGCTCGATCTCGTCTGGGGTTTCTGCGGCATTCTCTCGCTCGGCCATGGGGCCTTCTTTGCGCTCGGCGGTTATGCGATGGGCATGTATCTGATGCGCCAGATCGGTTCGCGCGGCGTCTATGGTGACCCTGTTCTGCCCGACTTCATGGTCTTCCTGAACTGGAAGGAGCTGCCCTGGTTCTGGCACGGTTTTGACCAGTTCTGGTTTGCCGCGCTGATGGTGCTGCTGGTGCCCGGCCTGCTTGCCTTCGTCTTCGGCTGGTTCGCCTTCCGCTCGCGCGTCAACGGCGTGTACCTGTCGATCATCACCCAGGCCATGACCTATGCGCTGCTGCTTGCCTTCTTCCGCAACGACATGGGTTTCGGCGGCAATAACGGCATGACCGATTTCAAGGATATCCTTGGCTTCAATGTGCAAGCCGATGGTACGCGTGCGACGCTCTTTGCTGCAACCGCGATCTTCCTGGCGCTCTCGCTGATGATCGCGTCGGCGATCGTGCGTTCGAAATTCGGCAAGGTGCTGGTTGGCGTGCGCGATGCGGAAAGTCGCACGCGCTTCCTCGGTTATCGCGTCGAGCATTTCAAGCTCTTCACCTTCGTCGTTTCGGCGATGATGGCGGGTATTGCCGGGGCGCTTTATGTGCCGCAGGTCGGCATCATCAATCCCGGTGAATTCGCACCGGCCAATTCCATCGAAGTCGTCATCTGGACGGCCGTCGGCGGCCGCGCGACGCTGATCGGACCGATCATCGGCGCCATCCTCGTCAATGGCGGCAAGACGATCTTTACCGGCCTCTTTCCCGATTACTGGCTGTTCGCGCTCGGCGGCCTCTTCGTGCTCGTCACGCTGCTGCTGCCCAAGGGCATCGTCGGCACGATCGCCCAGTATCTCGGCAAGCGGAAGCCGGTCTCGACCAGCGTGCCGCCAGCGACAGCCGAAGAAGGCGTCGACGCGAAAATCCAGGCTGCGGAGTAGACCATGATCCCCGACGTCAAACCCAACAGCGTGCTCTATCTCAACGGTGTCTCGGTCTCCTTCGATGGCTTCAAGGCGCTGAACTCGCTCTCCATCGTCATCGAACCCGGTGAACTCAGAGCAATCATCGGCCCGAATGGCGCCGGCAAGACGACGATGATGGATATCATTACCGGCAAGACCCGGCCCGACGAGGGCGAGGTCTTCTTCAACGGCACGATCGACCTTACCAAGAAGGACGAGGCGGATATCGCTCAGCTTGGCATCGGCCGGAAATTTCAGAAGCCCACGGTCTTCGAAAGCCATACGGTCTGGGACAATCTGGAGCTGGCGCTGAACCGCCGGCGCACGGTGTTTTCAACGCTGTTTTATCGCCTCTCCGGTGAGGACAAGGCGCGTATTGAGGAAATCCTGGAAACGGTGCGGCTGACGCATCGCCGCGACGAATTCGCCGCCAATCTCTCGCATGGCCAGAAGCAGTGGCTGGAGATCGGCATGCTGTTGGCGCAGGAGCCGAGGCTCCTGCTCGTCGACGAACCGGTGGCGGGCATGACCGACGCCGAAACGGCTGAGACGGCGATCCTGCTCAAGGATATCGCCAAGACGCGTTCGGTCGTCGTCGTCGAGCACGACATGGGTTTCATCCGCGATCTCGGTGTGAAGGTAACCTGCTTGGCGGAAGGTTCTGTATTGGCCGAAGGGTCCATTGATTTCGTCAGCAACGATCCGAAGGTGATCGAGAACTATCTGGGGCGCTAAGATGCTGACCGTTGAAAATGCAAGTCTTCACTATGGCGCGGCACAGGCCCTGCGCGGCATCTCCATGAAGGCCGAGATGGGCAAGATCACCTGCGTGCTCGGCCGCAATGGCGTGGGCAAGAGTTCGCTGTTGCGCGCCGTCACCGGCCAGCACCCGATATCGGCGGGAACCATCACCTTCAACGATGCGAAGCTGAATGGCCTGCCGCCTTTTGCCCGCGCCAAGCAGGGCATCGGCTATGTGCCGCAGGGGCGTGAAATCTTCCCGCTGCTGACGGTCAAAGAAAACCTCGAGACCGGCTTTGCTCCGCTTGGCCGCCGCGACCGCAACATCCCAGACGATATCTTCAGTCTCTTCCCGGTGCTGAAGTCGATGTTGTCGCGTCGCGGCGGCGATCTTTCGGGCGGGCAACAGCAGCAGCTGGCGATCGGTCGCGCCATGGTCACGCGGCCGAAGATTCTCGTGCTCGACGAGCCGACCGAGGGCATCCAGCCCTCCATCATCAAGGATATCGGGCGGGCGATCCGATACTTGCGCGATTCCACTGGCATGGCGATCCTGCTTGTCGAGCAATATCTCGATTTCTGCCGCGAGCTTGCCGACTATGTCTACATCATGGATCGTGGCGAGATCGTTCACGAAGGCCTTGCCGAGACGCTGGATACGCCGGAAGCGCGTCGCCATCTGACCGTATGACCTCTCTGGCGATCGCGCTGGCAGATGCCGCATTTTGCGGCAAATGCCTTCCGCGCCATCCTTACAGCCCGTGGGGGCACGGGCTTTCGAAAAGCGGCACGGGACTTGCTTTGTTGCAGTCAACAGACACATTCAACGCAAGTTGCCAGACAGGACGGCATCTGCGCACGGGGGTGGCATGACAGGCGCGGCGGCGGGCATCACGAGACCGCAGAGAGCGGAAGGACGCGGGCATCTTGCTGCCAAGGTGCAGGATGGGCGTACGCGAATCCGTGAGCTTTATCAGGAAGGTGCAGCGAAGATCCGCCTGCCGGATACGTTCGATTCCTCGATGGAGGCTGTTCTCATCAATACGGCCGGCGGGCTGACCGGCGGCGACCGGATGATCTGGAGCGTATCGGCTGGAGCGGGTACGCGCATCGATGTGACGACGCAGGCCTGCGAGAAGATCTACAAGGCATCGGCCGGCACAGCAGAGGTGACGACGCAGATCGAGGTTGGGCCGGGCGCCCGCGTCGACTGGCTGCCGCAGGAGACGATCCTCTTCGATCGCGCCTCGCTGTTTCGCCGTCTGGATGTCGATCTAGACGACAGCGCGGAGTTCCTCGCCGTCGAGGCAATCCTGCTCGGGCGCAAGGCGATGGGCGAGACGATGGAGACGGGGCTGTTTCGCGATCGCTGGCGTATCCGCCGGTCGGGCCGGCTGATCCATGCCGAGGAGTTGCGTCTTTCCGATGCCGTGGCGCTGCTTGCGGCAGAGCAGGCGGTGCTCGGCGGGCAGGTGGCTTTTGCGACGGTGCTTTATGCCGGACCGATGTCGGAAGCCTATCTCACCAAAGTACGGCCGCTCGTGGACGGGCATATGGGCGGGGCAAGCGCCTGGAGCGATAAGATCGTCGTGCGCCTTGCCGCAGCCGATGGCTTTGCGCTGAGAAAAATCCTGATCCCGGTCATTTCCGCCTTGCGCAATGGAGCGCCTGTGCCGAAAGTCTGGAATCTATGAGTTCAACAAGCGGATAGACGATGAACCTCACCCCGAGAGAAAAAGACAAGCTGTTGATTTCCATGGCCGCCATGGTGGCCCGCCGGCGGCTGGAGCGCGGCGTCAAGCTGAACTATCCGGAAGCTATCGCCCTCATCAGCGATTTTGTCGTCGAGGGCGCGCGTGATGGCCGCCCGGTTGCCGAGTTGATGGAGGCCGGCGCCCATGTGATCAGCCGCGACCAGGTGATGGAAGGCATTGCAGAGATGATCCATGACGTGCAGGTCGAGGCGACATTCCCCGATGGCACGAAGCTGGTGACCGTGCACGAACCGATCCGCTGAGGAGTACGCCATGCTGGAGCTTCGACCCAATTGCGAATGCTGCGACAAGGATCTGCCGCCTGAGAGCGCGGAAGCGATGATCTGCACATTCGAATGCACGTTCTGTGCGGATTGCGTTGAAAATGTCCTCAAGGGTGAGTGCCCGAATTGCGGCGGCAATCTCGTTATCAGGCCGATCCGGCCTGCGGCAAAACTTGCGAACAATCCGGCCTCCACGAAACGTGTTCTGAAGGCCGAGGGCTGCGCGCCCAAGGCGGCTTAAGGAGAGATAGATGATCCCTGGCGAAATCATTGCTGCGAGCGGCGAGATCGAGCTCAATGCCGGCGCACCGACTGTGATGCTCGAGGTTTCCAATACCGGCGACCGTCCCGTGCAGGTCGGCAGCCACTATCATTTTGCCGAGACCAATGCCGGCCTGTCCTTCGATCGCGACAAGGCCCATGGCATGCGGCTCGATATTCCCGCCGGCACGGCCGTGCGTTTTGAGCCGGGCCAGACCCGCTCGGTGACGCTCATTCCTCTGTCCGGCAAACGTGAAGTCTACGGCTTCCGCCAGCTCGTCATGGGCCGGCTCTAATTAAAAGAAAATGACGGGAGGAAATTCATGCGCTTGAAGATCGGGCTCATCGGTGGAGCGTTTATGCTGCTTGCCGCCGGTGCTGCCCATGCCGAGGACGTGGACTGTGACAATGCGCAGACACAATCCGATATGACGAGCTGCGCGCAGGCGCGCTATGAAGAGGCCGACAAGGCGCTCAATGCCCAGTACAAGCAGACGCGCGCCGCCATGGTGGCGATCGACAAGGATCTCGATGGTGACATGAAGGGCGCCGAACAGGCGCTTCTCAAGGCACAGCGCGCCTGGATCAGTTATCGCGACGCTCAATGTGAGAATTACGGCTTTCAGGCACGCGGCGGCACGATGGAGCCGATGCTGGTGGCGGGCTGCCTTGCTGACCTGACGGATCTCAGGACCAAGGAGCTCAAAGAACTCGCCAATGGAATGGGCCAGTAAGGTGGGCAGGACGATCATGATCGTGGGCAACGGCGAAGTGGGAGAAGGAGGGGCTGAGATCATCGATGCCGCCGACTTCGTCATCCGCTTCAACGAGTGCCGCTCCTATGGCGCCGGTGGCACGCGCACGGATGTGGTTGCGGTATGCAATACCGGCCGACCCGCCAAGGCCATGCTCGGCTCGGAAAGCTGGCGCATCCATCCCGGTGTTGTCGAAGCCTCGGAAATCTGGAGTGTGCGCAATCCCGAAAAATTCGCGGCGATGCGCGCACCTCTTGCGGCTTCGCATCCGGAGCTCGATGATTTCTGCGACGATTACACCAACCAATTCAGCGCTTTCTGTGCTGAAGCTGGCAAGGTGCATCGGATCGTTGACAAACAGGTTCACGAAGCCGTCGATCAGGCGCTGTCTGCCTTCTCGCCGGCGCCTTACATCGTGCCGAGCAGTGGCATGATCGTCATCGGCGAAGTGCTCGACAGATTTCCCAACGACGAGGTGACGCTCGCAGGCTTCGGCCATGTGGGCTGGGAATGGCATCCCTTCGCCGCCGAGAAGCAGCTCGTCGACTCCCATATTGCGGCCGGCCGTCTCAGACGGCTTGCCGGAAAACCATTCGTCTCTTCCTCCCAAGGAGCCTGATAGATGCCCTACAAGATCTCCCGCAAGGCTTACGCCGGCATGTTCGGTCCGACCACCGGCGACAAGGTCCGCCTTGCCGATACGGAGCTTTTCATCGAGATCGAAAAGGATTTTACCACCTATGGCGAAGAGGTGAAGTTCGGCGGTGGGAAAGTCATCCGTGACGGCATGGGCCAGAGCCAGGTGACGCGGGCAGATGGCGCGGTCGATACCGTCATCACCAATGCCGTCATCATCGACCATGCCGGTATCTACAAGGCCGATATCGGCTTGAAGGACGGTCGTATCGCGGCGATCGGCAAGGCCGGCAATCCGGATATGCAGCCGGCCGTCAATATCATCGTCGGTCCGGGCACGGAAGCGATTGCCGGCGAAGGCAAGATCATCACGGCCGGCGGCATGGACAGCCATATCCATTTCATCGCGCCGCAGCAGATCGAGGAAGCGCTGATGAGCGGCCTGACCTGCATGCTCGGCGGCGGCACGGGGCCGGCGCACGGGACACTTGCGACGACCTGCACGCCTGGCCCTTGGCATATTGCGCGCATGATCGAGGCAGCCGATGCTTTCCCGATGAACCTCGCTTTTGCCGGCAAGGGCAATGCGTCGCTTCCGGGTCCATTGCAGGAAATGGTGCTCGCCGGCGCCACCTCGCTGAAGCTGCACGAGGACTGGGGCACGACGCCCGGCGCCATCGACTGCTGCCTGTCGGTCGCCGACGAATATGACGTACAGGTGATGATCCATACGGATACGCTGAACGAGAGCGGCTTCGTGGAGGATACGATCGGCGCCATCAAGGGCCGCACCATTCATGCCTTCCATACGGAAGGAGCGGGCGGCGGTCACGCACCCGACATCATCAAGATCTGCGGCCAACCGAACGTCATTCCTTCGTCCACCAATCCAACGCGGCCCTATACGGTCAACACCATCGCCGAGCACCTGGACATGCTGATGGTCTGCCATCACCTGTCGTCGTCGATCCCCGAAGATATCGCCTTTGCTGAAAGCCGTATCCGCAAGGAGACAATCGCGGCCGAAGACATCCTGCACGATATCGGCGCTTTCTCGATCATCTCGTCGGACAGCCAGGCCATGGGCCGTGTCGGCGAAGTGCTGATCCGTACCTGGCAGACGGCCGACAAGATGAAGCGCCAGCGCGGCCGCCTGAAAGACGAGAAGGGCGACAACGACAATTTGCGTGTCCGCCGCTATGTCGCCAAATACACGATCAATCCGGCGATCGCCCATGGCCTGTCCCATGAGATCGGCTCCATCGAAGTTGGCAAGCGCGCCGACCTCGTTCTATGGAACCCGGCCTTCTTCGGCGTGAAGCCGGACATGGTGTTGCTCGGTGGCTCGATTGCCGCTGCACCGATGGGCGATCCGAATGCCTCGATCCCGACGCCACAGCCGGTGCATTACCGTCCGATGTTTGCCTCCTTCGGCAAGAGCCTGACGAACTCCTCGGTCACCTTCGTTTCTCAGGCTTCGCTCGACGCCGGTCTCAAGGGCCGCCTCGGCGTCGCCAAGAATCTCGTTGCAGTGAAGAATACCCGTGGCGGCATCTCCAAGGCATCGATGATCCACAACGACCTGACACCTGATATCGAGGTCGATCCGGAGACCTATGAGGTGCGGGCGAATGGCGAATTGCTGACCTGCGAGCCGGCGACGGTGCTGCCGATGGCGCAGCGTTATTTCCTGTTCTGAGCCCCATCTTTCATGCGCGGTTTGAAGCTGACAGCGCGATGGCTTATAGGGGCGATCGCGCTGTTTTTGTTGCTGGTGGCCGGTGGCACCTTCATTCCAAGGCCTATGCTTGGGGCAGCCGAGGCTTCTCCCGATATGACGTCCTCGCAACGCATTCTGCTGCTTTCCGGCCCGATCCATACGGATATTGCGATCCCGCTCGACGATCGGTTTCGGACGTCGTTTTCATTCCTTGAGGATGCCGGCATTCCGGTGAGCGATCCTGCCGCACAATGGCTGATCTTCGGATGGGGCGGTCGCTCATTCTATCTGGAGACACCGACCTGGGCCGATCTGAAGCCGATGCCCGTACTTCGGGCGCTGACGATCGACGGATCGGTGATGCATGTCGATGTTGCCGGAGGCATCTCCGAAACCCATCCGGCCGTGACGGTTCTCAATGTCGATGGTGGGCGCTTCGAGCAATTGCTCGGCTTCATCAATGACAGTTTCATCCGGGAAAATGGAGCGGTAGTGCCGGTCAGCGACAGGGGATATGGCGACTACGACAGGTTCTTCGAGGCGAAGGGCTATTTCAATGCGCTGTTTGGCTGCAATACATGGACTGCCGCTGCGCTACGGACAGGCGGCTTGCGAACGGGTTTGTGGAACCCGTTGCCGCAGACGCTGGTGCTTTCGCTTAGTCTCTATAATTGAAGTATAGAGGATCTTCTGCAGCTTGGCGCTGCTGACGGCGCGGCGTTATTTTCCGTTTTAACCCTTGTGTTTTAGAGACACTGTTCCCCATTGTTGCCCTTAAAGTGAAATCTGAGCATCATTCCCCGGCTGGTTGTGAAAATCGGTGGATAGACTGTGATTTTTAATCCATAGATCATTCTGGAACAGGCGCCGATTGTCCCCTCTAAAATCCGTTTGAAATCAAGTTTTTAGATGTGTTTCCCATAGTGGACATGCCTGTCCCGAAAAGTTGCACTCTCTGCTAGAAAAAACAGATCGGCTGAATCCCCTGAAATCACTCGAATTTTAGCGATTGGATTAAGACCTCCGCAGCAATTGCAACCCTATCAATGGCCTTGAAACGCTGGCAGGAAGGTCGATTCTCATGGAAAACTGGATATCGCTTCAGGCTGATCTAGGCAGTTTCGAGCATCGCAAAACCGTTTATACTTTTGCGCTGAAGATGAGTTTTCTGGCGGTTATCCTGTCCGGCTTCATCATCGTGGTCACGCTGCCTCCGCTCAACTTCATGGGAGTGCTGCCGATTACCCTCGGGCATGCCATGATCTTTGCCATCATCCTCTCCTGGCTGATCGGTGGAATGGTGTCCGGCGTGCTGTCGCTGGTGGCGGGTTTCGCCATTCATGACCTGACCGTCTCCCGTGCCAAATTCGAAAAGCTCAGCCGGACCGACACGCTGTCGGGGCTTCTGAACCGGCGTGCTTTCACCGATGCCCTGGAGAGAGTAGAGGGGGATGCCTGTCTCGCCATTTTCGACGTCGACCGTTTCAAGGCGATCAACGACCGTTTCGGCCATGGCTGTGGTGATGCCGTCATTACTGCCGTCTCAGCCATGCTTTCTGCGGCTTTCGATGGCGCGTCGGTCGTGGCGCGGCTCGGCGGCGAGGAGTTCGGTGTTGTCGTTCAAGGCGGGACGCGGGAGGAGCGGGTGGCGCGCATTGAAGGGGTGAGGGCACAGATTGCCGCGCGGCCGATTCCGGCGGATGGGCATGACGTCACCATCACGATATCAGGCGGTATTGCCGATCTCCACGAGGGACGCGACAAGGAGGCGGTCTATGCCTCCGCCGACAAGGCGCTCTATCTCGCCAAGGCGCTCGGCCGTAATCGTGTCGTCCATGAGCGGGAAGGGCTGAACCACGCCTGGCATGGCCTCGTCGAAAACGGCCTTGGCGTGCAGGGTGTCGGACCTGACGAGGGGAGCCTGCTGCAGGCATATGGAATCTAGGCTAGCGCGTTACGAAACGTGCATTGGTGCTTGCATCGCGAAGGGCTATTTTGCATGGTCTAGGTCCCAGTTTAACGGATATGTCATGCAGCGCGTCACATCTTACCTTCCCGCCGGCACCCCTTCCTCCCATCCGACCGCACAGGTCAAGCTGCCGCACGATCTGCGGCACCTGCGCCGCAAGCTCCTGCATCTGGAGAACGGCGAGATGGTGATGCTCGATCTCAAGGATCCGGTGCTTTTCGCCAATGGTGACATGCTGGTGCGCGAGGATGGCGAGCTGATCGAAATCCTTGCCGCCGACGAGAAACTGTTTGAAGTGCGCGGCCGTGACCGCGCGCATCTGATCGAACTTGCCTGGCATCTCGGCAACCGTCATCTCTCGGCGCAGATCGAGGAGGATCGCATCGTGATCCTGCGCGATCACGTCATCCGCACCATGTTGCAGGGGCTGGGCGCGATGGTGCTTGATATCAACGAACCCTTCCAGCCAGCTCGCGGCGCCTATCATTCTCAGGGCGGGCATTCGCACGGGCATGACCATCATGACCACGATCATGAGCATCACGACCATGATCATGAGCATGGCCACAACCACGACCACAGCCATCATAAGCATGATTGAAGCCTGATGGCTGAGGATCGTGAGCTGCAGGCTTTGCTGCGCCTGACGGCATGGCTCTCGCCGGCTTTTCCCGTCGGCTCCTTCGCCTATTCCGGCGGGCTGGAGCGGGCGGTGGCGGATGGACTTGTCGGCGATGCGGGCATGCTGCGGCGCTGGCTTCAGACGCTGACCAGCAACGGCTCGGTCTGGAACGATGCTGTGCTCTTTGCCGCAAGCCATCGTGGTCATAACGATGGCGACTGCCTTGCGGAGCTTGCAGAACTGGCAGCAGCGCTTGCCGGCTCGCGCGAGCGGCATCAGGAGACGATGTTGCTTGGCGAAGCCTTCCTGACGGGTGCGCAGGCATGGCCGGATGGGGTGTTCAGCCGATTGCCGAAGAAGACGGCCTATCCGGTGGCCGTCGGTGCGGTGACGGGCGCGCACGGGATAGCAATCGAGAAAGCGCTGGCTGCCTTCCTGCATGCCTATCTCTCCCAGGCGGTCTCCTCCGGTATCCGGCTCGGTGTCACGGGACAGAAGGACGGCGTTGCCGTTCTCGCCGGGCTGGAGGAGCACGTGATGGATATTGCCGCACGTGCTGCCCGCTCCACTCTCGAGGATCTCGGTTCCGCGACGGTTCAGGCCGATATTGCCGGGCTTCGTCACGAGACACAGCAGACGCGGTTGTTCCGCTCATGAACGAGACTTATCCTGATACCTGCGTCATTTGACGGTGGCGGGAAAGCAGCGCTTCGTTATCATCTGACTTCGATAGGAGTAAGAGACATGAAATCAAGAAACGGACCATTGCGCGTCGGTATCGGCGGGCCGGTCGGCTCGGGCAAGACGGCGCTGACCGAAAAGCTCTGCAAGGCGATGCGCGACGACTATTCCGTCGCCGTCGTGACCAACGACATCTACACGACTGAGGATGCCGAGGCGCTGGTGCGCATGCAGGCACTGCCGTCCGAGCGCATCGTCGGCGTTGAGACCGGCGGCTGCCCGCATACGGCCATCCGCGAGGATGCGACGATCAACCTGCAGGCTATCGCAGGTCTCAACGAGCGCATCCCCGATCTCGACGTTGTTTTCATCGAATCCGGTGGTGACAATCTGGCGGCGACGTTCTCGCCTGATCTCGCCGACATAACCATCTATGTGATCTCCGTCTGCCAGGGTGAGGAAATTCCGCGCAAAGGTGGGCCGGGCATTACAAGGTCAGATCTTCTCGTCATCAACAAGAAGGATCTGGCGCCTTATGTCGGGGCTGACCTTGATGTGATGGACCGGGATGCGACACGCATGCGCGCAACGCGCCCCTTCGTCTTCTCCGACATGAAGCGTGGCGACGGCATCAGTTCGATCGTCGACTTCCTGCGGGTGCAGGGTGGTCTCTAGATTATTTCGTCGTCCCGATCTTGGACCGGAATGCTCTGCACGGTAACGTTGACGCAAATCAGCTAGCGAAGAGCAATGGCGGCGAAGACGACTCTCAATGCGAAGAACCTGGAAGCGCTCGGCACGCAACGGCTTGCCGAGCTGCTGATCGAAATCAGCACCGGCAGCGCCGCTCACAAGCAACGGCTTCGCATGGAGCTCGCCGGCAACGAGAGCAGCGCCGAGATGGCGCGTCAAATACGCAAACGGCTCGTCAGTATCGCTCGCGCTCGCACCTACATAGACTGGCACAAGGTAAGGAAGCTCAAGGCCGATCTTGAAACGCAACGCAAGGCGATCGTCGATATCGTTGCCGCAGACGATCCGAAAGAAGGCTTCGAACTGATCTGGCAATTTCTGGCGCTTGGCGATTCGATCTTCGAGCGATCCGACGATGGCAGCGGTTCGCTCATGGAGAGTTTTCACCAAGCTCGCACGGATGCCGGTGTTATCGCCAAGATGGCAGGTATCGATACCAAGACCCTTGCCGACAAGATCTTCGCAGCCGCCCAAGGGAATGCTTATGGCCAGTACGACGAATTGATCACGGCAATGGTCGCGGCGCTCGGCAACGATGGTCTCGAACATCTGAAAGCCTTGTTCGTGGAGTGGTCGAACGAGCCTCTCGCAAAGCCCGCAGCCGCTGACCGTCGGCTCATCGGCTTGGGTTCCCATGGCCCGATCTATGAGGACGAAGTCTACAGGCAGCGCCGCGAACTAACCGTGCATATCGCTCTGCAAGAGATCGCCGACGCTCAGGGCGATGTCGATGCGTATATCGCCCAGCAGCCTGAAAAGACCCGCAGGTTCCCTCAGGTGGCTGCAGACATTGCCGACCGTCTGCTTTTGGCAGGACGTGCTGACGAGGCACTCGAGACGCTGGACCGAGCAGATATCGGAGGCCGGGCTGAAAATCCCGTCGAGTGGCAATTGGCCCGTATCGCGACGCTCGAAGCTTTGGGGCGCGCTGACGAGGCTCAGGCCGATCGATGGACGTGGTTCGAGCAATCGCTGAACGACGTGCACCTACGCGCGTTCCTGAAGCGATTGCCAGATTTCGATGACATCGAGGCCGAGGAAAAGGCGTTCGCCTATGCCCAGGCTTTCCCTGACGTCCACACGTCGCTCGTTTTTTTCCTGGGCTGGCCGGCACTTGCCGAGGCCGCAAAACTTATCGTCAGGCGGAAGGCGGAGCTCGACGGTGACCTCTATGAATTGATGACGCCGGCTGCTGAAGCACTGGCCGACAAACATCCGATCGCGGCCACGATCGTCTTGCGTTCAATGATCGATTTTACGCTCGATAGCGGGCGATCCAGTCGCTACAAGCATGCGGCACGGCATCTGGCGGAATGCGCGTCTCTCGCCCCCCATATCGTCGATTTCAGCAGCGCTGGCTCCCACGATGCCTATGTCGCGCAGTTGAAGCGACAACATGGCAAGAGACATGGCTTCTGGGGTCTGACCTAGCTTCATATCCTTCTCAGTGAATTGATGTCGTTGATGGCGATGAAACGTCCGCGCACGGTCACGCCTGCGGATTTGAGCGTCGAGAAGGCGCGGGACAGCGCCTCCGGCGCCAGGCCGAGCTTGCGGGCAAGCAGGTTCTTCGGGAAGGGCAGTCGCAGCGATGCCGTTGTCGGGCCTTCCTCGACGCAATGCGAGAGCAGGTAGTGCGCCACGCGCTGCGGCGCCGTCTGCATGCGGTCGTTGGCGAGGCATTCCATCGTCGACAGCAGATGCAGCGACAGGCTGCGCATGATCGCGGTGCCGATCCGCGGGTGTTCAGCCAGCAGGGCGCGCACCTTGCCGATATGGAAGCGGGCAAGAACCGTATTGTCCATCGACTGGGCGCCGTAGCGATAGGTGCCACCCGCCTGGATCAGGCATTCGGCGAAACTGTCGCCGGGTTCGCAGATGCGGATGTCAGCTTCTCGGCCTTCACCATTCAGACGAAAGAGCCGGACGTAGCCCTCTAGCACGCTGTAGAAATGAGCGGCAGGTTCGCCTTCCTGAAAGAGAATATCGTGCGGACCGGAAGCGACTATGGTGGAGCAGGCGCGTAGTGCCTCGGTTTCTGCGCTGTCCAGCTCTGCAAATATTCCGGCTCTGGAAAGCAGCGCCCGCTCGCGGCTGCTCAGCATCAGCATCCTGTTCATGTTCCGGCCTCCGGCAGCGGTCGATGCTGCCAATGTTCCCTTGATGATGCGAGAATAAGGGAAGGGAAGCGCGCGGGAATTGATTTTGGTCAAACGCCGCTGTTGAGATGCCTATCGAAGCCGGCGATCGACCGGGATGGTGAAGGACCAGGCGTCCGGGCGTTTGCGATTGCTGATGAACCGACGCGTGAAAGGCAGCAGGACAAACAGGCGCTTGCCGCGTTCGGCCTCCTCGGCAGGCTGGCTGTTGCGCGGGTTACCCCAGCGGTCTTCATAAAGATCCTTGAATAGCGAACTGATCGGGATCATCACTCCGTTCTCCATAATAATATTGAATCGATTCAAAATCTCGATGGATTTATTGAACCGATTCAATCTTCCTCTCATCTTAGTCGGATGTCAAGTTTATTTTGAACCGATACAATTTTTTGCTAGAGTGAACCAAATTCGGACCTGCAAGGAGTAGCTTTGGGCAAAGGGCATGTGAGACTGGCTGATGTCGCCAAGGCGGCAGGCGTATCGCAGGGCACGGCATCGAACGTATTCAGCCGTCCAGACGTGGTTCGGGAGGAGGTTCGCGAGCGGGTGCTCAATGTCGCACGCGAGCTCGGTTATGGTGGGCCTGATGTCAAGGGCAGGCTGCTCAGGGCAGGGCGGGTGAACGCGATCGGCGTCGCCGCCGTCGAACCGCTTACCTATTTCTTCGACGATCCCTGGGCGCGTTCGCTGATGACCGCGATCGGTGAAGTTTGCGATGCCAGCGGCACAGGCATTGCCGTCGTATCGGCGATGAACGAGGAGCGGCTTGCCTGGAACATCAACAGCGCGCTCGTCGACGGCTTCATCCTGCTGTGCGTGGAAGGCGGAGAGAGGCTCGTGGAACTCACCCGTCAGCGCCAGCTGCCGTTCATCGCGCTGGCGCTCGGTATCGAGGATGAGACGATCCCGGCGATCGGCATCGACAATGTCGCGGGCGGAGCTGCGGCTGCGCGGCATCTGCTGGAGCTCGGGCACCGGAATATCGCGATCCTATCGATCGGCGATGTCGATGGCCTTGTCGGGCTGGTGGCGCCCGCGCGTGTCGATCCTGAAATGGAAGCGACCCCGCGTGACCGCATGCATGGCTACTGGCAGGCGTTAGCGGAATACGGCATTCCGCGCGACGCCGTTCCGATCCAGGGAACGTTGCATGACAGACCGAGCACCATCACGGCCATGGAAGCCCTGTTCTCCTCTGCCAATCCACCGACGGCCATTCTGGCGATGTCGGACAAGGTTGCGCTGTTTGCCATGCAGTGGCTCGCCGAGCGCGGGCTAAAAGTGCCGGAGGACGTATCCATTATCGGCTTCGACGGTGTGCCGGAAGCCGCAACCTCGCTGCCGCGCCTGACCACTGTCGCGCAGCCCTTTGCCGAAATCGCACGGCGCTCGGTGACGGCGATCCTCGAAAATGCGCTGCCGGAAGATCATGAGGCGCTCGATCTCGAACTTGTCGTAAGAGACAGTACGGCGGCGCCAAGGCTGCGGTAAGCTCGATAAATAAAAAGGCCGGGTCGATGCCCGGCCTTTTCCTTCATGGCGTTAGGCTTATTCAGCCGCGAAGGGCGGCAGGCGCAGCACGTTGGTGTCGTTGCCAACCTTGCGTTTGCTTTCCGGTCTTTCGATCGCGGTCAGGCGTTCCTCCAGCGAGTCGATGTCGCTGCGGTTCTCGCGGGCGACGCGGGTGAGATCTTCGCTCGACATCGGCAGATCCTCCTTGTCCTTCTTGCCGACCAAGCGGCCGAAGATCCAGCCGAGCAGGCGGGAAAGATCGTCCATGATCAGGAAGAAGGAGGGCACGACGACGAGCGAGAGCACCGTCGAGACGATAATGCCGCCGATCACCGCGATCGCCATCGGCGCGCGGAACGAGCCGCCTTCGCCGACGCCGAGCGCGGAAGGCAGCATGCCGGCCGACATGGCGATCGAGGTCATGATGATCGGCCGGGCGCGCTTGCGGCCGGCTTCGACCATGGCCTCGACACGAGCCATGCCCTGGTGGCGCATCTCGATCGCGAAATCGACGAGCAGGATGGCGTTCTTCGTGACGATACCCATCAGCATCAGAATGCCGATCATGACGGGCATCGACAGCGGATTGCTGGTGACGATCAGGCCCGCCGCCACGCCACCGATGGCGAGCGGCAGCGAGAACAGGATGGTGAAGGGCTGGATTACGTCCTTGAAGAGCAGGATCAGCACCGTCAGCACCAAGAGGAGGCCCATCAGCATGGCGTTAACGAAGCTCTGCTGCATCTCCGTCTGCACCTTGGTATCGCCGCTTTCGGCAAGATGCACCGTGGCCGGGATCTTGGCCTCGTTGACGATCTGGCGGAAGCGGGCCGAAGCCGTGTCGAGCGCCACGCCCTGTGGCAGGTCGGAGCCGATCGAGACGACGCGGTAGCGGTTGTTGCGCTTGATCGAGCTGACGCCTTCCGAATAGTCGATATTGGCGACGCTTGCGAGCGGAACGGTGCCGCCGCGGGCGGTCTGGATCTTCAATGCCCGGATGGCCGCGAGATCACGGCGCATGTCGAGTGCGGCCTGAACCCGGATCGGGATCTGGCGATCGTCGAGCGAGATCTTGGCAAGGGCTGCGTCCACATCGCCGATGGTGGCGACACGGATCGTCTCGGAGATCTGCTGCGGCGTGATGCCGAGGCGGGCGGCTTCGTCCTTGCGCGGGTAGACCTGCAATTCCGGACGGGGCAGCGCGCCGTCGGCGCTGACATTCGCCAGCAGCGGATCGGCACGCAGCTTGGATTCCAGAATGCCGACCGCATCATTCAGGTCCTTCTCGTTCTTGGAGAGGAAGTTGAAGGACAGGTCGCGTTCGCCGCGGTCGTTGAGCTTGAGGATATGGACGTCGGGAATGTCGCGCAGCTTGGCGAAGACTTCCTTTTCGATATCCCATTGCGGACGTTCGCGGCCGTGGACTTCCACCTTCGGCAGCATCGGGCCGATGACGGGAATATGGCCGAGCACATCGTTGACCACCTTCTTGACCAGCGACTGGTCGAGCTTGTGGAGCGCAAGCGTGATCGTCGCACGGCGCAGTTCGAGATCGCCCTTCGGCGATGCGCCGCCGAGAACGAAGACGCTTTCGACGCCGTTGATGTCCTTGACCCTGTCATAGATCGCATCGGTCGTCTTCTCGGTGTCGTCGAGCCGGGCATTGGGCGGCAGTTCGACGGAGAGAACGATGCGCGAGGCGTCTTCCGGCGGCAGGAAGCTGCCGGGAACCTGCATCAGCAGGAAGACAGAACCGATCAGGAAACCGATCGCCGCAAGCAGCGTCGCGTAACGCGTGTACCAGTGCCCGGTCGTGCCCCGCACCAGGCGCGTATAGCCCTTCATCAGCAGGCCGTCATTGTCGTGATGGTCTTCCATGCCGTCTTCGGCACGCATCAAATAGGCGGCCATCATCGGGGTGATGAGGCGCGCCACCATCAGTGAGAAGAAAACAGAGAAGGCGACGGTCAGGCCGAACTGGATGAAGTACTGGCCCGGAATGCCCGGCATGAAGGAAACCGGCACGAAGACCGCGATGATGGTGAAGGTGGTGGCGATGACGGCAAGGCCGATTTCATCAGCCGCCTCGATCGCCGCCCGATAGGGCGTCTTGCCCATCTTGATATGGCGGGCGATGTTTTCGATTTCTACGATCGCATCGTCGACGAGAATACCCGTCGCAAGCGTCAAGGCCAGGAAGCTGACAAGGTTCAGCGAGAAGCCCATCATGTCCATGACCCAGAAGGTCGGGATGGCGGAGAGCGGTAGCGCGATTGCAGAGATCAGGGTCGCACGCCAGTTCCTGAGAAACAGAAGGACGACGATGATGGCGAGGAGAGCACCTTCGAGCAGCGTATGGATGGCGGCTTCGTAGTTGCCGTAGGTGAAATAGACCGAATCGTCGATCAGCTCGATCTTTACGTTCGGGTTTTCGCCCCGCACCTTGTCGAGGCTCTGCGCCACGGTTTCGGCGACGCTGACTTCGCTGGCGCCCTTCGAGCGGAAGACGCCGAAGGTAACGACAGGCGTATCATTGAAGCGCGAGAAGGATTTCGGCTCCTCGTAGGTGTCCTTGATGACGCCGAGATCGGACAGCTTGACGAAGCGACCGTTCGGCAGAGCAATCGTCGTGTCGGCAAGCTCGGCGACGTTGCGGGCATCGCCGAGAACGCGGATCGCCTGCTCGCTGCCGGCCACCTGGCCGCGGCCGGAGCCGAGATCGACATTGGTGCCGCGCAGCTGCTGATTCACGCTCGCGGCAGTGATGCCATATGCATCGAGCTTGCCGGGGGTGAGTTCGATGCGCACTTCGCGCTCTGCGCCACCGTAGCGGTCGACGCGGCCGATGCCGGACTGGCCCTGCAGTGAACGCTTGATCGTGTCGTCAACGAACCAGGAGAGTTCCTCCAGCGACAGGTCTGGCGAGGATACGGCGAAAGTCTGGATCGCCTGGCCTTCAACATCGACCTTGGAGACAATCGGTTCTTCGATGTTTGCCGGCAGATCGCTGCGGATACGGTCGATCGCGTCCTTGGTGTCCTGCACGGCCTGTTCGGTCGGCACTTCCATACGGAACATGACGTTGGTCTGCGAGCTGCCGTCGGTCACCGTCGACTGGATCTCGTCGATGCCGGTGATCGAGGCGACCGCGTCTTCGATCTCCTTCGTCACCTGCATTTCGAGTTCGGCAGGCGAGGCGCCACTCTGCGTCACGCTGATCGAAACCAGCGGCACGTCGATGTTGGGAAAGCGGGTGATCGGCAGCGAGTTGAAGGACTGCATGCCGATGAACACCAGCAGGCAGAAGGCCAGGAGCGGCGCGATCGGATTTCGAATGGACCAGGCTGAAAAATTCATCGGATGGTCTCTTTAGTTGGAAGCCGGAGGCTGTTCACGCACCGGAGTGATATGGTCACCGTCGCGGACATAAGCGCCCGCCTTGGCCACGACCTCGTCGCCGGTCTTCAATCCATTGACGATCTCGACATAGGCACCGTCCTGGATGCCGGTCTCGACCTTGGCGTATTTCACCACGCCATCCTCGACCCTGCGGGCGGAGGAGCCTTCGTTGCTGGTGAGCACTGCCGTCAGGGGAAGCGATACGCCCTCCGTCTCGCGAACGATGATCTCGGCGCTGCCATACATGCCGGAACGCGCCTTGCTGTCATCGTCGATAGAGATATGGACGAGGCCGAGGCGGGTGACCGGATCGACGGTCGGCGACACCAGGCGCACGGCGCCGGAAAGCTTCTCGCGGCTGCCGGAAAGCGAAATCGTCGCCTTCTGGCCGGCCATGATCCTGACGATGTCGCTTTCGGCGACTTCGGCGACAAGTTCGACGTCGCCGTCGCGGATGACGGTGAATAGCGGATCGCCGTTGCCGGCGGCAATAGCGCCGACCTTGGCGTTCTTGGCTGAAATGATGCCCGCGACCGGTGTCTTCACATCGGTGCGCGCCAGTTTCAGGTCCGCGTCGGCGATCTGGCTGTCGAAGACCTTGAGATCGGCTTCGGCGACCTCGATCGCCTGCTCGGCGGAGGAGACGCGGGCATTGGCGGCGGCGGCAGTTGCATCGGCCTGCTCGACCTGGGCGGTCGAAACCGTACCCTTCTTGACCATTTCCTGGGCGCGGACCTGCTGCTGCCTTGCCTGCTCGGCATTGGCCTGAGCCTCGACGAGCTGGGCGCGTAGCTGGGCAAGGCTTGCCTCGCCCTTGGCTTTCGTCGCCATCATCTGGCTCTTCGTCAAGACCAGAGCGTCATCGTTCAGCGTCGCCAGCGTGCTTTCCGCCTGGACCTTGTCGCCGACATCGGCCTTCAGGGTGCGGATGGAGAGGCCTTCGACCTGCGGCTGGATATAGACTTCCTCGACGGGCTTGACCGTTCCCGTGCCGATGACACGGTCGACGAGGGTGCGGTTTACGGCCTTGGTGACAACGATTGCCGGCAGGTTCTGCAGAGCCTGGGCCTGCGGCTGGGTGGCCTTGGGTTCCTGCGCAAATACAGCCGAGGCCGCAAATGCAGCAACAAGAAAAGTGGAGGCGCGTAGTAATGCGTGCGGCTTCAGTGCCATGCGTCTTCGTCCAATCTCTTGACAGGATCGGCCGGACTCGCGTGTCGTCATGCAACTCGCGAACCGGGCAAATTCCGTCTTCCAAATCTCAGAGGTATTTACCCGCATCTCATCTGCCGGAACGCGTCATCCCTCTCCGGCAAATCCAGCTAGAACGTGGTATCGATTTGCTCCACGTGCAAGCCTGGCAGAAAATAATTCCCCATGAGATAATATTAATTACCATTGCGGGGCTCATCAATCACCTCAGGGTTATGTGAACATGACGATGATTGATCGGCTCTCATATGCTTCGACGTTTGACGCCTGATAAATGCGACAGTTGCAAGGCGATTTTTTTCATTGAGTGCAAAAAATAGAAACGCGCGGGAGATTCTCCCGCGCGCGTTGCATTTTGGTATCGCTATGCCGTTACTTGGCGGCGGCGTCAGTGATGTCGTGGGTCCAGGCGCCCGATGGCTCCTTGTTGATGATCTTCTGGTCGAGCAGGGCCTTCGCCGTACGATCATAGAGCGTGGTGTCGAGTTTGCCGGTGCCGTCACCGATCAGCTTGGCGACTTCGCCCATCATGCGCTTCTGGTGGTTTTCGTCCTGGCCGCCGGCGTCGACGACGATTCCGGCTGCTTCATCCGGGTTCTCCATGGCGTATTTCCAGCCCTTCATCGAAGCGCGGACGAACTTGACCATCTTTTCCTTGAAGGCCGGATCCTTCAGCTTTTCTTCCGAAGCATAGAGACCGTCTTCCAACAGGTCGTTGCCCATGGCGGTGTAGTTGAAGACGGTGAGATCTTCCGGCTTCAGGCCGGCATCGATTGCCTGCCAGTATTCATTATAGGTCATGACGGAAATGCAGTCGGCCTGCTTCTGCAGCAGCGGCTGAACGTCGAAGCTCTGCTTGAGTACCGTCACACCGTCAGGGCCGCCATCGGTCTTGAGGCCGAGCTTGCTCATCCAGGCGAAGAAAGGATATTCGTTGCCGAAGAACCAGACGCCGAGGGTATGGCCCTTGAAATCGGCTTCGGTCTTGACCGGGCCGTCCTTGCGGCAGATCATTTCCATGCCCGACTTCTGATAGGGCTGGGCGATGTTGACCAGCGGAACGCCCTTTTCGCGAGCAACCAGCGCACCACCCATCCAGTCGACGATCACATCGGCGCCGCCGCCGGCGATCACCTGCTCGGGAGCGATATCGGGGCCGCCTGGCTTGATATCGACGTCGAGGCCTTCTTCTTCATAGTAGCCCTTGTCCTTGGCGACGTAGTAGCCGGCGAATTGCGACTGGGTGACCCACTTCAACTGGAGCGCCACCTTGTCGGCCGCCATCGCGTGGGCGGCGGCAAGCGACATAGCGCTCGCCATCATTGCAACCATTAATTTTTTCATTTTCTTGTTCCCTCTGAAGTTATGCCCAGGCCCTGGTGCGGGGCCGGGGCACGTCTAACCACCACGGATAGACGGATGCCAGAACGTCACCGCCCTCTCGGCAAGGGCGACGACACCATAGAAGATCGAGCCTGCAAGCGCCGCGACGGCGATCTCGGCCCAGACCATGTCGACATTCATGCGGCCGATCTCCGTGGAGATGCGGAAGCCCATGCCGACGATCGGCGTTCCGAAGAATTCCGCAACGATGGCACCAATCAGAGCCAGCGTCGAGTTGATCTTCAGTGCATTGAAAATGAAGGGCATTGCGGCGGGAAGCCTGAGCTTGACCAGCGTCTGCCAGTAGTTCGATGCATAGGTGCGCATCAGGTCGCGCTCCATGTTGCCGGAGGCGGCTAGCCCTGCAACGGTGTTCACCAGCATCGGGAAGAAGGTCATGATGATGACGACGGCCGCCTTCGACGGCCAGTCGAAGCCGAACCACATGACCATGATCGGTGCCACGCCGATCATCGGCAGGGCCGAAACCAAATTGCCGATCGGCAGCAAGCCGCGGCGCAGAAAGGCGAAACGGTCGGCAAGGATGGCGACGACGAAGCCGCTGACGCAGCCGATGGTGTAACCGATCAGAACGGCCTTGAAGATCGTTTGCCTGATATCTTCGCCGAGGATCGGCAGGGAGCCTATGATGCGTGCGCCAATCGCGGACGGCGGTGGCAGCAGCACGAAAGGGACACCCGCGCCGCGCGTGATTGTTTCCCAGATGATGAGGATCCAGGTGCCGAAGATTGCCGGGATCAGCAGCCGCAGCAGCCACTGGCCGGACGGTGTTGTCGGCTTGAGTTCCGAAAGCTCCGTCACGCAGCGCCAGGCAAGCAACCAGCAGGCGGCCAGCAGCAGGAAGAAGGAGGTGCCGGCGAAGCCTTCATTGCCCGAAAGTGTACCGAGCAGAAGCCATGCCGCACCATGAGCGCCGATGAAGAGGGCGGTTGCGACAAGCGATGTGGATAGGGGCGCGAAGGAGATCAGTGCTGCGACGATCGCAAGCAGTGCGATCAGGATGACAGTTCCTGCGGACGGAGGCTGTGTGGCACCGGCCCCAAAGACAGGCAGCATGACCATTGCGCCTGCCACGCAGAGGAGAGCGATCAGGCCCTGCCAGGAAAGCACGATTTGCTTCATACCGGCCTCCCGCCCATGGCGCGGTCGACGATCTTCGCGACGAGGCCAACGATGGCGACAAGGATTGCGGCAAGGACCGAGCCGGCGACCAGTGCTGCCCAGATATCGATCGTCTGGCTGTAATAGGAGCCGGCAAGCAGCTTGGAGCCAATGCCGGCGACCGCGCCGGTCGGCAGTTCGCCGACGATAGCGCCAACGAGGCTTGCGGCGATTGCCACCTTCATCGAGGTGAAGAGGAAGGGGATGGAGGCAGGCACGCGCAGCTTCCAGAAGGTTTGTGCGGCCGTGGCATTGTAGGTGCGCATCAGATCGAGATGCATGACCTCGGGCGAGCGCAGCCCCTTCACCATGCCGACCGTGACCGGGAAGAAGGAGAGGTAGGTGGAGATCAGCGCCTTCGGGATGAGGCCGGTAATATTGATCGAGCCGAGCACGACGATGACCATCGGTGCGATTGCCAGGATCGGCACGGTTTGGGATGCGATGATCCACGGCATCAGGCTGCGATCGAGCGCCTTGATATGGATGATGCCGACAGCGATCACGATGCCAAGCAGCGTACCGAGCGCAAAGCCGAGCGCGGTGGAAGAGAGGGTGACGCCTGCGTGGTAGACGAGGCTGCGATTGCTGGAGAGCTTTCGCAGGAAGGTGTTTTCGAAGACGTTCTGCGCCACCTGATGCGGCGCCGGCAGGATGGGCTTCGGCTGGGAGAGTGCCCTGCCGATGAATTCCGTCGTCGTCGAGGTGACGTTATTGCGCGCGTCCATATCGCGCTGGAACGGCGCGTTGAGGAAGACCGCGGCGACATACCAGACGGCGATCAGCACCAGCAGGATCGTGAGGACGGGGATGATCTTGTCCTTGAGGGTGTCGGGTTTCATGCGGCCTCCCTCGAAATTCCGCGTATGCGCTTACTCATAACTGTGCCCCGCCCTCAGCCCTTCGCGGACGCGGTGGGCGATTTCCAGGAATTCCGGTGTCTCGCGGATGTCGAGCGGTCGTTCCTTCGGCAGTGTCGAGTCGATAATATCGGTCACGCGGCCCGGGCGTGGCGACATGACGACGATCTTGGTGGAGAGGTAGACGGCTTCCGGAATGGAATGGGTGACGAAGCAGATCGTCTTGTTGGTGCGCGACCACAGTTTCAGAAGCGCCGCATTCAGGTGATCGCGGACGATTTCATCGAGGGCGCCGAAGGGTTCGTCCATCAAGAGCAGATCGGCGTCGAAGGCGAGCGCGCGGGCGATCGAGGCACGCTGCTGCATGCCGCCTGAGAGCTGCCAGGGAAATTTTTTCTCGAAGCCGGAGAGTTCGACGAGGTCGAGCGCCCCATCAATGCGCTTCTTCTGTTCGGGTTTCGAATAACCCATGATCTCCAGTGGCAGGGCGATGTTCTTCTCGATTGTGCGCCACGGATAAAGTGCCGGCGCCTGGAAGACATAGCCATAGGCACGGGCCTTGCGGGCCTCATCCGGTGTCATGCCGTTGATGGCGATGTCGCCGGAGGTCTTGCGCTCGAGATCGGCGATGACGCGCAGGAAAGTCGTCTTGCCGCAGCCGGAAGGGCCGATGAAGGAGACAAACTCGCCCCTGCGGATATCGAGATTGACATCAGCAAGCGCGTGCACCGCGCCGTCATTCGTCTGGTAGCTGAGACAGAGATCCTTGGCGGATACGACGGAGGGTGCTTGCATCAATAAACCAGTCTTGTTTTCGCCGCGCCGGCGCGATTTTCCATGATATCATTGCCGCCGGTCTTACCGACAGCACAGTCCTTGGAGGATGAGGATGGACGCAAAATCAAAGCCCACCTGCCACATTGTTCGCCCCAACCACACCTATGACGGCAAGCAGGGGCTCAGCTATTTCGAGGGTATTGCGGCCGAGACCGTGGGCGCGAAGGGCATCTGCATGCATCTTCTGACGATCCCGCCCGGTGTGCGCGCCAAGGCGCATCTGCATGAGGCGCATGAAACGGCGATCTACATGCTCTCCGGTGAGGCGCATACCTGGTATGGCGACCAGCTCGAGAACCACATTGTCGTGCATGCCGGCGAGCTTTTCTACATCCCGGCGGGCGTCCCGCATTTGCCGGCCAACTTGAGCAGCACGCCATGCACGGCGATCATTGCCCGCACCGATCCGAACGAGCAGGAAAGCGTGATCCTGCTGCCGGAGCTGGATGCGCTGGTGCCGGCGTGAGGCTATTTGCATAGCGGCAGCGGCCCCCACTTGATTGCGGCATCAGCCACGAACCCGATCGTATAGCCTTTAGGCCCTGATGTGATCTTGACGGTGTCGTCGTTGCTGCTCTCTTCGCCCTCCGCCTGGCAAGCGACCGTGGCGGTGAAGTCCTTGCCTTCGGTCTTCAGGACTTTCTTGATTTCGCAGTAAGAGGCCGCCGTGGTGATGCCCTCGGAAGTCAGCAGAAAGAAGTTGTCGGAACCTGTGCTTTCGCCGCTCTTGGCGTAGGCGCAGCCATCCTTGTTGCCGTAGCTGCCCTTGATGGGCAGCGTGTCGGCATTCGCCGCGGTGGAAAGCGCGGCCAGGGAAACGATCGTCAGAAGCAGATGGCCGCGCATGTGTGTCACACGCCGCTCGCCGGGATGCCCGTGCGTTCGACCTTGCGCGGCGCGGTGATCTCCTTCCAGGTCGACAGCGCCTTGCTGACGGCGGTGACCGGCTCGCGCTTGACGAATTCGCCATGGCCGGAGCGGGTTTTGACAGTCCCTTCCTCGATCGCCACGACGCCACGTGTCAGGGTATAGCGCGGCAGGCCGGTGACTTCCTTGCCTTCGAAGACGTTGTAATCGATCGCCGACTGCTGGCTCTTCGACGTAATGGTCTTGGAGCGCTTCGGATCCCAGACGACGAGATCGGCATCGGCGCCGACGAGGATCGCGCCCTTCTTCGGGTAGATGTTGAGGATCTTGGCAATGTTGGTCGAGGTGACGGCGACGAATTCGTTCATCGTCAGGCGACCCGTATTGACGCCATAGGTCCAGAGCATCGGCATGCGGTCTTCGAGGCCGCCGGTGCCGTTCGGGATCTTGGTGAAATCGCCAACGCCGAATCGCTTCTGCGCCGTGGTGAAGGCGCAATGGTCGGTCGCCACGACCTGCAGCGAACCGGAGGCAAGGCCGGCCCAGAGGCTGTCCTGATGCTGCTTGTTGCGGAAGGGCGGGGACATGACGCGGCGGGCGGCATGATCCCAATCCTTGTCGAAATATTCTGACTCGTCGAGGGTCAGGTGCTGGATCAGCGGCTCGCCATAGGCGCGGATGCCCTTCTGACGGGCGCGGCGGATCGCTTCATGCGCCTGTTCGCAAGAGGTGTGGACGATATAGACAGGGCAGCCGGCCATGTCGGCGATCATGATGGCGCGGTTGGTTGCCTCGCCCTCGACTTCGGCCGGGCGCGAATAGGCATGCGCCTCGGGGCCGTTATTGCCTTCGGACAGCAGCTTGGCGGAAAGGGAGGCGACGACATCGCCGTTTTCGGCATGGACGAGCGGCAGAGCGCCAAGCTCGGCGCAACGCTGGAAGGAGGCGAACATCTCGTCGTCATTCACCATCAGCGCGCCCTTGTAGGCCATGAAGTGCTTGAAGGTGTTGATGCCCTTGTCCTCAACGATCGTCTTCATTTCGTTGAAGACCTGCTCGCCCCACCAGGTGATTGCCATGTGGAAGGAATAGTCGCAATTGGCGCGGGTCGACTTGTTGTCCCACATGGTCAGCGCCTCGAGCAGCGACTGGCCGGGCGAGGGAAGGGCGAAATCGACGACCATGGTCGTGCCGCCGGAAAGGGCAGCGCGCGTGCCGCTCTCGAAATCGTCGGAGGAATAGGTGCCCATGAAGGGCATTTCCAGATGGGTATGCGGATCGATGCCGCCGGGCATGATGTAGCAGCCTGTCGCGTCGAGCGTTTCGGTGCCCGAAAGGTTCTGCCCAATCTCGACGATCTTGCCGCCGTCGATCTTGACGTCAGCCTTATAGGTGAGGTCGGCGGTGACGATGGTGCCGTTCTTGATGACTGTGCTCATTCTCCGAACTCCCTGTCGCTGCGCGGTGCCTGCGCAAGCTGGTTATCCAATGACTGGCGGTAGCGGATGCAGCCGCGCATAAATTGAGGCCAATCGGGCACGATCTGACCGCCGGTCGGCGTATCAGGCAGAAGCGTCCACAGATCGGGATGATGCCAACAGAGTTCATGGCCGGACGTATCGCGGTGAATGCGGATCGCGCGGCGCATGGATCGTGCCGCCAACAACAGATCACCGTGGCTCATGCCGTCCAGATCTGCGTCCGGATCCGTGATCACGACACTATCTCCGCCGTCTCGACCACCGCATGGAACAGCACATCGGCGCCCGCCGTTGCCCATTCCTTGGAAATGTCTTCCGCTTCGTTGTGCGAGAGACCACCGACGCAGGGGCACATGACCATGGTGGCAGGGGCGACCTTGGCGGCCCAGCAGGCGTCATGGCCGGCGCCGGAGATGATGTTCATGTGGCTGTAGCCGAGGCGGTCGGCGGCGGAGCGGACCGAGGTGACGAGTTTCTCGTCGAAGGTGACGGGCTCGAAATGGCCAATCGCCTCGATGGAACAGCCCACACCCAGTGCATCGCAGATCTTGGGCGCTTCGACCTCGATCTTTGCCCGCATGCGGTCGAGCTTGGCCTTGTCGGGCGAGCGGATGTCGACGGTGAAGACGACCTTGCCCGGCAGCACGTTGCGGGAATTAGGCGAGAAGAAGACCTGGCCGACGCCGCCGACGGCGCCTGGCTGTTCGCCCATGGCGACACCCTGGACCATTTCCAGAATGCGCGACATCGCAAGGCCGGCATTGACGCGCATGTTCATCGGAGTTGAGCCGGTATGGGCTTCCTTGCCGGTCAGCGTGAATTCCAGCCACCACAGGCCCTGACAGTGGGTAACGACGCCGATCTGCTTGTTTTCGGCTTCGAGGATCGGGCCCTGCTCGATGTGATATTCGAAATAGGCGTGCATCTTGCGGGCGCCGACTTCCTCGTCGCCGACCCAGCCGATGCGCTTCAGCTCGTCACCGAAGAGATTGCCTTCGGGATCCTTGCGATTGTAGGCGAAGTCCAGGCTGTGCGCGCCGGCGAAGACGCCGGAGGCCAGCATGGCAGGCGCGAAGCGGGCGCCTTCCTCGTTGGTCCAGTTGGTGACGACAATGGGGTGCTTGGTCTTGATGCCGAGGTCGTTCATGGTTCTGACGACTTCGAGGGCGCCGAGCACGCCGAGCACGCCGTCATATTTGCCGCCGGTCGGCTGGGTATCGAGATGCGAGCCGACATAGACGGGAAGGGCGTTCGGATCGGTGCCGGGGCGGGTCGCGAACATCGTGCCCATCTTGTCGACGCCGAGCGTCATGCCGGCGTCTTCGCACCATGTCTTGAAGAGGTTGCGGCCCTCGGCATCGGAATCCGTCAGCGTCTGGCGGTTGTTGCCGCCGGCAATTCCCGGGCCGATCTTCGCCATGTCCATGAGACTGTCCCAGAGACGGTCCCCATTGACGCGCATATTTTCGCCTGGCGCTGCCACCATACTGAAAGTCCTCACCTGTTTTGCGGCAGTCATGCAATGTACATGCCCGCCTTGTTCCCGTGGTCAAATTCCGCTGCCGCTTCTTGTTCTGTCAGCGCCGGAAAATCGCCAGTTGCCTTTGTTTTTTATCTGGCGGATAATTTGACCGATTGGTAAACATTACAACTTCCATCGCTGCGCTCAAGACGAAAATCACGAAAAATACAGACAAAAATGCGGGCAATTGCGCATTAAAGCGGCAGGAGGGCCGTTCTTCAAATCTTGAGCGAAGGAGTTGAATTTCAAGGGGAAAAGAGCGAATGGCCATACCGAGAGCGGCGAAGACACTTCGGCGGACACGCATCCAGGAGGAGAAGGAAGAGCAGATCCTGGAAGCGGCTCTGGATGTGTTTTCGGTCAGCGGCTTCCGCGGCTCGACCATCGACCAGATCGCCGAAGTGGCCGGCATGTCGAAGCCGAACCTGCTCTATTATTTCCGCACCAAGGAAGCCATGCACCGGGCGCTGATCGACCGGGTGCTCTTCAACTGGCTGGAGCCGCTGAGGGCCTTCGATGCGGAAGGCGATCCGGAAGCGGAGATCCGCAGCTATATCCGCCGCAAGCTGGAGATGGCGCGCGATTTCCCCCGCGAGAGCCGGCTATTCGCCAACGAGATGTTGCAAGGCGCGCCGCACGTTCTCGACATGCTGAAAGGACCGCTGAAAGAGCTGGTCGACGAAAAGGCGGCCGTGATCCGCACCTGGATCAAAAGCGGCAAGATCGCCCGCTGCGACCCCTATCACCTCATCTTCTCGATCTGGTCGACGACGCAGCACTATGCCGATTTCGACGTGCAGGTTCGCGCCGTGCTTGGCGAAGAGCATTCCGGCGACGGGCGCTTCGAGGACGCGGCGCGCTTCCTGGAGCAGCTTTTCATCGGCGGGTTGCGGCCGGATCGGTCGGGCGCCTGAGGCGTCGCTTCAAAGAGTTAGAGCGTCCTGCACGGACGTGCCAAGCGGGCAAGAATGTCCGTTACCCTCCTCGGTCGGGCGCGCTTCTCAATCCGGTTTCTTCTGTCTAGCCCATCATTGCTGGAAGCCGGGCGGCGAGCGTGTCGATCGCCAGTCTGACCTTCGGCACCATGACCGGCGAGCGCAGCCAGATAGCGTGAGCATCGAAGATATTGGCTTCCTCGTGTTTCAGGACTTGGACGAGACGGGCTGCAGCAACGTTCTCGCGTACCAGCCAGCAAGGCAGCCAGGCAAGGCCGCGGCCGGCAAGCGCTGCGTCCGAGATCGCCGCGAGGTCATCGAGCCGCAGCCGCGAGCGTGGCAGGATCTGCCGCCATGGATCATCTGGCGCGGGGAAGATCCAGCTCCTTTCATAGTCGCCTCGTCTGTAGACGATGCCTTGATGCTGCGGAATATCCGCGATCGTCTGCGGTACGCCGTGCCTTTCGAGATAGGCGGGAGATGCACAGACGGTCATCCGCTGACGAGCGACGGCGCGGGCCATCAGGTCGGGATGGTCTTTCAGTTGCCCGTTGCGGATGGCAAGATCGAAACCATCCTCCAGGAGGTCGACGATACGATCGTTGAACGAGAGATCGAGTTCGAGTTCGGGATGCTCATCGAGCAGATTTTCCAGGATTGGTGCGATGCAGAGGCGACCGAAGAGCACGGGCATGGAGATACGCAGCCGGCCACGCACGCTATGCCGGCCTGACTCCAGCATGGCCTCGCCGAGGCGGATTTCTTCGACCGCACGCAAGCAGCGCTCGTAGAAAAAGCGACCTTCCTCTGTCAGGCTTTGCATGCGCGTGGTGCGGTTGAAGAGGCGTACGCCGAGGCGCTGCTCCAGCCGCGCGATGGTCTTGCCGACGGCGGAACGCGTCAGATGCAGCCGCACGGCGGCGGCCGAAAAACCGCCTGCCTCAACAGTCTCGACAAAGATCGAGATGCCTTTCAGTTGCTCCATATTGTTTCCTCAGTGGAACCAGTCTGGCGAATTAATATCACAACTGGTGCAGAATTTTCAACGATATGGTCTCGCTCCCTACAATGAATAAGGAGCGAGACGATGCAGACGACACGGCAATGGCAGATCGACAGGGTCGGTCCGGACCAGAAACTGACGATCGGCGAAGGCAGGCTGGAGCCGGTTTCCAGCAACAAGATGCTGGTGCGGACACAGGCGGTTTCGCTGAATTTTCGCGACAGGCTGGTGATGGAAAACGGCATGGGATTGCCACTGCATTTTCCCTTCGTGCCGGCCTCCGACATGGCGGGTGTCGTGGAAGCGGTCGGTCCCGAGGTCACTCGTTTCAAACCGGGCGACCGGGTTATCTCGACCTTCTCGCCCGACTGGATCGATAGTCGCAGCCTGGGCGATGCGCGCACGCCGCCTTACAAGACGCGCGGCGGCTTCTATCCCGGCGTTCTCTCGGATTATACCGTCCTGTCCGAGGAGTGGTATGCGCATTCACCGAAGACGCTCGATCCGGCCGAAGCAAGCACCTTGCCCTGCGCCGGACTGACCGCCTGGTTCGCGCTGATCGAATGCGGCAGATTGAAAGCAGGCGACAAGGTGCTGGTGCAAGGTACAGGCGGCGTGGCGCTCTTCGGCCTGCAGATCGCCAAGGCCCATGGCGCGGAGGTCTTCATCACCTCAGGCAGTGTAGATAAGCTGGAGCGCGCCGCCGCCCTGGGTGCCGATCATGCCATCAATCGCAATGAAGGAGATTGGGTGGAGCAGCTCTATTTGCTAACTGGCGATTATGGCGTCGACCATGTGTTGGAAATTGTCGGCGGTGCCCATCTCGGTCAGGCCCTGAAGGCTGTGGCGGTCAATGGCCGAATCTCCGTCATTGGGGTTCTCGACGGTTTCGAAGTGTCCGGCCCGGCCGGTCCTCTGCTGCTCAAGGCGCCCGTCGTACAAGGCATTGCCGTCGGCCATCGGCGCGCGCTGGAGGATCTGGTGCGGGCGGTCGATCAGACGGTGCTGAAACCCGTGATCGACAAGCGCTATGCCTTCGAGGAATTCCCTGCGGCGCTCGAGCATCTCTATCGCGGGCCATTCGGCAAAGTCGTGGTCGAGTTCTGAGTGAAGGACTTCCCTTCTCCCTTCTAGGGAGAAGGGGTTCGGATCAGGCGGCGGCGCTCGCATCGCTTTCGAAAGCAAGACCTTCATCGGCCCAGCCGGTGAGCCCGCCGATCATCAGCTTGACGGAGAGGCCGAGGCGGGAGAGGCGGAGGGCTGCCTTGTCGGCACCGTTGCAATGCGGGCCGGCGCAATAGACCACGAACAGCGTATCGGAAGGCCATTCCGACATGCGGTGCGCAGTCATCTTGCCGTGCGGCAGGTTGAGGGCGCCCGGCACATGCGACAGCGCAAAGAGTGCTGGCGAGCGGACGTCGAGCAGGACGAAATCGACCTTGCCCGATGTGAAGGCGGCGTTCACATCCGAGCAATCGGTCTCGAAGGTGAGCTTGCGGGCGAAGTGTTCGGCGGCGGTTTCGGGTGCTGCGGCGGGGATTTCGGAAACGGGACTAGGCATGATCTCTTCCTTTCTTGCCTTTGATTGCAGCCGATCATTGCCGATGATAGTGATGGACGAAATTGGCCATCATGACGGATAGCGTAAAGATCATGCCAAAATCGGATGCTCGCAAGACACGGGGACCGCACGTCGTAGCGCTTGCCTATGATGGGCTCTGCACTTTCGAATTCGGCATTGCCTACGAGGTCTTCGGCCTGTCGCGGCCGGAGATGGGCGAGGGCTGGTATCGCTTCTCGGTCGCCGGCATCGAGGCCGGTCCGCTGCGGGCGGCCGGCGGGTTGACGGTTGCGGTCGACAGAGGGCTGGAACTGCTTGACGAGGCGGATCTCATCATCGCGCCGGGATGGCGGACGATCGATGCGCCGGTGCCGGAAGCTTTGATTGCTGCCTTGCGTGCTGCCCATGAACGGGGAGCGCGGGTGATGTCGCTATGCTCGGGGGTCGCCGTGCTTGCCGCGGCAGGACTGCTCGCCGGGCGGCGGGCAACGACCCATTGGCGCTATGTCGCCTCGATTGCCGAACGTTACCCCGACATCGCGCTCGATGCCGACGTGCTCTACATGGACGAGGGCAGCATCCTGACGGCGGCGGGCAGTGCCGCAGGCATCGATCTCTGCCTGCATGTGGTGCGCGGTGACTTCGGCCCGGATGCGGCCAACAGCGTGGCGCGTCGTCTCGTCGTTCCGCCGCATCGCGAAGGCGGACAGGCGCAGTTCATTGCGGCCCCCGTGCCGGAGGAACGCGAGGGCATTCGTCTCGGACCATTGATCGAATGGATGCGGGAGCGTCTGGCTGAGGAGCAGCCGATCAGCCTGCTTGCCGGCAAGGCCGGCATGAGCATGCGCACCTTCCAGCGTCGCTTCGAGGCGACGACAGGCGACAGTGTCGGCGAATGGCTGCTGAAGGAACGGTTGCGGCAGGCGCGCGATCTTCTGGAGAAGGAGCTTGCCGTGTCGCTCGACGATATCGCCATCGCCAGCGGGTTTGGCACGTTGGCGACCATGCGCCATCATTTCCGCCGGCGGCTCGGAACGAGTCCGAGCGCGTATCGGAAATCATTCGGGCTTTGAGAATAAACGGATAAAGAAAAAGCCGCCTTGGGCGGCTTTTTTATCAGGCTTTTCGGAGATTTTACTCCGCAGCCTGGCGCGCCATCGGGTTGTTCGGGTGGGTCGTCCAGTTGGCGTAGTTCGGATCGACCACCTTGCCGGTGCGCTTATCGAGGGCGCCAGCTGGAAGCTGCTCCATGGTGATGCAGTTTTCGACCGGGCAGACGCTGACGCAGAGATTGCAGCCGACACATTCCTCGTCCATCACCTCGAAATGGCGAACGCCGTCGACGAAGTTGGTGATTGCCTGGTGCGAGGTGTCCTCGCAGGCGATGTAGCAGCGGCCGCATTTGATGCAGGCGTCCTGATCGATCTTGGCCTTCGCTATGTAGTTGAGGTTGAGGTACTGCCAGTCGGTGACGTTGGGCACGGCGCGGCCGGTGATGTCGTCGAGGGTCTTGTGGCCCTTTTCGTCCATCCAGTCGGAAAGGCCCGTGATCATTTCCTGCACGATCTTGAAGCCGTAGGTCATGGCCGCCGTGCAGACCTGGACGTTGCCGGCGCCGAGGACGAGGAATTCGGCAGCGTCCCGCCAGGTGGTGATGCCGCCGATGCCCGAGATCGGCAGGCCGTAGGTTTCCGGGTCGCGAGCGATTTCGGCGACCATGTTGAGCGCGATCGGTTTCACCGCAGGGCCGCAATAGCCGCCGTGACTGCCCTTGCCCCCAACGGTCGGGTTTGGCGCGAAATTGTCGAGATCGACCGAGACGATCGAGTTGATCGTGTTGATCAGCGAGACGGCGTCCGTGCCGCCGGCTTTAGCCGCTCGGGCAGGGCGGCGGATATCGGTGATGTTGGGCGTCAGCTTGGTGATGACGGGCATGCGCGTGTACTGCTTGCACCAGCGCACGACCATTTCGATATATTCCGGCACCTGGCCGACAGCCGAACCCATGCCGCGTTCGGACATGCCGTGCGGACAGCCGAAGTTCAGTTCGATACCGTCTGCTTCGGTCTCTTCCACCAGCGGCAGGATCGCCTTCCAGGCCTGTTCCTCGCAGGGCACCATGATCGAGGCGATGAGCGCCCGGTCGGGCCAATTCATCTTGACCTGCTTCATTTCGCGCAGGTTGGTCTGCAGGTCGCGGTCGGTGATGAGCTCGATATTGTTGAGGCCGAGCAGGCGACGGTCGGCACCCCAGATCGCGCCGTAGCGCGGACCATTGACGTTGACGACAGGCGGGCCTTCTTCACCTAGCGTCTTCCAGACGACGCCGCCCCAGCCGGCCTTGAAGGCGCGCTCGACATTGTAGGCCTTGTCGGTCGGCGGTGCGGAGGCGAGCCAGAAGGGGTTCGGGGACTTGATGCCGACGAAATTATTGCGGAGATCAGCCATTGTTCATTCTCCCCTTCAGGCGACGGCGACAGCCGGAGCGGCTGCGGCGGACAGGGTACGGTGAATGGATTCGGCCGCATCGCGGCCATGGGCGACGGCAGAGACGGTGAGGTCTTCACCACCGAAGACGCAGTCGCCGCCAGCCCAGACGCCATCAACCGATGTGCGGCCTTCGGCATCAACTGCGATGCGGCCGGATTCCATCCGCAGCGCGCCGAGACCTGAGGTCTCGAATGTCTGGCCGATTGCCTTGAAGATCTGGTCGGTGGCGATCACGCCGGTCTCACCGGTGCCCGAAAGGCGGCCATCGATGATAGCGGTATATTCCACCTCGATTGCCGCCACCTTGCCATCCTGCGAGAGGATGGATTTCGGCGCTAGCCAGTGGCGAATGATGACGCCCTTTGATGTCGCGAGATCCTGCTCGAATTCCGAGGCGTTCATATGTTCCTTGCCGCGGCGGTAGCAGATGGTCACTTCCTCGGCGCCGAGAAGCTTTGCCTGCACGGCGGCATCGATTGCCGTCATGCCGCCGCCGAGAACGACGACGCGGCGGCCAATGGCGATCTCGCCCTTGTCGCCGGCCTGGCGCAGGGCGGCAATGAAATCGACTGCATCATCGACACCAGGCAGGTTTTCATTGTCGACGCGCAATGCGTTGACGCCGGCAAGGCCGAGGCCGAGGAAGACGGCATCGTACTGGCCCTGCAGGTCGGAGAGCGAGAAATCGCGGCCGAGCTGCTGGTCGTGCTTCACCTCGATGCCGCCGATCGAGAGGACGTAGTCGACCTCTTTCTGCGCGAAGTCATCGACCGTCTTGTAGGTGGCGATGCCATATTCGTTGAGGCCACCGGATTTCGGCTTGGTGTCGTAGATCACCACATCATGGCCTTTGACGGCGAGGCGGTGGGCTGCCGCAAGGCCAGCGGGACCGGCGCCGACGACGGCGATCTTCTTGCCGGTCGGTTCCGCACGCCGATAGAACTGCTTGTCGGCGGCCATTGCCGCATCCGTCGCATAGCGCTGCAGGCGGCCGATCTCGACAGGGCGCTCTTCGGCCGTGTTGCGCACACAGGCCTGTTCGCAGAGCTCTTCGGTGGGACAGACGCGGGCGCACATGCCGCCAAGGATGTTCTGGTCGAAGATCGTCTTCGCCGAGCCGATCGGATTGCCGGTCGAAATCTGGCGGATGAAGAGCGGAATATCGATGGAGGTGGGACAGGCCGTCATGCACGGCGCGTCATAGCAGAAATAACAGCGGTCGGCGGCGACCAGCGCTTCGTGGTTGTCGAGGCGCGGATGAAGATCGGAAAAATTAGCCTCGTACTCGGCGGACGAAAGCCGGCCAGCACGAATCCCAGTTTCCAGGCGTTCCATTGAAGTTCCCTCTTTATTGGTAACGACTAGTGAGGGAATCGTAACTCAGGTTCAAAAATTTATCAAACGGTAAAATTTTGGCAATTTTCTTTCGTCTGCGTCATGTAAGTAATTGATTTTGTTTGTCATGATAATTCTTTAGGCAGGCTCTGCCTTCCGATTGGGTGGATCTGAGTGGCAACCCAGTTCGGGTGTCCGAGAAAAAATTGACAAAAGGCCAAATTTTTTTCGAACCGGGGGAACCAAAGTTAATGAGCGTAGTTAATGCGATATCCGGATGATGACCGCATCGACCCAACATGCGCGCCCCCAACCCATCATTCGGACGAACTCACGGTCCCCTCCCGGTGAGTGGAGACAGCCGGTGCGCCGCCCTCGCACCGGCTGTTTTTCCGTTAGGTCCCAACAATTTCAGCAAGCAGGCATTCCGGCAAAACGTGCAGCGGTAAAACGTCTCAAGTGCGTTTCAGGATTTCGAATTCCGTTTCCGGAACGGTCAGGTGATATTCAATGCGGCCGGGTACGAGCGTCAATTCGGCCTTGCCGTTGACGGAGGAGGGCACGACACGCTCCAGCACCGTGCGGCCGAAGCTGTTTTCGCTGAATTCGTGCACATCGGCACTGTTCGGAAGCACTTCCACCCAGGCGAGTTCGATTGCCCGGCGGCCGGCGATCTTTGCCTCCCGGCAATTCAGCGTGACCGATGTCGCCCCGCTGGCGATTGCGCCATAGGAGGCGGAATTGACGATCAGTTCATGTAGCGCCAGACCGACATGCACGGCGGCGTTTGGTGTCAGATGGGCGTTGATGCCAAAGATCGGCATGGAGCCTGATGTTTCCGGCCAGTAGGGGGCGAACTGCTTTCCGGCGAGCTCGAACAGAAAGGCACCGCGCCAGCTGGAATCGGTGATCAGATCCTGCGAGTTGGAGAGCGACTGAAGACGGCCGCGGAATTTCATCAGGAAAGCATCGAGAGAAATGGTGTTGCGCGCGGTCTGCGTGGCGATACCCTGGATGATGGCAAGCAGGTTCTTGGAGCGGTGGGAAAGCTCGCGCAGCAGCGATTTCAGCACCTTTTCGCGATGCCGGCTTTCGGTAATCTCCGAGATGACGGAGAGCAGGCCGTAATTGCCGTGCGCGCCGGTGCGTTGAACGTTCAGTTCGAATGTCCTGACTTCGCCGTCGATTGCAACATCGACCTCGGCATTGCTGGAGGCGCCGGTCTCAAGCACCATCCGCTTCATCGCGGCAAGGGATTTGCCGTGTGCTTCGCCAAACAGCGAACCGTCATCACCACCGGCGACAAAACGCTTCTGGAAATAGGGGAGAAGGTTTTCGGCATAGATTATTGCAAGGCCCGCATCCTGATACAGGATAGAGATAGCGGCGCTGGCGAGCGCGCGCTCCATAATGGCCGCCTTGCCTTCGGTGGTGAAAGGCGTTCCGGACAGTGGTCCAGTCGTATTCACTCGGCCGCCTTTCCTCAGTCCCTTCGAAGATACGGAGGGATGTTACCCCTCCCGACAAAACTGCCGGTCATTCTAAAAGCAAGCGCTGCAAAAACCGTTAAAGCCGCCAATACGCTCCGGCAGAGCCGGAACGCATCGCTACCGGAATGGTTCCGGCGCGGCTGAAATTCATGTTTCAGGCCGCCACACGGGTCGTTTCATTGAAGAAAAGCGCCTGACTGATCAAAGCCTTGACCATGTCGGGGTTGAAGGGCTTGGTCACCAGGAAGGTGGGCTCCGGCCGCTCCCCAGTCAGCAATCTCTCGGGGAAGGCGGTGATGAAGATGACGGGCACACTCGATGTCTTCAGGATATCGTTGACGGCATCGATGCCCGAGCTGCCGTCGGCAAGCTGGATATCGGCCAGAACCATGCTTGGTTTGGTCTTGTTATAGAGTGCCACGGCTTCCGTATGGGTGCGGGCGATGCCGGTAACGCGGTGGCCGAGGCTCTCGACCATCTGCTCGATATCCATGGCGATCAGCGGTTCGTCCTCGATGATCATGATATCGGTGGCCACCTGGCGCGAGATCTCGTGCGAAGCCTTGTCGAGGAGCTCCATGGTTTCGTCATCGCTGATTTCGAGAATGTCGGCGATCTCGGAGACACGAAAATTCTCGACGGAGGCGAGCAGGAAAGCCTGCCGGGCGAGGGGCGAAACCTTCGAGAGGTTCAGCGTCGCGCGCTGTTCCCAGGCATAGGGAGAGGATGGTTCGGGAATCTCGACCGCAGTGGAACCAAACAGTTGCGTGAACAGTTTGTAGAGTGCGACGCGGTCATTCGCGGTATCCGGGAATATGGAGAGATCGGCGATGATCGCTTCCAGGACGGCGGCGACGTAAGCATCGCCAGAAGTCTGAGTGCCGGTAAGCGCGCGGGAATAGCGACGCAGATAAGGAAGGTGCGGCGCAATTCGAGTTGAAAGTGTCATTAAAAACTCCCGTCTACAGGCCATGAATAGCTGCAATGATCTGAAAACGCGGTCTTGATAAAAAAGTTCCTGATGGAAGGAACTTTTTTTGCAGCGCCGCATTATCCTAGCCGACAAATGAAGGGCGTCACGTTTTGACCCATGTGAGCGGAATGGATCTATTGCATCAAGGGTTTGAAAGAACCGGCTTGATCGATTGGATATACGTTCCATTTATCTTTCACAGCAGACTTTGCCTTTCATCCCGAGACAACAGGCAAGAAGTGATCAGTTGATGACGACAGCAAAGACAGAAGCACCGGACGAGCGCCAGCTGGAGTTGCGGGCGAGCGACATACTGGATCCGAACAATCAGATCGGCGTCAGGCTGCGGTCGCTCTATGCCGCCGCGCAGGAGGAAGCTATTCCCGACCGCTTTCTCGATCTGCTGGAAAAGCTCGACCAGGCCGAATTGATGGCTTCCGCCAAGATGGCCGAATAGGAATACCCGCATGGAAAAAGCGCAACCGAGCTTCAAGCGCGAACTCCTGGCGGCACTGCCAAGCCTTCGCGCTTTCGCCATATCCCTGATCGGCCGGCACGATCGCGCCGACGACCTGGTTCAAGACACCATCATGAAGGCCTGGGCCAAGCAGGACCATTTCGAGATGGGCACCAACATGAAGGCCTGGCTCTTCACGATCCTGCGCAACGAGCTCTACAGCCAGATGCGCAAGAGCGGGCGTGAGGTGCAGGACAGCGACGGTTTGTTTACCGAATCCATGGCGACACATCCGGCCCAATACGGCGCACTCGACCTGCAGGACTTCAAGAAGGCGCTGGACCAGCTGCCGCCGGACCAGCGCGAAGCGATCATCCTCGTCGGCGCATCGGGCTTCTCTTACGAGGAAGCGGCGGAAATCTGCGGCTGCGCCGTCGGTACCATCAAAAGCCGTGTGAACCGCGCACGCCAGCGTCTGCAGGATCTCCTGCAGATATCAGGCGAGGCGGATTTCGGCCCGGATGCCACGTCGGCGCCGCTGACATCGAAGGCCTTTGCCTTCTGATCAATTTGTTTCCGTGGGAGGAAGGAAGGCCGGTTGCCCTACGGGGCGCCGGCTTTTTATTTGGCGTCCCGGTCACCTGCCTGCCTGAGCTGGTCGCCGAAAAACCGGGCACCACAGCGTCGATGCGATCACTCGCTGGAATGCAGTATCCCGCGCCCAAGGATTTGGGCGCGGGATATATTTGCGACAAAAGCAATGTCGGGAAAGTGAAAGGTGCTGCGGAACGTCAGTCGTCCCGCTTCGAACCCACGAGATTGGCGGCGACAAGAGCGGCCACTATGCCTGCAGTCAATAGCGGCTGGGAGCGGACAAGGCCGAGGCCGACGGTTGCCAGGGATTCAAGTGCGGCGCGACGTTCGCGGGCGCGGCGGGCTTCCTGGCGATTCATGATTGCCATGACGACGAAGACGATGATCGCGATCAGCAATGCGCAGGCCGCCAGGAAAAGCGAAGCGCCGATCGGCCCATAGATGCCTGCCAGCCAGATCGCCCCAGCGGTCACGCCAAGCGCATAGGCGGTCAGCAGAAAAAGCAACGCAACGGCGATGAAGATGCCGTTGCGCTTGGTGCGTTCCACTGTGCGGTGAACGCTGGTGCCTATGAGCAGGCTCAGGATCGGGTAGAGCATCGAGCCTCCTAGCGGCGGGCGAGCATGGCGATAAGCAGGCCGAAGGCGGCAGCGGCACCGACTGTTGCCAGCGGGTGACGGCGGACCGTATTGCGCACTTCGCTTGCGCCGCGCAGGTAACTCTGCTGCAGTTCGTTCAGCAGATCCTCGCTGCGGCCGAGGATGTCCTCGTAGCTTGTGGATGCCTGCGAGCGCAGCTTTTCACCCTGATGGCGGGAGGTCTTGCCGAGAACATGCGTCAGTTCGGCGAGCTCTTCGCGCAGGGCTTCGATCTGATCCTCGATACTGGCTTCGAGATTGTGGAGCGCGCCGTTGCGGCGGCTGCGGCTGGATTGGAAGAGGGAATAGGCCATGACTGTCTCCATAGCTGGGCGCGGACAAGCACCGCCCGGTTTCACACAGGGTCAGCGCCATCAATGGCACGGAAGAGAGCGCCCGGCTTTGACCCAAATCATTGCGGACAACGCATTTGGGGTGGAAAGGTTCCTCAGTTGGCGGGGAGCGCGCTGTGCGCCAGCACGAAGGGCGTGCCGTCGACTGGCACCTGATTGACGCGCAACGGGCAGCCGAAGACGGATTGCATGGTTTCGTCCGTCAATACCTCACACACATTGCCAGCGGCTGCCAGCCGGCCGGATCTCATCAATACGATCCTGTCGGCGAAGAGGGCCGTCAGGTTGAGATCGTGCATGACAGCGATCACCCCGCCGCCGCGCTCGCAGAAATTACGCGCCAGCGTCATGATCGTCAGCTGGTGGCTGATGTCGAGACTGGAGACCGGCTCGTCGAGCAGCAGCCAGCAGGGTTTGCCGTCAACGACCGGCTCGGCGATCTGGCAGAGCACGCGGGCAAGCTGAACGCGCTGCTGCTCGCCGCCCGAGAGCTCCTGGTAGAAGCGCCCTTCGAAGCCGGTGAGATCGACGGCGGCTAGCGCCTTTGCGGCCGTCTCATCGGCCTGATCGGCGTGAAGGTTGAGGCCGGAGGTCAGACCCATGCGGACGATTTCACGCACGGTGAAGGGAAAGGAGATGCTGCTTGCCTGTGGCAGGACCCCGCGAATGGAGGCAAGCTGCCACGGCTTCTGTGTGTGCACTTCTTCGCCGTTGAGGCGCACGGAACCTTCATAGGCAAGCTCGCCGGAGACGGCTTTCATCGTCGTCGTCTTGCCGGAGCCGTTCGGGCCGGCAATGGCGGTCAGTTCGCCCGCCTTCGCAGTGAAGGCAACATCGCGCACGATGGTCTTGCCGGAGAGGCGCACGCTGACGCCGGAAACTTCGATCATCGAAACAAACTCAAAGGGCGAGGCGCGAGCGCTGCCGCAACAGGATCCAGAGGAAGAAGGGCCCGCCGACTGCCGCCGTGATGATGCCGATCGGCAGTTCGGCCGGTGCTACGATGGTGCGGGCGAGTACATCGGCAAAGATCAGCAGCGAGCCGCCAAGCAGGGCCGAGGCCGGCAGGAGGAAGCGATGGTCCGGGCCGATCACCATGCGCAATATATGCGGCACGACGATGCCGACGAAGCCGATGCCGCCGCTGACGGCGACGGAAGCGCCGGTTGCGGCCGCAACGGTGACGATGGCGATATTCTTCAGCTGCTGGACCGGCACGCCCATGTGAAAGGCCGCGGCCTCGCCGAGCGTGATGGCGTTCAAGCCACGCGCCATGAAGGGCAGGGCGACGAAGGAGAGAAGGATAATCGGGCCGGCTGCTAATATCTTGACCCAGGTGGCGCCGGCAAGCGAGCCCATGCCCCAGAAGGTGAGGTCACGCAGCTGCTGGTCGTTCGCCATGTAGATCAGCACGCCTGTCAGCGCCCCGGCCAAGGCTCCGAGCGCGATCCCGGCGAGCAGCATGGTGGCGACGGAAGTCTGGCCGTTGCTGGTGGCGACCCGGTAGAGCAGCACCGTGGTGGCAAGGCCACCGGCGAAGGCTGCAAGCGGCAGGGCATAGATGCCGAGCGCCAGATAAAATGGAGCGGCGATGGTGCCGCCGAGCACGATCATCACGACGGCGCCGAGGCCTGCGCCCGAGGAGACGCCGACAAGGCCGGGGTCGGCCAGCGGGTTGCGGAACAGGCCCTGCATGACGGCGCCGGAGACGGCGAGCGATCCGCCGATCAGGAAGCCAAGGATGGCACGGGGCAGGCGGATATCGAAGATGATGATCCGATCACGGGCGCTGAGCGCCGTTTCGGAGCCCGCCATGTTTCTGATGACATCGAGGATGGAGGCGTCCGACGCCCCCGTCGTGATGGAGAAGAGCAGGGCGAAGACGGAAGCCACGACAAGGAAGGCGATGCCCAGCAGAGCGAGCTCGGTCCTATCCCCCGTCTGCCGGGGTCTGCGGAATGCCGCCGAGAAGGATCGCCTGTTTTCCATCATGGCTTCCGAAACGGCCATCGTCAGCCCCCGTAGATCGCCGCGTTGAGTTCGCGAACAGCACTTGCCGTGCGCGGACCGAAGCCCAGGAGATGCAGGCCATCCATGCGGATGATCGCCTTGTTTTCACCGGCAGGCGTCAGCGCGATCGAGGGCTGTGCCAGCAGATCCTCGTTTTTGGTGCCGGCACCATCGCCGCGGTTCATCATCAGGATCACGTCCGGCTTGGCGCTGATGATCGCCTCGTCGGTGAGCGGCTTGTAGCCAGGGAATTCGCCGACCGCATTGATGGCGCCGGCAAGCTTGATGACGCCGTCTGCGGCGGTGCCGGTGCCCGACGCCATGATACGGCCGTTCTGGGCGCTGAGGATGAAGAGAACGCGCTTGCGCTCGGCCTCGGGGCGCTTTTCAGCATCGGCGACGGCGGCATCGATGTCGGCGCCGACCTTTTCCTTAAGCGCCTTCGCCTTGTCCGGCACGTTCAGCAGCGTACCGACGCGATCAATCTTGGCGATGATACCGTCGCGCGTATAGGCATTCGGAACGGTTTCGAAGGGCACGCTGGCATTCTTCAGGACGTTCAGCGCTTCCTGCGGTCCGGAGCCCTCGACGGCGATGATCGCCGTCGGGTTCATGGCAAGAATGCCTTCCGGCGAAAGGGCGCGCATGTAGCCGACATCAGGCAGCTTCAGGGCGGCTTCGGGAAACATGCTCGTGGTATCGCGGGCGATCAGCCTGTTTTCTTCTCCAAGCGCGTAGATGATCTCGGTGACGTCGCCGCCGACCGAAACCAGCCGCGAGGTGTCGAGCTTCTTTTCCTCAGCGTGCGCGGCGCGGACGAAAGCATAGTTCTCGCCGGCTGGTGCTGCCGGGATCAGCGGCAGGGCCATGACGGCCGCCGTCAGGGCCAGCTCCCAGAGGCGGATCCGGCGCAGGTTTCTAAGCATCTTCATCGTTGCGATCCTTATGCGGCGACGCTTGTGGCCCGCGGCAGGTTTTCCATGATGTCACGCCATCCGGCATTCTCGTCGGAGCCTTCCTTCCGCTTGCCGAAGAACTGGATGATCATGTTGCCGTTGGCGTCATAGGCTTCGAGCGAGGTAACGTGGCCGTCCTTGGTCGGCTTGCGCACGGCCCAGGTCTCGGCAATGTGGTCCTGGCGCAGATGCAGATGGAAGGTTTCGTCGAGGATGTTGATCCACGGACCCATCGGCTGGACGTTGAAGATCGGGCCGGAATGGATCTGCACGATGCCGTTATTGGCAACGAAGCACATGATCGGCAGGCCTGATTTGACGGAGGCATGCATCATCTCTGCCGTCGCCGTATTGTCGAGCTTCCAGGCATAGTCGTCGCCAACCGTGCGCACGGCGGCCTGGCGGCCGATCTTCAGGCGCTTCAGCATGCCGAAGAATTCATGCGTGTCGGTCATCTTGCTCCAGTTGTCGCGCAGCTCTTCGCGACTGACATCGCCGTCTTCGTCAACATCCGGGGAAGCCTCCGCTTCGACGAGTTCCTGGCCCTGGTCATCGAGCTTCAGCTCGGCGACGATGCGATGGTAGGCCTCGACATTGGATGCCGGGCGCAGGTGGATCTTGTGGACGGCGTTGCCCGTCTTGTCGAAATACTGGAGGCTGAGGCGCTCGGTGTCGCCGTCCTTCTTGGTGACGGCAAAGGCGTGGACCCAGCGGCTTGGAAAGACGCGCAGATCGATGTTTTCGCCGAGTACGATGGCGTTGTGCTCGCCGACCTTGATGTTTTCGTAGACACCGATCTTCTCGTGTACGGCGCTTTCGTTGCGCGACAGGGCCATGACTTCACCGAGATCGGCGACACGTTCGAGCAGCTTGACGGCGCTGGCATCGATTCTGATAGCACTGACGCCGACTTCGGCGGCGACGAGGGCCGCCTCGGAAATCTTGAGCTGCGCGGCAATATCGCGCTCGCGCATCTTCGGATTTTCAGCGCGGAATGCGCGGATTTCGGATGGTGCCGGTCTGGTCTGCTCGGTCATGTTCTACCCTGCTATTGAGCTTATTTGTTGAGAATGAGTTTGCCCTGACGGGTGATCTTCAGGCGGTAGATCACGCCGTCGTGCCGAATCATGATCTCGTTTGAGCCGGCAAAAAGATCGCCGCTTTCGAGAACGCGGATCTCGGCCACCGCAGGTCCGTTCCGCGGCGGTGCGAGCTTAAAGGTATCTGGCTTTTCAACCATCATTTCGGTTGGCTTATTCCGTGATTGCGGGGGTGAAGGCCCCGGTTCCGGTTACAATTAACTTGACTCTCATACTCATAGTTTTTTAAAGACGCAATAATTGAAGACAAAAGCAGTCAAGTTTTTGATCCTGCTGTTTTGAAGCCGCTGGACGGCGGTCAATTTGCTTATGGAGAGGCGATGATGACGGGTCGGTTTGCTGCGTTTGGGGCTAGTGTGCTGTTTTCGGTGTCGGGTATTGCACAGGCCTATGCGCAGGATGCAACTGCAGCCGCCAAACTTGACGTCGAGCTCAATGCGCTGGCGCCCTCGCAGAAGGGCTGCATGATGACCTTCGTTGCCGAGAACAATCTGCAGACACCGATCAACAAGATCTCCTTCGAACTCGCCTTCTTCAACGACAAGAATGCCGTCGACCGTATCACCGTGCTCGATTTCCGCGATCTGCCGCAGGGCAAGAAGCGCGTGCGCCAGTTCGATATGCCGAACGTCAAGTGCGAGACGGTCACGCGCATCCTCATCAACGACACGCCTGTTTGTGACGGGCCGGCGGCGGGGGAATGCATGAAGGGTCTGGTGACCCGCTCGCAGATCTCAGTTCCTTTCGAAGGTTAAGACGAAAGCCGGGATGAAGCCCGGCGCGCATGTTCCAGGCTGTCCGAGGCGTCAAATGGCAATTTCAGCGAAGTCCAGATCGAGACAGGTGCTCATCGAGGAGGCGAGCGCTGACGAGAGCCTGAACGACAACACTCCTGGCATGCATCCTGGCCACGAGCTTTCCGATCTGCGCAATGCGCAGCGCCAGCCGGCCGGCGAACAGGTCATCCATTATGCGCGTTTCGCGCAGATCTCGTCTTTCCCGGATCATCCGGAAACCACAGCGGCATCTTCCGTCACACCGCCGCCGATGGATGCGACGGTGGAGAAGCAGGAGGACGAGAAGGCACCGGTACGGCGCCGGCTGACGGTCACCTGCATCTGCTCGCTGATCTTTCACGCGGCACTGGTGGTCGTGCTGATCGTTGCCTTTGCGAAGGCGCCCGAGGAGGCGATTGAAGAAGCCGGCCAGGCGATGAGCGTCGTCATGTATGGCGATTCCGACGTCGACCAGACGGCGGCCGGCGAAACGGAAACGACTGTGCAGCAGGAAATCATTCCGGAAGAGGTGCAGCCCGACACGATCCAGCCTACGGAGACGGCGGAGGTTCGACCGGAAGCCGTGCAGCCGACCGAGGTCGTGCCTGTCGAGACGCAGGATCCCATCCAGCAGGCGCCGGCGCCGGAAGTGACGCGTGTTTCGGCTGAGACGGCTGCGGCTGTCGAGCCCGAGATTCTGGTGTCCGAAGTGCCGGCGGAAGAGTCTGTCGCGCAACCGATGTCGACGGTCGTTCCCGAACAGCAGCAGGTGCCGGTCGATACGGTCCCGCCTGAGGTGCTGCCCACCGAAGTACAGCAGACTGCGGTCCAGCCGACCGAAGTGCAGCCTGCAGAGACTCGGCCGGAAGTCGCGGAGACGCCGCAAGAGGTCAAGCCCGTCGAAACCGCGGAAGTACAGCCGGAGCCGGAGCAGCCCGAGGAGGTTGTCACGCCGACGCCGAAGCCCAAAGCGGAAACGCAGGAAAAGCCTAAGCCGGTCGAGAAGAAGCGTCCGCCGCAGAAGGCGGCAGGCAGGGAAGGCGAGCAGCAGCAGAATTCTCAGCGCGGTGTTGCTGAAGGCGATCCGTCAGCCCAGTCCGACCGTAATTCGCAAGCTGCCAGCAACAATAACGGGGTCGGCACAGCCGCTCGCGCCAATTACGGGGGAAAGGTTCGCGCCCGCATCCGGCGTGCGCTTCGCGAGCCTCGCGGCGTCGATGGGACGGCGGGAGTGACGTTGACCATCGGCGGTAGCGGTAATCTTGTCTCTGCCGTCATTTATAGAAGTTCGGGCGTTCCGGAGATCGATCAGGCGGCTACCGAGGCTGTGCGGCGCGCATCGCCTTTCAGCCCGCCGCCGGGAGGGCAGTCCGTGAGTTTCAAGCAGGAAATTCAGGTCGGCAGGAATTAAATATGATAAAAATAATCAACTTTATACTTTACTCTAAAAATCAAGTTTAATAAGGTCCGTTCGCACACGCAGGAATCGTGTGACGATCAACGAGCGAACGGGTGGTAAATGGCTCGAAAGGCGAAGAAGGGGGCGAACCGGGAGATCCGTGTTCAGGCCGATCAGGAGACGAAAGAGATCTCCTCGGGCCGCTCCAAGCTGGATGGCCGCAGTTTCCTCTATGTCGGCGGTCGTGATTGCCAGGTGGCGCATCTTCGCCAGATCGCCAGCAATTTCGGCGCCGAGCTCATCCACCATGATGGCGGCCTTCGCGAAGCCGTTTCCCGCATCGATACGTTGCTTCCCTCGGTCGACTGTGTCTTCTGCCCCATCGACTGTATCAGCCACGATGCCTGCCTGCGTGTGAAGACCGGCTGCAAGAAGTTCAGCAAGGCCTTCATCCCGCTACGCAATGGCAGCAAGTCCAGCCTGGAGCGTGCGCTGCAGACGATGAACGAACGAGACAACTCCCGATGAATGATGGGCGCCCTGACGGGTTTACAATGATCGGCCTGCATAAGCTCGCCGCTCACGGTGGCGACGGCCTGGTGCCGGAGCTTTACGAGGTTTTCCTAGAAAATGCTGCGCGCCAGCGCAGCTATCCCAATGTGGTACTGTTTCCCGCCTGGGAGGCGCGCATGCCCGGCGAAGCTGCTACAAAACCCATTGGCGCGGACGCTGTTGATGGCAATAATATCGTCGCCTTTCCGCGTTATGCGGAGCGGGCGGACAAGAAAAAGGCGTGAGGAGTTTTCCATGTATATCGCGATGAACCGCTTCAAGGTGGCCGCCGGCGCCGAGGGCGATTTCGAGAGTGTCTGGCGCAATCGCGATTCCAGCCTTTCCGAAGTTCCGGGCTTCGTCGAGTTTCGGCTGCTGCGCGGCAAGGCCAATGCGGAGGAGGGCTATACGATGTTTTCCTCCCACACGCTCTGGCGTAGCGAAGAGGATTTTCTGAACTGGACGAAGTCGGAGAATTTCCGCGCCGCGCATCGCAATGCAGGCGACAACAAGGGCCTGTATAAGGGCCCGCCGGTATTCGAAGGCTTCAACGTCGTTGACGGCATATGAGCGGCGATCCCGATCGTATTGAAGTCCTGCCGGTCCTGCCGTCGCTCGATATCGCGGCGACGCTCGCCTTCTATCGCGATCAGCTCGGCTTTGCCAAAATCGTGCACCAGACGCCGGATTATCTGATCCTCAGGCGCGGCGAGATGGAGCTGCATTTCTGGCTGACGGATGATCGAAGCCTGCCGGAAAAGACATCCGTCTACCTGCGCGGCGGCGGCATTGCCGCCCTTCATGCGGAATACCGTACGAAGGGCGTTTCACGCCTGTCGGATATGGAAGTGCGGCCTTGGAACATGGAGGAATTCTATATCCATGATCCGCACGGCAATCTCCTGCGCTTTGGCCGCATACCGCAGCCATAGAGTTTAACTCTTGACGCGGAAGAAGGCGCTCGCCGAAACTGCCAGCCAGCCCAGCATCATCGCCCAGCCGCCTGTCGGCGCGGCATAGGGAAAGAGGCTGGAGCCGGTAAAGCGCAGGGTGACAAGATCGCCCGCAAAGAGCAACGTCCCCACAATCATCAGCAAACCGGCCAGCCAGGCGCTTTTGATTTTGCCGGCACCCAGCGCCAGTGCCAGCAGGGCAGGGGCGTGAGCGAGACACATGGCAGAGGCCGAGGCGGCGAGATTGGCCTCACCGCCGCCGTGAGCAGCAAGGGCGGCAAGGGCCACGCCCGCAAGGCCAAACAGGCCGGCGAAAAGATAGAGCACCGGTTCCAGACGCGCGTTCAGGCTCATGACTATTCCTTGTTCTGCATGTGATGGGCGAGGCGCTCGACCGGCGCCCAGATGAGGTCGCGCAATGCCTGGCTGGCGATGGTCTCGTCCATCGCCTGGCGGAAGCAGATCAGCCATTCGTCGCGTTCGACGGGCCCGATCTCGGCGACGAAATGACGGCTGCGCAGACGGGGATGGCCGCGCTTGTCGGTATAGAGCGGCGGACCGCCCAGATAGCCGGTCATGTATTCGTAGAATTTCTCTTCGCTACCTTCGAGGCTTGGCGGATGCACGGCGCGCACGTTTTTCGCCTCCGGCAGTGTATCCATTAGTTCGTAGAAACGATGCGTCAGCGCCCGGACGACAGGATCACCGCCGATCGCCTCGTATAAAGTTGTCACCTGTGAAGTTGCCTGCTCCGGCACGAAACCATCCCTTAGTACCCGCCCCAGAGCGTCGGTGTCCCCTCCGCCACTCCGGATTTTTGTTCCAGCATCGGATTGTCCGAAAACCGTTTCACACCTTTCGGTCCGATGCTCTAGATGCACCCGATCAAAAAGGATCGCAACTGTCATCAAAACAGCGCGGCATTTCGCGCATAATCCCTGTGGGGCAGGGTTCCCAGCCGATTCTTCTTGACAAAACCGTCCGGACGGTATCTTTGTAAATCCATGTCAAACGCTCATCATCGCAAGAAACAACCCGTGCTCGTGCGCCAGCAGTTGCTGGAGGTCGCCGCGCGTCTTGCTGGTGAGAGTGGCATGAGCGCTGTCACGCTCGATGCGGTCTCGGCTGCATCAGGCGTCAGCAAGGGAGGACTGCTGCATCACTTCCCCACGAAGAATGCGCTCCTGGACGCCCTGTTCGAGAGCCTGCTGGAGAAGTTCGACGCCGATATAGACGAGCTGATGCGCGCCGATCCGCTGCCGCAGGGCCGTTTCTCGCGCGCCTATCTGCAGGCGGTGTCCGGGCTGAAGGATCGCCCCGACGATTCCAGAAGCTGGACGCAGGTGACGATCGCGCTTCTCGCCGAACCCCGGCTGCGCCTCCGATGGCGCCAATGGGTGGCGGCAAGAGCCGAGGAATATATCGGCACCGACTCGGCGCTCGACACTCTGATCGTGCGTTTTGCCGCCGACGGTCTGTGGTTCGCAGATACGTTGGAAAGCCATGATATCAGTGGCGCTCTGAGGCGAGAGCTGATCGCCCGCCTCATCGAGCTGACCCACAAGTAGATTAAGAAGGAATACCGCCATGAACCCGGCTGCCGTCTATGGGCTGCTCGTTGCAGCCATCGTGCTTGAAGTTATAGGCACGACAGCACTTCAGCTCTCCCAGCAGTTTACCCGCCTCGGGCCGACGGTGCTTGTCGTCGCCTGCTATGGGGCTGCCTTCTACTGCCTGTCGCTGACGCTGAAGCATATTCCTGTTGGAATCGCCTATGCGATTTGGAGCGCTTTGGGAATCGTGCTGATTTCCTCCGTCGGCCTCATCTTTTTCAAGCAGCGGCTGGATACGCCCGCCATCATCGGCCTCGGCCTGATCATCTCTGGCGTCGTCGTCGTCAACCTGTTTTCCAAGTCCATTTCCCATTGATGTGACAAGGGATTTTTCCCGGTCGTGAAACCGGGAAAAATCCTCTTTGTCAAAATACCGACAAAGGTCTATGTCTTCCTCTGACGCGGAGGAGGGACTGCTTTGGCTGGCCATCTTTCCAAAGCGCTTTGAATCCCACCTTCCTGCTTGCCAAAAATCCAAAGGTTCTAGAGGAGCATAGCCATGGCCATTCGCACCGTCGTATGGGGAGAGAACATCCATGAGACAACCAATGAGATCGTCCGGGGCATTTACCCCGAGGGCATGCACACCACGATCGCCAAGGCGCTGAACACCGATCCGGCTATTTCCGCGACCACGGCAACGCTGCAGGAGCCGGAACATGGCCTCAGCGAAGCCCGGCTTGCCGAGACCGACGTTCTGACCTGGTGGGGCCACAAGGACCATGGTGCCGTCTCCGATGCCGTCGTCGAGCGCGTCGCCAAGCGGGTTTGGGAAGGCATGGGCCTGCTCGTGCTGCATTCCGGCCATTTCTCGAAGATCTTCAAGCGCCTGATGGGCACGCCCTGTGCGCTGAAATGGCGCGAGGCGGGCGAGCGCGAGCGTCTGTGGACGATCAATCAGCGCCATCCGATCGCTGCTGGTCTCGGCGAGCATTTCGAGCTGGAAAACGAAGAAATGTACGGCGAGCAGTTCTCCGTGCCGGAGCCACTGGAAACGGTCTTCATCTCCTGGTTCCAGGGCGGCGAAGTCTTCCGGTCTGGCCTGACCTGGCGCCGTGGTGCCGGTAATATCTTCTATTTCCGTCCCGGCCACGAAACCTACCCGACCTATCACGATGCGAACGTGCAGAAGGTGCTGATCAACGGCGTGAAATGGGCCTATAACCCCGAGGGTGCGTTGACTGGTATCACCGACGCCCCAAATGTGCCGGTAGAGAAGGCACTGGAGCCGATCGTCGAACGCGGCCCGAGACTGCACCAGGCCGGCGAAGCCGGTTACCGCTGAGGAGCATTCATGCGACTACTCGTTCTTGGTACGGGCGTGATGGCGAAAAACCAGCTCGCCCATTTCGCGAATATGGACGGCGTGACCGTGGTCGGCGCCGTTGATACGGATTCCGACCGCCTTGCCGCATTCGCCGATAAGTTCAATATCGAGAAGCGGTTTCTGACGCTGGAGGAGGCGATCGCCTGGGGCGAGTTCGATGCGGCGACGAATATCACGCCTGACCGAATCCATTACCCGACCACCATGGCGCTGATCGCGGCCGGCAAGCATGTGCTGTGTGAGAAGCCGCTGGCGGAAAACTATCCCAAGGCGCTGGAGATGACGGAAGCGGCTGAGACCGCCGGCGTCATCAACATGGTCAATCTCACCTATCGCAACGTCGCACCGCTGCAGCGCGCCCGCGAGATGGTGCTGTCAGGCGAGCTCGGAACAATCAAGCATGTGGAGGCCTCCTATCTGCAGAGCTGGCTGGTGTCGCGGGCCTGGGGCGATTGGCGTACGGAATCGACCTGGCTGTGGAGGCTTTCCACCGGCCACGGTTCGAACGGCGTGCTCGGCGATGTCGGCATTCATATCCTCGACTTCGCGGCCTATGGCGCTGCGACCGATATCGATCATGTCTTCGCCCGGCTGAAGACCTTCAACAAAGTGCCGGGCGGCCAGATCGGCGAATATATGCTCGATGCCAATGACAGCTTCACCATGTCGGTTGATTTCGCCAATGGTGCCCTCGGCGTCATCCATGCCAGCCGCTGGGCGACCGGTCATCTGAACGAGCTGAAGCTGCGCATCTATGGCGAGAAGGGCAGCCTCGAGGTCATCCACCGTCCAAGCGGCTCCGAGCTGCATGGCTGCCTTGGCGAGGATGTGGAAACGGCGACCTGGAAGCCGGTCGACGTGCCGCCGGTTCCAACCAACTACCAGCGCTTTGCCGAGGCCGTGGCAACGGGCGTCCAGCACGACCCGAACTTCCGTCATGCGGCCAACCTGCAGAAGGTGCTCGACCTTGCCATGGTCACCGAGCGCGAACGCCGCGAGCTGAAAGTCTGATATTTATCAAACGGAACCGCCGTCACAATGTGCGGCGGTTCCTGCGGCATTTGATCGCAAAACCTGTACTTGAGCGGCGCGCGTGACTATCCATATCTAGGAAATGGTCAACGCGGTGATGTCGTGTCGGCTCCTGCGCGGAAGGCCATGCAATCTCCCAAGGCCCGCAATGGAACGCCCATGACAGACGGTATCGCCAACACCTCCCTTCCCGAACAATCAGTATCCACTCCCGAAACGCAGGGCTTCGCCACTGCCGGGATCGCTCCCATGGATCGCCCCAGCGCCATCACGCGCTTCTTCATGGGCATCGTCGCCTGGGCCGAAGGCCTGAATTTCAAACATGCCAAGCTCGGCAATCCGCCTGTTTATGACAACGCGGTGTTCCCGTGGGCGAAGGAGGTCGAGAAGGCCTGGCCTGAGATCCGCGCCGAGCTCGACCGCGTGCTGGTGCGCCAGAGCGAGCTGCCGAGCTTCCAGGAAATCTCCACTGATGTGCAGACCATTTCCAAGGACAATCGCTGGAAGACCTTCTTCCTCGTCGGTTTCGGCGTGAAGTCGGAGCAGAATATCCAAGCCTGCCCGGAAACCTGGAAGGCGGTGCAGAATATCCCGGGTCTGAAGACGGCGATGTTTTCGATCTTCGAGCCCGGCAAACATCTGCCGGCCCATCGCGGCCCCTATAATGGCGTGCTGCGCCTGCATCTCGGTATGATCGTGCCTGATGCGACCGATAAGCTCGCCATCCGCGTCAAGGACCAGATCTGCCACTGGCAGGAAGGCAAGGCGCTGATCTTCGACGACGCCTATGAGCATGAAGCCTGGAACCACACGGACAAGACGCGTGTCGTCCTGTTCATCGATTTCGTGAAGCCGCTGAAATTCCCGGCGCGGCTGATCAACTGGGCTCTGCTCAATCTTGCGATTTTCACGCCGTTCATCCGCGAAGGGCTCGATAATCACAAGGAGTGGGAAAAGAAGTTCTATGCCCAGGCGGAAGCGCTCAGGAATCGGGGGTAAGCGAGGGCCTCACTACTTGCTCTACGTCATCCTCGGCCTTGTGCCGAGGATCTGCCCACGTTGATGATAAAGGCTACGGCTTAGATCCTCGGGACAAGCCCTGACATGACGGAAGAGAGGGTCCGTAGCCGCGTCAAAAAAGCGAAGGCCCCGCTTTTGCGGGGCCTTTTTGCTTATTCAATGACCTGAACCACACGATGGGTCTGCGGCTCGACAATCACATGGCGGTCGTTGATGACGGTATAGGCATAGCGCGGATTATCCGGCACCGGGATCACCTGAACATCTGCGGGCAGCGGCTTGCCGACCACGATCGGCTGCTGCACCACCACTGCTGACGGGGGTGCCGGCTGCTGCTGGACGTAGGTTACGACCTCGCGCGGCGGCGGATCGACGACAGCACCGGCTACACCGCCTGCCACGCCGCCAATTGCAGCGCCCACGGGACCGCCGACAATGGCGCCGGTGATTGCGCCGCCGGCGGCACCCGTCACGGCTCCATCGGCCATCGCGTTCGTGGCCAGAGACGAGAGCGCAAGCGCGCTCGAGACAAGAATGATCTTGTACATTTTGCTTCTCCTTAGCTCTATGTCTTTGTTTTCACGCAATTCCGGACGCAAAACCGCTTCGCACTTTTGCTGGAATTGCTCGGTGTTTTCACGCAACACCGGACGCAAACCAATTCACATTTCTGCTGGAATTGCTTTGGTCTGCACTGGGGTAACGAGCCCATCAATGTCGATGTTCCGGCCGGAGAAGCGTTTCGGAGTCACGGTTTGGAAGCGCAGTTCACATAGTGTGAGGCGCGCTATTCCAGCCTACGGCGGAATAGCCAGGCGGCAGCACCAAGTGTCGCGCAGGCGATCAGCGCCAGCGGAATGGTCTGGTTCAGCACCTCGGCGGCCGGAATATCCTTCAGGAAGACGCCTTTGACGATGATGAGGAAATAGCGTAGCGGATTGACAATCGTCACGGGCTGCAGCCAGTCCGGCATGTTCTCGATCGGGGTTGCGAAACCCGAAAGCAGCATGGCCGGCACCATGAACAGGAAGGCTCCGAGGATCGCCTGCTGCTGCGTCATCGAGAGCGCCGAGATGAAGAGGCCGAGGCCTGCCACCGAACCCAGATAGAAGATCGAGCTGCCATAGAGCAGGAAGAGCGAGCCGCGTAAGGGCACGCCGAAGATGAAGATCGCCGCCAGCACATAAAGCGTCATGTGGAAGAGGCCGATCATCATTGGCGGAATGAGCTTGCCGATCAGGATTTCATGGACGCGCAGCGGCGAGACCATCAGCTGGTCGAAAGTGCCGAGTTCCCGTTCGCGGGCAATGGAGAGGGCTGTGACGATGAGGCCGATGAGCAAGGCGATGCTGGCGATCAGGTTCGGCACCATGAACCATTGATAGGTGAGGTTGGCGTTGAACCAGTTGCGCGGCACGGTCGCGACCGTCTTCGCCATGGCGCGCCGGCCTGCCGGCGTCTCAGTCGAAAGCGTCATGCCGATTTGGGTGAGATAGCCGGAGACGATCTGGGAAGCGTTGGAGCGGCGCCCGTCGAGGATGATCTGCAGATCAGCGGGGATACCGGCCTCGATGTTGCGGGAGAAATCCGGGCCGATCTCGATTGCGGCAATCACGGACTGGCCGTCGATCGCCTCGCGGATATCGGTCTGGTTATCGGTGGTCTCTATGCGCCGGAAGGTCGGGGAGCCCTGGATGCGCTGGATCAGTTCCTGCCCCCAATGACCGCTGTCGCGGTTCAGCACCATGACATCGACATTGCGCACTTCAAGCGTCGCCGCATAGGAAAAGACGAGGAGCTGCATGAGGGGCGGCACGATCAGCACGAAGCGTCCCTTGGGATCGCGCATCACGGCGAGCAGTTCCTTGACGATGAGGGCCTTCAGCCGGGTCCACCACATCTCAGCCGATCCTCTTTCTGGTGCTGCGGGCGGCGAGCACAAACATGATGCCGCCGATCGTGAGCATGACGGCGATGGAGCGGGCGAACATTGGCCAGATATCGCCTGCCAGGAACACCGTCTGCAGGCTGGGGATCAGATAGCGGGCCGGCACGATGATGGTGATCCACTGGATGATTGCGGGCATGGAATTGATCTCGAAGAGAAAGCCCGACAGCAGGAAGGCCGGCAGAAAGGCCGTGATCAGCGCGATCTGCGAGGCGAGGAACTGGTTCTTGGTTGCCGTGGAGATCAACAGGCCCTGGCCGAGCGCGGGGATCAGGAAGGCGGCTGACAGGGCATAGAGCGCTGCGACCGAGCCGCGGAACGGCACGCCGAAGAGGAATACGGCGAGCAGCACGCAGAGCGTCATCGAGGCGAGGCCGAGCAGGAAATAGGGAAGGATCTTGCCGGCAAGCAGCTCGGCAGATGTTACAGGTGTCGCCATCACCGCCTCCATCGTGCCGCGCTCCCATTCGCGGGCGACGACGAGAGAGGTGAGCAGCGTGCCGACCAGCGTCATGACGATGGCGATAGAGCCGGGGACGAGGAAGTTGCGGCTCGTGAGCTCCGGATTGAACCAGAAGCGCTGCTCGATGGAGATCGGCGGACCGGCGGCCACCGTCTCGGATTGCCGCTGCCGCTCCCAATTGGCGACGGTCCCTTGCGCATAGTTCTGCACGAAATTGGCGGTATTCGGGTCCGAACCGTCGACGAGAACCTGGATCTGCGGGTGGTTGCCGGCGGCATAGTCTGTCGTGAAATCGGCGGGGATGACGACGATGCCGCGCACATTGCCGAGAACGAGATCCTCTTCGAACATGCGCCGGTCGCGGCCAACAGTGACGGAGAAATAGCGGGAGGCCTGGAAGCTTGCCGCGAGGTCCTGCGTCAAGGGTGTGGCCTGTTCCAGCACGAGGCCGATGCGGGTGCGGGTCGTATCCAGCGACACGCCATAGCCGAAGAGGAAGAGCAGGATCAGCGGCAACACGAAGGCGATGAGAATGGTGCTGGGATCACGGATCGCCTGATAGCTTTCCTTGCGCACGAGGGCGACGAAGCGGCGGATGCGGGAAGAGGTGCTCACGCGGCTTCCCCTTCCGTTTCCGACTCCTGAACAAGGGCGATGAAGGCGTCCTCCATCGTCGGGTCCGGCTGCTCCCTGGTGGCGACACGCGCCTTCAGCTCATCGGGCGAGCCGAGCGCGATCGAGCGGCCGCGATAGATCAGCGAGATGCGGTCGCAATATTCGGCCTCGTCCATGAAATGCGTCGTCACGAGCACCGTGACGCCCTTTTCGACGAGTGCATTGATATGGGTCCAGAATTCGCGCCGCGTGATCGGATCGACGCCTGATGTGGGTTCGTCGAGGAAGAGGGCGCGCGGTTCATGCATAACGGCGCAGGCGAGCGCCAGCCGCTGTTTCAGGCCGAGCGGCAGGTCCTTGGCCGAATGGCGCGCGTGGCGGCCGAAATCGAATATATCGGTCATCAACTCGATGCGCTCGCGCCGGCGATTGCCGGAGAGGCCGTAGACGCCGGCGAAGAATTCGAGATTCTGCATGACGGTGAGATCGCCATAGAGCGAGAATTTCTGCGCCATGTAGCCGAGCTGGTTGCGCGCTTCGGCGGCATCCTTGCGCAGGTCGAAGCCGGCAACACGGCCTTCGCCCTCCGTCGGCTTCAACAGGCCGCAGAGCATCTTGAAAGTGGTGGACTTGCCCGCACCATTCGGGCCGAGCAGGCCGAAGATCTCGCCGCGGCTTATATCGAAGGTGATCTTGTCGGCAGCGGTGAAATCTCCGAAGCGCTTGGTCAGGCCATGCGCCTCGATGACGGGACGATCACCCATCTCGCTTGGCGCCGCTTGCGCTTCGGCGAGTTTCGAGCGCCCGCCGGGGCCACCGCCGAGCATATCGATGAAGGCATCCTCGAAGCGGGGAGGGGTGGGCGCGAGCTTTGCTTCACCGCCGGCACCGCCGATATCAGGCGTCTCATCCTTGCCGGTGACGAGGCGGATGGCATCGCCTTGGATGACGCCATCGATGACACCCTTTGTCTGCAGCAGTTCGGCCAGCACCTGCCGCCTGCGGCCCGTCACGCCCGATACCTTGAAGACGCGGTCTTCCACGCGGCCGGTCAGGTCATGCGGCTTGCCGGAAAAGAGCAGCTTGCCCTGATTGAGCAGCAGAACGTGATCACAGGCCTCTGCCTCATCCAGATAGGCGGTCGACCAGAGCACGCCGATGCCTTCCTGCGTCAGGTTCTCGACCATCTTCCAGAGGTCGCGCCGCGAGATCGGATCGACGCCGACGCCCGGTTCATCGAGCAGCAGCAGGCGCGGCTTCTTCAGCAGTGCGCAGGCAAGGCCGAGCTTCTGTTTCATGCCGCCCGAGAGCTTACCGGCAAGCCGCGTCGTGAAGCGCTTGAGATCGGTGAAGGTCAGCAGTTCCTCGAAGGAGGCTGCGCGTTCGGCCTTTGGGAGGCCGCGCAGATCGGCGTAGAGATCGAGATTTTCCTGAACCGACAGATCCTCATAGAGGCCGAAGCGCTGCGGCATGTAGCCGATCGAGGCCTGGATGGCGGCCGGGTTCTTCTGCGTATCGAAGCCCAGCACCTCCACCGTGCCGCTATCGGGCATCATCAGGCCGGTCATCAGTCGGATCAGCGTCGTCTTGCCGGCGCCGTCGGGGCCGACGAGGCCGGTGATCGCGCCGCCCTTCACCTCGCCGGAGACGGCATCGAGTGCCGGCGGGCCATCGCTGAAGCGCTTGGTTACATCGGCAAGCCGCACCAGCGCTTCATCCTTTGGGGCGGGAGACGCGCTCATTGTGCGGCCAGCGAGGGAAAGCGCACGGTGACCGGCATGCCCTGGCGCAGGTCCGGGCCGGGCTTGTCGATGACGATGCGCAGGCGATAGACGAGATCGGTGCGAAGCTCCGGCGTCTCGACCGATTTCGGCGTGAATTCGGCGACCGGCGAAATGAAGCCGATCGTGCCTTCATAGGGCTTGTCGGCTCGAGTATCGGAGGTGACCTCGACCTTCATGCCGGGATGCAGGCGGCCGAGATCGCCTTCCGCCACATAGCTGCGCACCCAGACCGGCTGCGTGAGGGAGAGGACATAGACCGTATCAGCCGGCGAAACGATGGCGCCGGGTTCCCGCACGCGCGACAGGATGACACCGTCATTCGGCGCGCGCAGTTCGGTATCAGCAAGCGAGATGCGGGCGGAGACCAGTGCAGATTGCGCGGCCTTCAATTGCGCCTCGGCATTGGCAATGTCTTCCACGCGGCTGCCCTCCTGCAGGAGTTTCAGCGCTTCATTGGCGGAATCCGCACGTGCTGCCGCCATCGAACGATTGGCGGTCGCCTGATCGAGGTTCGCCTCCGATATCGTGCCCTGAGGGCGGAGCTGGCGGGCGCGGTCATAGGCGATATTGGCATTGCGCAGCGCAGCCAGGCTTTCATCATAGGAGGCTTGCGCCTGGGCGATCTCCGTCGGGCGCGGACCGGCCTTCAGCTTGTCGAGCGTCGCCTGCAGGGCGGCGACATTGGCTTGCGCCGAGGCGACAGCCGCTTCGAAAGGTGCGACGTCGAGCTTGCCGAGCACATCGCCGCTCTTGATCATGTCGCCCTCATCGACGGCGAGCGAGGCAAGCCGGCCATCGACGCGGAAACCGAGAGAGACCTGGCGGATATCGACATTGCCATAGAGCGCGAATTCCTTGGTGCGTTCCGGCAGCCAGCCGAGCTTCTGGGGCAGGCCGTACCACCAGGCGGCAGCGCCCGCCGCAACGAGAATGAGGATGGCAAGGGGGAGGATCCGTCTCATCTTGTATTTCCTTTCGCCTGACGCAGCTGGCCGACAAGCTCCGCAACGAGGTTACGCAGGGTCTGGAGTTGTTCTGACCCGACCGACTGCCACTCCATCTGGGCGAGAACGGCCGCATGGGCGACGCGGAAGACCATGATGTTGCCGACGAAGGCGAGGGTGCGCAGCCGCACATGCTCGCTGGCCGGGTCTTCCTGCAGGATGGTGCCGATCATGCGGCGCGCCATTTCGATCATCGGGCGCATGAGGCCCTGATAGACACGGGCGAAGGCCTCGGTCGGCTCCATCTGCTCGCGGATGATGAAGCGCGCCCAGGGCTCGGACTCCTTGCTGACGAAAAGGCTGACCATGGTCGCGCCCATCTCCGTCAGCAGGCGTCGCGCATCCTCTTCGCTCAGTGTCCGACCCGCAGCCTCGAGCGCCATGAAATGGGCGCCGATCTGCTGGCGCAGGGAGCCGACATGGCGGTCGATGCGCGAGACCAGATATTCTGCCGTCGCGACATAGAGGCCTTCCTTGCCGCCGAAATAATAGGGAATGGCCTGAAGGTTGACGCCGGCGGCTTCGCTGAGCTGGCGCGTCGAGGTGCCGTCGAAGCCATAGCGGCCGAAGACATCGAGCGCCGCGGACAGGAGCTTTTCCCGGGTGATTTCGGCGCGGTTCGGTTGGTTTTGTTCATCAGTCATGTCTCATGTATAGCCCCAACGAAAGTTTCAGTCAATCGAATGAATGTTTATCTTGCTCGGCCCGTCCTGATATGTATGAGGGTTGCGGGCGCGAACCGTCAGTATATTTACGTTTACTGCCGGCGCATTTACCGTTTCGTACTTCCGTAAAGGCTAATATTCTGGCTGAATGGGCTGATGAGAAACCGGCCCGTCATGCCAAGCGCTGCAAGACATGCCTGGAGAGCGCTCCTCGCGAGCGCGGCTCTTGCTCTTCCTGTGACCATGGCTTGCGCTGACGATATTGCACCCGGAAAAGGCGATCGCATTCAGAACGAGGTCGTGAAACCATCGCCGCATGACGGACAACTGACGGCGCCGCATATGAGCGCGGTCTGGTGGCTGCGGATCAGCCGAGAGCCACCGCAGGCCGATCAGCCTGATCATTCAAAGCAGGTTTTCGTGCGCAGCGACGACCAGCCCTAATCCCGGCCAACCTCGGCCGAAGCGCTGCGCGTCCATTCTCAGGCACGAAGGACGCCTTCTGAGCCTAGACATCGGGCTTTCCGAAGGCCGATTCCGGTTTACGGGCCGGTGCCGCAGGGCTCGTTTCCGGCCGATGGGGGCTCGGGTCTCTTTTGCGGCGTTGAGCCCGGCCGATGAGGCGCAGGGCCAGCGCTGTCGGCAAGATCCTCGCGATGAAGGCGGCGAGCTTCGAGGAGATGCCTGGAATGACGAGGCAGCGGCCGGACTTGAAGCCGCGCCATGCCTGCTCGGCCACATAATCGGCATCGAGCTTGGGTAGGACCTTGAAGAGGGCGGCCCGGTCGGCGCCGGATTTTTCCAGAAAGTCGGTCGAGACAGGGCCGGGGGCGACGCAGGTTACCGTCACACCGAAGCGGCGGACTTCCTCATGCAGGGCGGTCGAGAAGGCGCGCACGAAATTCTTGCTGGCGTAATAGAAGGCCATGTAGGGGCCTGGCGTGAAACCGGCGACGGAGCCGAGATTGATGACGCCGCCGCTGCGGCGCGCCACCATGCCCGGCAGGAAGCGAAGGGTCATGTCGGCGAGCGCGCGGATGTTGACGTCGATGATCCCAAGCTGATCCTCGGCGGGCAGGGAGGTTGCCGCGCCGCGCAGCCCATAACCGGCGCTGTTAACCAGAACGCTGCAGGTCAATCCATTTTCGGCGAGATAGGATTCCAGCCGGGCGGATGCATCCGCAGAGGCGAGGTCGAGTTCAATCGTGAAGGCTTCGCCGCCCGCCTGTTTGATCTCGGCTGCGGCGGCCGCAAGGCCTTCGGCGGAGCGCGCCACGAGCACGGTGATATTGCCCTCGCGCGCGGCGACTTTGGCAATGGCCCGCCCGATACCGCGGGATGCACCGAGAACGACGACAGCCAAGCGCTGCTCGGCGCTTTCGCTCATGGGGCAATTCCTGCAATCGATATGCCGGCGGGCTTTTCCGCCTGCGGCAACCCCCTGACCTCGTCGGTGACCTCGCCGTTCAGGATCTTTTCGAACCGCTCCAATGCCCGGGCGATGCTGGCGCCATCCATGACGCGGTGGTCGTAGTGGATGCGCACGGTGACAGAGCCGTCAGCATCGATCGGACCATAGTTCAGCAGCGTGGTGAGCGGCGTCAGGGGGTTCAAGGATTCGGCGCCGAGGCCGGAATAGACAGAGAACTGGAACGTGCCGAAATAGTGCCCACGCCGTTTTGCCAGGTTGAGCCCGAGCCACATCATGGACCAGCGGAGCAGGGCAGGCGCCCGGGCAAGTTTGAGCGAACGCCGGAAGTCCTTGATCTCGCCAATCGGCAGCGAGCGGGCGTCGCGGATCAGTTTTTCCAGCTCGGGAATGGGGCGCTGTTCCGGTCCCTTTATCTTGCTCAGGAGGACGATCCGCTCGCCCTCATGCTCGCGCTCATGGGCGATGGAGGCCACGCTTTCGGGATATTCGTAGAGCTGATGAATCGGGAATTTGATATAGGCGCGCCGGAGATCCGGGGTCTCCTTCGAAAGCAGCGCATAGCCTTTCAGGAACAGCACGGTCCATGACGGGCGCGGATCGCAGGCGCTTCGGGCATCCAGCAGCGGGCGGATATTCATCTGCCGCTGCACGGTGACGCGCGGGATGCCGATCGAAAATCGCATGAGATCTCCGACAAGCCGCCTTGCGGGCGAAAGCCTGATTGTCCGTCCCCTCATCGTGCCCTCCTCCTAGAGCCTTTCCGTTTTTCCTCGAAACACGGAAATGCTCTATCTCCTTGTTTTCACGCAATTGCGGACGCAAAACCGCTGCACACTTTGCTGGAATTGCTCTAATAGAGATAAGGGATGATCCGCTTCGTTCTGTCCATATAGGCGCGGTACTCGGGACCAAAAACCTCCATCATCATACGCTCTTCCTTGTCCACCCGCAGGAAGAACAGCACGGCAAAGCCGATAAGGCCTGCGAGACCCGCCACCCAGTTCGACAGGAGGAAAGCCTGGGCAAGGCCCATCAGCATGAAGGAAGTGTACATGGGGTGGCGCACCAGCGCGTAGGGACCTGATGATATCAGCTCGTGCTTCTGGCGGATTTCCAGCGTGATGGACCAGTTTCGTCCCAGCTGCTTGTGGGTTCTGCGAAAGACCCACATGGCGAGCGCGAAGATGGCGGCCCCAAGCACGACCGCCCACAGGTGGGCAGGGTAGTCGGCAGCTTTCGGGATGCCTGTCGCTACGTAAAATCCGGGCACGATCGCAAGCCCCGCGAGAGCCGCCGCAAGGGCTATCTTCTCCGAGACGCTCCGCTGGCTGCTGACGACGGGCACGCGTTTGCCGCGGCGCTCAAATGGATATCGAATGACGTACCATGCGATAATTCCGAGGACCCAGACGATCTCGCCAATGGTGTGAACTGACAAGTTCAAATCGGCACCAGAACCTTTCCACGATCCGTTTTCCGGGATCGCCCTGCTTTTCTATCAACCCGTATTCATCTCCCGCAGATTTGTAATGAATTGCTGCGGGCGAAGCCAGATGCCGGGCGTCTTATACCCCATATGCTTGGCGATATCGGCCACGAAGGCATTGCAATTGTAGACGGTCGCTTCCCAGAGACGGCTGCGTGCCTGGAGCTTGCGAATATAGGCGACCGTGTCGTCATATTCGGCATCCGTCAGCATCACGCGCCAGCTTGCCGAGCGGTACTGCTCTTCGAGGTCGCCATCCGTTGGGCCTGTCGTGGCGGGGACGGGAATGAAGTGGCCGATGACATAGGGCGCGGCATCTTCCGAAGCCGGGGCAAGTCCCGCAACATCGGGATTGATCATTCTTCCGTTTTTGTCGGCGCTGCCGAAGACGACATAGGTGTGACCGTAGGTCAGCGCATAACGCGAGCGGAATTCGATGAAACGCCGTCCTGCCTGGTCTTGAGTCGTGCCCGGTTTCTTCAGGTCACGGGCATCGGATGTAAAACGTGGCTGGGGGGCTTTGTCTTCTGACTGACACGATGATACCACAACCGCCAAAATGGCGATCAAGCACAAGCGGCTTTTTCCAAGCGCCATCAACACGCTCCATGTGCAGGCTCCTGCGAATGCAGGCCTGATGATGCCAGCTGATGCGCCGTTCCTGCGTCCTGAATGGCAGGCGGGATCAATCCTGGCCGTTTTAGGATGTTAGAGAGAGGAAGGGCCTATCGAGCCCTTCCTAAGTTCATGCGAATTTTACTTGTAGACGGCCGTTGCCGCAGGCGGTGGAGCTTTCCCCTTGCCTTTACCAATCGACCCGCAGGCACTCAGATTGGCCACCGCAAGCGTTGCTAGGATCACGAATAAAATTCTGCTCATTAAGTCCTCTCCTCATCCTGGTGCAGGCCTGAAAGAGCTGCACCTCAAAGTTTGACGATAATCGGCACCTTGGACAGTGCGGGAGTGATGCAATGTGCAACGAATCTACATTAGCAGATACTTACCGGTGTGGCCAACCCCGTAATTTCACATGGTAAACGGCACTGAAGCGCGCCGCGATCTTTCAGATCCGTTTGCCACGTTTCAGGCTTTTGTTTTCGCATGTCGTTATCGCAAAACCGCGGCACACTTTTGCGCGACATGCTTTAAATGACGACCACACGCGTTCCCACCCGGGTGCGGGAATAGAGGTCGACGATGTTTGCATTGGTCAGGCGAATGCAGCCGTTCGACACTGCATGACCGATCGACCAGGGCGCATTGGTTCCGTGCAGCCGGAAGAGCGTGTCCTGGCCGCCCTGGTAGAGGTAAAGGGCGGCAGCCCCCAGCGGGTTGTCCGGTCCTCCCGGCACGCCATCGGCATACTGGGCGAGCCGCGGCTTGCGCGCGATCATGTCGTCGGTGGGCTTCCACGAGGGCCACTCCGCCTTGCGGCCGATCGTGGCTTCGCCCTTGAAGCTTAAGCCTTCCTCGCCAACGGCGACGCCATAGCGCGTGGCAACGCCGCCGTCCTCGACGAAAAAGAGATAGCGTGCGCCCGTGTCGACGACGATGGTGCCGGGCGGCTCGCCTCCGTCATAGGCCACTTCCTGCCGGCGATAGCGGGGATCGGCATCCGGATCCCTTCCCAAAACCCGGTAGCCCAGCGGCGGGCCATCCGATGTCGTACTGCATCCATGAAGCATCAGTGCCAGGCTGCCCAATACGAGGCCCCGGCGCGTGACTGCTGCCCTTTCGTTCATTTCCACCTACCCTCGTCAGCTTCGATGTTTTCCGGTCAGCAGCGGGCTCATTTCCGGCCCATTCGCTTCTGTGGAATTGCGTATCTGGCAGGCGGACAAGCTTCGCAACTTGTAATAGTATGCATTTTGATCATTCACGAATCTCCTTGCCTTGGCCACTCGTTTTGCAAGAGTATTAGAATACGGGAATGGAAGGAAGCGATGAAACTTTGCCTGGAAGGAAAAGTCGCGATCGTGACGGGTGGGGGCTCCGGTATCGGGGCTGCCGTGTCCCGGCAGCTCGCCAACGAGGGTGCCGAGGTCGTCGTTGCCGATCTCAATGAGGATGCTGCACACAAGACTGCCGCGGAAATTACTTCGGACGGCGGGCGCGCCCGCGCCTTTGTCGTCGATGTGACCGATTTCGAGGCCGTGCAGAGGCTTGTCCATTTTGCCGTCGAGGAATGTGGCGGTCTCAATCTCGCCGTCAATAATGCCGGGGTCGATGGCGTGCGGGCAGCGGTCGCAGACTATCCGCTCGACGATTGGCACAGATTGATGAACGTCAATCTGAACAGCGTTTTCTACTGCATGAAATGCGAGATCGGCGCGATGCTGAAATCGGGCGGGGGGGCAATCGTGAACATGTCGTCGGCCCTTGGGGCCGTCGGCTTGCCGACCGCGGCCGCCTATACCACAGCCAAGCACGGCGTTGTCGGACTGACGAAGGTCGCCGCAATAGAATATGCACGATATGGAATCCGGGTAAACGCTGTCGGTCCCGGCTGGATCGACACGCCACTCCTGTCGGAGCATCTGGAAGCAGCGAGCACAAGGCGGATGGCGGCGCTGCAGCCAATGTGCCGGCGAGGGACACCGGACGAGGTCGCCAATCTCGTCAGCTTCCTGCTGTCCGAGCAGGCGAGCTTCATTACAGGCGCTCATTACCTGGTGGATGGGGCCTATACTGCTCACTAGAGTAACCAGGAAAGGCTCTAGATGTGAGCTTTCGGGAGGTTGTCCGTTCATAGCCCGGCAAAGGTTTGCGGGAATTACCCAAGCTTGCCAGTTCGGCAGCTTACCCTAGATTGAAGTTGCGCGGGCTTCTCGCGACCGATGTACATGCCGTTGTTCTCAACACAAAGGGCTTCCATCATGTCGGACAAATCGAAGAAGGGCATCGATCGCCGCGATCTCCTGATCGCATCCATTGCCACGGTCGGCGCGTCGGCTGCCCTGGCCGTCAGCACCGGTGCTGCGAATGGCCAGGACGCAGCGAAACCCGCTGCCAATCCAGCCTCGGGAACGGTCTATACCGGCGATGTCATCCAGGGGAAAAAGGTCGTCAGCGCGCTCGACGTCGACGACCTGGAGCCCGGGCAGAAGCACCTCCTGTATTTTCAGGGTGCGCAGATGCCCACGGGGCAGCACTGGTACGTGTCGGTGACGGTCGCCAAGGGGGCAAAGCCGGGCAAGCGCGGCATCCTGACCAGCGGTGTGCATGGCGATGAAATGAGCAATATTCACACGGTCCAGACCGTGATGAACCAGCTCGATCCGGCGCAGATGTCGGGCACGGTCATGGCGGTCACCGACGTGGCACGCCCGGCCCTTGAAAGCATGCAGCGCAGGTGGCCCAATCAGGGCAGGGGCGTAGATCTGATCGATATGAACAGGGAATGGCCGGGGAACGAGAACGGTGCCTCCGCGCCCAGCCGGCATGCCGGGCTGCTGTTCAACCGGCTGCTGCGGCCGAACGCCGACTTCGCGATCGACTTCCACACCGGAACAACCGGGTTCGAAGTCACCGCATTCAATATTGGCGGCATGGATGTGCCCGAGGTCAAGGCCATGGTGGAGCTCTATCCCGTCGGCCAGATCTTCGACAACCATGTCTATCCCGGTGTCCTGCACAACGCGTTCATGGATGAGGGCATCCCCTCCTTTACGCCGGAGATCGGCGCAGCCCGCGTTCTGGACATCGAGATGATCGCGCTGTTCGTGGAAGGCACGATGAACGTCCTCAAGCATCACGGCATCGTTGCCGGGCCGATGGGCCGGACAGGCAAGGACGTGAATGTCTTCGTCGGCAACAGTGCATTCCCGATCCTGGCAACCCAGGGCGGGATCGTCGAGCATCTGGTCAAGCTCAACGACAAGGTCGAACCCGGACAGAAGGTGGCCATCCAGCGCAACAGCTTCGGCGAAGTGGTCGCGGAATATACGAGCGCCGTGGCCGGAGAGATAACGGGCCAGCGCAGTGATGCAATGTCCGAGCCCGGCAACCCCCTGGTCTTCATCCTCTTCCACAAGGCGGCGCTGGAGGGCGCTGAGGCCTATCCCGAGTAATCCGCGGTCACGCGGCGATCCGGCACCATTCCAGCATTGCGCTACGGCCTGTCTTTGCTGATCCGTTCGCCGCTTGCGCTTTTTTTCTCGCGGTATGCATGGCGTAACCGCGGTCGGCGGGCGATGGCGTTATCGCTAGCGGCGCTTCCGCTTTATGCGGGGCGGCATAGGGGAAGTGATATCAGGAGCCTGATTGAGGACACACGATTCCTGCCGGTTCCTAGCTGAAAAGACCTTGCCAATCCTGCCGACCGTGCAGGACGCGAACAATCAGAATGCCGTGCTCCCGGATTGTGTAGGCAATCATGTGTGCCTGATAGGGATGAAGCCGCATGGGCGGGTTCAGTTCCCGGCGCTCCCGGGCCATTTGCGGATTATCGGCAAGCAATTCGAACGTGCCGAACAACTCGTCCACATATCGCTCGGACTGCGCGACGCCGAACTGTTCGGCGCCGAGAACGTAGATATCGATTATATCCCGATCCGCTTCAAAGGTTGTGCGGTATTTCATGCCCGGCTGGCGGCCAACCGTTCACGCGCAGCCTGGAGAATATCTTCCTTCGTGCGGTCGCTGACGCCACTGTCCAAACCTTCGGTAACAAGCCGCTGCAGCTCTGCCAGCTTGTCCGATCGCTCCTGATCGCGCCGGATCAGATCACGGACATAATCGCTTGCGTTGCTGTAGCGCCCCGTCCTGGTCTGGGCTTCCACCCACTCCTTCATCGGGTCGGGCAGGGAAACATTCATGGTTGCCATATCAATCACCTCACTTGGATAGAATGGCATATTTTGGCAAGGATTGCCAATATTTGAAAGATGGCAACCGGCGATGCGTGCAGCCCTCCAGCATCGGCCCCAAAATCGTCCTTTGTGCATCCGAATGGACGGGCGGCGCTCACCCAATGGTCAGGTCGAGCGCAGAAACCGCACGATCAAAGAGATGCCTGCCAATCAAAATCGGTTATCGGATGCTTCCAAAGCAAACAAATTCGCCGGGATGATCAACTTATCCGTTTACTTGGGTCGGAATTGCGCAGAATATTAGCAAATGGGAGGATAAGCCTTCGGCCCCACTCTCGATACATTGCGCCCGACGGCTTTCCTCCCTTGGTTTCAAGGGAGGACCAATCATGAGGCGGGTATTGTTCTACGCGGCATCAGCCGCGATACTATCGCTCGGTGTCTCGCATGCATTTGCGCAGTCGGGCGGCGTCGAGAAAGCGGTTGGCGGCTACAACTTCGAGGAAGCCGCAAAAGAGGCCCCCGGCACGAAGGATTTCCATTCGGCTGACGGTCATCTGACCTTCGCGATCGTAACGCATACGGCAGGCAACGGCTTCTTTGACCCTGTCTATGTCGGCGCGACCGTCGCCGGCAATATGATCGGTGCCAAGATATTGCTGCTCGGTTCAGAATCGCCGGTGGACGACCCCGCCCGCGAGCTCGAGATCCTGAACCAGATCATTCAGGACCCGACGATCGACGGCATCATCATGACGACGCCGCAGGTCGGCGCCTATAACGACATCGTCAAGGCTGCCGAGGCGGCCGGCATCCCGATCGCGACGACCAACTCGTTCGACGGCAACATTCTGCACCGGAGCGCGATCAGCCACACCGGCCAGGATGCGTCGGCGGCGGCAATCGGCGGCGAGGCGCTTGCAAATTGCGTGCTTGCCAGTGGCGCGACCAGCGGCTCGATCGTGCTGCCGTCCTCCACGGCGATGGGCAATATCGAGGTGAACAACCGTGTCACCGCCGCCTTCAATGCCATCGTCAAGACGTTGAAGGACGCCGGCAAGCTCGATGCCTTCAAGGTTGACGCCGGTCCGGAGAATGTCGGCATCGACACGAACCCGAACGACCCCGTCAATGCACTTGTTTCGCTCTTCGAGTCCCGCGGCGACGTGGTCGGCGCCTTCACAGCCAACAACGTCTTTACGCCGCCGCTCGTCAAGGCGGTTGCCCAGATGGGGAAGACCGGCAAGTTGTGCGCTTATGGTTTCGATCTCGGCCCGGCACAGCAGGAAGGCATCGCAGCGGGGAATCTGACCGGCTCGCTCGGCCAGCAGCCCTTCCTGCAGGGCTTCTGGCCTGTCATGCAGCTCTATCTCCAGATCGATCGCGGTATCGCAGCTGCCAATCTCGACACGCGTGCCCAGCTCGTGACGAAGGAAACGGTCGCCAACGTCGGCAAGCGCTTCGAGAACTGACTGCCGTTCGAAACGTCTGAAATCAAGGCGGGAGGGTGCGAGCCGTCCCGCCACGTCAAAGCAAGGATCGGTCGGTAGAACTCATTCGGTAGAAACTCATGGAGCCCGCCACGACGACATCGCTCGGCCGTGCGCCGCCCCAGCTCGTCGGCGGCTGGGAGGCGGGGCTCCTCATGTTTCTTGCGCTGCTCTACTTCGGCGGGGCCATCGTCAATCCGGCCTTCTTCGGATCGACAGAGGCCCTTCACGCGCTTCTGCGCGATACGTCCCGTGTGGGGATCATCGCGGTCGGGATGACTTTCGTCATCGTCAACAGGGATCTCGATCTTTCGGTCGGTTCGACCTACGGTCTGATCGCCGTCGTCTTCGCCAGGCTTTTTTCCCCGAGCTTTCTCGATTTCGGCATGATCCAGTCGGCGATCCTCTGCGTGCTCTTGGGCACAGCGATCGGCCTGATCAACGGCGTGCTCGTCACGGTCCTGAAAGTGCCGGCCTTCATCGCGACGCTGACGATCCTCTTCATCGGTCGCGGCTTCGTGCTGGCGCTGACGCACGGTCAGGCAATCTATTATTCCGACAAGGCGAAAGACCATCCGCTGTTCTTCCACCTGGGAGAGACGAATATCCTCGGCTTCAACAACCAGATCGCGATCTTCTTCCTCATCGCCATGGTGGGGGCCCTTGTGCTTGCCAAGACCCGCTGGGGCTATGAGACTTTCGCCACCGGCGGAAACGAGCAGGCGGCGGTCTATGCCGGCATTCGCACACGCTGGGTGCGCATTCGCGCCTATCTGCTCTCCTCGCTTTGCGCGACCCTTGCAGCTCTCCTGTCGGCCGCGCAGGATAAGGGTGTCACCCCTCTCTATGGTGTCAGCTGGGAACTCACCGTTATCGCATCCGTCGTCATCGGCGGCGCATCGATCCTGGGCGGGCGCGGGCGCGTCATCGGGTCTTGCCTGGGTGCTGCGGTCGTCGTGCTGATCGACAAGGTGCTGCGCGAGGGATGGCCGATCACGCGCATCGTCGTGATCGACGGTGAAAGCATCGCAGTCGGCGCCAAGTTCACCCTGCCGGCCGGCGCCGTGCTGGTTTTCCTGGGTCTTCTTCTCGTCATCGCCGTGCTGATCGAGCCCTTCCTTATCCGGCGCCAGGTTGCGGCCCGGCTATGGGCATGGCTGCGCCGCCGGCCGCCCCCGCCGGCCTATGAGATGGGCGGCGTGGCGATCGAAGGTGTCCAGACCAAGGGGGCGATGGCGGCCGACATGGCGCTGTCTGCCACCGGGCTCGGCAAGTTTCTCGCCCGCCGCGACGCACTGGCCATCATCCTGACCGTCGTGTTGTGGCTGACGGGCCTCGCGCTCAGGCCGGATTACTGGTGGAACCTGCCCAATACCTTTGCCATCCTGCTCAATTACACGGAACTGGCCCTCATCACGGTCGGGCTCACCTATGTCATCGCAGCCGGCGATATCGATCTCTCCGTCGGCGCGGTGCTTGCCCTTGCCGGCAGCACGGCGGCCTATTTCCTGAAGGTGCTCGGCGCCGACCCGCTCACTGCCGTGGCGATGGGCCTGTTTGCAGGGACGTGTGCCGGCGCCGTCAACGCCATGGTCGTCGTCGGCTTCAAACTGCCTGCCTTCATCGCCACGCTCGGCATGTTCTACATTGCCCGGGGGCTCGCCGCCTGGTTCGTCGCGGGACAACAGCTGACCGGCTGGCCCGAGGGCTATAACCTGCTCGGGCGCAAGGTGAATGACGTTCTCCTGCATTTCGGCCTTGCGCTGCCGCCGGGGATCATTCGCTCGGTCGCCGAGGTCGTCAGCGTCCAGACGATCTGGATGTTTTTCATCGCCGTGATCGCCGGTATCGTGCTTGCCTATACGCCGTTCGGGCTGAAGGTCTGTGCGGCCGGCGGCAACGTGCGCGCCGCAGCCTATGCCGGTATCAACACCAACCGCGTGCGCTTCATCTCGCTCATGCTGTCGGCGCTCTGCGCAACCATGGCCGGGATCATCAATGTCGCCTACTTCCGCAGCTTCAACCCGGTCGCCGGCCAGTTTCGCGAGCTCGATGCGATCGCTTCCGTCATCATCGGCGGCGGATCGATCTTCGGCGGTTACGGCACGATGATCGGTTCGCTTGCGGGTGCCGCTGTCATCACGCTCGTCCGCGCACTGCTTCAACTCAACGTCCAGGGGTTCAGCATGCCGCAGCACTGGATCAACGTCTTTATCGGCGTCATCCTCATCGTCGCGGTGCTGATCGATATATGGGTGCGCCAGGCCAATATTTTCGGACGCCTGCGAGCCCGGCTGAGAAGAGGGGCGTCAACAGGGGACAGCAGTCATGGCTGAGGCGACACCATCCGCGCCGATCGTGGAAATGCGGGGCATCGAAAAAGCCTTCGGGGCCGTGCAGGCGCTTCGCAAGGTTGATCTGACGCTTTATCCCGGTGAGATTCTCGGCCTGGTCGGCGACAATTCCGCCGGCAAATCGACGCTCATGAAGATCCTGACCGGTGCTTACCAGCGCGATGCGGGTGATATCCTCGTTGCCGGGCAACCGGTGCGGTTCAAGAGCCCGCACGAGAGCCGCGGCGTCGGCATCGAGATGATCTACCAGGATTTCGCGCTCTGCGGCAACATGGATGTCGGCCAGAACATCTTCCTTGGCCGCTGGCCGCTCAAAGGCCCTTTCGTTAACAGGCGGAAGATGTATGCGGAAGCCGACAGCGTGCTGAAGCGGCTCAAGGTCGACGTGAACTCCGTCTATCAGAAGGTCGAAAGTCTGTCGGGCGGCCGACAGCAATCCGTCGCGATCGCCCGCGCAATCTCGTTCGAGCCGCGCGTCGTGATCCTCGACGAGCCGACCGCCAACCTTTCCGTGATGGCGACGGAACGGCTGCTCGAAACCATGCTGGAACTGAAGAGACAGGGCGTCGCCCAGATCATCATCTCACACCGCCTGGTCGATATTTTTGCCGTGGGCGATCGCGTCATGGTCCTCAAGCGCGGCGAATATGTCGGCGATCGTTACATCAGGAATACCGACGAGCATGAAGTGCTGGAGATCATCGTTTCCGGCACGCGAGAGAGCGCGCGGACAGCCGACGAGGCGAGAAAGATCTGATCGCTCGACCGCTCCGCTTGCGCCAGAGCGGACATTGCGGCCCTCAGCTGATCTCAGCGCATTTCGACAGGATATCGTCGACGACGGAGGCGAGCGGCCGGGTGGCGTCGATGGTCGTCGCATTCCCGGGAATGTCTTCCTTCGTCGCATGCAGGCGCAGGACCAGGTCCCGTTCGGCCGGTTTTCCGCCAAATTCGTCTTCGGCCCTGCCGGCGAGCCGGTTCTTCAGCGTGTCCGGATCGACATCGAGAACGAAGACCCCGTCAAACAGATCGATGAAGCGATGGAAATTCCGCGAGCCGCCGCAGAAGAAGGAGATCGGGTGGCTTTTATCGACCGCGAGCGACCTGACTTTGTCGACATGCCAGAGATGGTGCCTCTGCACAAAGGCCACATCGTTCTGCTCATGCCGAGAACCATCCAGCGGTTCACCCGTATGGGGATCGCCTCGATAGGCAAGCTCGCGGTCACCATGAATGACGTGATAACCGCGCCGCTGCAATTCGGTGGCGACCGAGGTCTTGCCGGTTCCGGAAACGCCTTCGATCAAATAGTTCCTGACGCCCATTTCGCTCTCGTTCGGTGAACCGCAGACCTTATGGCGCGGAATTGTAACGGATTTCCGACGCGCGATTCCAAGAGCTTGCATGAACCGGAAGCCCGGCAGCGCCGCGCATTCATCCAGCGCTGCTTAAGCGCGTTCAATGCAGGATCGATGCCTTCGCCTTGCGGTCGACCAATGCTTCCACCGTGCCGATGAGGCGTGCTGCGCGCCTCAGGATTTCGACGCCCGCATCGTTGATCGCGATGTCGTAGCTCATCCGGTCCATGCACCCGGCAATCTCCATCAGCTTCTCGCCGAGATCGCCGTGGCGCAGCCGGTCGGCCGAGCGCGAGAGCCGGCGCAGGCATTCCGCATATCTCGACGCGAGAACGAGCCTGTCGGTGATCGGGTTGCCTTCCGGAGCGGATGGAGACTGTGACGCCTTCTGTCGCATTCCGCCCTCCCTTATTCCAGCATGGTGCAGACCGGCTTGCGGGTCTGCCTTCTCATGGCGAAATCCCGCCGGCTGCCATCCAGGGCCTTCAAGGCAGAAAGGATGTCCTGGTAGCGGATGGAGCAGGCGACACCCGGAGGATGGCGCAACTCGGGACAGGATTCGACCGCGTGAAGGTCGGATGCCCAGGAGGCGAGGATCGCGCGCTTCTCTTCGGTCGTCATCGTGTCCGAGACAACCACTTCGTCCGGATGGGAAAAGTGCCGATGGGGATGCAGGATATGCGACGCCGAAATGGCGTCGAGGACATTGGCCGGGCCGGCTGTCGTCTTGCCTTCGATTGTCATGTTGGATCTCCTAAAAACTTTCGACGGTTGAGGAAAATCTCCAGGCGGATAAGAGATTGTTTCGCTGTTTTCGGCGTTCAAGTGGGCCGCTGCCGAACGTTCAAAAAAATTTTCGAAGCCTCTTGAAAGGCAAAAAAAGCCAAACCAAATCGATATTCGCCGGCAGCCCAAAGGGGGCCGGAAGCCGGGGACGCAGTTTCCGACGCGTCTCCTTTCCAACTCGCTTTACGGAGGATTTGGTCATGAGAAACGAATTCGACTTCGCACCCTTCTACCGCTCGAGCATCGGCTTCGACCGTGTGTTCAACCTTCTGAACAATCCGCAGCGTCTGCAGGCCATCGACACATGGCCGCCCTACGATATCGTCAAGTCCGGCGAGGACGACTACCGCATCCAGATGGCGGTCGCAGGTTTCGCCGACAGCGACCTCGACATCACCCAGGAACGCAACGTGCTGATCGTGAAGGGTCAGAAGGCGGAGGAGAAGCAGGGCGACTACCTGCATCGCGGCATTGCCGGCCGCTCCTTCGAACGGCGCTTTGAACTTGCCGATCATGTTCGGGTCGAGAATGCGTCGCTGACGAACGGCCTTCTGACGATCGAGCTGAAGCGCGAGATCCCTGAAGCGATGAAGCCGCGCAAGATCGCGATCGGCAGCGCCGAGGGTTCCGAGGCGCCGATGCAGATGATCGAGGGCGAAAAGAACGTCGCTTGATCGGAGGGGAGGGAGGAGCCGGCGCCACCGACGGCGCCGGCTTTTGAACGACATGAAGACCATCGATGTCCGAAAACCGCAGCCATTCGACGCCCGCGATCTTTCCGCGTGCCAGCCCGTTTTCGACACGCTTCTGAAAGAGGCGGGCGTCGATAAGGCTTCCGAAGAAGCCGCGCGCATTGCCGCAATCACCGTCGAGCTTTATCGGCAAGGCGTGCGCGACCCGGAGCATCTGCGTATCATAGTGGAAGCCGCGCGGGGGCTCTTTAACCGCGCGGTATAGTGCCTTCGGCGTGCAGCTTTCCGAAAATCCTGACGAGCGCCTCCAGATCGTCTGCCGACAGGCTTGCCAGTTCCGGCGGCGGCCGATGATAGGCCGCCAGCAATTCGGTCTTCGTTTCAGTCCCCTTTTCGGTTGCCCGCACGAGCTTCACACGTCGATCGCTGGGCGAGGGAATGCGATCGGCCAGGCCGGATCGCTCCAGCCGGTCTACCAGCCATGTTGCGGTCGAGGGATCGCAGCCCCATTCGCGCGCCAATGCCCCGATCGGCTTGCCGTCCGCGCCGAGCGAGAAAAGGGCGCGGGAATCGTTCGGCGTCAGCCCATATTTCTGCTGCGCAGCCAGACGCTGCGGCGCCGAACCCATCAGAAAGTTGAACATCAAGCGCCAGGCCTCATCGGCAAGGTTGGGCGCATCGCGAGGGGGTGTCATGTCTCGGCTCCGGTGCTGCTATCTTGACATATTTTGAGTCATCAAATATTTTTGTCAATCAAAGTAATAAACCTCCATTTGCAGCCTGGCTTTGCCGGGAGCGGACCTGTCGTGTCCCAAACATAGGAGAAACGCATGAGCACGCATATCCCGGTTCTGATTATCGGCGGCGGCCTGAACGGCCTCACGGCCGCTGCACTCCTTGCCCATCAGGGTGTCGGCTGCATGGTGGTGGAGCGTCATGCTGGCACCTCGATCCAGTATAAGTTCACCGGCATCTCGCCGCGCAGCATGGAGATATTCCGCAGTCTCGGGCTGGAGACGGAAATCCGCGCCAAACGCACCGGCGACCAGCAGGGCGGCGGTATTGCACGGGCAAGAAACCTTGCCGATCCGGATATTCGATGGAGCGATGCTGCATGGCCTGACGCCAGGCCCTACAGTCCCACACAGCCCGCGACCTGCGACCAGCATGTGCTGGAACCGATCCTGCGCAATTACGCGGAGAGGGCCGGCGCGGACATTCGCTTCAATACCGAGTTTTCATCCCTGGAGCAGGACCCCGCCTCGGTTCGTGCTGTCATCCGCAATCGCGAAACCGGAGAGGAGGAAACTGTTGTCGCCGACTATCTGATCGCCGCTGACGGCGCCAATGGCACGCTGCGCGAAAAGCTCGGTATCGACCGGAAGGGCCCAGGCGTGTTGCAGCACTGGATGAGCATCATCTTCGACACGGACCTGTCTCCCGAGATCGATGGCAGGCCGCTCACCTCCTGCTTCGTCAGCGATCTCAACGCCACCATCACGCCGCGTCCAGGCGGGCGTTGGCTGCTGGCGTTGCAATATTTTCCGGAAAGGGGCGAGCGACCGGAGGACTTCGACCGCGACCGTTGCCGGGAACTCGTCGAAAAAGCGGCCGGCCGATCCGGCGTCCAGGCGGAGTTGGTCGATGCGCGGTCCTGGGAGATGGCGGCGTTCGTTGCAGACCGTTTCTGTGCGGGCCGCTGCTTCCTGATCGGCGACGCTGCGCACCTCATGCCACCGACCGGCGCATTCGGGGGAAATTCGGGCATCCACGATGCGCACAACCTGGCCTGGAAGCTCGCGATGGTCGTTCGCGGCGAGGCGGATGCCAGCCTGCTCGACAGCTACGACGCGGAGCGCCGGCCGGTGATCGCCGCAACGCTGGCGCAGGCGCTCGCCCGTCTGCAGCAATGGTTCAAGGACCCTGCGGGGCGGTTGCCGCCTGCCGTCGCCATCGTGGATGACTACGATGTCGTGTTCGGACAGCGCTACGACGCCGGCGCATTGGTGTTCGAGGCTGCCGCTCGCGACCGGTCATTCGAACCGGTCGCGGAACTCGCCGGCGTTCCCGGCACCCGCGCGCCGCATCTCGTCATCGAGCGTGAAGGCGAAAGGCTCTCGACGCTGGATCTGTTCGGACGCGGTTTCGTGTTGCTGGCAAACGATGCGAACTGGCGCGCTGCGGCGGATCGCTTGCGCAAGGACGGCGGCATCCCGCTCGCTTGCCATGTCTTCGGCGCGCACGGCGATCTCGGCGACCCGGAAGAACGCTGGCCTCACGCTTATGGCGTGGGCGATGGCGGCGCCGTGATGGTTCGCCCCGACGGCTTCGTTGCGTGGCGTGCGCCAAGCGCGGAGATCGACATCGAAGGCCGGCTTGTCCAAGTTCTGGATGGGATCGGTATGCGTGTCGACCACCTCGAGGGCGTGTGTCGATGACCTGCTGAACTCAATTGCTCAACGTCCGTCGTCGCCCAGCATGTGATCCGCCAGCCTGTAACAGTGGCTCGCCTGATAGGCGTTCCGGCCACGGTTCATGTGCGTCAGGTTGAATGCCCGGATAGCCTGCAACGCAAGGGGTGTGGCGAGAAATTTGCCGATTGAGGAGAAGCCGCGGACCTTGACGCCGAAAATGTCCTCGCCCCTGGGAAAGAAATAGCTGACGTCATCAGGCATCATGACACAGGACCCGAGGAAATCCTCGTCCACCTGGCCGTGATCGAGCGAGTGGTCGGTGGTGAAATCGGAAAGATGCACCAGGAAGAGCGCGCGGATGTCCTCATCATCAGCATAGAGCGAGAAGAGCTCCATCCAGCTCGCATTGACGCGAACGAGGGCTTTGCCCGGTGTCGACGGCAGACAGGAAACCGACCAGTAGTCCCGCTCCGTCCGGCGCGGGATCGGAATGCAGTCGCTCCCGTAGCGCCTGACAATGTCCAGAACCGCTTGTGCCTGCGGCCGGCGCAGCAGCTTCTCAAACCTGGGGACGTACTTGAGACGCAATTCCAGGGACTCCGAGCGCTCGTCGGCATCGTGCAGGATCGTCTCACCGTGCATCCAATCGCGCTGCTGCTCAAGGTCGAGGAACCGGCGCAGACCGGCGGTGTTTTGGCGGCGCCCCGCGCTCACGTCATGTACCATTGAAGCAATCCCAGGCTCCGCTTCTGGACAGCTCTTCACCTTGTCGCGGCGACAGAGCTTTACGAATGTTTCCCTCTAGCAGCATATATCCATCATTTGCTGCGGGAGAACTACGGCCCCTATGCCGAGACACTTGTCGGACCTGCCGCTCAAGCGAAGCCGCAGACAGCCAGAAGCGGGTGTGGAACCACTCTATCTCTTTGTTTTTACGCAATTCCGGACGCAACACCGCTATGCACTTTTGCTGGAATTGCTCTAACCAGACAGGGTTCGAAAACTGTGATCGACAGGCCGGTTTCCCGAACCCATCGGTGGATCAGCTCTCAATGGAAATCAGCAGCTACTAATAGCCACCGATATTGCCGCGAACGGGACCAATCCCCAGTGGAGTTGCGTAGGTCGTGTTGTCGCCGCCGGTGCCGGTGGTCGCGCACCCTGAAAGGCTCAGAAGCGCGATCGTTACCGCGGCCAAAAGGTATTTTACAGGCATGACATTGTCCCCCTTATCAGTCACCGCGCAGGCCTTCAGGGCCAGAGCACGAGTATTCCCCAAACCATCGGCATCGGCAACTGCGGCGAGTACCTATTCGACGCAATTGCCTCAAGATATCGGGGCTGGGAATAAGCCCGTTCACTCTCGGCCCGATGGGCCTCTTCGGAAGGCGTGGAACGAATTCATTTCCAAGCTGGGGCCTGCCCGGTGGCGGTATTGAAGCCGTGGACGACGGCGTTTAGCGCCTGACAATCGTTTTTGATCGTGCACCCGGGACGGTCGAGCTATACCGGCGGATCGCGGCGCTTTCAGGAGCGTGCCCTAATTTTCAGCAGCGTACCCTGGGTTGAAGCCGTGCGGGACTTCGCGACCGCTGTGCATGCCATTGTTCGATATCCTCGTTTCCGGCACGCGAGAGCGCGCTGACCGCTGATGAGGCGAGAAGGGGCCTGACTGGCCGGCTATTCCGCCATCCACTTCGCCTTGGAGGCGTCGAACCCTGTCTCGCAGCGCGATTCTATCTGCCAACCGTTTTCCGAATAGGTCTGGCGACGTTCGAAACAGTCCACGTCGCCTTCTCTCCAGCGGGGGTCGAGCCACGGGTCGCGACCCGTCCTTCGGACCCCCGCCGGGGAGAAGGGAACGCCACTTCACCCTACGCGGAAAATCTCATGCCACATATGACCGCACACGAGCCGCCGCGCGACTGGCTCGCCATGCTCAAGACGAATGACAAAGGCAATCCCCATCCGGGACTCACGCTCAATTGGACCGTGATGCTGGAACACCATCCCGACGCGCGCGGAATGCTCGCCCTTGATGAATTCAGCGGCCAGACGATGTTGCTTGCCCGCCCGCCGTGGGATTTGCGCCAGGGCGACTGGAAGCCTCGTCCCGTCGGCAACAATGACCTTGCCGAAGCGGTGGAATGGCTGGAAGGCTTTGGCCTGACGCCGAAGGTTTTCAACATCAATCCAGTTATCGACAAGGTCGCCAGCCGGCATCCCTATCACCCCGTGAAAGGGTGGCTGTCATCGCTGCCGGCGTGGGATGGAATGCGGCGCGTCGATACTTTCCTGACCTGTTATCTCGGCGCCGAGGACACGCGCCTGAACCGCGCCTTCGCGCGCAAATGGCTCTCAGCGCTGGCCAGACGCGTGTTTCAGCCAGGGTGCCAGTTCGACCACGTGCTGACCCTGCAGGGCAGGCAAGGCCTCGGAAAATCATCCTTCGGCCGGGCTCTCGTTCCGATCGAGGAATGGGTGACCGACGGCGTCACGGTGGGCGATGGCGCGCGCGAAGCGATAGAGAACACGCGTGGGCGATGGCTTGTCGAGCTTGCGGAGCTTGCCGGCAGGTCGAACCGGGAGATCGAGGCGATCAGGAAGTTCATCACGGTTCGCACGGATACCGCGCGCGGGGCGTATAAGCAGAGGGTCGACGACGTGCCGCGCCAGTTCGTGTTCTACGCCACGACGAACGCCGACGAGTTTCTGACGGATACGACGGGCAATCGCCGCTGGTGGCCGGTCAAGCCGACGGCGATCGATATTGCGGCAATCCGGGCTGATCGCGCGCAGGTCTGGGCCGAAGTCATGACGATCTACGAGCGCGAGCCGCTGTGGCTGGATGACCCGGCATTGCGGGCCGATCTTGAAGCCCTGCACCAGGGCCTGATGGATTTTGGCCCCACCTACGAGATCATCCGCGACCTGATCCCCGATGGCGACATGATGGTGCCGTGCGCGGACGTGCGCAAGCTGCTGACGGGCGGAAGCGAGGATGCCAGCCGGTTGCCGGCAGGCTGGCGCGCCAATCTGCAGAGGGCGCTTGTCGGGCTGGGGTTCGAACCTCAGGCGGTGGTTTCCAATCGCGGGCGGGAAGCTGTGCGTGTCTATGTTCGCGGCGATGTGAGCAGCAGGCACTGGTCGAGATGGGTGGATGGACGGATTGAATTCGAGCACGGCCGGCGAGGGCGGGAACGGGTCTTCTGAAGTGTGCGAGCGTAACGCCTCGCAGACGCTGGCCTTCCGGCGGCTCTGTCGTGCCGGCCGACCTACAGATTTGCTTACGGCGCTTACGATTGCACACATAAACTTCGTAGGCGCGTTTCTCCAATGGTTTCAATGATTTATTGCTTCGCTTACGGACTTACGGAGATAATTGCGAAACACAGGTGCGGAGACAGACCGGTATTCCAGGACTGTCGGCTGTCCGCATGAGAGTTGGAGACATGCCGAAATATCGTAAGTTCGTAAGCGTAATTGTTAAGATACTGATTTTGCTTTTGGATCTTGCTTACGAAATTTGCGGATGAATGGCAGCGCTTACGAAATTCAGGCGTCAAGCCGTCGTTGTCGCGAAAGCGAAGGTTCAGTGAAGTACGGCGATAGCGGTAATCCCGGCCTCGTCTGCAGCGCGAATAATCGCCGCTCTCAATTCCCAAGGGACAGCGTTGCCGTGCACGACATCAAGACAGGTCTTGATCGCCGCAAGAAATTCCTCCTCGCAGTGGCGGTGCCGCCTGCGCCTGGGCCGGAAAGCACGCTGGCCTGTCGATGGCGACAGGTGTCACCCGGTACTGCCGGGTGACAGATCGTCCTGATGACGTTGGGTGACGGCCGCGGTCCGGTCGATGTCGTCAAGACCTGATGAACGAGAGCAGGTCGGGGTTGAGGACATCCGCATGTGTGGTCAGCATGCCATGGGGGTAGCCCGGATAGGTCTTCAGCGACCCGTTCTTGAGCAGGTCGACCGCACGCGGTACGGAACTTGCGAAGGGGACGACTTGATCGGCCTCGCCATGCATCACCAGCACCGGCACGGTGATCTTCTTGAGGTCTTCGGTATAATCTTCCAGCCAAGAGTCGACAGTCGCGTAGTGAGCCAGGGCACCACCGGCCATGCCCTGGCGCCACCAGTTCGCAATGATCGCCTCCGAAGGCTCGGCCCCGTCGAGGTTGTAACCGTAGAACGGGTTCTCAGGGACGAACCGGAAGAACTGCGACCGGTTGCCCAGCACACCCGCGCGGATCGCTTCGAACCACTCCGGCGGCTGACCGGACGGGTTGTCTTCGCTCCGGTACATGTTCGGCGTCAGGGAAGCGACCAGTACCGCCTTTGCGACCCGCTCCGGGTGGCGGGCGACATAGCGAGCTACCTCACCGCCACCCGTGGAGTGGCCGATGTGGATCGCGTCGCGCAGGTTGAGGTGCTCGGTCAGGGCCGCGAGGTCAGCAACCCAGTGGTCCATGTCGTTGCCGGTGCCGGGCTGGTCGGACCGGCCGTGGCCGCGCCGGTCGTGGGCGATCACCCGGTAGCCGTGGTGAAGGAAGAAGGTCATCTGGGCGTCCCAGTCGTCCGCCGACAGCGGCCAGCCGTGGCTGAAAACGATCGGCTGGCCTGAGCCCCAGTCCTTGTAGAAGATGTTTATGCCGTCAGTGGTAGTGATTGTAGGCATCGAGTCTCTCCATCTGCGCTGTTAAACATTCCTTTGAAGGTCAAAATAATCAATTAGAGCCATTCATCCACGCGCTACTGCAATAATCAACGCAAGATTGCCACGCATGCCTCATCTTTCTTTTCGACGTGCAGGCGAAATACTCCGGTGAGGCGCGTTCGATTATATCCCGAAATTGCGACGTTAATTAAATCCCCCTTCTATCGAAGACAAATACCTTGTACGTTCGAGCTATGCCTTAAAGGTATAGCGAGGACCCGATGGAACTGAGGCATTTGCGCTATTTTGTTGCTGTTGCGGAGGAGGGAAGCTTACTGACCGCAGCAGAGCGGCGGCTTCACACGTCCCAGCCCTCACTCAGCAGGCAAATTCGCGATCTGGAAACCGAAGTCGGTGTAAAGCTGCTGGAACGGCAGTCGCGCGGCGTGACGCTCACCGCCGCCGGTAAAGTGTTTCTTGATCACGCGCGGCTGGCCTTATTGCAAGTCGAGGCGGCTGCGGAAGGGGCCCGGCGGGCAGAACGGCCGGAAAAGCAGTCGTTCACTATCGGTTTTCTCGCAGGGCAAGAGATTGTGTGGCTACCCCATGCATTGCGTATTATTCGTGAGGAAGCGCCGGAGGTTGAAATCATATTGTCCAGTCAGTCTTCCCCGGACCTTGCTCTGGCACTGATGCGAGGCAAGCTGGACGTCGCTTTCCTTCGCCCCGAGACGCTGAGTGTTGGTGTGTCCTTCAAGTTTTTAGCCAAGGAGCCACTGATCGCCGTGCTGCCGGCGGACCATCGCTTGACGTCGCGCAAAAAGATCCAGCCGCAGGACCTTGCCCGCGAAACTTACGTCAGTGCGGCTAAAATTTCTCCCGTATTGCAATCCGTGATCCAGGATTACGCGTCGAACGTTGGGATCACGCTGAAGGCAGAGTACGAAGGTGACGGTCTACCATCAGCAATGTCGCTCGTCGTGTCTACAGGTGGAATAACGCTTATTCCGCTTTATGCGCAAAATATGCTGACGCCAAATGTCGTTGCTAGAGCACTTGAGGGTGTGCCTCCGACAATTGATCTCACCTTAGGATATAACGATTCAAATTCCTCACCCTTGCTCCGCCGATTTTTGTCTCGTTCTGATGAACTGGTCGCCAACGTCCAAAATCAGAGCATCATCCGCTATGCTGAAGTTCCATAATAGGGACCCCTTTACAAAGAAAAGCAGGCCCCCCCTTGCGGCAGCCGTGAAGAGTAGCGTCGCGGCGTTCACATCCTCGCCCCCGTGTAACCATAATCCATGTGTGGCGAACGCCCCTGTGATGTTGGGTGCTGCAGAATGCTTTCCCTGTTTTGCGACAAATCACTTTAAGCGGGCCGTCTGTGCGACATGCGCCCTGAAAGGCAAGGAGGCCTGTAAGGGGCGCTCGATCCCGATGGACAGGCTCGACAGGCTGGTGACGGAGCGCATCGTCGATCAGCTTCTCACAGCCGAACGGATCGGTCGCCTCCTGGGCGGTCTGATGGATCGGCAGGCAAAGGGGCGGTTTCCCGCTCCGTGGCTTCCGCACGCGCCGCATTCTATCTGGTCAAGAAACGGCCGGCTCAGTGCAATATGGCGATGGCGGTAATCCCGGCCTCGCCTGCGGCGCGAATAATCGCCGCTCGTAGCTCCTCGGGCTCAGCGTTGCCCTTCACGACATCGATACAGATCTTGATCGCCGCAAGAAATTCCTCCCCGTCATCGCAGGGGAATTCCTTCATGAGCGCATTGGCTGCTCCAATAGCCGTGCGGACGGACAGGAGCCTATCCGGATCGTGAAACATCAGGATCACGGGATCGAATTCGATTGGGGTGTCCCATTCCACTACACAATACTCCCGATGGGATGGCGTAGTGTTAACGAAGCAAGAGGCGTGCCAGGGGCGGTCGGGGGATGGCAACGCACTCGGCAAGACCAAAGGCGATAGAAGCCACGGTTCGCCGGCTTACGCCCTTTGCAAGCCTGCCTTATGGGCGCCTGCTGATGAATTGGACGCTTTTGCCGGAAGTGAAAGAGTCGGCGGGCGATTGAATCCGGCGCTCACAACTGCGACTAGCAGACGCTCGCCAACAGCTTTTGCAAAAGCCATTCCATGAAGTCACCCGCTTTCGTCAGACGGGTCGGTCGGGCTACGCACCCACACTGTCCAGCGTTTGCCGAAAGCGTCAGATATGTTGTTCGGAATGATCTGTTTGGGGAGTCTCTCATTAGGCGTCGTATGTGTTGGAGATCCCAACCCGGAATCTGGAAGTGACAGGTCATCTGTGGGTCGATCCAGGTAAGTTACTGCCTTTAAGCTCACTTCAAATCATGTAAAGCAGAAACGCTGAGCCCAAAAAAGCTATTAGCACGCCGAAAGTCGCGCGAACGTACCTATTGCCGATGGTTTTGAATAAATCGGTTACGATCCAGCGCCATACATACCAAACGATGACTAGCGCGATCGGGGCGGCAAGCACGACAATTGCGAACTTGTTGTAGCCAGAGAAGGCAAAGCGTATTGCCGCGCATGCCGTCGCAGCCCACACCAACATGAACGCATCTAGCGCCATATTAAACACCGTTTCGAACGCACGGACAGACCAGTCGACATTGAAGGCGAAATTGATACCCGTGGCGAAGCATACCGCCGCTGCGAGTATGATTAATAGGCTCGGGTCCGAAAGAGCCGTCAGCTTTTCGGTAAGGGGAGCGCCAGTCACGCGCTCGCAAGCCAATGCAACTACCCAAAGCACGACGCACACAAGAAGCGGTGGCCAGAGGCGTCCAAGCGGGGATGCTGCTGGAGACTTCGAAGATTCATTCATGATCAACAATCCTTTTAGTGAATGTCGTTGCTATTAAATCTTGCAAGTAAAAAGGTCGTATCGATATTCGGTCAAACACTACCGGACGCTTCCAGTATCTGCGGCCTCGCTCATGCGCGAAAGCTATAAACGGCCTTCTCGATATGAGCCTTGGGATCAGCAGGTTCGGAGCCGTTGACAGACTGTGGCATGGTAGTAACACGCATCCGGCCGACAATATCGCCTCCGATTCGACGAGCCGCTCGAGACATTGTTTGGCGGTCACGCTGCCGTACTTTCTTCGCTTGCATCGTTTGAATTTCCCCTTATAGTTGCAGTTCAATGAAGATATTCTGGCTCGTTATCGTATCCATTGTGATCATCATCGTGCCGGTGCTGGCGGTGTTCCAACCCGTCGGCATTGACTGGCCCGGTCGCTGGTGTGCAGCAGGTGAAATTCCGGGTCGCTGCTTGAGGGACTGGCTCGCAAGCTATTCTGGGTGGGCCGCAGCGGTTGGCGCCCTGGCCGCCGCCCTTATGACGCTCGATCCGCTCAGGGAGCAAGTTCGCGAGGCGAGACGCCAATCGGATTTCTTGGTCGGCGACGCGCAGCCCGAGTTCGTGCTTTTGCGAAATCGCAAAACAAAACGGGTAACACTTCAGGCTAACAACTGGAACCGAAGAACAGTGATGATCGAGGAAGTCACTTGTTTACATCCACAAGATGCAAAGGTGTTCAAGTTTGCCGAACGTATCAAAAGGCAATCTTGGGAAGAAGTCGCTGCCCCAAAACCTTGGGAGAACTATCGTATGAAAGGGTGGATCGATCGGACAGAACCCGCTCCAAGCCGCACTTTCAACGTGGTTCTTGAGCGGGGCGGTAAGGTTGACCAGTCAATTGCTGCAAATGGTGACAAGATCACTGTTCGCGTCAGATATCGTGTCGTCGGCCAAATTCATGAACGAACCTCCGCTGTAGCTACGGCTCTGGAAATCACCGACGAATCCGATGAGGAACCGTGATCGCGGGTCTACGACGGCCGGGCAAGCGATCGTTGCCTGCATAGCACGGCAGTCCTAGCCGCCCTGACCAAACTGGGGCGACCAGTTGCAAAGGAAGCCGTGGCCGACAGTGTCGACCACGTTCCAGAGCGGCTCGATGCTATGGAGCAAGCACGAAGTTCACCAGCCGTCCAGGGACAACGATTTCCTTCAGCACCGTCTTCCCCGTCAACCTCGAGCGAACGTCAGGATCTTCCGCAGCCAGTCTGACGAGTTCATCAGCGGCGAGCGTCGAGGGAGCCTGAATCCTGCCACGCAGCTTGCCGTTCACCTGAACGACAAATTCGCGGATATCATCGTCGGCGAGGGTGGGGTCGTATGTCGGCCAGGGTTCATGCGACAGACTTTCCGGATGCCCCAGCATTCTCCAGAGTTCCTCGGCAATGTGCGGCGCGAACGGTGCCAGCAGCAGAACGAAGGATTCGACCGCCGACCGTGGCTTGATGTCCAGCCCCGTCAATGCGTTTGACAGCTCCATCAGCTTTGAGATCGCCGTGTTGAAACGCAGGGCCTCGATGTCATCGCCGACAGCCTTGATCGTCTTGTGAAGAACGCGCGCGATCTCCGGGGACGGCTTCGCATCGATAATTTTGCTCGACAACATGCCATCCTCTCCAATTGCGATCCGCCATACGCGATGGAGGAAGCGGCTGACCCCGGCCACGCCGGACATTTGCCACGGCTTGGCAACGTCCAATGGCCCCATGAAGAGTTCATACAGACGCATGGCGTCTGCGCCGTATCGTTCGACCACCTCGTCAGGATTGACGACATTGAACTTCGACTTCGACATCTTCTCGACCTGGCGCTCGACCTCGATTTCTCCGACATGCCAGCGACCGTCGCGCTCGGCCGCGTCCTCGGGTCGATAGTACCTCCCAGTCGCATCCTTGTAGCTGAAAGCCAGGATCATTCCCTGGTTGAACAGCTTGCGGAACGGCTCTTTGGACGTCACGACGCCGATGTCGAACAGGACTTTGTGCCAGAAGCGCGCGTACAGCAGATGCAGCACCGCATGCTCGGCTCCTCCCACGTACAGATCCACGGGCAGCCAGTATTTCTCCTTCTCGGGATCGATCGGCGCGGTCACGTTCCAGGGATCGGCAAAACGCAGGTAATACCAGCACGATCCCGCCCATTGCGGCATCGTGTTGGTTTCCCGCAGAGCTTCCATGCCGGACTTCGGATCGGTCGTCCGAACCCAATCGTCCGCCCGTGCCAGCGGCGGCTCCCCGTCCGGCGTTGGCCTGTACTCGTCCAGTTCAGGAGGCAGCAGTGGCAGGGCGTCCTCTGGCAGGGGCACGACACTGCCGTCGGCGGCATGCAGGATAGGAAAGGGTTCTCCCCAGTATCTTTGCCGCGAGAACAGCCAGTCGCGCAGCTTGTATTCGACGCGCCCCACACCAACGCCCTGCTCGGTCATCCATGAGATCGCTGCCGTTCTCGCCGCTTTCGTCTCCATGCCATCCATGAACCCGGAGTTGACCATCAAGCCTTCCCCAGTCTGCGCAGCGGGCGGCACATCGCCGGAGGGGGAGCCAAATGCCGACACGACTTCGACGATCGGCAGCCCGAACTCCTGCGCGAAATCGCGGTCGCGGTCGTCATGAGCGGGAACGGCCATGATTGCTCCGGTGCCGTAGCTCATCAGTGCGTAGTCAGCGGCCCATACCGGAATCCGCGATCCATTCGCCGGATTGATCGCATAGGCTCCGGTGAATACTCCGCTTTTCGACTGGGATTGCGACTTCTCTATCGCGCTCATTGCCGCCGCGCGGGCGCGGTAGGCGTCGACTTCTCCGCGTTGGCCGACGGTGGCAATGGCATCGATAGCAGGGTGCTCAGGGGACAGGACCAAGAAGGTAGCGCCGAAGATCGTTTCCGGACGCGTGGTGTAAACCGTCAGGGAGCTCTCTCTATCCTCGACGTCGAAAGTCAGTTCAGCGCCTTCCGATCTGCCAATCCAGTTGCGCTGCATCGCCTTGATGCCTTCCGGCCAGTCCAGCTCGTCCAGATCCGCGAGCAGGCGGTCGGCATAGGCGGTGATTTTCAGCATCCACTGACGCATCGTGCGACGTTCCACCGGGTCTCCGGTTTCCACGTAGCGGCCGTCCTTCACTTCCTCGTTGGCGAGGACCGTACCTTGTGCCGGGCACCAGTTGACGGCAACTTCTGCCTGGTAGGCCAAGCCAGCCTTGTACATTTGCAGGAAGATCCATTGCGTCCATCGTACGAACTCGGGATCGGTGGTCGAAATCTCCCGACTCCAATCGTAGGAAAAGCCCAGACGCTGGACCTGCTTCCTGAAATTCGAGATGTTGCTCCGCGTGGTGATCGCTGGATGGACGCCTGTCCGCACTGCGTATCGCTCGGCGGGCAGCCCGTAGGCATCCCAGCCCATGGGATGCAGGACATTGAAGCCCATCATGCGCTTGTACCGAGCCACGACGTCGGTCGCGGTATAGCCTTCCGGATGACCTACATGCAGGCCGTCGCCGGACGGATAGGGAAACATGTCCAGGACATAATATTTCGGACGGCTTTGGTCGTCCTCGGTCCTGAACGTCTGGTTTTCCTCCCAGTATCGTTGCCATCGCGGCTCGATCGTCTTGGGGTCATATGGCATTGCGACTTCCCTTCTGTCTCGAAATCCGACCGAAGAGGAATGGCAACAAAAAACCCGCCTCTTCGGCGGGTTGCTGCATCTTTGAAACGCAAGCGCGTGCTAACCCACCATCGGAATGATGGCGAGTAGGAGCTTTGAATTGGTGCGCGCGGGGTTCATGCCTTTTTTGATGACACGGAACCGCTTTCCTGTCCAGACGCCGGCAGCGCGGTCAGTTTGACAATGTGCCAATGGACTATGCCGAGCGTGTTCCTCACGAGCTCTGTGTCTTCGGTATGGACATTTGAAAAATGGCGCACCCGACAGGATTCGAACCTGTGACCTTTGGAATCGGAATCCAACACTCTATCCAGCTGAGCTACGGGTGCATCCCTGACGATGTGACTCGTCGTCCGATGACGTGGTTCTTAGCCTAGCTTTGGCTCTGCTTCAATCGCGAAGTTCACGGAAATTCTGGGACTTGGCTTTTAAAGCGATTTCCGGCCAAGCTGTTGCCGAAATGAAAACTCCGCCGGTCCTTTCGGGCGGCGGAGTTTCCTTGTCGAGCTATCGGTCGATCGGACCTGCATGGCGCCGGGGCCGACCTTCGCCGTTTCCTGCGGACCCAGCGCTGCTGTCGGCTCGTCCATGATCAGGATGCGGGCGTTGAACAGGATGGCGCGGGCAATGGCGACGGACTGGCGCTGGCCGCCTGACAGTGCCTTGACCGGCTCCTTGAAGCGCTTAAAGTTCAGGTTCAGGCGGCCCATCACTTCGTCCCCGACGGTGCAACGGCCCGCAACGCGGTCCTGACGATCGCATCGCCGAACTCCGGCGAGACCGGGCGATGGCCGACCAGCAGCCGGAAGAAGACCGGTCCGTAGATCATGTCGAGCAGCGCCTCCATATCAAGCGGCGGAACGATCTCTCCCCGAGCCAGCGCCCCCTCCAGGATGACGCGACCCGCGTTGCGGCTCGACAGGATCACCTGATTGCGGAAGGCCTTGGTGAATTCGCTTTCCGGGTCGGCGGCAGCGAGTGCCATGGTGATCTGCCGCCCGCGCGTGCTCGCAAAGGCAGTCACCAGTCCGCTCATCTGCGCGCCGAGAGCCGCCTGCGCCGTGCCCCCTCCGACCTCCGCTTCCGGTAGCCGGTTGACCAGAAGGGCGGCCATCGCCAGTTCCTGCGCGTTGGCCCAGGAACGGTAGATCGTCGGCTTGCCGACACCGGACCGCGCCGCCACGGCTTCGATCGTCATGCGGCCAAAACCTTCGGCCATCAGGATTTCATGGGCGGCCTCCAAGGCACGCCTCTGCGCAGCAGCGCTTGGCGGCCGCCCTCGTTTCTTCGGTGTTGCGTTATTCTCTTGACTCATATCTTTACGATACGTAACGTTAATATAAGAACCAGTCAAGGAGGGTCATCCATGCCGAGTTTTGCCCGAAAAGTGAGCTCCTACTTCATCGTCAAGGATGCGGCGCGGGCCATCGACTTCTACAAGGAGGCTTTCGGCGCCACGGAAGTCTTCCGCATGACCGATCCTTCGGACGGGCGGATCGGCCATGCCGAGCTGCGTTTCGGAGAGACGCTGATGATGTTGGCAGACGAGTATCCGGACTTCGGCGCCCTGTCTCCCGATACCGTCGGAGGCTCTCCGGTGACCTTCCACATGGACACGGTGTCGACCGACGCAGCACTGGCGCAGGCGCTGTCGGCCGGGGCGACGATGTTGCGCCCGGCTACCGACCAGAGTTTTGGCGAGCGGGTGGCGCAGGTGCTTGATCCCTTCGGTTATCGCTGGATGCTGTCGCAAACCATCGAGCAGGTCACGCCTGAGGAGATGCAGCGCCGCTGGAACGAGGACATGTCGGCGTGAGTGCCGCAGCCCTTGAAGCGCTAGAGGAGGCTGAGCGCGCCTTCAACGCGGCGATGGTTTCCAACGATCCCGTCAAGATCGCCGCCTGCATCACGAAGGACTGGGTGCTGGTGACGCCTGAGCGTGGCCCAATCCCTGCACAGGCTATTCTTTCGGCGATCGGATCCGGTGTCCTGAGCCATGACACGATGACCAAGACGACGCATCACGTCCATCTGCTCGGCAATGTCGCCACGGTTACCGGTCGCGGGCAGAACACGGGAATGTTCCGTGGCGAACCGATATCAGCCGACGAATGGATCACCGACGTCTATCACCGGGAGGGCAACAGGTGGCGGTGCGTACTGACCCACCTCTCCCCGGCCAGGAGCGGTGCCTAGCGTCCCTTGCGGCGGATGCCGCCTGTCTCACTGATCCACGAAGAGGTCATGCGCGACGCCCGCAGCCCTTTCTTAGAGCCACGTAATCCATAAAAACTCCGCCGGCCTTGCGGGCGGCGGAGTGTGATTGTCGCAGCGCTGGTCGCCTTGCGGCGGTCAGACCTGCATGGCGCCAGGGCCGGGGATGGCCTTGGGGGGCACCTTGCCGAGGATGATCATGCCGAGGACTTCGTCCTTGGTGACATCTTCGGTGCGGGCGTGGCCGACGACCTGGCCGTTTTTCATCACCGAGACACGGTCCGCGAGGTCGAAGACGTCGTGGATGTCGTGGCTGATCAGGAAGATGCCGATGCCTTCCTTCTTCAGCTGCTTGATGAGCTCGCCCACCTGCGCCGTTTCCTGCGGACCAAGGGCTGCCGTCGGCTCGTCCATGATCAGGATGCGGGCGTTGAACAGGATGGCGCGGGCAATGGCGACGGACTGGCGCTGGCCGCCGGAGAGTGCCTTGACCGGCTCCTTGAAGCGCTTGAAGTTGGGGTTCAGGCGGCCCATCACCTCGCGGGCGGAATGTTCCATCGCGACGTCGTCGAGCGTGCCCCAGCGGGTCTTCAGCTCGCGGCCGAGATAGAGGTTGGCGGCGGCGTCGACATTATCGGCGACGGCCAGCGTCTGGTAGATCGTCTCGATGCCGAACTTCTTGGCATCGCGCGGATTGCGGATGTCGGCCGGTTCGCCATTGATCAGGATCTCGCCCGAGTCACGCTTGTAGGCGCCGGAGAGGATCTTGATCAGCGTCGACTTGCCGGCGCCGTTATGGCCGAGAAGGGCCACGACTTCGCCGGGATAGAGGTCGACCGAGGCATTGTCGACCGCGTGGATACCGCCGAAGGAGATCGAGATATTCTTCAGTTCGACAAGGGGAGTGCGTTGTTCAGCCATGGTTCGTACTCCTCTTACTTCGCACGGGAGCGATAGACAGTGTCGAGCCAGACGGCAATGACGAGCACCGCGCCGACGACGACGTTCTGGATGGGCGTATCGACATTTGCGAGACCCATGCCTGACTGGAGCGACTGCATGACGAGCGCGCCGAGCATGGCGCCGGCAATCGTGCCGGTACCGCCTGCCAGAGACGTGCCGCCGATGACGGCTGCTGCGATCGTATAGAGTTCGTAGGTCGTGCCCTGCGAATTGGCGGCGGCGTTGAGGCGTGCCGTGGAGATCGCGGCGGCCACCGCTGCGAGGAAGCCCATCAGCGCGAAGATGCGCACCGTGACCCAGCGGGTCTTGATGCCGGCGAGTTCTGCCGCTTCCGGGTTGCCGCCGATCGCGAAGACGTAGCGGCCGAAGCGCAGGCGCGTGGCGATGAAGGTCATCACGATGCCGACGAGGATGGCGATCAGCACCGGCACGGCGATGCCGTAGGGGATCATCAGGCCGGTTTCCGGCATGGTGATGTTATTGGCTTCGGCATAGCGCTTGGCGATGGCCGGCGGCCAGTAATAGATCGTGGAGACCCAGATGGCGCCGAGCACCATGGCACAGCCGAGCACGCCGAGGACATATTCGGCCCAGAGCGGACGGCGCGGGAAGTTGAAGCGCCGGCGCTGGTGACGCGAGCCGATGATGGAAATGACGATCAGCACGCAGGCAGCCGCACCGATGATCCAGCTCCAGGTGGCGCCGATTGCGCCTTCGGCGCCGCCGCCCATGATGCGGAAGGTGGTGTCGAGGGGGGCGACCGTCTGGCCGCTCGTGACATACCAGGCAAGGCCGCGCCAGGCGAGGAAGCCGCCGAGGGTGACGATGAAGGAGGGAACGCCCATGAAGGCGATGATGACGCCCTGGAACAGGCCGATCGCCGAGCCGACGATGAGGCCGCAGATCAGCGTGATGACCCAGGTGAAGGAATTGTCGAAGCCCAGATATTGCGGCAGGAACTTCGCCTGGACCACACCCATGATCATGGCGACGAAGCCAAGGATCGAGCCGATCGACAGGTCGATGTTTCTGGTGACGATGACCAGCACCATGCCGGTCGCCAGAACCGCGATTTCGGTCGTCTGGACGGAGAGGTTCCAGAGGTTTCTGGGCGTGAGGAACAGGCCGCCGGTATAGAAGTGGAAGCCGACCCAGATGACCAGCAATGCGCCGATCATGCCGAGAAGGCGGGTGTCTATTTCCGTTGCCCTGAGGAAGCGCGTGAAGGGGCCTTCAACTGCCGTGCGCGGGCCGGAGGAGGTCGATTGGGTGATGTCTGCCATGGGTTTGCCGTTTCCCCCATTTGTTTGGGCGCAGGCCTGCTCCTGATAGGAATAGCTGGCCGATGACCGCCTGTTCTTGTTGTGACCACCGGGACGCTTCCGAAAATAGCCGATCACAACGGCACTATTCTGGCAGGGAATCAAAGCATCCGCGATGTGCGCGAGAACGGAGAAGCACCACTGAGCGGGCTTCATCCGCATCCGGCGCCGCAGCGGATGGCCGCTGCGGCGCCGGTATTTCAGATCGTCAGGCGAGGATTAGTCGCAAGCCTTGACGGAGCCGGCCTTGACGCCCTGGCAAGCTTCAGCCTTGGAGATCCAGCCGGCGTCGATGACGACGTTCAGGTTGTCCTTGGTGATGGCGAGCGGGGTCAGGAAGATGGACTGCATCTTCACCTTCTTCGGGCCGCCTTCGAAGGTCTGCACACCTGCAACCTTGTCGAGGGCCGTGCCGCCGGCGAGATCGAGAGCGACTTCGGCAGCGCGCTTGCCGAGTTCGCGGCTGTCCTTCCAGACGGAAACCGTCTGCGTGCCGAGAGCGATGCGGTTGAGTGCTGCCTTGTCGGCGTCCTGGCCGGAAACCGGAACGGTGCCGGCGAGGCCCTGTGCGTCGAGAGCGGCGACGGCGCCACCGGCCGTACCGTCGTTGGAAGCAACGACAGCGTCAACCTTGTTGTTGTTGGCGGTCAGGAACTGCTCCATGTTGCGCTGAGCGTTCTGCGGCAGCCAGCCGTCGGTATAGGCTTCGCCGACATTCTTGATCTTGCCGGCGTCGATTGCAGCCTTCAGGACTTCCTGCTGACCTGCGAAGAGGAAGTCAGCGTTCGGGTCGGAAGACGAGCCCTTGATGAAGACGTAGTTGCCTTCCGGCTTTGCCTTGAAGACGCCCTGAGCCTGCAGGCGGCCGACTTCCTTGTTGTCGAAGGTGATGTAGAAGGCAGACGGGTTTTCGATCAGGCGGTCGTAACCGACGACCGGGATACCTTCGCTGGCGGCCTTTTCAACCGCCGGACCGATGGCGTCGGAGTCCTGAGCGAGAATGATGAGGGCGTTTGCGCCCTGGGAGATCAGCGACTCAACGTCGGTGAGCTGCTTTGCAGCCGAAGACTGTGCGTCAGCGGAAATGTACTTTGCGCCCTTGGCTTCCAGAGCCTTCTTGATGGCGGCTTCGTCCGTCTTCCAGCGTTCTTCCTGGAAGTTGGACCAGGAAACGCCAACGACGAGGTCGGCAGCCATGGCAGCCGACTGCAGCGAAACGAGAATGGCAGCACCTGCCATCAGCTTATAAATAGACTTCATAATGTCCTCCCGAGTGAATTGCAGCCGGCCCAGCCTCTGCTCCTCCGGCCACCGCGAAAGCCTGTCCAGAAAGGTTCGGATTTTTTTCTCGACAGTCGAGAAATTTAGTGTCAGAGATTTTTTCAACTGTCAACACCGCACTACCGGCTTAATTTCCTTTGACTGGAGGGGCTGGAGATGCTGTGGCAAACCAAGGGCGGAACGAACGGGGAAGAGGCGGCGATAGATGCTGACCAAGTCGAGCACGGAGCTCGTACGGCAGAGAAACAGCGTGCTTGTGCTCGCCACTCTTCGCCGCCACGGGCCACTTGCTCACACTGAAATATCCGATTTCACGCGGCTTTCGTCCGCGACCGTTTCTGCGATCACGGCCGATCTCGAAAAGGCGCAGGTGATCGAAAAATCCGAGCACCAGGCAGCGAGCGGGCGAGGGCGCCCGCGCGTGCTTCTGCGCCAGCGCCGCGACTGCGGCTATCTCATCGTCGTCATCATCTCCTCGGACGCCGTGCAATATTCGCTCGTCGATTACTCGGGCAAGCTGATCGACCGTTTCAGCGAGGAAAGGTCGCATGATCCCGATGGGGCTGGCCGCTTCGTGAACGGGGTGCGGGCGGGGCTTGAGCGTATCCTGTCGCGCTCGCGGATCGAACGGGAGAAGGTGCTGCTCATTTCGATCAGCAGCAAGGGGCTGGTCAACTCATCCGAACCGGTTCTCGTCTGGTCGCCGATCTTCGGCAGCGACCAGATCGATTTCGAACTGGCGCTCAAGCCGGAATGGAAGGCGAAGGTCATTCTCGACAACGAGACGCTGCTGGTCGCTGCCGCCCTCGGCGCGCGTGAGGAGAATGTCAAAGGCGCGGATTTCCGCTCGCTGGCCGCCCTTTCGCTCGGCCACAGCATCGGGCTTGGGATCGTGCGGCGGACGACCCATGGCGGGCATGAAGTCTCCGCGCCCAATTTCGGGCATATGCTGCATATGGCCAATGGCGGGCTTTGCCGGTGCGGCACGCGCGGCTGCATCGAAGCCTATGCCGGTTTCTACGCGATCCTGCGCACCGCCTTCGAAGTGCCGCTCGATACGATCCCGGCAAAGTTCGTGCCAGTGGCCGAGCTCGACAAGATCGCGGCGCGGGCCCGGCAGGGCCATCGTATCTCGGGCTTTGCCTTCCGGCAGGCGGGGCTGGCACTCGGCAACGGGCTGTCGCGCATGCTGAGCCTGACGGAGCGCATGCCGATCGCGATCACCGGACCCGGCACGCGCTATTACGATCTGCTGCGGCAGGGGATCGAGGAGGGGCTCGGCCAATCTCATATGGTGCGCATGGAGGGCATGCCGGAACTCAGGGTCGTCGCGGACGAACAGATTCTCGTCTTCGAAGGACATCTGAACCGGGCGCTGGCCGTCATCGATGAGGATATCGTCGTGGCCGGTCTCCAGGGAACGGATTGAAACGCAGGATACTGCTTAAACGAGAAATGGCCGGGCAAGAGCCCGGCCATCTCATTATGGCGACCGTCGGGAGAGGGCGGTCAGCCGATCTTGATGAGCTTGCCTTCCTTGACCGACTGGACGGCGGCATCTGCGAGCGCGAGAGCAGCCAGGCCATCGGCGCCGGAGGGGGAAATCTTCGAGCCCTTTTCGATCGCGGCGATGAAGCTTGCGATCTCGTTGGCATAGGCTTCGGTGTAACGGGTCATGAAGAAGTCATGCAGCGGCGGGCGGGTATAGCCTTCGCCATTGGCGACTTCGATCGAGACCGGACGCTGGTTTTCGGCCGAAACGAGACCCTTGGAGCCGTGAGCCTCGATGCGCTGGTCGTAGCCATAGGTGGCGCGACGCGAGTTCGAGATCACGGCCTGCTTGCCGGATGCGGTCTGCAGGATGACGGAGACGCTGTCATAGTCACCGGCTTCGCCGATCGCCTTGTCAACGAGCACTGCGGCCGTTGCAAAAACGGAGACCGGCTCTTCGCCGAGCAGGAAGCGGGCCATGTCGAAATCGTGGATCGTCATGTCGCGGAAGATGCCGCCCGAACGCTTGATGTAATCGACCGGCGGGGCGCCGGGATCGCGCGAGGTGATCGTCACCATCTCGACATCGCCGATCTTGCCTTCGTCGATGACCTTGCGCACCGCCATGAAATGCGGGTCGAAGCGGCGGTTGAAGCCGACCATCAGCTTGGCGCCGGTTTCTTCCACGACCTTGATGCAGGCTTTTACGCGCGCAACGTCGAGATCAATCGGCTTTTCGCAGAAGATCGCCTTGCCTGCGCGGGCAAAGCGCTCGATCAGGTCGGCATGGGTGTCGGTCGGCGTGCAGATGACGACGGCGTCGATATCCTTGGCGGCCTCGATCGCTTCAATGGTGCGCACTTCGCAGCCATAGGCGGAAGCGATCGCTTCGGCAGCCTGCGGGAAGGCGTCGGCGACGGCCACGAGCTTTGCATTGGCATCGCCGCTGACGGCCTTTGCATGGACCTTGCCGATGCGGCCGGCGCCGAGAAGACCAAATCTCACTGTCATTACTGCCTCCCTATATTCGGAACAAATAAACCGAATTGATATAAGTTTGGAATTTTCATTCCATTTTCCAATCGCCGCGTCAAGTCCGCGGGCCTTTCACATTTGTGAAATCCATCCTAAAGACAAGTGACGTCATCACAACAGTGAGACGTGCGTCATCACAAGAGTGAGACGGCGTTATCACGACAATAGGACAGAGATGCAGCTGATCGATCCTAACCATCCGACCTATCGACACCTTTGGGTTCGTGTCCTCATCGTCGTGGTCTGTTTCGGATGGGCGATCTTCGAATTCATCGGCGGCGACCCCTTCTGGGGCGTGCTTGCGGGCGGCGCCGGCGCCTATTCCTTCTATATGCTGATCTGGACCTTCGATCCGAAGCCGCCGGAAACGGCAGCAGTTGTCACACCCGATGATGAGGACGGGGACAAGCCGGCAATAGAAGAAGAGAAGAAGGCCGAATAATTAAGGCGTGCCGCGATCTTTCGGATGCGCGGCACGCTTCAGGTCCTTGTTTTCACGCATATCGTGCTTGCAAAACCGCTGCACAGTTTTGCGTGACACGAGTTCTCCGGCCCTCCGATTCGGCGCGGAAGGCCCGCAGCTGGTCAGAGCGACAGCTCTTTGGCTTGTGCGTCGATCTTTTTGCAGGCATCCCCGAACGGATCGCGCATCGGCACCAATGGCGAAGCACCAAGGAGGAGAAGCGCTTTCAAGTGTTTCCAGCCGCCTTCCTCGCCCAGCACCGGCGCATAGGACGTCATCGTGGTGCGTTCCTT
>NZ_JBFRCX010000009.1:0-358200 GCF_052113285.1 Rhizobium sp. YAF28 | reverse complement strand
TCGATCAGGATCACGCGCTTTGGCGCTTTCACCAACAACGCGTCCACGCTCAGCGTGACGGTATCGGTGGGCGCACCTGCTGCTTTGAGTACTTCACCAGTTTCCTCTGGGGAGTGTCCGACACCGAAGACCTTGCCGTCGTTCGGCAGTACGAACTGGGCGTCGTGCAACGAAACCAGATCGAGGGAGCCAATCTTGAAGGCCTTTGAGTCCGGCTGCTGCGGAGGCATTTGCGCGGAGGCGGAGGCTGCGATAGCCAACGCCAGAGACGAAGCCACGAACAATGTTTTGGAATTCGGCATGACGAGATCCTCTCACTTCGGGCGCGATGAAGTCAGTCTCCATCGCCAAGCCAGGTCACATCGCAATCTCGCGAAGATATCACTGCGATTCTAGCGGATGCAATTCAAGGAGCTGGCGTAGGAGTAGGATACCCTACTGCCTGCCCAGTTTCCAACTGTCCCCAGACGGGCAAGCTACGCCGTTGACGCGCATCACGCCGTCGAGCGATTGCCGACTGGTTACAAAACCGCGACATCCGTCCGGTCCATCGTTACTGGCATCGATCTGTTCGATAACGCCCGCGCTGCCTGTCGATGGGTTGGCCCAAGCGAGCGCGGTTGCCCCGACAGCACTGCGACCGACTGTATCTGCGATCACCGCTTGATCGGTCAAGGGCGCCTGGTGCGGGATTGCTGACTGGGCGAGGGGCGTCTCAAGCGGCTCGATATGTGAGCATGCCGTCAAAGCCGCGATGCTCATTGCCGAGATGAAGTGCTTCGGATTCATCGCCCGGATAAAGCGTTTTGCTTTTTGCATTTCAAGTTACTAATAGTTCATATTCTGGCGGGGTTTGATTGCCTTTACCGGAGAATGACGTTTTCGAAGATGGTTCACCCTGACATTCCGTCAGATTTTCTTCGACGGAGAGCATCGGCTTGGCCGGTCGTCGTATGCCAGCGTGGTCTGTCGCGGTCGTTGATGCCCAAGGGGTCTGTGTTCGGCCTGATCACAGATTGTCGATTTATAGTGTTGCGCCTGACACGATGATACCTAGCCCAGCAAATGTTTCCAGGCGACGAAACTCGGTTGGTTTGCGTACCATCTCGCTCGACCAAATGCCGGATCTTTTGGCGGCGGTGCTGAACGCTAACCGGCCGACGTCGCGCGATCGAGTGCTGCGATGAGCTTCGCGGCGAGCGGGTGGTCGGAGCGCGGATTCTGACCGGTGATGAGCTCGCGATCCTCGACCACGTAGGGCTCGAAGTCGACTGGGTTGGTGCTCACGTCGCCGCCCGCCATCTGCAAAGCATCGGGCATCGTGAAGTACAGCTTGCCGCGAAGAATGTTCTCCTCGACGGACTTTTCTTCGCTGGCCGAGAAGACCGTCATCCTGTAGCCGGCATATTGCCAGCCTTTTGCCATCTCCGACGCCTTGACCATGTCGCGGATGATCAGAGCGGCCCGAAATTGCCTGGCATTCGGCACGGCGGCAAGGGACGCGATCGGGCCGTGGCAGAGGAAAGCCGTCGGCTTTTTGAGCGCATGGAAGTACCGCAGGATCTCGCCGAGTTCGGCGTCCTGCATGAGATCGACGACAGGCGCCTGGCCGCCTGGGAGGAACACCCCGGCATAATTTTCCAGCCCTTCCTCGATCACCGAGCGCAAACTGCGCAGCTCATTCATCGAGGAGTGTCTCGCAAAAAAAGTTCGAGACCGTTGATAGGCCTGCTCGTCGCCGCCGAAATGCTGTGCCGAATCCGAAACTTCGTCGATGTGCGGCTTCTTGCCGTTCGGCGTGGCCAGTACCACGCCATAACCGGCTTCAATGAGCGCCATGGCGGGCACGACCGTCTCGTTCAAATACGGACCCGTCGGCCCCGCGGCCCCGCCCTGTATTGGATTACGCTCTACAGTAAATACCGCCTTGACGCCTCTCCATCTTTGAGAAATGCTAAGACGTCAGACCAATTTTTTGGATGGGCTGCCTTAGAAAAGAACTTGGGGAACCATGAAGGCAAATGGTAGCGACAGGCCGGTAATCCGGCCGCTTCCGACGATGGACCGCGCCCGTCAGGTGACGGAAGCGCTGGCGCATTATGTCGAGGATGCGCGGCTTCAGGCGGGCGACCGGTTGCCGGCGGAGCGTGAACTGATGGCAGCCCTTGCCGTCGGGCGGTCTACCATTCGCGAGGCAATCCGGCATTTTCAGGCGCTCGGCGTCATCGAGACGCGCAAGGGCAGCGGAACTTATCTGCTGAAACCGGTTTCTCGCGATACGATTCATATGCCGCTATCGTTCGAGACGCCGCATCTGCGCGATGTGCTGCTGCAGACGCTGGAGGTTCGCCGCGGCATCGAATGCGAGGCCGGCATGGTGGCGGCTCGGCGGCGCACGGCGAAAGATCTCGTCGTCATCGAAGAAAAACTCGACGAGATGGAGCGGGTGCATCTTTCCAAGGGCGCCTCAGGTCCGGAAGATCTCGCCTTCCATTTGGCGGTCTACGACGCCACGCACAATCCGCTGTTCCGCCAGCTTCTCGAACAAATGCGCGAGACCTTCGAGCGTTTCTGGACGCACCCTTTCGACCGGCAGGATTTCGCTCGCCGGTCCTTTCCCTTTCACCGCACCCTTTTCAACGCCATCGCCGCCCAGGACACCGAGGCGGCACGGCGTGAGACACTGAAAATCCTCGACGTGGTCGAGGAAGACATCAAGGAAATGTCCCGATGACTGACGGCCTCGAACCGTTCGACCTCGCTTCGCTGATCACCGCCCATGACGAGGGCAACTTCGCCGAGGCGGTCGTTCCGCCGATCTTCCAGACCTCGCTTTTCACCTTTTCCGACTACGACGACATGATCGCCTCCTATCGCGGCGAAAAGGTGCGCCCGATCTACACGCGCGGGCTGAACCCGACCGTGCGCATGTTCGAGGAGATGCTGGCAAAGCTCGAAGGTGCCGAGGATGCTCTGGGTTTTGCAAGCGGCATGGCGGCGATCTCGTCTGCGGTACTGAGCTTCGTGGAGCCGGGTGACCGTATCGTCGCCGTCAAGCATGTCTATCCCGACGCCTTCCGCCTGTTCGGCACGATCCTGAAGCGCATGAAGGTCGAAGTGACCTATGTCGACGGCCGTGACGAAGAGGCCATCGCCAAAGCGCTGCCCGGTGCCAAGGTCTTCTATATGGAGAGCCCGACGAGCTGGGTGATGGAAGCTCATGATGTCGGCGCGCTGGCCACACTCGCCAAAAAGCATGGCGTCGTCACCATGATCGACAATAGCTGGGCGAGCCCGTTCTTCCAGCGGCCGATAACTCTCGGCGTCGATCTCGTCATCCATTCGGCCTCCAAATATCTCGGCGGCCATAGCGATGTCGTTGCCGGTGTCGTTGCCGGCTCGAAAGAGATGATCGCGCGCATCAAGGCCGAATCCTATCCCTATCTCGGTGGCAAGCTGTCGCCTTTCGATGCCTGGCTGCTGATCCGGGGCCTCCGGACCCTGCCTTTGCGCATGCGGGCGCACGAGGCGGCGGCCATGACGATCGCGCAGCGCCTGCAGGCGCTCGACGTGATCGAGCAGGTCTGTCATCCGGGCCTCGCCAACCGCCTGCCCGCCGGCCTCAACGGAACGTCGGGTCTCTTCTCGTTCATATTCCGCGAAGGCATCGACATCAGGGCCTTCGCAGATCACCTCAAGCTTTTCAAACTGGGCGTAAGCTGGGGTGGGCATGAAAGCCTGATCGTACCGGGCGAAGTTGTGCTGCAGCAGAAGGCACAGCCGAATTCCGCACAAGCCTTCGGCATCAGCCCGCGATCTGTGCGCCTCCATATCGGCCTCGAAGGAACCGAGGCCCTGTGGAGGGACATCGAGGAGGCGATTGCCGTCGCCTCTTAACCGAAACCTCACAACAACTACGGAGGGGAACCAAAAATGAAAAAGCTTATTCTCTCAACACTCTTCGCCACGATGATGGCGGGTACGGCTTTTGCGGACACCACGCTGAAGCTCGTGGAAGTCATCACCAGCCCCGAGCGCACCGAAACGCTGAAATCGATCGTCGGCAAGTTCGAAGCCGCCAATCCCGGCACCAAGGTCGACATCATCTCGCTGCCCTGGAACGAAGCTTTCCAGAAGTTCGCCACCATGGTTTCGGCGGGCGATGTGCCCGACGTGATGGAAATGCCCGATACCTGGCTGTCGCTCTATGCCAATAACGGCATGCTCGAAAGCCTCGAGCCCTATCTTGCAAAGTGGGAGCACACCAAGGAACTGACGCCGCGCGCTCTGGACCTTGGTCGTGACGTCAACAACACCGCCTATATGCTGCCCTACGGCTTCTATCTGCGCGCCATGTTCTACAACAAGAAGCTGCTTGCGGAGGCCGGCGTCAAGGAGCCGCCGAAGACTATGGAGGATTTCACCAAGGCCTCCGAAGCCGTCTCCAAGCTCTCGGGCAAATACGGCTACTGCATGCGCGGTGGTCCGGGGGGCCTCAACGGCTGGATGATCTTTGCCGCCTCCATGGCCGGCGACAACAAGTACTTCAAGGAGGACGGCACCTCGACCATGAACAGCGAAGGCTGGGCAAAGGGTATCGAGTGGATGGTCGATCTCTACAAGAAGGGTTATGCCCCGAAGGACAGCGTCAACTGGGGCTTCAACGAAGTCGTAGCCGGCTTCTATTCCGGCACCTGCGCCTTCCTCGACCAGGATCCGGATGCGCTGATCGCCATTGCCGAACGCATGAAGAAGGAAGATTTCGGCGTAATTCCGCTGCCGAAAGGCCCGGCCGGCAAGTCCTATCCGACCATCGGCTACGGCGGCTGGTCGATGTTCACTACGAGCCAGAACAAGGATCTCTCCTGGAAGCTGATCGCGACCCTCGAAGGGCCTGAGGGCAATATCGAGTGGAACAAGAAGATCGGCGCTCTGCCTGCCTATACTGCCGCAGAGAAGGATCCGTTCTACGCCGGTGACCAGTTCAAGGGCTGGTTCGAGGAGCTCGCCGACAAGGACACCGTTCCGACTGTTATGCCGACCTACCTCGAGGAATTCGCCTTCTTCAAGGATTCCATGGCGATCAAGACCTCGCAGCAGGCGCTGCTGGGTGACATCTCCGCCAAGGACCTCGCCGATCAGTGGGCCGATTACCTTACCAAGGCGCAGCAGAAGTTCCTCGCCAAGAAATAAGGTCAACTGCGCAAGCGGCGGCGGAGATTTTCCGCCGCCGCTCATGCAACGACAGACGGCGCGCCGAAGCGCCGCAAGGGGAAGTATCGGGTAATGACCATCACCGCCGACACGCTCGAGACGCGCCGCGACCGCCGGCCATGGCTGCGCCGCCTGGCCGATGCCTCGGAGCCCTATCTTTACAGCGCGCCTTCGTTGATCCTGATCATCGCAGTCATGCTGGTACCGCTGGTGGTCGGCATCTCCTATGCCTTCCGTGATATCCAGCTGCTCAACCCCTTCTCCGGCGGCTTTGTGGGGATCGAGCATTTCCGCGAGCTGTCCCGCGATGCGGCGTTTTATGGTGCCCTCAGAAATACGCTCTGGTGGACCGGCGCTTCCGTCATTCTGCAGTTCATCTTTGGCCTCATCCTCGCGCTTCTACTCGACAAGCCATTCTGGGGCAGGGGTATCATTCAGGCTCTGGTCTTCCTGCCCTGGGCCGTGCCGTCCTTTCTTGCCGGCCTCAACTGGGCCTGGCTCTTCAATCCGGTCATCGGACCGATCCCGCACTGGCTCTTTGCACTTGGGCTGATGAACGAGCCGGGCAATATCCTCTCCGATCCGCAATATGCGATGTGGGGGCCGATCATCGCCAATGTCTGGTGGGGCATTCCCTTCTTCGCCATTACACTGCTCGCCGCTCTACAGGCGATCCCGCGCGATCTCTATGAGGCGGCTTCGATCGACGGTGCCGGCTGGTTCCAGCGCTTCTGGTCGATCACCCTACCGTTCCTTGCGCCGACGATCGCCATCACCGTCATGCTGCGCACCGTTTGGATCTCGAATTTTGCCGATCTCATCGTCGTCATGACCGGCGGCGGCCCGGCGGACAGAACACAGATCGTCGCCAGCTACATCTTCACCCAGGCCTTCAGGCGGCTCGATTTCGGTTATGCCTCGGCGATCGCGCTGGTGCTGCTGATCCTGCTCCTCGCCTATTCCATGCTGATCATCCTGCTGCGGCAGAGCCTGCTGGCCAAGGATTGAGCCATGAGACGTTCCATTCTCCCCACTGTCGCGCACCGTCTGGCGATCCTCGTCTATGTCGTTTTCGCGCTCTTCCCGCTCTTCTGGCTCCTGAAGGTCTCGGTCACGCCGAATGATCTGCTCTATACCGAGGGCGTGCGCATGTGGCCGTCGCGGACCACATGGGAGCACTACAGCTTCGTGCTGGAGCACAGCGCCTTTCCGACGTTCTTCAAGAACAGCGTCATCGTCTCGGCTTCGACGGCGGTGACAGTGACGATCTGCGCCGCGCTGTCGGGCTATGCGTTGTCACGCTTTAACTTCCGTGCGAAATACTGGATCGTGGCGCTGATGCTGCTGACCCAGATGTTCCCGCTCGTCATGCTGGTGGCGCCGATATTCAAGATCCTGTCGCCGCTGCATTTGACGAACAGCCTGACGGGTCTCGTTATCGTCTACACAGCCTTCAACGTGCCCTTCGCAACCTTCCTGATGCAGTCCTTCTTCGATGGCATCCCGAAGGATCTCGAGGAGGCGGCGATGATCGATGGCGCCACCCAGTTCACGGCCTTCCGGCAGATCATCCTGCCGCTGACGTTGCCCGGCATTGCTGCGACCCTCGGCTTCGTCTTCACGGCGGCCTGGAGCGAGCTTCTCTTCGCGCTGATGCTGATCAACGGCAATGACGCGGCGACCTTCCCGGTCGGCCTTCTTACCTTCGTTTCGAAATTCTCCGTGGATTTCGGGCAGATGATGGCGGCAGGCATCATGGCGCTCATTCCGGCCGGCCTCTTCTTCCTGCTCATCCAGCGTTATCTCGTCCAGGGCCTGACGGCCGGCGCGGTCAAGGGTTAGTCACATGGCATCGATCGACATCAAGAATATCCAGAAATCCTATGGTCATATGTCCGTGCTGCACGGCGTCGATCTGGAAATCAAGGACGGTGAATTCGTCGTGCTGGTCGGCCCGTCCGGCTGCGGCAAGTCCACGCTGCTGCGCATGATTGCAGGCCTCGAAGAGGTGACCGGTGGCGAGATCCGTATTGCCGGCAACCGCGTCAACGAGCTGCATCCCAAGGATCGCGACATCGCCATGGTGTTCCAGTCCTACGCGCTCTATCCGCACATGAATGTCGCCGGCAATATGAGCTACAGCCTGAAGCTCCGGAAAACGGCGAAAGAAAAGATCGCCAGCGCCGTTGCCAGTGCAGCCTCCAAGCTCGGCCTTGATCCGCTGTTAGAGCGTCGCCCGAAGGCGCTGTCCGGCGGTCAGCGCCAGCGCGTCGCCATGGGCCGCGCCATCGTGCGCCAGCCGAAAGCCTTCCTGTTCGACGAGCCGCTGTCGAACCTCGATGCGCGCCTGCGCGAGCAGATGCGCGCCGAAATCAAAAAATTGCATGGCGACCTCAAGGCGACCTCGATCTACGTGACCCACGACCAGATCGAGGCGATGACGCTGGCGGACCGGATCGTCGCCATGCATGGCGGTGTCGTGCAGCAGGTCGGCAGCCCCTTGGAGCTTTACGACCGCCCCGCCAACCTCTTCGTCGCGGGCTTCATCGGCTCGCCCGGCATGAACTTCCTCGAGGCGAGCTATGAAGCAGGCGGCGTGAAGCTGAAGGACGGCACGATCGTGCCGCTCAACACGTCGCTGCCCTTGTCGAACGGCGAAAAGGTGACGCTTGGCATCCGGCCTGAACATGTCGTCATGACAAATGATGGGGCCGGGATTGCCGCCGACGTCGAGCTCGTCGAGCCAACCGGCTTCGGCATCATCCTGCATCTTTCGCTGCATGGCCTGCCGTTCAAGATCTTCACGCTCGATCGTGAGGCGTTGACTGCGGGGCCGAACGTCAATGTCACCTTTCCGGCCAAGCATCTGCATGTGTTCAACGGCGAGGGCAATCGCGTCGATTGAACGGAGGGAAGGCGATAGAATGTGGCTGTCGCTTTCGGCATACTGCCTTCCTCAGGGATCGGGGGGGGCGATATGCTTGTTGCGCAGATATCCGATATCCATGCCAGTCCAGATAGTCCGTCGCTGCTCACATTCGAAAGAGCAATCGATTGGTTAAAGGCTTTCCGGCCGGATGCGCTTGTCCTGACCGGCGACCTGGTGGATGACGGATGGCAACAGGGCTATCGTCAGATTGCGGAAAGCCTGCATGTGCTGGATTTTCCCACTTATATCTTGCCAGGTAACGGCGATGATCAATCGGTGATGCGAGCCGAGCTTGCCGAAGTTGGCAACTGGGCAGACCCGTCGAGGCCGATGCATTTCCAGGCGGCTTTCAATGACGCGACCGTTATTGGCGTCGATGTAACGGTAGCCGGCCAAAGCCATGGCGATATCCGGCCGCATCTGTCGTGGCTGAAGAGCACGCTCGCCGATGTTGCGACACCTTTTCTCCTCTTCATGCATCAGCCGCCGTTCGGCATCGGCATAGAAGTGCTCGATCAGGTCGGGTGCAGAAATGATGATGCGCTTCTTGAGCTTTTGAACGCGCTGGGATCTCCGCCGCTTGGAATTCTCTGCGGCCATGTTCACCGGCCAGTTTCCAGCAGAGTGGGCTTGATTGCCCTCCAGACATGCGGTTCGCTTTGCCCGCCCAATCCGCTTCTTCTCGGGGATCGGGCTGATCTTCCCGTTCTCGACGCTTCCTCCTTTCTGGTGCACGAGGTCACGAACGACCGGCTGCTATCGCATGTGGTATCGATGCAGACGCTCGCCGGCGCGTAGCCCGCTGGGAGCGGAAAAGAGCTTTCATCACAGGGCCTTCGATGGCTATATGATCAGAGGATGATCATGCTGGAATGGATATTATGACAGACACTGTTCTCGACCGTTTTCTCCGCTATGTCGTCATCGACACCCAATCTGATCCTGCCTCATCCACGCAGCCGACCACCGAAAAACAGAAGGATCTCGGCCGGGTTCTAGTTCGGGAACTCTTGGAGATCGGCCTTTCGGATGCGCATCTCGATGAGCACGGCTATGTTTATGCGACCATTCCGGCCAATACCGACAAGAGCGTGCCGGTCATCTGCTTCTGCTCGCATATGGACACTGCGCCTGACTTCACCGGCAAGAACGTCAAGCCTCAGATGGTGAAGGCCTATGCGGGCGGGGATATCCAGCTTCCCGGTGATCCGAGCCGGGTGATCCGTGTTTCAGAACATCCTGAGCTGAAGAATCAGATCGGCAACGATATCGTTACGACCGATGGAACGACCTTGCTCGGCGCCGACGATAAGGCGGGCCTGGCGGAAATCGTGGCTGCCGCGCAGATCCTCGTCAATAATCCCGGGATCAAGCATGGGACGATCAAGATCCTGTTTACGCCGGACGAAGAGGTCGGCCGTGGCGTCAATAAGGTCGATCTGAAGAAGCTCGGCGCGGAATTTGCTTATACGATGGATGGCGAAACCGCCGGCCATATCGAGGACGAGACCTTTTCGGCAGATAGCGTCGATATCGTTATCGCCGGCGTGGCAATCCATCCGGGTTTTGCCAAGGACCGGATGGAAAATGCCATCAAGATCGCCGGCGCGATTATCGACCGGCTGCCTAAGGAGATTGCACCGGAAACGACCGAGGGGAAGCAGGGCTTTATCCATCCGACAGGGGTGGCGGGCTCGATGGAAAAGGCTGCGATCAGCCTCATCATTCGCGATTTCACTGACGAGGGTCTGACCGAAAAGGAGACCATGCTCGAAGCGATCGTCAGGGATGTGATTAAGGCCTATCCGGGCTCGACCTATCGTTTTGACGTGAAGGAACAGTACCGCAACATGAAGGTTGTGCTCGACCGTCATCCTGAGATTGTCGAGAACGCCGTCGAGGCGGTGCGCCGGGCGGATATGACGCCAGTGCGCGGCAGTATCCGCGGCGGCACCGACGGCTCGCGTCTTTCTTTCATGGGCCTGCCGTGCCCCAACATTTTCGCTGGCGGTCATGCCTTCCACTCACCGCTCGAATGGATCAGCCGCCAGGATATGGAAAAGGCCGTCAGGACGATCGTGGAGCTCGCCAAGGTCTGGGAAGAGCGCGCCTAGCGCTCTTCATTCTTCCGCAATCAGCCGCCGTTTGCCGAAATGCCTGGTCGCAACATCACGCTGTCATAGGCAGGGCGCGGTGTCGGGATGGCGATAGGCGTGCCGGGTTCAGGCTCGATCGCGGTCGCTGCTGGTATCGGCAACGGGTTGGTACTTGCCGTTGCCGCGGGGTCTGGGGACGGGATCGGTACCGGAACATCTGACGGGATCAACACCTCGAACTGTGGCGGCAGCATGCTTTCGCCGGGCACATAGTTCATCGCGACTTCGTAGGACGGCAGTGGTGGCGGCGTTTCGAGCGTTCCATCTTCGTCGCGCTTCTCGTAGAAGGCGTTGCCGCCCGCGACCGTCACATAGTGCATGTTATTGTAAGGAAATTTCAATCCTGCGGTGTGGAAGAACATCGCGTCCTTCACGGCCGGATGGCGTTCGCCCTTCAGGATCGCGTCAACCGCGGTCGCAAGCTCAGGCTCTGCCTGCGGCTTGACCTCGCGTGTCATGACACCGGGCGCAAACTGCCTCTTCTGGGCGACGACGCCACAGATGGAATCGGCATAGGCGCCGGAGGTCAGCCTGTTCATGACCACACTGCCGACAGCCAGATAGCCATCCTCATCCGAATGCTGCGATTCGAAGTACATCGCCCGCTTCAGGCAGTCGCGATCTTTTGTGGTGTAATTGAAAGTGACCTTTGCCGGTTGAACCTGTTTCGATTTGGCTTTAACCGGCGCTGCCGCCGGTTTCGGTGTCGTCGTGCAGCTCGCGGCTGCCAGTCCTACGAATAAAATCCCGACCAGGGATTTTCCAAAGGAAATCTCCGCCCTCAACGCCAGGTGCCTCCTATTGGAATTAGTCCAGCCCTTTTCGATCTAAGCGAAAACGTTTTTACCCGGCATGTGACAAAAATACAAACAACCGGAGATCACAAAAATAACAAAGGGTTCCCGCCGAAATACGATTCTGGCGGGAACCGGTGATATCAATTCCGGAAAAGCTTCCAGCGTGTCGGCTTGAAGGCGACGCGGGACCGGTCGAGCCTGTCGGCTTCGCTCGGCGGAAGCTCGATCTCGATATGCGGGCGGTCCTTGCCGATGTCGAGTTCGATATGGCGGGTACCTGCGACGCGCCGGCTGGCGACTGGTTGGCCGGCGATGCAGTTCTCGGCGGATTCGCAGAGCCGGACATCGTGCGGGCGGAAATAGAGCTGCGCAGCACCATCGGCCTCGCTCTCGGCATTGAGGCCGAGCGAGCGACCCTCGAAGTGGATATCGCCGCCGGCGACCTCCACCTGCAGGCAGTTCGACTGGCCGACGAAGCCGTAGACGAAGGGTGAGTTGGGGCTGTCATAGACCTGGTCCGGCGTGCCGACCTGCTCGATTGCACCCTGGCTCATGACGACGACGCGGTCGGCAAGCTCCATCGCCTCATCCTGATCGTGGGTGACGAAGACGGTGGTGTGGCCGGTGCGGTCATGGATTTCGCGTAGCCATTTGCGTAGGTCCTTACGCACTTGCGCATCGAGCGCGCCGAAGGGCTCGTCGAGCAGCAGGACGTTCGGCTCGACCGCCATGGCGCGGGCAAGGGCCACGCGCTGGCGCTGGCCGCCGGAAAGCTGCGCCGGATAGCGCTTTTCAAGACCCGAAAGCTGTACGAGGTCGAGCAGTTCCAGCGCTCGCTTGCGGATTTCCGCTTTCGGCGGACGGCGCGACGCACTGCGCACCTTCAGGCCGAAGGAGACGTTGTCGAGCACTGTCATATGGCGGAAAAGCGCATAGTGCTGGAACACGAAGCCGATATTGCGCTGCTGGACTGTCTTCCTCGACGCATCCTCTTCGCCGAAGAAGATCTGGCCCTCGGTCGGGCTTTCAAGGCCGGCGATAAGGCGCAGAAGCGTGGTCTTGCCGGAGCCGGAGGGGCCGAGCAATGCGATCAATTCACCTGAGCGGATATCGAGCGAGACATCGTGCAGCGCCGGAAAGCGGTCGAATTCCTTGCGTATGTTTTGGACGCGTACTTCCATTCTAATTCCTTCAGTGCCGCCGGCTGGCGGCGATTTCGGCGCTATAGCGCATTTCCAGCAGCGTCTTCAAAACAAGTGTGACGAGGGCAAGCAAGGCCAGAAGCGAAGCGACCGCAAAGGCCCCGGTGAAATTATACTCGTTGTAGAGGATTTCCACCTGCAACGGCATCGTATTGGTCTGCCCGCGAATATGGCCCGATACGACCGACACGGCGCCGAACTCACCCATAGCGCGGGCATTGCACAGCAGCACGCCGTAGAGCAGGCCCCATTTGATATTCGGCAGCGTGACGTGCCAGAAGGCTTGCCAGCCGCTTGCGCCGAGCGAAAGGGCCGCTTCCTCATCCTGCGTTCCCTGTTCCTGCATGAGCGGAATGAGCTCCCGCGCAACGAAGGGAAAAGTGACGAACATGGTGGCGAGGATCAGCCCCGGCGCCGCAAACAGGATCTTGATATCGTTGGTGCTCAGCCACTGGCCTAGCCAGGTGTTGGCGCCGAAGAGCAGCACGAAGACGAGGCCTGAAATGACCGGCGAGACCGAGAAGGGCAGGTCGATCAGTGTGGTCAGGAACGCCTTGCCCTTGAACTCGAACTTGGCGATCGCCCAGGCGGCGGCAACGCCGAAGGCGAGGTTCAGTGGCACACTGACGCCGGCGACGATCAGCGTCAGGCGGATGGCCGAGAAGGTTTCAGCATCCTGAAGGGCTGTGAAAAATGAACCGACACCCTTGCGGAAGGCCTCGACGAAGACGGCTGCGAGCGGCAGAAACAGGATCAGGAGCAGGAAGAGCAGCGAGATGACGACCAGCACGATGCGGGCGACCTTGCTTTCGGTAACGGCCGAATGAACCTTGTGCGCCCCGGCCGTCGAGGTGATTGCGACGGAATCAGACGCCATAACCGTACCTCCGCCTGCTCCAGCTCTGGATGAGATTGATGACGAGCAGCATCGTAAAGGAGATGATCAGCATTATAGCAGCAATACCCGTTGCGGCCGCGTAATTATACTCTTCGAGCTTGATGACGATCAGCAGCGGGGCGATCTCCGATTTGAATGGCAGGTTGCCGGCAATGAAGATGACCGAGCCGTATTCACCGACGGCACGGGCGAAGGCAAGGGCGAAGCCCGTCAGTACTGCGGGTGCAAGGCCCGGCAGCAGCACGCGTGCGATTGTCTGGAAACGATTGGCACCGAGCGTGGCGGCAGCCTCCTCCACTTCCTTGTCGATCTCTTCCATAACCGGCTGGACCGTTCGCACGATGAAGGGCAGGCCGACGAAGATGAGGGCGACGACGATACCGGCCGGTGTGAAGGCGATCTTGATGCCGAGTGGCGTCAGGAACTGCCCGACCCAGCCGTTCGGAGCATAGAGGGTTGTCAGTGCGATGCCGGCGACAGCCGTCGGCAGGGCGAAGGGCAGGTCCACCATGGCGTCGATAATGCGTTTGCCGGGGAACCGGTAGCGAACCAGGACCCAGGCAAGGATGACGCCAAAGACGACATTGAGACAGGCGGCGATGAAGGCGCAGCCGAAGCTGATGCGCAGCGCGCTCAGCGTTCGCTGGTCGAATGCAATGCCGAAGAACTTCTCCCAGCCGAGTGTGCTCGACCGCCAGGCAAGGCCGGACAGCGGGATAAGGACGATGAGGGTAAGCCAGATCAAGGTAAGGCCGAGCGCCAGTCCGAAACCCGGAATGACGCTCGGCCGCTTGAACCGCCACCGTGTGGGGTTATGTGCGCTCATAAGACCTATTATTGGGCAGGCTTGTAGATCTGGTCAAATACGCCGCCGTCGCCGAAGAATTTCGGCTGTGCATCCTTCCAGCCGCCGAAGTCGTCAATCGTGGCGAGCGTCAGCTTCGGGAAGCGGGCAATATCAGCCGGATCGGCTGCTTCCGGCTTGATCGGGCGGTAATAATGCTTTGCCGCGATCTTCTGGCCTTCATCCGAATAAAGGTAGTTCAGATAGGCTTCCGCGACCTTGCGGGTGCCCTTCTTGTCGACGTTGCCATCGACGATTGCGACAGGCGGATCGGCGCGAATCGAGAAGGCGGGGGTCACGATCTCGAACTGGTCGGGGCCGAGTTCCTCGAGCGAGAGATAGGCTTCGTTTTCCCAGGCAAGCAGGACATCGCCGAGGCCGCGCTGGACGAAGGTGGTCGTAGCGCCACGTGCGCCGCTGTCGAGAACCGGAACGTGCTGCAGGAGTTTGGTCACATAATCCTGCGCCTTGGCTTCGTCGCCGCCGTTCGCCTGCTTGGCCCATGCCCAGGCCGCAAGGAAGTTCCAGCGGGCGCCGCCGGAGGTCTTCGGGTTCGGCGTAATGACCTGCACGTCGTCCTTGATCAGATCACTCCAATCCTTGATGCCCTTCGGGTTGCCCTTGCGCACGAGGAAGACGATCGTCGAAGTGTAGGGGGTCGAATTGTTCGGGAACTTGGTCTTCCAGTCAGCCGGGATCTTCCCCGTCGCCTTGGCGATCGCGTTGATATCGCCTTCGAGAGCGAGGGTCACGACGTCGGCATCAAGGCCGTCGATGACCGAGCGCGCCTGGGCGCCGGAACCACCATGAGAGGCCTGGATCGTTACGGCTTCGCCGGTGTCGGCTTTCCACTTTGCGGCGAAGGCGGCGTTGAAATCCTTATACAATTCGCGTGTCGGATCATAGGACACGTTCAGAAGCGTCTGGTCGGCGAAGGCCGGTGCGACGCTGCCGATCGCAAAGCTGCCTGCCATGACCGCGGCCGCGATGAGCCGGGTGAGCCTTAAAGTCTGCATGGGAACCCTCCGTGGTTATGCGCTAAACTCTATCAACTAGGTCGTATAATGAAACGAAGATTGTTCCGGTTCCGGGGACCAACCTTAGAAAGCCATCCCATTTTCAGCGCGTGATTGCGAATGGGACGTGCTGTCAGTTGGCCGCGGCCAATTAAGGCGCCACGCCACAGTCGTGATTTTTCTGCCACAGTTCGATCCTGAAAGTGGCATTGGTGTGTCGATTTTTAGTCATCTTTTGCAGCACTGACGTTTTCGAGTGCCTACATGGATTTCCGGTCGTTGGGATTCGGCGACCGATGGTGGGGGTGTCCTTGAAGCACTGCTCGCCTCTTTCAAACCGTAAAAGGTCTTTCTGATGTCTATTAAAACTATCCTTCTTGGCTCTGTCGCCGCCCTTGCAGCGGTTTCCGGAGCACATGCAGCCGACGCTATCGTCGCAGCCGAGCCGGAGCCCGTAGAATATGTTCGCGTTTGCGACGCCTACGGGACTGGCTACTTCTACATCCCGGGCACCGAAACCTGCCTTCAGATTAGCGGTTACATCCGTTTCCAGGCTAACTTTGGCCAAAACGCCGGCGCCTCCGCAACCAACCCGAACGACTCCGACTGGGATGCCGTTACCCGTGGTCAGGTCACCTTCCAGACCAAGAACGACACCGAGTACGGCACGCTCACGGGCGTTATCACGCTGCGTACCAACGCTGACAACGCCACCAACCAGACCACTACGCTCGACGAAGGCTACATTGATATCGCCGGCTTCCGTGTTGGTAAGCAGTACAGCTGGTGGGATGACGATCTGAGCGGTGAGACGGACACGCTCTCGAGCAACGAGACGACCCACAACTCGATCCGCTATCAGTACGAGACCGACAACTTCGCGGCCGGTATCTCAATCGATGAACTTGAAGAAGCCTATGCCGAAAAGCCGGGCGAAGGTCCGAACAACTTCGGCGTTGCATCCCAGGTTTCCTTCAAGAGCGGCGCATTCAGCGGCTACCTGCTCGGTAGCTACGATTCCGACAACGAAGAAGGCGCCATCCGCGCAATCTTGTATGCCGACATCGGCCCCGGCACCCTCGGCCTCGCTGGCATCTGGGCTAGCGGCGCCAACTACTACTACGAAGAGTCCGAATGGACGATCGCTGCCGAGTACAAGGTGAAGCTCACCGACAAGTGGGCCGTTACCCCGGCCTTCCAGTACTTCGACAAGATCGATCTCGATGCCGACGGCAAGGGCTTCAGTGGCGGCAGCGCCTACACGACCGGCGTGACCGTCGACTACCAGATCGTTGAAAATCTGCGCAGCAAGCTCAGCCTTCAGTACCACGACGAAGAAGACGGCGACGACGAAACCTTCGGCTTCCTGCGTCTCCAGCGCGACTTCTAATAATAAAAAGGGGCCGAAGAGGCCCCTTGTTCTCGATTTGCCTTCCCCCCGCTACGGCGGGGAGAAGGTCGAGAGGGGATTTTCTCCTACACGCGTGAATCCGCGATGAAATCCGAGTAGAATTCATCGGCACTTCTGGCCTTGCGCATGGCCGCCAGGACGCCTTCCGATTGAAGCCTGCGGGCGATAGCGGCAAGCACGTTCAGATATTCCCCGCGATTATTTTCCCCGAAGAGCAGTACGAAGGCGATGTCCGTCGGGATATCGTCGATCGCATCGAAATCCAGCGGCTGGGCGAAGCGGATCAAGAGACCGCGCGGGCTCGTCATGCCGTCGATCGCCGCATGTGGAACGGCGATGCCGTTGCCGATGCCGGTGGAGCCGAGCTTCTCCCGCGATTCGAGCGCTTTCAGCACGGTTTGGCCGTCAATGCCGAAGGCGTTGCCGGCCTTTTCGGAAATCGCCTGCAGCGCGCGCCACTTGGTCGTCACCGACAGGCCGATGAAGGTGTGCTCCGGCCGGATGATATTAGAGAGGTTCATTTCATTCTCGATGCTGTTTTCGGCAGGTATCAGTCAGGTTCACGGAGCCGATAGCCGACGCCGGTCTCGGTGGTGATATAGTGTGGCTGGTCGGGAATCTGCTCGACCTTTTGCCGCAGCTGGCGCACATAGACGCGCAGATACTGCACGTCCGCCGCCGGCCCCCATACCTGTTTCAGAAGAAATTGATGTGTCAGCACCTTGCCGGCATGCTGGGCGAGTACGCGCAGGATGTCGTATTCCTTCGGCGACAGCTTGATCTCCCTGCCGTCGACCTTGACGATGCGCTTGACGAGATCGATCGACAGACCGCCCGTCTGAAAGATCGCCTTTTCGCCCTGCTGCTGGAGCCGGTGGCGCAGCGCCACGCGGATACGGGCACCGAGTTCGTTGACGCCGAAGGGCTTGGTTACATAGTCGTCGGCACCGCTTTCCAGCGCCTTGACGATGCCGGCCTCGTCGGTGCGGCTCGACAGGATGACGACAGGCATGGTGAGCCCATCCTCGCGCCATTCCTGCAAAAGGTCATGGCCCGGCATGTCGGGAAGGCCGAGATCGAGCACGATGAGATCGGGCTGGTCGTCCTTGACGGACTGACGAGCCGCACCGGCATTCGGCGCTTCATGCACTTCATAGCCCTGCGCGGTGAGGCCGACGCGTAAGAGCTTGCGGATCGGGGGCTCGTCGTCGACGACGAGAATCTTGACGGCTGAACCGGTCATTTGAGTTCATCCAGTTTGGGAATGTCATTCGGTTTGGGGAGGCGGATGGTGAATACAGCGCCGGACCGGTCGGTCCGGTTGCCGGCGGTGATCGTCCCGCCCATCGCCTCGATGAAGCCCCGGCATATGGAGAGGCCAAGGCCGGTGCCGGCGCGTACCTGATCGCCCTTGCGCACGCGGTAGAAGGTGTCGAAGACACGGGTAAGGTCTGCAGGGGGAATGCCCGGGCCTTCGTCGGAGACCTGTACGACGACATTATCGGCATCCGCCCAACCCTCGATGCGGATGACGGAACCCTCGGGCGCGTATTTGGCGGCATTGTCGAGCAGATTGAAGAGGACCTGTTCGAAGAGAACAGGATCGACGCGAACCATGGGCAGGTCGGCAGCGATCGTCATCTCCGTCCTGTGATGGTCGAGGATCTTGGTGGCGCGGCGCAAGGCACTGCCGGCGATATCGCCGGTATAGTGCAGTGCATAATTCGGTTCCATAGCACCGGATTCGATTTTCGTCATGTCGAGCAGGTTTGCGATGAAGCGGTTGAGGCGCTCGGATTCATCGACGACGGTCGACAGAAGGTCGGTGCGGTCCTCCGCCGGCATGGAATCGAAATAGTCGCGCAGTGTGCCGGACGCGCCGAGGATCGCCGCAAGCGGCGTCTTCAGATCATGCGAGATCGAAGTCAGCAGGGCTGACCGCAGACGGTCAGCTTCCGCCGCAAGCTTGGCGCGGTCGACATCGGCGACGAGCTGAACGCGCTCGATGGCGAGTGCCGCCTGGTCCGCAAGAGCGTCCAGAAGACGCTGCTGCTCGGGCGTCAGCAGCGGGCCGTCGCGGCGGTCGCTGTCCAGCCCGATGACGCCGACGGCGGTGCGGCCGGTGCGCAGCGGTACATAGAGGCGCTTGGCACCGGGCAGAGTATCGGCACCCCGCCCGGCCGCATGATTATGCTCCCATGCCCAGCGGGCGGCGGCAATATCGGCGTCGTCGAGCGTATCGTCAGGCGGATAACCGGCCTTGACCGCGATGGAATTGTTCTCCGGCAGAAGCAGAACAACGCGCACCTTAAGCATCGAGGCGATCTGGAAGGCGGTTGCCCAGAGAACGTCATCGAGCGTGCCGGTGCCGGCGAGCTTCTTGGAAAAGAGATAGAGGTCTTCGGTCGTTCGCGCCCTCTGCCGGGCGGCGACCGCCTGCCGCTGCACCGTCGCCGTGAGATTTGAGGCGATAACGGCGACGCCGAGGAAGAAGAAGAGCGCCAGCACGCTTTCAGGATCGCTGATCGTCAGGGTATAGCGCGGTGGCAGGAAGAAGAAGTTGAAGGAGAGGGCACTGACGATACAGGTATAGAGCGCCGGCCTCAAGCCATGGATGACCGCGGATGTCAGCACCGCCATTAGGAAGACGAGCGCCAGATTGCGTACGTCGAGAACCTGGTCGAGCACCACACCGACGGCCAGCGCAACGGCGACATAGGCTGTCGAGAGGATATAGGCCCTGAAATTGAGTGTCGGCGCGCTCGGAGCCGCCTTGACGCCGCGCTGCGAAGCCGTGTCTTTCTCGTTTCCGGAAATGACATGAACGCTGATATCGCCGGCCCGCCGGATCAGCTCGTCGGTCGTCGAACGGTTCCACCACCCCTCGCGCCAGGCCGGCTTCTTCGGGGCGCCGATGACGATGTGGGTGACGTTGTTGGCGGTGGCGTGCCGCACCAGCTCTTCCGCCACTTCGCGACCGGGAATGGTGATTGCTTCACCGCCGAGCTGTTCGGCAAGCCGCAAGGTGGCTGCGATCGTGTCTCGCTGCGTTTCCGAAAGATTGATGGAGCGATTGGTTTCGATATAGACGGCGGCCCAGGGGCCACGTAGGCGCGAGGCCATGCGCGAGGCATAGCGGACGAGCGAGGCAGAGCGGGGATGCTCGTCGATCGACACCAGCACGCGTTCGCCGGCGGCCCACGGGCCGGAAATCGCATGCGCCTGCATATGGGTCAGCAACTGGTCGTCGACGCGCTGGGCGGTCTTGCGCAGGGCGAGTTCGCGCAGCGCCGTCAGGTTGCCGGGCGTGAAATAATTGGTCAGCGCGCGCTCGGCGGTCTTTGCCACATAGACCTTGCCATCGTGAAGACGCTTGATGAGGTCGTCGGGTGTCAGGTCGATGATCTCGATATCATCAGCCATGTCGATCACAGAGTCCGGCACGGTTTCGCGCACCCGGATGCGGGTGATCTGCGAAACGACGTCGTTCAGGCTCTCCACATGCTGGATGTTCAGCGTCGAATAGACATCGATGCCGCGGTCGAGCAGTTCCTTGACATCGAGATAGCGCTTCGGATGGCGGCTGCCCTCGGCATTGGTATGGGCGAGCTCGTCGACGAGAACGAGATCGGGCTTGCGGGCGAGAATGGCATCGAGATCCATCTCTTCGAGCGACTGGCCGCGATACGCGATCTTCATACGCGGAACGATCTCGAAACCGGCAAGCAGCGCCTCGGTCTCCTTGCGGCCATGGGTTTCGACGACACCGATCACCACGTCGAGGCCATCGGCCATCTTGGCATGGCCCGAGACCAGCATCTCATAGGTCTTGCCGACGCCGGGTGCAGCGCCCAGGAAGATCTTCAGGCGCCCGCGCGACTCCGCCCGAGCCTTTTCGAGAAGCGCATCGGGAGAGGGCCTGCCGGCCTGGTCGCGGTTGTCGTCTGGCATGCGGTTCGGTCTTTCTTCACGAGCAAGCCCCGGCCCGCTTGTCGCGCTCCGGGGCTCTCAACCTTTACTGAGTCATAGAAGCATCAAGGCTCTGGTTCAACGCCAGAACATTGACGGTCGGCTCGCCGAGCAGGCCGAGTTCGCGGCCTGTGACAGCCGCATCGACCAGCGCCTTGACCTTGGCTTCATCGACACCGCGGGCTTTGGCGACACGCGGCACCTGGAAATAGGCGGCATCCGGCGAAATATGCGGGTCGAGGCCGCTGCCCGAGGCGGTGACGAGGTCGGCTGGAACCTCGGCATTCGGGTTGGCTGCCTTGGCCGCATCATAGTCGCCTTTCACGCGGTCGATCAGCTTCTGGCTGGTTGGGCCGAGGTTGGAGCCGGAGGATGCAGCGGCATTGTAGCCGTCACCCGCGGCAGACGGGCGGCCGTGGAAATACTTGTCGCTGGTAAAGGCCTGGCCGATCAGCGTGGAGCCAATAACCTTTCCGTCCTTTTCAACAAGGCTGCCATTTGCCTGGAAGGGGAAGATGGCCTGAGCGGCACCCGTCATGGCGAGCGGATAGAGGAGGCCGGTGATGGCCGTGGTGGCAACGATCATGACGATTGCCGGGCGAAGTTCTTTCAACATGGACTTTACTCCTTAGGCGAGGCCGACGGCGGTGATGACGATGTCGATCGCCTTGATGCCGATGAAGGGGACGATGATGCCGCCGAGGCCGTAGATGAGCAGGTTGCGGGAGAGCAGCGCACCGGCACCGATCGGGCGGTAGCGGACACCCTTTAGCGACAGCGGGATCAGCGCGATGATGATCAGCGCGTTGAAGATGATCGCCGACAGGATGGCGCTCTGCGGCGTAGCGAGACCCATGATGTTGAGCACGCCGAGCTGCGGGTAGAAGGTCAGGAACATCGCGGGAATGATGGCGAAGTACTTGGCGATGTCGTTGGCGATCGAGAAGGTCGTCAGCGCACCGCGGGTCATCAGCAGCTGCTTGCCGATTTCGACGATCTCGATGAGCTTCGTCGGGTCGCTATCGAGGTCGACCATGTTGCCGGCTTCGCGGGCTGCGACCGTGCCGGTGTTCATGGCGACGCCGACATCTGCCTGGGCAAGCGCAGGGGCGTCGTTGGTGCCGTCACCACACATGGCGACCAGCTTGCCCTTGGCCTGTTCCTCGCGCATCAGCGCCAGTTTCATTTCAGGCGTTGCCTGAGCGAGGAAGTCGTCGACACCGGCTTCTGCTGCGATGGCAGCCGCCGTCAGCGGATTATCGCCGGTGATCATCACGGTACGGATGCCCATGCGGCGAAGCTCTGTGAAGCGCTCGCGGATGCCGCCCTTGACGATGTCCTTGAGTTGAATGACGCCAAGCAGCTTGCCGTCGCGGGCAACAGCAAGCGGTGTGCCGCCGGCCTTGGAAACCTCATCTGATATCGACTGCAATTCGCGGACGACTTCAGCGCCATTCTTCGAGGAGGCATCGCCATTGACGTAAGCCAGCACCGCATCGACGGCACCCTTTCGGATCGACGAACCGTCAAGGTCGACACCGCTCATGCGGGTCTGGGCAGTGAAGGGCACGAAGCTGGCCTTCAGGCTCACCATGTCGCGGCCGCGGATTGCATATTTCTCCTTGGCGAGCACGACGATGGAGCGTCCCTCAGGCGTTTCGTCGGCAAGCGAGGCAAGCTGGGCCGCATCGGCGAGATCCTGCTCTGAGATGCCGCGGACCGGGCGGAAGCTGGTGGCCTGGCGGTTGCCGAGGGTGATCGTGCCGGTCTTGTCGAGCAGCAGCGTGTCGACGTCACCGGCCGCTTCGACGGCGCGGCCGGACATGGCGAGCACGTTGAAGCGGACGAGACGGTCCATGCCGGCGATGCCGATTGCCGACAGCAGGGCGCCGATGGTGGTCGGGATCAGCGTGACGAAGAGTGCGACGAGCACGATGATCGGGATCGAACCGCCGGCATAGGCAGCAAAACTCGGGATCGTTGCCGTGGCGAGAACGAAGATCAGCGTCATGCCTGCAAGCAGGATATTGAGGGCGATTTCGTTTGGCGTCTTCTGGCGTTCGGCGCCTTCGACGAGCGCGATCATGCGGTCGATGAAGGTGGAGCCGGCCGCCGCGGTGATGCGGACGCGGATCCAGTCGGAAAGAACCTGCGTGCCGCCTGTCACGGCCGAGCGGTCGCCGCCGGATTCACGGATAACAGGGGCGGACTCGCCTGTTATGGCCGCTTCGTTGACGGAGGCGACACCTTCGACGACTTCGCCGTCCGAGGGGATGATATCGCCGGCCTCGACGAGGACGAGGTCGCCGACCTTCAGGCTCGTGCCAGGCACCATGCGATAGCCGGTACCATTGTTGGCGGTTAGCAGCTTGGCCTGGGTTTCGGTACGGGCCTTGCGCAGCGAGTCGGCCTGCGCCTTGCCACGGCCTTCTGCGACGGCCTCGGCGAAGTTGGCAAAGAGCACAGTGAACCAGAGCCAGAGGTTGATCTGGAAGGAGAAGGCGAGATTGCCGTTGCCTGAGACGAGGTCGCGTAGGAACAGAACGGTGGTCAGCGCCGAGACCGTAGCCACGACGAACATGACCGGGTTTTTGGCAAGCGCGCGGGGGTTGAGCTTGGTGAAAGCAGCACCCACGGCCGGAATGAGAATGCGAGAATCCATGATGCTCGCGGATTTTGCCTGGCTCATAAGAGACTCCAGCTTTGAAACGAGGATGGCGAACCGGATGGCCGGTCAGCCCTGTAAAATTCTGATTGCGCAGACGATGACGAGCAGGCCTGCCATCATCACCAGGATGATGTCGGTGCCCCGTGCCAGTCGCTCACGTTCACGTCCCGGCGTACCGGGACGTGAATTGAAGGCTTTGCGGAGCCTGTGACGGAGGATCATCGCATCACCTCAGAAGGTCTGACCGGCGACCATGACCAGGTGCTCGACAACAGGGCCAAGGGCCAGCGCCGGGAAGAAAGTCAGGCCGCCGACGATCAGGATGGTGCCGACGAGCAGACCGACGAAGAGCGGACCGTCAGTCGGGAAGGTGCCTACCGAGGCTGGAACCGTCTTCTTGGTGATCAGTGAGCCTGCGATCGCAAGCGCCGGGACGATGACCAGGAAGCGACCCATCAGCATGCCGATGCCGAGCGTCACGTTGTACCAGGGCGTATTGCCCGTCAGACCGCCGAAAGCCGAGCCGTTGTTGGCCGCAGCCGACGTATAGGCATAGAGGATTTCGGAGAAGCCATGCGGGCCGGCGGTGCCGATCGAGGCGACGGCGCTCGGAAGCACTGTTGCGATCGCGGTGAAGACCAGCATCGCAAGCGGCAGGCAAAGAATGGCGAGAACGGCCATCTTCATCTCCTTCGCCTCGATCTTCTTGCCGAGATATTCCGGCGTGCGGCCGACCATGAGGCCTGCCACGAAGACGGCGACGATGATGAACATCAGGATGCCGTAGAAGCCGGCACCCACACCGCCGACGATGACTTCGCCGAGCTGCATGTTGATCAGCGGGATCAGGCCGCCGAGCGCCGTGAAGCTGCCATGCATGGCGTTGACCGCGCCACAGGAGGCGGCCGTGGTGATGACCGCAAACAGCGAGGACATGGCGACACCGAAGCGGACTTCCTTGCCTTCCATGTTGCCGCCCTGCAGACCGAAGGCATGCATTAGCGGGTTGCCGGCAGCTTCCGCCCAGTAGGTGATGCCGACGCCGACGATGAAGAGCAGGCCCATGGAGGCGAGGATCGCCCAGCCCTGGCGCTGGTTGCCGACCATGCGGCCGAAGACGTTGGTGAAGGCTGCGCCGATCGCAAAGATCGACACCATCTGGATCATGTTCGAGATATTGTCGGGGTTCTCGAAGGGATGGGCGGAGTTGGCATTGAAGAAACCGCCGCCATTGGTGCCGAGCATCTTGATGGCAAGCTGCGAGGCGACGGGGCCGACGGCGATCGTCTGCTTGGCGCCTTCGAGCGTTGTCGCATCGACATAGGGGCCGAGCGTCTGCGGCACGCCGAGCCAGACATAGGCGAGCGTCAGCACGATGCAGATCGGCAGCAGAATGTAGAGCGTGGCGCGGATCATATCGACCCAGAAATTGCCGATCGCCTTGCCCGATGCGCGCGAGAAGGCGCGGATGAAGGCAACGGCAATCGCCATGCCTGTCGCAGCCGACACGAAGTTCTGGACGGTGAAGCCCATCATCTGTGTCAGATAGGACATGGTGCTTTCGCCACCGTAATTCTGCCAATTGGTATTGGAGACGAAGCTGACGGCGGTATTGAACGAAAGCTGCTCAGGCACGGCAGCCATGCCCGCTGGGTTATAAGGCAGCACGCCCTGCAGGCGCATCAGTGCATAAAGCACGATGACGCCCATCAGGTTGAACATCAGCATGGCGAAGGCATAGGAGGTCCAGTGCTGGTCTTCGCGTTCGCTGGTGCCGGCAACGGTGTAAAGTCCTCGTTCGATCGGAACGAGGACCGGTGAGAGTAATGTGTGCTCGCCGCTGAAGACACGCGTCATGTAACCGCCGAGCGGTTTGACGAGCACGAGGACGATCCCGCAATAAAGCAAGATCTGAAGCCATCCGTTGAGGGTCATGGGAGGAAACTTTCAGTACCTGGCTGCTTCTGGATGAGAAGCACCGGCTCTTTCAGAAACGTTCTGGGCGGATGAGAGCGTAGGTGAGGTAGACGGTGAGAAACACGGTCACGGCACCGCTCAAGATATAATCGAGGGTCATCTGTTCTCTCCTGTCAAAGCCTGTCGCAGGCGCGCGTATAGGCAAAGCAAAGTCCGAAAAATACGATTGCAGTGCCGAGTAGAATTATATCCATCATCGATCTTGACTCCGGTTTGTTATTCTTGGAGTCAGACAAGACAAAGGGCGCCGGCTCAGTGGAAGCGACACCTTTTATGCTTTCTGGCGTGGAGATGATCTTTGCGATCTCTCGGACATTAATATGCGGCCGAAGTGCATAAAGGTTCGAGATTGCATCGGGGGCATCAATATAAAAATCTTATAAATGCCTTTATGCGGTCAAAACGTGCTTATGCGGCCGGAAAGACAAAAAACGCCGTGCCCGGACGGAACGGCGCTATTTCGAACAGCTTGATATCGGAAGGTTCAGGGATCGACCCGGAACTGGTAGTGGCCCTCAGCACTGTGGCCGTCCATCGAGAGTACGCGCCAGTTGAGCGTATAGACGCCAGGCGCCATGGACGGATCGAGCGGGACCTTGAAGACGGAGCCTTCCGGTCCCGAAAGAAACGGCTTGCCGGTCGGCAATGTCAGGCCCTGGGCATCGAGAAGGGTGGCGGTTGAGCGGGCGAGATCGACAGGGCCGGTGAAGGTGAGCTCGAGATTGGCCGGCACCAGCTTTTCTTCCTGCTGCGGCGGCGGAAGCGATGCTTCTTCGATCGCCGCAGACGCCTCGTTTGCGGCAAAGAGAAGAGATGCGAACAGGCAGAATGACACAATCGATTTCATGACGGTCTTCCTTACATTGCCGATCCGCATGGTGTCGGGAGCGTCATGCACCCGCCGCGCCATGCCGTCGCATGCTTAATAACGCTGCGGAGGGCGATTTCGATCCCGCGCCCGTGCAATAACTCGCACTGGCTGCAGCAGTGGCTGCGGCTGGCGGCCTTGCTGGAGTGCAGCAACGGTCTCGTCCACCAGGTTGTGCCAGAATTCGCGGAGCTGTCGCGTGATCTGCGAGTTGGAAGACAGGTTTCTGCCGACATTATCGTTGTCGTGCGTCATCGCTTTACTCCTTTCCACTTTGTCGTGGTCCTTCATGGTAAATGTAGTCCTCGCCGGGTCTTTCCGGAATCATACGGATGTCTAGTGCGAGCTTATCTTTCGGGTGATAATCATGTGAGCATTTCGTCACATAATGAGCAAAAGCCTGATGGAGATGATTGAATTGCTGAGCCTTGCGGTCTTATAGTCGCCGCAACGGCGCCCCATGAATCGCGGGAGCCATAGGGAAGGAAACCGATCATGACCAAAGTCCGTGCGCTGGTACTGGAGCGCCAGCATGAGCTTGCGCTTCGCGATATCGATCTGCCTCTGGAGACAGGGCCTGGGCAGGTGAAGATCAAGATCCATACCGTGGGTGTCTGCGGCTCCGACGTGCACTATTATACGCATGGCAAGATCGGCCCCTTCATCGTCAACGAGCCGATGGTGCTCGGCCATGAGGCGGCAGGCACTGTGGTCGAGGTCGGCGCCGGCGTGACTCATCTGAAAGTCGGCGATCGCGTCTGCATGGAACCCGGCATTCCCGATCCTAATTCCAAGGCAAGCCGGCTCGGCATGTACAATGTCGATCCGGCCGTTGCCTTCTGGGCGACGCCGCCGATCCATGGCGTCCTGACGCCTGAGGTCGTGCACCCGGCCAATTATACGTTCAAGCTGCCCGACAATGTCAGCTTCGCCGAAGGCGCGATGGTCGAGCCTTTCGCGGTCGGCATGCAGGCAGCCACCAAGGCGAAGATTGCACCCGGCGACACGGCCGTCGTCCTCGGTGCCGGCCCGATCGGCACCATGGTTGCGATTGCTGCTCTTGCCGGCGGCTGCGCCCGCGCGATCGTTGCCGACCTCGCCCAGCCGAAGCTCGATATTGCTGCACAGTACCAGGGCGTTATCCCGGTCAATATCCGCGAAAAAAACCTCGCCGAGGAAGTCAGCCGACTGACCGATGGCTGGGGTGCGGATGTGGTCTTCGAATGCTCGGGCTCACCGAAGGCCTGGGAGACGATCATGGCGCTTCCGCGCCCGGGCGGCGTCATCGTCGCCGTCGGGCTGCCGGTCAACCCGGTCGGCTTTGACGTCTCGACGGCCTCCACCAAGGAAATCCGCATCGAGACGGTGTTCCGCTACGCCCATCAGTATGAGCGCTCGATCGCCCTTCTCGGATCGGGTCGTGTCGACCTTAAGCCGTTGATATCAGAGACCTTCACCTTCGAGGATTCGATCAAGGCCTTTGACCGCGCGGTCGAGGCGCGTCCGACGGATGTCAAGCTGCAGATCGTCATGGACTAAGGCCCTTTACGGGTACTTGATCCCAAATTTCCTCTTGCGAAGCACCAGCGCCGCGCCCGCGATGAGGGCCGCGGCGCCGAGTGCGATCAGCAGATGATGATGCAGCGGCAGGCGACCGAATATCTGGTGAATCCCGTGCCCAAAGGCATAGCCGAGTGCCGTGAAAAGCTGGCCCCAGATGAGCGCCGCCAGAAGGTTGAGCACGAGGAACCTCTGCGTCGATATATGCGTCGTGCCGATGACGATCGGGCTGATCGTCCGCAATCCCACCAGAAAGCGGAACGCAAAAATGAAGCCGGTCGGATATTTTTCGAGAAGCTGCGTGACCCGTGCGAGCGCCGGCGTCTCCATCACGCGGCGAACGAAACTCCATTGGGCGGCATAGCGGCCGGCAAAGAACCACACCTGATCTCCGGCGAATGATCCCGCCGAGGCGGCCATTGAGGCGGCCCAATAGGTCAAAAGGTCGCGATGCGCGATGACGCCGCCGAGAAAGGCGGCAGTTTCACCCTCAAAGGCGGTGCCGAGAAAGATTGCCGGGAGGCCGTAATTTTCGATCAGCAGTTCGATATTCAATGACGGTCTCCGGCTGATTGCGATCTTCGGGATCAGATCGCCTTCAAATCACCCAGCAGCGTCGGGATCAATTCCGAAACGGTCGGGTGTATCGGCACGGACCACCGCAGCACCGGATAGGTCGTGCCGGCATTCATGGCATCGATGAAGCCGTGGATTGCCTCGTCGCCTTCGATGCCGAGAATGGCTGCACCCAGGATTTCCTTGGTCTCGGCATCTGCGACCACCTTCATGAAGCCCTTGGTTTCGCCGCGCTCATTGGCGCGGCCGACCCTGCTCATCGGCCGCGTCGAGACCATGATCCTGCGGCCTGAGGCGCGTGCCTGCTTTTCCGTCATGCCGACGCGGCCAAGCGGCGGATCGATATAGAGGGCATAGGCCAGAATGCGGCTCGAAACTTTGCGGTCGCCACCGTCGAGCAGATTGGCGGCTGCGATCTCGAAGTCATTGTACGACGTATGGGTGAAGGCGCCGTGGCCGTTGCAGTCCCCGAGCGCCCATATGCCTTCGACATTGGTGGCCAACCGGTCGTCGACGGTAATGAAGCCGCGCTTGTCGGTGGCCACACCCGCGGCATCGAGGCCGAGGTCGTCGGTATTCGGCGTCCGGCCGATGGCGACAAGCACATGGCTTGCCTCGATCGTTTCGGAGTCGGCTGTGACGGTCACACCATCGGCGCCCTTGGCAAAGCGGATGTCCTTGACGTCGGTATGGATCTTTATGCCCTCGGATCTCAGGATTTCGGCGATCGCATCGGAAATATCCTCGTCCTCGCGGGAGGCGAGTTTCGGGCCGCGCTCGATCACCGTCACCGCCGTACCGAAGCGCCGGTACATCTGTGCGAATTCCAGGCCGATATAGCTGCCGCCGATAATGGCGAGATGCTTCGGCAGGCTGTCGAGATGGATGATGCCGGTGCTGGTCAGATAATCGATATCGGCAAGGCCCGGCATATCGGGGATCGTCGGGCGGGCGCCGACATTGAGGAAAATCTTCGGTGCCGTCAGCGTCTCGCCGTTGACGACGACTTCTTTCTGGCCTGTGAAGCGGGCATGGCCGTAGATGACTGTCATAGTCTTCATGCCACCGAACCAGCCGCTTAAACCGTTGCGCGCATCCATTATGATCGTCTCTGCGCGATGGCGCACGGTCTTCATGTCGATTGCGATTTCGCCCGGGATCTGCACGCCGTAATCGGCGCCACGCCGCGCCACATGGGCAGCGCGGGCGCTTGCTACCAGTGTCTTCGTCGGCATGCAGCCTGCATTGACGCAGGTGCCGCCGAGGAACTTGCGCTCGATCAGCGCCACCTTCATGCCCGTTTCCGCCATGCGGGCGGCGAGGAATGGGCCGGCCTGGCCGGCGCCGATGACGATCGCGTCGAAGCTCTTCATCAGACTGCCCACGCGATGATAATGGCGCCGATGACGGCAACGGCATCCTCGATCAGGGCCGCCGGACGATCCTGGCCGAAGGAGGCTGCGAGCTTGCCGCGGGCGGCTGCACCGCCGAGCGTGCCGATGACCGCGCCGATGATGCCGGCGATCAGGCCGGCGAAGAGCAGACTGCTTGCGGCGCCGATGACGGCACCGCACAGCGCGCCGACGATGATGCGGGTGGCGAACTGGATCGGCACCTTGCGCGAGGGGGTGGAGGGTAACTGGTCGGTGATGAGCTCAATGATGGCAAGCGCCGTGAATATCCACGGTGTCCACTGGTAGCCCATGAAGGCAAGCGGCGTCTGAGAGATATCGAACCAGCCGAGTGCCGCGCCCCAGGCGATGGCGGCAGGTGCGGTCATGGCGCGAAGACCGGCAATGACGCCGATCAGAAGTGCGAGCAGCAGAAACATATGCAAATCCCCCTTGCACCGCAGGCCTCTCTGCCGCGGCAAGGGGAGGTTTGCACATTGTTGTCAAGGTTGCAATTCGCCTCGCGCGCGACTGAATTAGTTGGAGAAGGCGGCAATGCCTGTGATCGCACGACCGAGAATAAGCGCATGAATGTCATGCGTTCCCTCGTAGGTGTTGACCACTTCGAGATTGACGAGGTGGCGAGCGACGCCGAACTCGTCGGAAATGCCATTGCCGCCCAGCATGTCGCGGGCTGCACGAGCAATCTCCAGTGCCTTGCCGCAGGAATTGCGCTTGAGGATCGACGTCAGTTCGACGGGCGGATGACCTTCTTCCTTCATGCGGCCAAGACGCAAACATCCCTGAAGCCCGAGCGAGATTTCGGTTGCCATATCGGCAAGCTTCTTCTGGATGAGCTGGTTGGCGGCGAGCGGCCGGCCGAACTGCTGGCGGTCCAGCGTATATTGCCGGGCCGTCGCATAACAGGCTTCAGCTGCACCCAGCGCGCCCCAGGCGATGCCGAAGCGAGCGGAGTTGAGGCAGGTGAAAGGTCCTTTGAGGCCGCTGACGTCGGGTAGCAGATTCTCTTCCGGCATGAAGACATTGTCCATGACGACTTCGCCTGTGATCGAGGCACGAAGCCCAACCTTGCCCTGGATCTTCGGGGCTGAGAGACCCTTCCAGCCTTTTTCCAGGATGAAACCGCGGATGAGGCCATCCTCGGTCTTTGCCCAGACGACGAAGACATCGGCAATCGGCGCGTTCGAGATCCAGGTCTTGGAGCCCGTCAAGCTATAACCGCCGTCAACCTTCTTTGCCCGCGTCGCCATGGAGCCCGGATCGGAGCCGTGATTGGGCTCGGTCAGGCCAAAACATCCGATCCATTCGCCGGTCGCAAGTTTCGGCAGATATTTCTTCTTCTGCTCGTCGGAGCCGAAGGCGTCGATCGGCACCATGACCAGCGAGGACTGCACGCTCATCATCGAACGGTAACCGCTGTCGACCCGTTCCACTTCGCGGGCAATCAGGCCGTAAGCGACGTAGCCGAGGCCAGCGCCGCCATATTCCGGATCGATCGTGGGTCCGAGAAGGCCGAGTTCGCCCATCTCCCGGAATATTTCCGGATCGGTCTTCTCGTTGCGGAAGGCTTCGAGGACACGGGGGCCGAGCTTTTCCTGTGCATAGGCATGGGCGGTCTCCTGCACCATGCGCTCCTCGTCGGTCAGTTGCTCCACGAGCCGGAAGGGATCGGCCCAATCGAAAACCTCGCGCGTATGCTGCATGTCCAGTCTCCTCACCACCGTTCAGGGGCCATTGTTCAGGCACATCTGATTTAAGGTCGCATAGACCGGTCCGTTTGCGGCGTCAACAAGGCTGGCGTCGCGCCAAAATGCAGAAGTCATCTTTTCAAATGCTGATCGTTGCGCCAGTTTGCGGCCGATAGATTCTGGAATGAGAGGAGGCAGACATGTCATCGAGCGATCTCTTCGTATCGGCCGAAGGTGCCGAATGGGTAAACCCCGAGCCGGGTGTGACCCGCCGCATCATGACCTATCTGCCCGAGATGATGATGGTGGAAGTGGCTTTCGAGGCAGGCGCCGTGGGTGCTGCCCATTTCCACCCTCATATACAGGCAAGCTACGTCGCCGAAGGCAGCTTCGAAGTGACGATCGACGGCCGCACTGAAGTCTTGAAGCAGGGCGGCAGCTTCATCGTGCCGCCCAATCTGGTCCACGGCGTCAAGGCGCTGGAAAAGGGTCGCCTGATCGACACCTTCACGCCGCATCGCGCCGAATTCCTGAAATAATCACACCTCTGCCTTCACCTTTCGCGCTGTGCCGATGTAGGGCGGGATGAAACAGGCGTCTTCGCTGCGTGCCGTTTCCCGCAGGAAGTCGATGACGGCGCGCACGCGCGGCGCTTGCCTCAAGTCGCGGTGGCATGTGATCCAGTAGTGTCGCTTGAGATCGATCTCGTCGGGCAGCACGCGCACCAGTTCGGGATAACGGCAGGCGAAGAAATAGGGCAGGATGCCGAGGCCAAGGCCGTTTCTGGTGGCCGTCAACTGCGCGAAGATGCTGGAACTCTGGAATTGCGGCTTGATGCGCGGATGCACGTCGCCAAGATAGTCGAGCCCCGGTGCGAAGATCATTTCCTCGATATAGCTGATGAAGGGGTGGTTCAGCAGGTCGTCACGCGTGTTAATGGGTGCTGCGCGAGCGAGATAGTCGCGCGAGGCGTAAACCTGCAGATGATAGTCCGTCAGCTTCTCGGCAAAGTAGGGGCCGCCTTTGGGCTCATCGAGGACGACGGAAATGTCCGCCTCCTTGCGGGAGAGCGACATGATCTGCTGGATGGTGACGAGTTCCAGCGCCAGATGCGGATGGCGGGCGGCAAATTGCGGCAGGACGGTCGCAAAGAAGAAATTGGCAAAGCCTTCGGGAGCGCTGAGGCGCACGAGGCCGCGCTGGCTCAGCGACCCATCGGCGAGATCGGCCCGCAGCCGTTCAGTTTCCTGTTCCATCTTCTCGGCGGTTTCGACAAAGCGCGTGCCCATGGCGGTCAGCACGTAGCCGCGCGGATTTCGCTCGAAAAGCTTGACCTTTAGCGCAAACTCCAGCCGGTCGATGCGCCGTGAGACGGTCGCATGGCTGGAGCGCAACTGCCGCGCGGCCGTTGAAAGCTGGCCGGTGCGGGCAACGGCTAGAAAAAACTGCAGATCGTCCCAAGTAAATTGCGAAGCATGGCTCATCGGCGTCGCCCATCCATCTACGTCTTTGGTCTAATGCCGCCGGCAAAGGAGAGCGCTGTGACTGTCGCCACAGCGGCATTATGGCCGCTTCTGTTCAAAAACGAACAGATACTGTTTGGAATTAGATGTAAACCGGCAGTTGCCTCATCGAGGAAATTCCGTGATCGTAAGGGCGGAGCGGCCGCTTTGAGGAGGGCGGGTCGCCAAATTTGAACAGATTCGTTATCTGGCCAATCTCTGGGAGGAGAGACTATGCGAAAGAATTTCATTGCGTCCGTTGCATTTTTGCTTGCAAGCAGCACCGCCGTGTTTGCCCAGAGTGCTGCCATTTCCGATGGTAAGGTCAAGATCGGCATTCTGAACGACCAGTCGGGCGTTTATGCCGACTTCGGTGGCAAGTCCTCTGTCGAGGCTGCCAAGATGGCCGTCGAGGACTTCGGCGGCAAGGTGCTCGACATGCCGGTCGAAATCGTCGATGCCGACCACCAGAACAAGCCTGATATCGCTTCCAACATTGCCCGCCAGTGGTATGACACCGAGCAGGTCGACGCCATCATGGAGCTGACGACCTCTTCCGTGGCCCTTGCTGTGCAGGCCATCGCCAAGGAAAAGAAGAAGATCGATATCGTTACCGGTGCTGCGACAACGGATCTCACCGGCAAGGCCTGCTCGCCTTATGGCTTCCATTGGGCCTATGACACCCATGCTCTGGCCGTCGGCACCGGCGGTGCGCTGGTCAAACAGGGCGGCGACAGCTGGTTCTTTCTGACAGCGGACTATGCCTTCGGCTATTCGCTGGAGCAGCAGACCACCGATTACGTGAAGGCGAGCGGCGGCACGGTCGTCGGTTCGGTGCGCCATCCCTTGTCGACCCAGGACTTCTCGTCCTTCCTGCTGCAGGCGCAATCATCAGGCGCCAAGGTCATCGGCCTTGCCAATGCTGGTCTCGATACGTCGAACGCCATCAAGCAGGCCGCTGAATTCGGCATCACCCAAGGCGGCCAGCATCTGGCGGCACTGCTCTTCACGCTTGCCGAAGTTCATGGCTTGGGCATGGAGGCCGCACAGGGCCTTACGCTGACGGAAGGCTATTACTGGAACCGCGATGACCAGAGCCGGGAATTCGCCAAGAAGTTCTTCGCCCGTACCGGCAAGATGCCGAACATGGTCCACACCGGCACCTATTCGGCTGTTCTGCAATATCTGAAGGCGATCCAGAAGGCCGGCACGGATGAGACGGAAGCCGTCGCCAAGCAGCTGCATGAAATGCCCGTCGATGATGTCTTCGGCCGTGGCGGCACGGTCGGCCCGAATGGCCGCATGATCCACGACATGTATCTGCTGCAGGTCAAGAAACCCGCGGAAAGCAAGGAGCCTTGGGACTACTTCAACGTCCTCGCCACCATTCCGGGCAAGGAAGCCTATATCGACCCCGCCAAGAGCGGCTGCGATCTGGTGAAGTGAGCGATGGCGGTTTCCGCAATTGAAACTCAGGCCAAGCCGCGGGTGGTGCTTTCCGCCCGCGGCCTGCGCCGTGATTTCGGCGGCTTCACGGCCGTCAAGAATGTCGACCTTGATGTGCATGATGCAAGCGTGCATGCGCTGATTGGGCCAAATGGTGCAGGCAAGACGACGGTGTTCAACCTGCTCACCAAGTTCCTTCAGCCGACATCAGGCACGATCACGCTGATGGGGACCGACATCACCAGGACGCCACCGGATCGGGTGGCGCGCATGGGCCTCGTCCGCTCATTCCAGATCTCCGCCGTCTTCCCCCATCTTTCCGTGCTCGACAATGTGCGGGTCGCCCTGCAGCGGCCAAACAATCTTTCCACGCAGTTCTGGCGGCCGCTTTCGGCACTCGACAGCCTGAACGACCGCGCCGAGCAACTGCTTGCCAGTGTCGGGCTTTCCAAGGAACGCGATCATATCGCCGCCGATCTTTCCTATGGCCGCAAGCGCGTGCTTGAAATCGCCACTACACTGGCGCTCGATCCGAAAGTGCTGCTGCTCGACGAGCCGATGGCCGGCATGGGCCAGGAGGATGTCAGCGTCGTCTCCGCCATCATCCGCGATGTCGCCCGCGAGCGGGCGGTGTTGATGGTCGAGCACAATCTCTCCGTCGTCGCCAATATCTGCCGGCATGTCACCGTGCTGCAGCGTGGCGAAATCCTCGCCGAGGGCGACTACGCGACCGTCAGCCAGGACGAGCGCGTGCGGCAGGCCTATATGGGCACGGAGGAGCACCACTGATGGCGCCGCTTCTCGAAATTCAGGGTCTGAATGCCTGGTATGGCGAAAGCCATGTCCTGCACGGGATCGACATGACGGTCGGTGAGGGCGAGATGATCACCATTCTCGGCCGCAATGGTGTTGGCAAGACGACGACTTTGCGCACCATCACCGGTATCGTGCGCTCCCGAAAGGGTAGGATAAGCTTTGCTGGCACGGATATGATGCAGGTGCCGCTGCATAAGACCGCACATAAGGGTATCGGTTTCGTGCCGGAGGAGCGCGGCATCTTCGCGACGCTGACGGTTTCGGAAAATCTGATGCTGCCGCCTGTGGTGGCGCCTGGCGGCATGACCCTCGATGAAATCTACGAGCTTTTTCCAAACCTTTATGAGCGGCGCACGAGTTCCGGCACCAAGCTTTCGGGCGGTGAGCAGCAGATGCTGGCGATCGCCCGCATCCTGCGCACCGGCGTGCGCCTGCTGTTGCTCGATGAGCCGACCGAGGGGCTAGCGCCTGTTATCGTCCAGCGTATCGGCGAGGTTTTGAAGACGCTGAAGGAGCGCGGCATGACCATCGTGCTCGTCGAACAGAATTTCCGCTTTGCAAGCCGTATTGCCGATCGCTTCTATCTGATGGATCATGGCCAGATGGTCTCGGAATTCCCGGTCGGCGAGCTGCCGCAGCGCATGGATATGCTGCACAAGGTTCTGGGAGTGTGACGCGATGACGATGATCTTCGGCATTCCCTTGCAGGCGCTGCTCGGCCAGCTGCTGATCGGCCTGATCAACGGGTCTTTCTATGCACTTCTGAGCCTTGGCCTTGCGATCATTTTCGGTCTTCTGCGCGTCATCAACTTCGCGCACGGCGCCCAGTACATGCTTGGCGCCTTCGTCGCCTATCTGCTCTTGAATTATCTCGGTATCGGCTACTGGCCGTCGCTGATCCTGGCGCCCGTCATAGTCGGGATAGCCGGCGCTGTTGTCGAGCGTCTCTTTCTGCGCCGGCTCTACGAACTCGATCCGCTCTACGGCCTGCTCTTCACCTTCGGTCTGGCGCTCGCCGTCGAAGGCACGTTCCGTTATCTCTACGGCTCTTCGGGCCAGCCCTATGCAACGCCGCCCGCACTTGCCGGCGGCATGAACCTGGGATTCATGTTCCTGCCGATCTACCGCGGCTGGGTGGTGGTCGTTTCGCTAGTGATCTGCATTGGCACCTGGCTCTTGATCGAAAAGACCAAGCTCGGCGCCTATCTGCGCTCGGCGACGGAAAATGCCACTCTGGTGCAGGTCTTCGGCGTCAACGTGCCGGTCCTCTTGACCTTCACCTATGCGCTCGGTGCCGGCCTTGCTGCCTTTGCCGGTGTGCTTGCTGCACCCATCTACCAGGTTTCGCCGCTGATGGGGTCGAACATGATCATCGTCGTCTTTGCCGTGGTCGTCGTCGGCGGCATGGGCTCGATCATGGGCGCCATCATTACCGGCTACGTGCTTGGCATCGCGGAAGGCCTGACCAAGGTCTTCTATCCGGAAGCCTCCAATATCGTCATCTTCGTGATCATGGCGATCGTGCTTCTCATTAGGCCCGCGGGCCTCTTCGGTCGGGATGCGTGACATGGCTGACATCACCGAAACCATCCGAACGGAAAAGAGCCGAACCGCACTTTCGGTGCAGACAGGGTTCCTGATCATCGGGTTGCTACTTCTGCTGCTGGCGCCCTTCTTCTTCTACCCGATCTTCCTGATGAAGCTGCTCTGCTTCGCGCTCTTTGCCTGTGCCTTCAACCTGTTGCTCGGCTATACCGGCCTGCTTTCCTTCGGCCATGCGACTTTTTTCGGCGGGGCTGCTTATTTCACCGCCTATACAGTCAAGAGTTGGGGATTTCCGCCGGAACTCGGCATTCTCGTCGGCGTTGCCGGGGCAGCCCTTCTCGGCCTCGTCATGGGCTTCTTCGCGATCCGCCGGCAGGGCATCTATTTTGCGATGATCACGCTGGCGCTCTCGCAGATGTTCTTCTTCTTCTGCCTGCAGGCAAAATTCACTGAAGGTGAGGACGGCATCCAGTCCGTGCCGCGCGGCCACCTCTTCGGCTTCATCGATCTCAACAGCTCCACCAACATGTACTATTTCGTGCTGGCGGTGTTCCTGATCGGACTTCTGATCATCTGGCGCTTCATCAATTCGCCCTTCGGCATGATCCTGAAATCGATCCGCGAGAACGAGCAACGGGCGATCTCGCTCGGCTATTCCGTGGCGCGCTACAAGCTCGGCGCTTTCGTGATGTCGGCAGCCCTTGCCGGGCTTGCCGGATCGGTCAAATCGCTGGTCTTCCAGTTTGCGACGCTGACGGATGTCGCCTGGCAGATGTCGGGCGAGGTGATCCTGATGACGCTGCTCGGCGGCATCGGCACGCTGATCGGCCCGGTTTTCGGTGCAGGCCTCGTCGTGACGCTGCAGAACTATCTCGCCACCTCGGAATTTCCGGTGACGATCATCACAGGCGTGGTCTTCATGATCTGCGTGCTGATCTTCCGCCGCGGCATTATCGGTGAATTCTATGCCTCTCGGCTCGGGCGTAAACTGGGCTTTGTCTATCGCCGCTGAACGGGCGGACCTCTTTCCTGCAACGGGAAAGGATGTGCAGCGGCGCCGCGAAATCCCGCCTCCTCGGGCCCGGGGAGGCGGGACGCAGCCATTTCGGAGTGCATGATCCATGGATCGCTATGACTATATCATCATCGGGGCAGGCAGCGCCGGCTGCGTGCTCGCAAACCGGCTATCAGCCGACCGCAATACAAGGGTCTTGCTGCTGGAGGCTGGTGGCAACGACAATTATCACTGGATCCACATTCCCGTCGGCTATCTCTATTGCATCAACAATCCGCGCACCGATTGGTGCTTTACCACCGCACCCGAGGACGGGCTGAACGGACGGGCGCTGAACTACCCGCGCGGCAAGGTACTCGGCGGCTGCTCTTCGATCAACGGCATGATCTACATGCGCGGCCAGGCCCGCGATTACGATCTTTGGCGGCAGATGGGTTGCACCGGCTGGGGCTGGGATGATGTCCTGCCTTACTTCCGCAAATCGGAGGATCATTATCAGGGCGAGGATGAGATGCATGGCGCTGGCGGCGAATGGCGCGTGGAAAAGGCGCGCGTGCGCTGGGCCGTGCTCGACGCCTTCCAGCAGGCGGCCAGGGAAGCCGGCATTCCGGAAACGGCGGATTTCAACCGCGGCAGCAACGAAGGTTCCGGCTATTTCGACGTAAACCAGCGTTCCGGCATCCGCTGGAATACGACGAAGGCCTTTCTGCGCCCGGCGATGAAACGCGGCAACCTGACTGTGATGACTAAGGCGCAGGTGCGGCGGCTGCTGGTCGAGGAAGGCGCCGTCGTCGGCGTCGAGTTCCAGCATGGCGGTACGGCCAAGCGGGCTTATGCCGCGAAGGAAACCGTGCTGTCGGCGGGCTCCATCGGTTCGCCGCATATTCTGGAACTTTCCGGCATCGGCCGCGGAGAGGTTCTGCATCGAGCCGGCATTGATGTGCTGACCGAGGTCAAGGGCGTCGGCGAAAACCTGCAGGATCATCTGCAGCTTCGACTGGCCTATAAGGTAACAGGCGTGCCCACGCTCAACGAAAAGGCGTCGAAGCTGATCGGTAAGGCGGCGATCGGGCTCGAATATCTCATGCATCGGTCCGGTCCGATGGCGATGGCGCCGAGCCAGCTCGGCATCTTCACCCGTTCCGGCCCGGACAAGGAAACGCCGGATCTTCAGTACCACGTGCAGCCGGTGTCGCTCGATAAGTTCGGCGATCCCGTCCACGCCTTCCCGGCGATCACGGCGAGCGTTTGCAACCTCAGGCCGGAAAGCCGGGGATCGGTGCATGTTTTCAGCCCGGATTTTGCCGCGCAACCGACCATTGCGCCAAGATACCTCTCGACGCAGCGCGATCGCGACATAGCTGTTCGTTCGATAAAGCTGACGCGCAGGATCGTCGCACAGCCTTCTTTCGCCCGTTTCCACCCGGAGGAATTCAAACCGGGGCCGAGCTATCAGAGCGAGGCAGAACTGGAAAAGGCGGCAGGCGATATCGGCACGACGATCTTCCATCCCGTCGGCACCTGCCGCATGGGTGTCGACAGGGAAAGTGTCGTCGATCCCCGGCTGAGAGTGCGGGCGCTCGGCAAGCTCAGGATCGCCGATGCCTCGGTGATGCCGGCCATCACGTCCGGCAACACCAATTCGCCGACGATCATGATCGCCGAAAAGGCGGCCACCATGATCATCGAGGACAACAGATAGGAGATAAGCATGGCAAGGATCGGATTTATCGGGCTTGGCAATATGGGCGGGCCGATGGCCGCCAATCTTGTCAAGGCCGGTCACGAGGTTCTCGGCTTCGATCTGGCCGCACTGGTGCTGAAGGCAGCCGAGGAGAGCGGCGTGAAGCCCGCCAGCCATGCCAGCCAGGCGGTCAAGGACGCTGAGATCGTCATTACCATGCTACCGCAGGGCAAGCATGTGCTGACGGCTTGGGCCGATATCCTGCAATCGGCGGCACAAGGCACACTGGTGATCGATTGCTCGACCATCGATGTCGAAAGCAGCCGCAAGGCCCATGAGATGGCGAAGGCCACGAGCTGCCTGTCGCTCGATGCGCCGGTTTCCGGCGGGACGGGTGGAGCGAGCGCCGGCACGCTGACCTTCATGACCGGCGGCTCGGAAGAGGCCTTTGCCAAGGCAAAACCGATCCTCGAGGCCATGGGCAAGAAGATCGTCCATTGCGGCGAGGCCGGAGCAGGGCAGGCTGCGAAGATCTGCAACAACATGATCCTCGGTATTTCCATGGTCGGCGTCTGCGAGGCTTTTGTACTCGCCGAAAAGCTCGGCCTCTCGCATCAGGCGCTCTTCGACGTTGCCTCAACTTCATCTGGCCAGTGCTGGTCGATCAACACCTATTGCCCAGTGCCGGGACCGGTGCCGACCTCGCCTGCCAACAATGATTACAAGCCGGGTTTTGCCGCAGCTTTGATGCTGAAGGATCTCAGGCTTTCGCAGGAGGCCGCGCTCGCGAGCGGTGCCTCCACGCCCCTTGGTGCGGAGGCCGCACAACTCTATGCGCTCTTTGAGAAACTCGGCAACGGCGGCAGGGATTTCTCAGCCATCATCGAGATGTTCCGCGAAAAGGCGTGAGGCGGATTTACCGCTCCCAGTAAGCGCCGATGCTCATTTTGTGGCGGTCGTGGCCACGTTCGGTCTTGAGGAAATCGCGGATACGCTTGGCCTCGGATCTTTCGCAGCCGGCCCAGACGAAGGTGTCGGCATTGGCGTCCGCCAGCGCATCCTTGATGGCGCCCTCGATCAGACCCATCGTGCCGGCGGGCGCGCCGTTGCGATGCATCCATGTGAGATTAACGGTGCCGGCTGACGGCAGCGGAAGCTCTTCCGAGCGACCATCGACTTCGAGGAAAATCCGCAACTGCGTTCCAGCCGGAACTTCCGCGGCAATGCGCGAGATGGCGGGCAATGCCGTTTCATCGCCGGCAAGGATCATTGATGTGGCTTCCGGCACACCGCCGCCGCCCGGGCCGAGCGCGCCGGCAATGTCACCGGGGTTGGCATTCAACGCCCATTCGGCGCCGGGCATGTTTTCCCCTTCATGCAGCACGAAATCGATATCGATTTCGCCGCGCTCCAGATCGATGCTGCGGAATGTGTAGATGCGCACGGTCAGCGCATCCTCGCTCTTTGCCCATTCGATGCGGCCGTCCGGGCGCAGTTTCGGCCAGACGGGCGTGCGACCCTTCGGCGGAATGAGCAGACGGAAATGCAATCCGCCGTGAGCGAAATGCTTGGCATCGTCGCAAGCGACAGTCACCCGACGCATATGCGGGCTGATGTTGCGGGCGCTGACCACGCGGATCTCGCGCAGGTCCGGCAGGCGGTCCGCTTTTGGCGCGTCCGACCATGTGAGCTCCAGAGTCTCTTCTCCCGCGAATTGGAAGAGATGCTCGGCAAGCACCGAGCGGACATTCTGCAGCGCACGGGCACTCTTGCAGGAGAGTTCGATCGCAAGCTCCGGGCCGTCGTGGCGGATGTCCGCCTTGCCGATCGTCATCTCCAGCGTCACCAGATCGCCGTCGCGTTTGACGGTGCTGTGTTCGACGAAATGCGAGCAAAGCTCGTCGAGCATTCGGCCGGGATCGACGGCGATTGCGACGCCGGATGCAGTGAAACGTTCAGCCATCATTGTTTGATGTCCTTTCGCGAAAGCAGCCAGATGAGATAGGGCCCGCCGATCAGCGCCGCGAAGAGGCCGACCGGCACTTGATAGGGGTAGATGACGACGCGGGAGAGCCAGTCGGCCGTCATCAGCACGCCGGCGCCGAAGAGCACGCTTGCGGCAAGCTGATGGGTGGGCCGATGAAAGCAGGCAAGCCGTGCAAGATGCGGCGCGATAAGCCCAGTGAGGCTGAGCGGTCCGACGAGGAAGGATGCGGTCGCCGTCATCAATGCGGCGAGGATCGCCAGCGCCAGCCGGCTTGCGCCGACGCGAAGGCCTAGCGCGCGACTGGAATTGCCGCCAAGCGGCAGCATAGCCAGCCAGCGGCCGAGGAAGGGCAGTGGTGCCACCAGCACGATAAGAGAGATCAGCGCCGTCCAGGCTTCGAAGGCTCCGGCGCGGTTTGTCGATCCGGAAAGCCACGTGAGCAGAATATAGCCGCGCATGTCACCCTGCGCGAGTACCATGGTGACGATCGCCATACCGAAGGCACCGATGCCGACGCCGGCAAGTAGCATGCGCTCCGGCGAGAACTGCGCGCGAGCCGAAATGGCGATCATCGCCCCGAAGGCCGCGAGTGCGCCCAGCGCCATGGCAAGCAGCATGACGACGGGCGAGGGGAAACCGAAGAGGAAAAGCGCGATGGTCAGCCCCGCGCCGGCGCCGCTGCTGATGCCGAGCACTTCCGGACTTGCGATTGGATTGCCGGTCACGCGCTGCATTATGAAACCGGCTGTCGCGAGCATGCCGCCGGCGCCGGCCGCAACGATGGTGCGCGGCAGGCGGAAGGGCAGCAGATCGGTGAAGAGCATCCCGGTGGCGAAATGCCAGCCGTCATCGGCTGGACCGAGGGTGAGGAAGACGATAAAGAGCAAAATGATCGCAGCAGAGAGCCCAGCGAGAGTGACCAGAGGCTTGGACAGCCTCTTGAGGGCCGCAGCCGACTGCGCGGCGCCGACCGAGACGGAATGGACGCGCGGCAACAGGAAAAGTAGCAGCGGTCCACCAAGCAGGGCCGTTGCGGCGCCGGTCGGGGCAAGATCGGCGAAGCCCGCGCCGAGGATCTGTGTCAGGCAATCGGTGAGGAATAGCAGACCGGCACCCGTCAGTGGTGCTGCGATCATCAGGCTCCCGGTGCTGCGTGCGCCGAAGAGCCGTGCGATTGCGGGGGCAGCAAGGCCGAGGAAGCCGATGACGCCTACTTCGGCGGTGACCGAGGCTGCGAGCCAGACGGCAAGAGCGAGGATGGTAAAGCGCGCGGAATGTAGTGCGAGCCCGAGGCTCCTGGCGCTCTTATCATCGAGTGTCAGAATGCGAAGTGGCCGTACGAGCAGCATGGCGGCAGCGAAACCGAGGATGAGGCGCGGCCCGAGTGAAAGCACGCCAGTCCAGTCCTGCTGGCTGAGCGAACCGGCGCCCCAGATATAAATCGACATGGCATACTCGCCGCGCGCCAGGATGAGCGTAACGCTCAAGGCAGCGGCAATCATGCTGACGATCATGCCCGAGAGCGCGACAGTGACCGGATCGAGCCCGCGTCGCCAGCTGAGCGCCAGCACGATTGCGACGGCGCTGAGCCCGCCGCCGAAGGCGACAATCTCACGCGAAAACCCGATCAGCAGTGGCGAGAAACTGAGGGCGGCCGTCATCGCCAGTTCCGCACCGGAGGCAATGCCGAGCGTCGAGGCATCGGCGATCGGATTGCGCAGCACGCGCTGCAGCAGCGTACCGGAAAGGCCGAGTGCTGCACCCGCGATCAGCGCCAGCACGGCGCGAGGCAGAATGCTGTTCCAGAGCAACACGCCATCGAGCACAGCGGCTTGAGCGGTGTCGCCGGGTACCTGCGGGCGCGTTGCGATCAGAAGCGTGAAGGCAGCGACGCAGAGAACTGGTAGCACGATTGCGGCAAACGGAATGCTCTGGCCGCGGGCATGTCGGGCGAGACTAACCATACCATGCATGGCCAAGCCCCTCCTGCAAAAGATCGGCAAAGCGCAGGGCTGCCGGCAAAGCGCCGTAGGGATTGATGGAGTCGAGCATCAGCACGCGCTTCTCGCGCACCGCCGGCAGCGCATTCCAAAAGGCACTGGTCGAAAGGGTCTCGATCGCATCGGCCGGGTGCGGTGGGATCATCACGATCCAGGCATCCGGCATGGAGGCCAGCGTTTCGATACCGACGGGGGCGGCAGCCGAATAGCTGGTATCGCCCTGCCAGGCATTGGTGAGGCCGACGCGCTTCAGCACCTCGCCGAACATGCTATCCGAACCAAAGACGCGGAAATGCCTGGCGTCACCAAGATTGATCGGGATCACGGGCCGGCCGTCGCCTGCCGCAAAACCCGTCTTGTAGCGGTCGAGCTTGGCAGAGATCTCTTCCGTGAGCTGCCTTGCGGCGGCAAGCTGCAGCCGTTCGCCGATCGCGATCGTTGCCTGTTCGGCAAGCGCGTAAGGGCTTTCGCCCGGCTTGTAGATCGCGTGACTTTCAACAGGCGCGATCGGCTGCATGCGGGCATCCGCCCAGGCATAGAAATTCGAATTGAAGATCAGCTCCGGGCGGGCAAACCGCAGCACTTCCAAATTCGGCGTGCCACGCAGGCCGAGATCGGCGACACCATCGGGAATGACAGGTGTCACCGCCACCTCGTGGAACTGCCGCAACTCCGTTCCTGCAACGACATTGGCGCCGATCGCTAGCAGGGTTTCGAGCAGAGCCCAATCGAGGGTCGCGACGCGCAGGCTGTCACCCGCCCGCAGGAGCGCGGGGGCCGACAGCGTAGCCGCCGCACCGGCCAGAAACTGCCTGCGGAAGAACAATGCCATGGGCTACAACAGATAGCTGACCGGCTCGTTGCGAACCGGATGCGGGAAGACACCCATGCCGACACCGAAGATCGACTGCAGTTTGTCGGCCTGCATGATCTCGGCGGGCGTGCCTTCGGCGGTGATCTTGCCGTGGTTGAGTGCGATGATCGCGTCGCAATAGCGCGCAGCAAGATTGATGTCATGCAGCACGATGATGACTGTGAGCCCGCGCTCGTGGCTGAGTTCCTGCACCAGCGAAAGCACGCTTGCCTGATGGGCGAGGTCTAGCGCCGACGTGGGTTCGTCGAGTAGCAGGCAGCGGGCGTTCTGGGCAAGCATCATCGCGATCCAGGCGCGCTGGCGCTCGCCACCGGACATGCTGGCGACCAGGCGGTCGGCAAAATCTTCAAGCTCGGTGCGGACGATCGCTTCCTCGACCATCTCGCGATCCGCTGCGCTGAAGCGGCCGAGCGTGCCGTGCCAGGGAAAACGGCCGAGCGCCACGAGTTCACGCACGGTCATGCCGTCGGTCGCCGGCGTGAATTGCGGCATATAGGCGACATGGCGGGCAAAGGCGCGGCTGCCCCAGTCAGCCGCCGCCTTGCCGTCGAAGGAGATCGAACCATTCTTCGGGGCAATCTGCCGGGCGATGGTCTTGAGGAGTGTGCTTTTGCCGGAACCGTTGGGGCCGACGAGGCCGTAGATGCGGCCGGCCTCAAGCGTCAGATCGATGCCGTTGAGGATTGTTCTGGCGCCGATGGCATAGTCTATTCCGGAAAGGCTCAGGAAGGACGTGGACACGAGGAAACTCCGGCTTGGCTGCAAAGGGTTCGGGAGGGCCGAGCCCTCCCTTTATCGCAGCTTCCTGAAAAACTAAACTCTATTTGTCAACTTACCATTTCTTGCTGAGCTTGAAAGTGACCGTGCGCGCGTCGCCATAACCGCAGACCGTCAGGCCGCCGCAGCTTTCGACATATTCCTTATCGAAGAGATTGGCGACGTTGAGAGAGGCGCCCCAGTTTTCCTTTTCGTAGCGGATCGCCGCATCGACGAGAGTAGCAGCCGGCACTTTTTCGGTATTGGCTTCATCAGCCCAGGACGTTCCCTGGTGACGGACGCCCGCACCGAAGCTCAGGCCTTCCATGGCGCCTGTCGTGACCGTGTAGTCGACCCAGAGCGAGGCGGTCACCTTCGGCACGATATAGGGCGACTTGCCGACAAGAGTGGGATTGGCGTCGTTTTCCGTCACTTCCATATCTGTATAGGCAAGCGAAGCGAGGACCTTCCAGTTGTCGGTGAGGTTGACCTTGCCTTCCAGTTCGGCACCGCGCGAAACGACTTCGCCAAGTTGGCTCTGGGCGAAGGTCGCAGCGTTGGTGACCGTGTTGTTGCGCTTGGTGATGTGGAAGACCGAGGCCGTGAGCGTGCCGTCGATGAAGGTCGGATCATACTTGATGCCGCCTTCGAACTGCTGGCCTTCCTCTGGCTTCAGCGCACCGGATACGCCTGTGCCGATCAACGGATTGAAGAAGGTCGCGGCGCTGACATAAGGCGTCAGGCCGTTGTCGAATTCGTAGGCCAGGCCGACACGTCCGCTGACGGCACTGTCGTCGGAATTGTAGGTCGTTCCGACGATCGCATCGGAATCGGTGTCGACATAGTCATAGCGGCCGTTGAGCGTCAGCAACCAGCCGTCGCCGAAGTGGATCTGGTCCTGCCCATAAATGCCGAGCTGCCTTTGCGTGACGACCTGGTCGATCTGTGTGCTGTTGGCGGGCTGCGGCAGGCCGTAGATCGGATCGGTGGCGCTGATCGGTGTTGCAGAGATCGGCCATGTCGGCCATTTCTGCAGATTATCGAGGTTGTAATATTTGTAATCGAGGCCGACGAGCATGTTGTGCGTAGCGCCGCCAAATTCGGCTTCGCCTTCCAGCCGGTTGTCTATGCCGAAGGAATCGACGCCGGAACGGCCTTCGAAACCGATGCGGCCAAGCAGATAGTCTGGGCCAGTAGGCACGCCGCCAACCCAGCCGTTGAGGTATGGACCGATCTCGTGCTTGTCGAGGCGGCCGTAACGCAGGTTCTGCGAGAACTTGATGCCGTTGTCGAACTCGTGCTGGAACTCATAACCGATCATCTTCTGGACATAGCTGCCGTCGTCGATGTCGGGTTCGCCATAGAAGGCATCGCGTGGGATCTTGCCGAAGGGTGCGTCCTTGACCGTACCGACATAGGGGAAGAAGCCGTTGCCGGTATGGACCTGGTCGAGGCCGCCGAGATAGCCCCAGACCGTGAAGCGTGTCGCATCATCAGGCGCGATTTCCAGTTGCGGCATAATGAAGCCACGGAAATCATGCGAGAAATCCGAATAATTATCGCCGCCTGCAACCTTGCCGGTGATGCGGTAGGTCATCGTATCGCTAGAGCCGACCTTGTCGGAGATGTCAAATCCCGTAAAGGCGTTGCCATTACTGTTGATGCCGATATCGGTGTAATAGAGCGGCTCGTCGAGCGGGCGCTTGCGCACGAGATTGATGATGCCGCCCGGGTTGGCGCCGCCATAGAGAACCGAGGCGGGGCCTTTTAGAACATCGACACGCTCCAGCATGAAGGGATCGATCTGGAAGCCGCCGAAGCCGTAGCTGAAGAGGGTGAGGTTGTCGAAGAAGACGCCGGTCTGTGTGGCGTTGAAGCCGCGAATGTAGAACCAGTCGGTATCGGGGTCGTTGCCATAGGGCTGGGCGATGACGCCGGGCGTATAGAGCAGTGCTTCATCGACCTTGTTGGTGATGCCGCGATCGTCCATTTCCTGCTTGCCGATGACGGAGACCGACTGCGGAATTTCGTTGATCGGCGTATCGCTCTTGGAGCCGGCAGACGAATTCTTCGCGACATAGCCTTTGACCGGAGCGGTGGCGCTATCGCTGCCGCCCTGGAGGACGATCGGCGCCAGTTGCGTCGGGCTGGCGTCCTGACCAAGAGCGGAGGATGCCGCCATGATGCTGGTGACAGCCGTTCCTGCCAGTAGATATGCCCTGAAGGTGAGCCCCTTGGTCTGCGCTCGCATAGATTACCCCACTCGTGCCGCGGCTTTTCCTGCCGCGGTATGGCCTTGAATAAGTCGAGTGTTTAACTCAAATTTAATCGGGCGGATTGTCGCGATCGGGTGGAAATTGAACGTTCTTGGGCAATTTTCCGCGCTGCACGCAAATGCTCTGATGTGTTGCAATTACGCAATCTGCGCCTTTTTCCAGTTCGCCGGCGTGGTTCCCAAATTCTTGCGGAAGACACGGGTGAAATGGGCCTGATCGGCAAAGCCGGTTTCCACAGCGATGGTTGTCAGGGGGTATTCACCGCGCACCAGCAGGTGTTTTGCGCGGTCGAGGCGGACATTGGTCTGATATTGATGGGGTGCAACGCCGGTCGATGCCTTGAAGGCGTGGCTGAAATGCGATTGCGACAGGCCGGTGACGGATGCCAGCTCTTCCAGGCGGATATTGCGCAGGCAATTTTCCTCGATGAAATCGGTGGCGCGGCGCAATTGCCAGCCGGCAAGCTTGCTGCGCTTGCGCGGCTGCACCTTGGTGAGCTTCAGCACATCGATGATGAGGGAGAGCGACAGGCCGTCGCCGTAGAGATCATGCAGCGGTTGCGGATTAATGCATTCGGCGGCAATCAACTGGGCGAGCGACAAAAGGCGCTCGTCGGAAAACAGGAGCTGGGCATTGGCAAGGCGCTGCGGATCGAGATCATCGCCGAGCCTTCGGCTGATGGTCTCGACATCGAAATGGATGTCGAGATGGCGCAGCGAATGCACATCCACCAGATCGGCCCAGACTTCCATGTCGGCTGGCACGTAGGAGATCGGCCGCTTTTCGGTGTCCTGCACCGTGCCGTGGGTGCGTGGCGAGAGCTTTACCCGCGAATTGCCCGGCCCGCGCTTTTCAAGGAGGATGAAAAGCCGCGGGTCGCGCGACACGTAATAGCCACCGGAATGGGGAGCGCAGTCCACATCCCAGACATCCGCCACGATGCCGTTCCACACCCGGCGATTGACGCCCTTCGTGACGGAAAAGCCGTGAATCCTGTTTTGCATGCGCGGTTGAAACGTCATTTCCACTTCCGCCTCCGGCCTGACAGCCGAATAAACCTTCGTATTAAACTCAAGTTTATTATAGGAGGCGGAGCAGGATGACAATCACCCAGTTTATGCTGGCGGAAATACCGATCTCAGGCGACCGAGAAGGTCAGCCTTGCGCCGTCGCCGAAGCGGATGTCGATCTCGCCGGGTTCGGTGAGTTCAACGGCGCCGCTGAGCGTGCCGGTGGTGACGAGCGCGCCCGATTTCAGCGAATCTTCTGGCCGCAACGGGTCGTTCGCGTAGTCGACCAGCCAGGTCACGACGTCGCCCTTCGGATGTTTGGCAAGACCATCATAGATCGTCTTGCTGTCCTGCGTGACCTTCAACGGCGTGCTTGCGGCGATATCGATGAAGCTCTTTGCAACGGAGGGTCCGAGCACGTAGCCGCTATTGCCGAGGCGGTCTGCTAGGAAGAGGAGGAAGGACACGCTGCCGCTTTCTTTTACCGCGCTGACGAGCAGCTCGGCGCCGAGATAGGCAGTGGAAATCGCGTCCAGAACTTCGGCGCGGCTGTAGGGAGCACCCTTGCGATAGGGTAGATCCTTGCCGAAGCGCACGGCGATTTCGGTTTCGAATTTCAGGCCCGGATACCAGGCAATGGTCGCACCCGATACGGCTTCGGCATAGGGATGGAGAGGTGCGGTGACCGGCTGGCCCTCGGGCGAGGCCGTGACCTTCCAGGCGTTGCTCGCGACCTCTTCTTCGGCCTTCAGGAAGTTTTGCGCTTCCATAGCCTTGTGCAGGTCGCTCGGCAGCGGAAAGGCGCTCGTCGGCTCCTGCTTTCCGGCCTGGCGCAGGCTGTAGAGTTTGGCGGCCAGTGCGCGCGGGTCGAATGATTCAGTCATGCTGTTTCCTCCATCAAATCGAAAGGTGCCACACTAGCGGCGCGGCCGACATGAACAAGGCCAGTCTTGGAAACACTGTTATTCCATCGCGGCGTACCAGCGCTCCCGATAGGCGGAGAGGCCCGGAATTGCCTGGGGTGAGAAGTGTTTTTCCACACCGGATACCGGCTTGATGCCGGCAAGAAGGGCCGCCCCCTGGCTGGTGCCGGTCGAGCCCGGCAGCGCCATCGTATCGCGGCCGGTGATTGCAGCAATCAGCGACAGATAGGTCTCGTTCAATGCGAAAGGGCCCTCGACGATGATTGGGCCCTTGGCGCCAATCAGCCCCAGGCAGGCCTCCGTCATCAATGCGAGATAGAGGCAGGCTGCGGCATAGCGCTCCTGCCGGCTCGCTCCGTCCGCGTGGATCCAACGGCTGACCTTGCCCGGAAAGGGACCGGAGCCCGGTGCCACATTCGGTAGCAGCAAGATGCCTTTCGCCACGACATCAGCGATGGCGGCTTTTGCCTCGGCATCGCCGACCTGACCGATCTCGGCCGAGAGAATTTCGAATTCGCGGCCGCCCATGAAGCGGGAAGAGGGTACGGCGCGGCCATAGGCATCCACATTGGCGAGCGCATCGCGCTTGGCGTCAAGATGGGCCAGATCACCCCCGACACCGAAATTGATGACCCAGGTGCCGGTCGAGACCACGGCAAAGGGCGCCTCGCGGGCGACAAGATGCGGCAGGAGCGACGCATTTGAATCATGAATGCCGCAATAGACGGGCACGGAAAGACCGATCTCAGCGGCGATATCGGGCAGAACGGGACCAAGTGCATCAAAGGCCGAATGGATCGGCGCCATCCGGTCGGGAATGGCAAGCGTATCGACCAGCGAGGAGTATGCGCCTGTCTTCGGATTCCAGAGGTCCGTATGACAGCCGAGCGAGGTTGCCTCGTTCGCAGCGACACCAGTCAGCCGCGCCGACCAATATTGTGCATAGGTGAGGATGGTGGCGACCTTGGCGAATTCTTCGGCAAAAGCCGTCTTCTGGTAGTGAAGCTGCGCGCCGATATTCAGGCCCATCGAAAGACGGGGCGAGAAGGTCTCGGTAAAAGATGGCCGCAGCGCATCATAGGCGTTACGGATCTCAGGCGGATATTCATGCTCATAGTCGATGACGGGCATTGCCAGCTTGCCATCCGCGCCGAGCAAGGCGGCGGCTGCGCCATGGGTGGTGATCGAGATCGCGTCGAAACCCGGCTCGCTGGCAAAGGCTTTCAGCGAAGCAAGCGCGAAGCTCCAGAGCGTTTCGATATCATAATGCGGATAGAGGCCGTCGCGGATGACCGTATTCGGTTGCTTGCGGACGGCGATTTCGGCGCCCGTCGCGCTGTCGAGAACGACGACCTTGGCGTTTGTCTTGCCGATATCGAGAACGGCGATGTGGCGGTAGTCGCTCATGGCATATGGAAGACGGTCACGAGGTCACTCTGGACGGGAGAATTATCCGGATTGGATGCCATGATATCGGCCATATGTGCCCACCATTTCTTCATGACCGGATGGTCCGGCAGGCTTGCCATCGTGTGATCCTTCGGCCGGGTCAGCACGCCGAAAAGCGTATTGGTCTCGCGGTCGAGATGGATGGAATAGTCGCTGGCACCAGACTGGTGCAGCAGGTCGACCAGTTCCGGCCAGATCTCGTCATGCCGCTTCCTGTATTCGGCCTCCATGCCGGGATTGAGCTTCATCTTGAAGGCGTGTTTTTCCAGTGTCATTTGGCGCTCATGGCTTTGATGCGGCGGGCGATGATCGGGATCGCGATGGTGATGATCAGGAGCAGGCCGATGAAGATCGACATGACGATGCCGGGCACGTTCAACAAGCCAAGACCGAAAGTCACGAGACCCATGACGAAGGCGGCGATGACGACGCCGCCGATCGTACCGGAGCCGCCGAGAATCGAGATGCCGCCGAGCACGACCATGGTGACGACTTCGAGTTCCCACCCTTGCGCGATCGACGGGCGGGTCGAGCCGAGGCGCGAGGTCAGGCAGACCGCAGCGACACCGCTCATCACGCCGGTCAGTAGGAAGAGGATGAATTTCACGCGCTCGACCGGAATGCCGGAGAAGCGAGCTGCGAAATCATTGTTGCCGATCGTATAGACCTGCCGGCCGAAATTCGTGGCATGCAGCAGGATCGCAAAGAGAATTGCCAGCACGATGAACAGCACGAATTCGAAGGAGAAGACCCAGACGACGTAGCCCTGGCCGAAATAAGCGAAATCCGCCGGGTATTTGCCATAGGCCTGGTCGCCGAGCACGATATAGGAAATGCCGCGGAAGAGGCTCATCGTGCCGATGGTGACGACGATCGACGGCAGTTTCAGAACAGAGACGAGGAAACCGTTGAAGATGCCGCAGAGAAGCCCGGTGCCGATGCCGATCAGCACGAGGCCTGGCGTGCCGACACCCATCTGCGCCGCAGCGCCCATTGCTGTCGAGGCGAGCGCGATGATGGCGGCGACCGAGAGGTCGATCTCGCCGGCGATGACGAGCAGCGCCATGGCAAAGGCGATCATCGCCTTTTCGGTGAAGTTGAAGGTCGCGTCCGAGAGGTTCCAGGCATCGAGGAAATAGGGCGAGGCCACGGAATTGAAGATGAAGATCAAGACGGCGACCCCAAAGAGCAGCACTTCCCAGCTCGCCATGATGCGCTTGAAGGGCGTGCCGAGGCGATCGGGAATGACGCGCTTTTCCGGATTTGCGGAAACCATGCTCATGCTGCGACCTCCGCTGCTGCGCGATCACGCAGGATGATGCGGCCGCGATTACGCTCGCGCCTTGCATTGAAGACGACGGCGAGGATGATGACGGTTCCGGAGATCGCCATCTGGGTGAAGGGCGAAATGCCGATGACGGGAAGGGCGTTCTTGATGACGCCGAGGAAGAGTGCGCCGAGCACCGTGCCGGCAACCGAGCCAACACCACCGGCGATCGAGATGCCGCCGATCACGCAGGCCGCGACGCTGTCGAGCTCGAAACCGTTGGCAATATCGACATAGGCGACCGCATAGCGCGATACCCAGAGATAGCTGGAAAGCCCGGCGAGCGCGCCCGAGAGCACGAAGGCCAGGAATTTCGTCTTGCCCGTATCGATACCGGCATAGACGGCAGCCGTCGGATTGCCACCGGTCGCATAGGCCGAACGGCCGAACTGGCTGTAGCGCAGCAGCATATACATCAGAGCGACGATGATGATGGCGACCCAGCTTAAGATCGGCAGTCCGAGGATCGGCGTGCGGGGAACGGCAAGGAAGATCGGCGTCATCTGGTGCGCATTGACCCAGGCGCCGCCAGACAGCACGAAGGCCATGCCGCGATAGATGGTAAGCGTGCCGAGGGTGACGACGATCGGCGGGATTTCGAGGCGCCAGACGAGGAAGCCGTTGATGGCGCCGAGTGCTGCGCCGATCACGATCGCCGCAAGGATGAGCACGATCAGCGGCAGGCCGGGAAAGGCCGCGTTCATCATCGCGATTGCCATGCCGGTGAAGGCGAGGTTGGCTGCGACCGAAAGATCGATCGATTTCGTCAGGATGACCGTCATCTGGGCAAGCGCCAGGATGATAAGGATTGCCGTATCGTTGAAGATACCGGCGAGATTGTCGGGAGTGGCGAAATCGGCTGCGCGCGTCGAAAAGACGGCGATCATCACCACGATGATGGCGAAGAGCAGGGTTTCGCGTTTTCTGATTAGTCTCATCATGCTCGTCCCCTCATGCGTTTCCGGTCGCCGCACGCACCAGCGCTTCCGGCGAAAGCTGATCGCGCTCGAAGAGCCCTGCCGACAGGCCCTCCTTCATGACCAGTACGCGGTCCGACATGCCGATGATCTCGGGCAGTTCGGAGGAGATCATGATGATGGAAAGGCCTTCGGCCGCGAGTTCGCTGATGAAGCCGTGGACGGCTGCCTTCGAACCGATATCGATGCCCTTGGTTGGCTCATCGAGGATGATGACCTTGGGCATGGTGGCCAGCCACTTGCCGATGACGACCTTCTGCTGGTTGCCGCCTGAGAGCGTACCAACAGGCACGGAAAGGGCCGCAGCGCGCAGATCCAGCCGCTCGGCATACTTACGGGCGAGCGCGAATTCTTCTGCCGCCTGCAGGAAGCCCTTGCGCGAGGTGCGCGTCAGCGACGGAAGCGTCATGTTCTGATAGATCGGCATCGGCAGCGCAAGGCCGTGGCGGCCGCGCTCTTCCGGCACGTAGACGATGCCGGCGCGGATGGCGTCATGCGGGGAATTGATCGAAATTTCCCGGCCTTCGAGCGTCAGCCTGCCGGAGAGTGGCTTGGTGATGCCGAAGAGTGATTGGGCGAGTTCCGAGCGTCCGGCGCCGATCAGGCCATAGACGCCGAGGATCTCGCCCTTGCGCAGCGTCAGTGAAATATCGCGGAATTCGGTGCGGTGGCTGTATTTTTCGACTTCGAGCACTGCGCCGCCGATTGCCACATCGATCTTCGGGAACGCGTTTTCGACATCGCGGCCGACCATCATGCGAACGATTTCGTCCTGCGGCGTTTCCTTCAGCTTCCCATGGCCGACAGCGCGGCCGTCGCGGAAGACGACGTAATTGTCCGCGATCTCGTAGAGCTCATCGAACTTATGGCTGATGAAGAGGATGGCCTTGCCGCTTGCCTTGAGACCCTCGACGATACGGAAAAGATCGTCGATCTCCTTGCGGGAGAGCGCTGCGGTCGGTTCGTCCATGATGACGATGCGGGCCTCGATCGACAAAGCGCGGGCGATCGCCACGAGATGACGCTGCGCAATCGAGAGGTCTTTCAGGCGGATCGTCGGATCGATATTGCTTTCGAGCGAGGTCAGCAGCGTTCTGGCGCGGCTGTTCATCTCGCTCCAGTCGATGGTGCGCCAGCGTGTGCGCGGCGCATGGCCGAGGAAGATATTCTCGGCGACCGAAAGCTCGTCGAAGAGCACGGTCTCCTGGTGAATGGCGGTCACGCCGGCATCGATCGCGGCTTGTGCTGTCGCGAAGTGCACCGGTTTGCCGTCGACGATGATTTCGCCCTCATTCGGACGGTAGATTCCGGTCAGGATCTTGACGAGTGTCGACTTGCCGGCGCCGTTTTCGCCGATCAGTGCCGTCACCTTGCCGGGATAGAGCGCGATGCTGACATTATCGAGCGCCTTCACGCCCGGGAAAATCTGCGAGATGCCGCGCATTTCCAGAATGCCGGTTGCGTCATCGGGTTTTGGGTCCGAGACGGGGTGTTGAAGGGCAGAGGTCATCAGCAAGCTTACCACCATCGAAAGAGAAGCCCGGCGGCAGAGCCGCCGGGTGTCCGTTCATGATCTCTGAAATCAGAAGACCTTGGAGAACTGGTCGATGTTCGAGGCATTGTAGACAAAGGGGTCTGCCATAGCAGCTTCGCCATTGTCGCCAATCTTGATCTTGCCCATGCGGCCGGCTTCGATTTCGCTGCCCGGCTTGCCGTCGGCATCACCCTTTGCCAGGTGATAGGCGATCTGCGTTGCAGAGTAGCCAAGGTCGATCGGGTTCCAGATGGCGAATTCCTTGGTCGCGCCGGACTTGATCGCGCCAGCCATTTCAGACGGCAGGCCGAGGCCAGTCACGTAGACCTTGCCGACCAGACCCTTGTCTTCGACGACCTTCGAAGCAGCCAGAACGCCGACCGTCGTCGGAGCGACGATGACCTTGACGTTCGGGTTGGACTTCAGCAGGCCTTCGGCTTCACGATAGGACTTGTCCGAGAGGTCGTCGCCGTAAACCGTGGTGACGAGATTGAGGCCCGGGAAATCCTTGAGCTGCTTCTTCATCTGGTCGATCCAGATGTTCTGGTTGGTCGAGGTCGTCGTTGCCGACAGGATGGCGAAGTCACCCTTGCCGCCGTCAAGATGATCCTTGGCGAGCGTCAGGCACATCTTGCCGATCAGTTCGTTCGACGACGGGTTGAGTTGCAGGATGCGGCCTTCAGGGGCAACGCCGGAGTCCCAGGAAATAACCTTGATACCGCGCTGGGTAGCCTTCTTCAGCGCAGGAACGACGGCATCCGGGTCATTTGCCGAGATCGCGATGGCGTCAACGCCCTGCGCAATCAGCGAGTTGATAACTTCGATCTGACCTTCGGCCGTCGTGCTTGTCGGGCCGGTGTAGATGACTTCCACGCCGCCGAGTTCCTTGGCCGCTTCCTGGGCGCCCTTGTTGGCGGCGTCGAAGAAGCCGTTGCCGAGCGACTTTACGACCAGGCCGATCTTGATGTCCTTGGCGCTTGCGGCGCCAGCCATCATGGCGACGGCAAAAGCCACACCGATTGCAAGTGTCTTTGCAAATTTCATGTCATGTCCTCCCACTAAGATTTAGACTTCCACACCTCGCCGACGCCTCATGCGACCGACGAGGAATCCTCCTTCACAGCCTGGGCCATCGGGCTCGCGACCACGAGCCGGACGCCGGCATTCTCGATCATGCGAGCCGCTTCCTCCGAGATGCCGTCATCGGTGATAACCACGGATACACGGTCTAGCGGGCAAAGAATGAGGCTCGACCGGCGATTGAATTTGCTTGAATCGACCATGACGATGAGTTCGTCGGCCTGGTGCATAAGTTTCTGCTCGCTCTGAATGATGAGGGCATCCGCTTCCATGATGCCGAGCGGGCCGACGCCCTGGGCGCCGATGAACATGCGCCGCGCATAGAAATTGCGGATCGCGTCATTGTCGAAGGGCGACAGGATCAGGCTCTGTTCACGATAAATCGCGCCGCCCGGCACCGTCACTGTGTTCTTGGAGTGCTTCACCAGATGTTCGGCAATAGCGAAGGAATTGGTCATGACCTGCATGCGATGGCCGGCCATGTAATGCACCATCTGGAAGGTAGTCGTGCCGCCATTGATGATAATGGCATCGCCCGCTTCACAGAGATCGACGGCCGCGCGTGCGATTGAGCGCTTTTTATCGATATTGACCGATTCTGATACTCGGAAGGGACGGCCCGCAAGATTTCCGAGCTGCGGGGGGTGCACGGCTTCCGCGCCGCCACGAACACGCCGGATCTTGCCCTGCACGTGAAGAGCCGCAATGTCGCGCCTGATCGTCGCTTCAGAAGCGTCCGTCAGCTCGGAAATGTCCTGAATCGTAACGACGGACTTTTCCTGAACGGCGCTTAAGATAATGCGATGGCGTTCGCGTTCGTGCATTGGGCTCCTCCTCTTGTCATATTTATTTCGTATCCGTTAAAGCCTGTCAATCAGAAACGATCATAAATTTTCATATTGCGATGCAGCATAATCGAATTTGATCGTTTTCGATTGACAAGCGCCATTTTGATGCGCGATACCGTGAGCGAAAGGGCGTGCTGATCGCGGCGCCCCACAGGCCTATAAACAAGCCTATATGGGAGGATGACATGGCGGCAAAGGTTCGACTTCTCGAGAACCGGTGGGATGATGCTTATGCGGCGGGCCTCGATGAGCCCGGCAAGCTTCTCTATCGCTCGAATCTTCTCGGCGGCGACAAGCGCATCACCAATTATGGCGGCGGCAATACCTCGGCCAAGGTCATGGAGACCGATCCGCTTGATGGTGGCAAGGTTAAGGTGCTCTGGGTCAAGGGCTCGGGCGGCGACGTCGGGACGATCAAGCTCGACGGGTTCGCGACCCTCTATCAGGACAAGCTGGAATCGCTGAAGGGCATCTACAAGGGTGTCGAGGACGAGGACCGCATGGTCGGCTTCCTGCCGCATTGCACCTTCAACCTGAATGCCCGTGCCGCCTCGATCGACACGCCGCTGCATGGTTTCGTGCCCTATACGCATGTCGACCATATGCATCCGGACGCGATCATCGCGATCGCCGCCTCCAAGAACTCCAGGGAGTTGACCAAGCAGGTCTTCGGTGATGCGATCGGCTGGCTGCCCTGGCGCCGTCCGGGCTTCCAGCTCGGCCTCGATCTCGAAGCTTTCGTCAAGGCGAACCCAAGCGCCAAGGGCGTCGTGCTCGAAAGCCACGGCCTCTTCACTTGGGACAACGATGCCAAGGCCTGCTACGAGCTGACGCTCGATATCATCAACAAGGCGATCGAGTGGTTTGCCGGCCAGACCGAAGGCAAGACGATCTTCGGCGGCGCCGTCGTTGAAAGCCTACCGGTCGCCGAGCGCCGTGCCATCGCCGCCCGTTTGATGCCGGAAATTCGCGGCCGTATCGGCAAGCAGGAGCGCAAGCTCGGCCATTTTGACGATCAGGATGCGGTTCTGGAATTCGTCAATTCGAAGAACCTGCGTCCGCTGGGTGCGCTCGGCACCAGCTGCCCTGACCATTTCCTGCGCACGAAGATCCGCCCGCTGATCGTTGATCTCGATCCGGCAAAACCCGATGTCGATGCAATCATCTCCGGTCTCGACAGGGCGCTTGAAGACTACCGCGCCGACTATTCCCGCTATTACAATGCCTGCAAGCATGACAATTCGCCGGCCATGCGTGACGCCAATCCGGTGATTTTCCTGGTGCCGGGTGTCGGCATGCTCTCCTTTGCCCGTGACAAGGCAACGGCCCGTATTGCCAGCGAATTCTATGTCAACGCCATCAACGTGATGCGCGGTTCCTCGACGGTCTCCGAATATCAGGGCCTGCCGGAGCAGGAAGCCTTCGATATCGAATACTGGCTGCTGGAAGAGGCCAAGCTGCAGCGCATGCCGAAGCCGAAGAGCCTGGCCGGCAAGGTCGCCTTCGTTACCGGTGGCGCCGGCGGCATCGGCCGCGCAACGGCTGCACGTCTGGTCGGCGAGGGCGCCTGCGTGGTGCTTGCCGATATCGATCAGGCCGCACTTGAGACGACCGAAGCCGAATTCGTGAAGAAATACGGCGCTGACGCTGTACGTACCTTGAAGCTCGACGTCACCAAGGAAGACGGTGTCATCGCCTCTTTCGCAGACTCCTGCGTTGAATTCGGCGGCATCGATATCCTCGTCTCGAATGCCGGCATCGCTTCCTCGGCGCCGATCGAAACGACCGAGCTATCGACGTGGAACCGCAACATCGACATTCTGGCGACCGGCTATTTCCTCGTTTCGCGTGAGGCCTTCCGTCTGTTCCGCCGTCAGGCGCTGGGTGGCAACGTCGTCTTCATCGCATCGAAGAACGGCTTGGCTGCGTCGCCGAATGCCGCCGCCTATTGCACGGCGAAGGCTGCGGAAATCCATCTTGCCCGTTGCCTGGCGCTGGAAGGTGCGGACGCCGGCATCCGCGTCAATACCGTCAATCCGGATGCCGTCCTTCGCGGCTCGAAGATCTGGAGCGGCGAATGGCGCGAGCAGCGTGCTGCCTCTTCGAAGATCGAGGTGGATGATCTGGAGGAACATTACCGCAAGCGCTCGATGCTGAAGCTCAACGTGTTCCCGGAAGATATCGCCGAAGCGGTCTACTTCCTGGCATCTGATCTTTCGGCCAAGTCGACTGGCAACATCATCAACGTCGACGCAGGCAACGTTCAGAGCTTCACGCGCTGATAGCGAGCGGCGGGCCTTGCCCGCCGCAACAAAATCTCTGGGAGGAAGACATGACTGAATTCAGGATTGCGCCGGATCTGGTCGCAACGGAAAACGACAAGCGCGCCGCAGCGCTGAAGACAGATTATGAAGCGCTGGGCGCAACGCTCGCCCGTCGCGGCGTCGATATCGAGGCGATCACCCGCAAGGTGTCGGAATTCTTCGTTGCCGTGCCGTCTTGGGGTGTTGGCACTGGTGGAACGCGCTTTGCCCGCTTTCCTGGGACCGGCGAACCGCGCGGTATCTTTGACAAGCTCGACGACTGCTCGGTCATCAACGAACTGACGCGCGCGACACCGAATGTTTCGCTGCACATTCCGTGGGACAAAACGGACGCAAAGGAGTTGAAGGCAAAGGGCGATACGCTCGGCCTTGGCTTCGACGCGATGAATTCCAATACGTTTTCCGATGCGCCAGGACAGGCGCATTCCTATAAATACGGCTCGCTCAGCCACACCGATGCGGCGACGCGCGCCCAGGCGGTCGAGCACAACCTCGAATGCATCGAGATTGGTAAGGCAATCGGCTCCAATGCCCTGACGGTCTGGATCGGCGATGGCTCGAACTTCCCCGGCCAGAGCAATTTCACCAAGGCGTTCGAGCGCTATCTCGCCTCCATGGCCGATATTTACAAGGCTCTGCCGGACGACTGGAAGCTGTTCTCCGAACACAAGATGTACGAGCCGGCCTTCTATTCGACCATCGTACAGGACTGGGGCACCAACTATATGATCGCCCAGACGCTTGGCCCCAAGGCACAGTGCCTGGTCGACCTCGGCCATCATGCGCCGAACACCAATATTGAGATGATCGTCGCGCGGCTGATCCAGTTCGGCAAGCTCGGTGGTTTCCATTTCAACGATTCGAAATATGGCGACGACGATCTGGATGCCGGTTCGATCGAGCCGTACCGCCTTTTCCTCGTCTTCAACGAACTTGTCGATGCCGAGCAGCGCGGCGTCAACGATTTCAATCCCGCCCACATGATCGATCAGTCACACAATGTGACAGATCCGATCGAAAGCCTGATCAACAGCGCCAATGAAATCCGTCGCGCTTACGCGCAGGCCTTGCTCGTTGACCGCAAAGCGCTGGCGGGCTTCCAGGACGATAACGACGCGCTGATGGCGACGGAGACGCTGAAGCGCGCCTACCGTGCTGATGTCGAGCCGATTCTGGCGGAAGCTCGCCGCCGCAAGGGCGGGGCGATCGATCCGGTCGCCACTTACCGCGCGAGCGCTTACCGTAAAAAGGTCGCCGCCGAGCGCCCAGCCTCGGTTGCCGGCGGCGGTGGCATCATCTAAGCGAACGGAAGCCGTCAATCACGGCTTCCACTGCCCCGCGACCTGCCGGGTGGCAACGTTCAGCCGGTTCCAGACATTGATATTGGCAATTGCGATGACGAGGGCTGCAAGGCTCTTGCCATCGTAATGGCGCGTGCATTCCTCCCAGACCTCATCCGGCACCGGATCGGCGCGGTCGCTGAGGCGGGTGACGGCCTCGGTGAGCGCCAGTGCTGCGCGTTCGGCATCGCTGTAATAGGGGGCCTCGCGCCAGCCTGCGACGGCAAAGAGCCGCTCGTCGGTTTCTCCGTGCTTGCGGGCGATGCGCCAATGGCCGTCGATGCAGACGCTGCAGCCGTTGATCTGGCTGGCCCGCAGATAGATGATTTCCAGAAATGCCGGCGCAAGGCCGGCCTTGGCCGGCAGATTGCCGAAGGCGGCCAGCGCCTGCATAGCTTCCGGGATGACGAGGGCGGGATTTCCCATTCTCTCTTGCATGCTCAATCTCCTGATCGTGTTCGGTTTGACGCAGAGCCGGCCGGTTGCCGGTTTTCGTTCGTCATGCATTTGACGGATCAGGGTCAGGAAGTGTGACGTATAGAGCGAAATCTGATTGATGTTTTACTTAGCGGCGGTTGACGCCCGAGGTTTCGACAGGAACCAGCAGAGCCGCCATTGCCTCGTCGGCGGCGCGCTGGCCGCTCTCATAGGCGCCATGCGCCGTTGAGAAATCGGTCGTATGCGTTGCCTCGCCCGCAAAGAAAATCCTGTCGTCGAAGGATTGGGCGAGTTGCAGGCGTGCGTCCGCATGACCGGGCAGGGCATGGCTGTAGCCGCCGCCGATGGAAGGGGTTCCCGCCCAGTTCGAAGCCGCAAGCGGCTTCAGATATTTTCGCACGTCCGAGCCAAAGAGGCCGGCTAGCTCGTTGATCGCGTGGTCGAAAGCCGCTTCGCCACCCGTCGCGGAACAAGCCCTGGCTCCCGCCCCACCGAGGAAACATTCGAGCACTGGCTTGCCGAAGGGACGGATGTAATAGGCGCCGGTCGTGTTGTCACGCGGATTGCCGAGCACGTGGGTCTCGTCTTCGAAAGGGCCGCCGTCGAGGATTTCGAGATAGAGTTTCTCGTTGTTGCCGAGCGGTAGGAGCGATGCCGCCTGCCGCCAGGGGTCGAGCACGGACGGAAGGTTGATCGCACCGCCCGCGAGAACATTCGACGAGACGGTGAAGATGACGGCGCGTGTCCGGATCGTCCCGGCGGAGGTTTGCAGGACGATTTTCTGTTCGCTCAGATCAAGGCTTTCGAGGGTGGTGCCGAGCCGCAATTCCGCGTCGGAAGGAAGCGCTGAGGTAATCAGCTGCCCATAGCCATCGGGGACGCGCCAGTTGTTGTCGGTGGAGGCGTCATCATACGCGACGTAGTCTCTCACCGATATGTGCTCCAGTTCCTCGCCGGATATGTAGCCGCTCAGTGCCTGCAGATAGGGCGTCCAGGATGAATTCGGGTCGATCGCATCGGCTGCGCAGTCAGAAGCCGGTGGGTTGTTCCGGATCTCTTCGTTCCATTGCGCAAAGGCGTTTCGGGCGGCCGCACGATCTTTCCCGGAGAAACCGAGATTCTTAAACTGTTCGCCCCAGGCCGTGATGCGGCGGTCGACCGTGAAGCCGAGCTCGGCGGCAATCCTGGTCCAGGGATTGCGATCGGCCGAGTGCAGCCATCCGCAGCCGAGATCGACTGGCCCAGCGCTCGTGGCATAAGTCCAGGCCCGTCCACCGGCGCGGGGCAGTTGCTCTAGGATGGTGATGGAATGACCGCGGCTGCTAAGGCGGCGTGAAGCCCCGATCCCGGCAGCTCCTGCGCCGACGATAACGATATCCGGATCAGAGGTGGTCATGGCGTGGATATAGCGCCTTGCAGCCGCGGCTGTCCATTGTCACGATCATGCATGGACTTTATAGCGCAGGACGACGACGCCATTGTCTTTGGTCTCCGCCGATATCAGCGAGAGCCGGGTCTTGCCCGCCAGTCCCCCATCGAAAGTAACGACAGGCTGGCCGCCGCTGCCATCCAGGGCCGGGGCGACAAGCAGATAAAACTCGTCGATGAGGCCCGCAGCAAAGAAAGCGCCGTTGATCGCTGCTCCGCCTTCGAGCAGCAATTTGTGGATGCCGAGTTCCTTCTCCAGTACATCGAGCGCTCCAGGCAGATCGATCTCGGCCGAAGGCGAGATTATGTAGGAGATGCCGTCGGCGGCGAGCTCCGCAAGATGGGCGTCCGGCACATCGCTACCGAGGATGACGACGATATGGTCGCCATCGATGTCAGGCCGCGTGAAATGCAGCTTGCCCGACGTGTCGAGCGCGATCGCGTAGTTGTCTGCTTTGCGATCGGCGAAATGGTTTTGCCGTTCTGCTGAACCTGCCGATTGCGGCGGATGCGGCTCTCCCTTGGCCATTTCGGCCATGGTCACGCGTCCGACGATCCAGGCGTCACCCTGCAGGTCTTCATGTGCCTTCTGATAGAGAGCCGTCCATTCCTTGCGGCCGCCATCCGGGCTTTCCGTCCACTTGCTCGGATGCAGGCCGCCGTCGAGCGACGACATCATCAGGCAGATGATTTCCGGTTTCATGGGCGATTCCTTTCCGGCGCGGCAGGCAGGTCAAAATTTTATCGAAAGATGGCCGCTATCGGCAATGACAACGGTCGCATCGCCATAATGTTCGATCTCGGGATAGCCCTGCAGCGAGTGTTTGTGACCGGCAGCCGTGATGACCATGATGTCGGCGCCCGCCGCCGTTCCTGCCTTCACGCCGGCTTCAACGTCTTCGAAGACCAGGCATTCATGCGTTGCAAAACCGAGCTTTTCGGCGCCGAGGATATAGCATTGGGGGTCGGGTTTGCCGACAGTCACATCTTCGGCCGTCACGATGGCCTGCGGCATGGGAAGCCCCGCGGCCTCAAGCCGTCGCTCGGCCAGGCGACGCGGCGAGGAGGTGACGATCGTCCACCGGTTCGGCGGCAGCGACGCCAGGAAATCGGCGGCACCCGGAAGGGCAACGACGCCTTCGACGTCCTGGATTTCCTCTTCGGTGATCTGTGCGGCTTCCGCTTCCGCGTCGACGCCCGGAAGGTTCAGCCGCCTGATCGTGTCGATGCCACGCGATCCATGCATGATCGGCAGGAATTTTTCCACATCCAGCCCGTGCCGCTCGGCCCAGCGGCCCCAGACGCGCTCTGCCGACGCAGTTGAACTCAGGATCGTACCGTCCATGTCGAACAGGAAGGCGGCATATTGTTTGGAACTGTCAAATCGGGAGGACATGGGAAACACCGTAGGGAGGGATCTGTCTGCCATCAGCCAATGAAAAATGCGGCAGGTCAAGTCATGAGCCCAACTTCGCGGGACTTGATAGGATAGAGCTCCTGTCACATCGTCCGGCTTCCGCTCGTCATGGCTTTTGACGCAACAGGATTGGGAGTGGATTGATGGACGAGAAAAAATGGCTGGCCGATGAATTCGAGGCAAACCGCGGGCATCTGCGGGCCGTCGCTTTCCGCATGCTCGGCTCCCGCGCAGAAGCTGAGGATGCGGTGCAGGAGGCGTGGCTGCGCCTGACAAGGTCGGACAGGGGCAGTGTGGATAATCTCGGCGGCTGGCTGACAACGGTCGTGGCGCGCATCTGCCTGGATATGCTGCGTTCGCGCAAAACGCGGCGCGAAGAGCCGCTCGACCTGCCGGCGCATGGCGCGATCGTGGATATCGCCAGCAATCCGGAGCGCGAAGCAGCTTTTGCCGATTCGGTCGGCATCGCCCTGCTCGTCGTGCTGCAAACCCTCTCGCCCGCCGAACGCGTCGCCTTCGTGTTGCATGACATGTTCGATCTGCCCTTCGAAGAGATCGCTGCTGTCATCGGGCGGAGTGCGGCCGCCGCCCGGCAGCTTGCCAGCCGTGCCCGGCGCAGGGTGCAGGGGCAACCGGAAACGCCTGATATCGATCTGGCGCGCAAGCGCAGCATAGCCGAAGCCTTCCTTATCGCCTCCCGCAACGGTGATCTGGAGGGGCTGCTTGCGGTCCTCGCGCCGGATGCGGTCTTCCGGCCAGATGCGGCCGCGACCCGTCTCGGCAATGTCGTGCCGCTTCGCGGCGCCGGTGCCATCGCCGAAAGCTTCAAGGGGCGGGCGACATCGGCGAAAGTCGCGCTTGTCGATGGTGAAATCGGCCTCGTCGTCTTCATCGAGGGCCAGTTGCGCGTCGTGCTGGCGCTGAGTTTTGACGGCGACAGGATCTCGGCGGTCGATGCGATCGCCGATCAGGATCATCTGCGCGATATCGGCTATTCGATCCTCGAAGGCTAGCGATCACAATCAGTGAGTTTTTTCAAATAGATGGCCTCCGATCGGGCGGAGAGCAACGCTGGCCCAGCGGTGGGCGATCTGCCACAGCCCAACGGGCGTCAGCCGCGGCGCGCGCCGACGCGTGGGATCACGCCTTGCGATTTGTGCCACGGAAGCATCGAGAAGAGATCGATGAGGCAGCGAAATACTATGCGAACAAGGAGCCGCCCTTCCTCGCGAGCCAATGACGGTCCGGACGGCGCTTGCCGTGCGACTGAAGCCGGCGCTTAATGGCTACGCCAGCCCATCAGCTTCTCGATGTGCTCAGCCGAGTTGCGCACCTGTGCTGTATAGTGGCCTTCGTCCGAAAAGGCCTTTTGCTCCGGCAGAACGATGGAAATGGTGGCGACACACTGGCCCTCGCGATCGCAGATCGGTGAGGCGATGCAGGCAACCGCATAATCGGATTCGCCAGCCTGGATCGACAGGCGCGATTCAAAGGCCTTTCCGGCGGATTCCGATAGCGTGGCGGGATCGATTTCCGCGCGTCCCGTCGGCGAGGAGCGGGCGCATCGCTTGAAGAGCTCGACACGCTCGTCTTCTTGCAGGTGCCCGACCAGCAGGCGGCCAGACGCTGTCCAGTTGAGCGGCACACGGGTGCCGACGCGGGAGGCGACCTGGAAATGGCTGGGGCCATCGGCCATGGCGAGAACCAGCATGAAATCGCCGTCACGGCCGCAGACCTGAACGGTCTCGCCAGCCTGCCGGCAGAGGTCGTGCATTTCATGCGTCGCGACGCTCATGAAATCGAGCGATCGCGCATAGGCAAGGCCATAGTGATAGAGCCGCGAGCCGAGCCAGATCGAACCGTCGGATTGGCGCGTCAGCATGTTCTTTTCAACCAGATCGTCAACGATGACATAGACGGTGGAAAGCGGTGCTTTCACGGCCTTGGCGATGGCATAGACGCCGGCCGGCGATCCCGTCTCGTAAAGATGGTCAATCACCTGCAGCGCGCGGTCAATACCGCTGACGCGTGCACGGCGCGCGCCCTTGGCACCGGTCTCTTCGGCCGGGCCTTCATCTTCGGAGTAGATTGCGGGTGATGTCTTTCCGTCCAATTCAACATACCTCTGATATGATGCGAACCTGTTACTTTACTATGGCATAGCCGTTTAGGAAGCAAATCGCAAAATCTTTGGATATAAAACCTTTGGTAGCTGCCGCAGATAATTCGTGAAGGCGGCAAGTGTTGTCACCGGATATGCTGCGGTCGCAGGCGACAAATCTATTTGCGGGCGCCTCATCGTGCATCGTTGATGCTGGAACCGGAACAACAAGATGCAGCCCGAGTTTTTCTCCCATCAGCGATACCGGCTGATCGGATGTGGGCCAAGTCTCCTGCCAGACATTGCGGTCAGCGGTGGCAAGTCGACGCCCCTTTTTGCGGCTTGCCGAAGCCACCGCCGGTGCGTGTCGTCATGAAGACGGCGTCGCCGGCGGCGAGCGTCTCAAGGTCGCGGGAAGAAATATTCGGGAAATCGATGTGGATGTGCGCGCTCGTCGCATCGCAAGGGCTGCCGCCTGTTGACAGCGGCAGCCCGTCTGGGAACAGGGCTTATCCCCAGTGCCGATCGGGGCCTTATGGTGCCAGCGGTCAGATCAGCCGAAGCAGGGCATCGCCGGCAGATTGGCGCGGCTGGCAAAGGACCCGATCATATCGCTCGCCGTGGAGGGACGCGGCTCGCGTTTACGGGCAGCCACCTCAAGGAGTTGCTTGAAATCTTCAAGCTTCACGCCATCGGCGCGGAGCACCATGGCGATCAGCGGGTCGTGAAGGGCTTCGGAAATGGTCAAATCTTCTCTGGTCTTTCTCATGGTACGGTCCTCCTTTCGTGGGCGGTCGCCCGTGTTCCACTCCTGCTGCCAAGCGCTCCTGGCATTGACTTCTGCAAAGAGTGGTGTTACCGGTAAGTAACAATGCATTTGTTACCGATCGGTCACATCGATGTCAAGGACTTCGTCCGCGAAAAAATCAGAATCATTGAATGAAATCTCCGTAGCCGCTTCAGACGATCGAATCCCCCCGCGGGAGCGTATTGTCACGACCGCTTCGGAGCTTTTCCGTGAGCGCGGCATTCGCGGCATTGGCGTGGATGCCATTGCGGATGCTGCCGCCACCAACAAGATGACTCTCTATCGGCATTTCGGCTCCAAGGACGAGCTGGTCTGCGAAACGCTACGCCGCGCCTCCGAAAAGGCCGAGAAGATCTGGCGCGATCTTGAAGCCGCCCATCCCGGCGATGCGCGCGGCCAGTTGCTTGCCTGGGTCGAGGACCGGGCTCACTGTCTGAACGGCGAGCCCGCAGGTTGCGATCTCGCCAATGCCGCGATCGAATTGAAGGGCGAAGGCCATCCGGCGCACGAGTTGATCGAGCGCCACAAGGCGATGCAGCGCAATCGTCTTGCGGCACTTTGCGTGGCTGCCGGCGCGCGCGAGCCGGAACTTCTTGCCGACACGCTGACGCTGCTGCTCGAAGGCGCGCGCGTTACTCGCCAGGCCATGACGGACGGTGGCTGTTCCTGCCATTTTGAAAAAGCTTGCAACGTGGCGATTTCCGCCTTCGGCTGATATTGACGCGGCCAGGGAACCTTGGGGGTTGCGTGGCCGTTTTTCTGCTGATCTGGGAGCAATCTGGAGGCAGAGATGAATTACACTTATCTCCGGCGCCTATATGCCAGACGTGCCGAGCTTGAAGCCAAGCTCGAATTGCACGACGCACGTTATTGCTTTGGCGAAGAGGAAGTAGACGACGGTACGCAAAACGATCTGAAACAGCGCATCCAAGAAATCTCCGAGGAGATTGCGGCGCTGGAGTATTCTCCCGGCTAGTCGTTGCCGGCGCTCAGGATGGAAATTGTCCGTTCGTCGAATTTCCCGTCGTAAAAATGATCGATCGCCTTGTGAAAGGGCGAGCCGTGATCGCTGACCGCGGCAAACAGCGTCATGGACGAGCGCAGCTTCAGATCATCCGGGGAGCCCATGATATCGTGAGCGCTGCGGTCATTGACGGAGAGGATTGCCTCGACACAGCGCAAAAGGCGGCTGCCGAGGATCGGATCAGCGAGATAGGCTGAGGCTTCCTCCGCGGAGCGAATGGCATATTTCTCCGCCATGGAAGAGGTTCCGAGACCGGCGATTTGCGGGAAGATGAACCACATCCAGTGAGAGCGCTTGCGACCGGCTTCCAGCTCCGCAAGAGCCTGTTTGTATATGCCGTTCTGCGCTTCGATGAAGCGGTGGAGGTCGTAGTCTACGTCACCGGCCATGGCTCTTTCCCGTTCCTATGCTTCTCATGCACGTTAGACGAAAAATTCCATGCCCGGCGAAAATCGCTGGCTCTTAGCAGACCCTGTCTGCGTAGGGGCTCGTTTCACGGCAATGGCCGTAGCGCTGGTGGTGTGGCACCAGACTATCACCCGGAGGTGCCGGCTCTTCAATAGCCGAGGTCGTCATCGGATCGGTCGCTGATGTCTGTGCCGACGGTGCTGTGAAGCCTACAAAGCTTAGCAGTACGAGGGCGCCTACGACCACGATCCGCTCCAGGACCGACAGCTTCTGTGCGCTGACGTGGTCGGCGTAGTCGCGTTCAGCTTCGCCGTAGCTCACGTCCTCCTTCACATGCTGGTGCACCATATCCTGGTGACCGGAGGTCCAAGTTTCAGATTGTGTCATTTCAAGTCTCCTGCAATGCACCGGGATGCGGCTTGGGAAGGCAAGCTAATGGCGTGCCTATCCGCCTCACGCGTGCAGGACCGCATGTGTGTCTTAACCGCGGTAATTTGAAGAGCGCTAAAGCAAACTCAGTGTTCACAAAATCGTACCAATCATCGTGAAAAGCCGTGCAAGGGCTGGTCCTGCGAAATGATAGGCGGTAAATCCTGTGTGATATCCACAGGACTCTCCCCATGGCCCTTACTTTCGGTGCGATGTCTATCGCTCAGCTTTCCCTTCTCATCCAGAGCGGCAAGGCCGATCCGGTTGATGTCGCAGAGGCGATCTTCGACGGCATCGAGCAATATGCTGACAAGGCAGTCTTCACCCTATTGTTGCGCGAGCGGGCAATGCGGGAGGCTCATGCCTCCTCGAAGCGTATCCGCGACGGCCGTTCGCTCGGTGCGCTCGACGGCATTCCGATCGCCTGGAAAGATCTTTTCGACATCGAGGGCATGGCAACTACGGCCGGTTCGGTGGTTCTGACGGGCGGTGCGCCTGCTAGACAGGACGCTGCGATCGTCACAAAGCTCAAGAATGCCGGCATGCTGGCTATCGGCCGTACCAATATGAGCGAATTTGCGTTCTCCGGCCTCGGCATCAATCCGCACTACGGCACGCCGGAAAATCCTCACAGCAGGGACGTGCCGCGCATTCCCGGTGGGTCGTCCTGCGGCGCCGGCGTGGCGGTTGCCGCAGGCCTTGTACCGGTAGCGATGGGCACGGATACCGGCGGTTCGGTGCGTATTCCCGCCGCCCTGAACGGCATCGTCGGCTACAAGGCGACGCGCGGGCGCTATGCCATGGAAGGTGTCTATCCGCTGGCTACGAGCCTCGACTCGCTTGGTCCCCTCTGCCGTTCCGTGCAAGACGCCGTCTGGGTCGATGCTGCAATGCGCGGGTTGACGGCGCCGACGGTCGCCCGGCAGTCGCTGAAAGGTGTGGAAATCGTCGTCCCTCGCAATATCGTGTTTGATGGCCTGGGTTCGGGCGTCGCCGAAGCCTTCGAGGGCGGAGTGGAGCGGCTGCGTAGCGCTGGCGCGCATATCAGTCCGATCGACATTCCGGCCTTCGAGGAAATCCTGGCACTGATGGCAAAACATGGTGCCCTCGTCACTGCCGAAGCCTTCGCTCTCCACCGCGAACGGCTTGCAGGGCCGGAGGCTGCGCGGATGGATCATCGTGTCGTCCTGCGCACGCGGCTCGGCGAGAAGACCAGCATGGCCGATTACATTGCTATTCTTGCCGAGCGCACACGGCTGATTGCCGAAGTCGATCGGCTCGTCGGCAACCGCTTCCTCGCCTTTCCTTCGGTCGCCCACGTGGCGCCGCCGATCGCGGCACTTGAGCGCGATGACGAGCTTTTCTTCGCCGTGAACGTCAAGACGCTGCGCAATACAGCGCTCGGCAATTTCCTGGACTGGTGCGGTGTTTCCATTCCTTGCGGCAACGGCGAGGCGGGTATGCCGGTCGGTTTCCTTCTATCGGCGCCGGCAAACCGTGATGAGGCATTGCTTGCCGTTTCGCTGACGGCAGAAGCAGTCATTCGCGGCGACCGGATCTAGGCGATTGCGGGCTTGATGCGGCGGGTCATTCTTGCCAAAGTCCTCGCGAGGAAACGGGAGGAGATGAAAGATGCAGGTTTTGCAGAACGGCCGGTTTGCGGTTTCCACATGGTCGCTTCACCGGATGCTGGGCGCAACCTATCCCTATAGTCCCGATCCGCAGAAAAGCGCTGCCCGCCAGGAGCCCTATGGGGCAGGCAGCGTGAGCCTGCTCGAAGTGCCGGGCATGCTCGCCGAACGCGGACTTGGCCGGCTGGAGGTCTGCTCGTTCCACCTGCCGAGCCTGGATGCCTCTTATCTCGCCGAATTTCGCGATGCGCTGGAGGCTTCCGGCATCCTTTTCCAGACACTGCTCGTCGAGGATGGCGATCCCAGCAATGCCGAGACGGCGGAACGTGACATAGGCTGGATTGCCGGTTGGATCGATATCGCAAAGAAGCTCGGCGCCGAGCGCATCCGCGTCATCGCCGGCAAGCAGGCGCCGAATGAGGAAAACCTTGCGCGTTCCGCGCGACATCTGAAGTGGCTCGTCGGACAGGCGGAGGGAAGCGGCGTGCGTGTCGTGACCGAAAACTGGTTCGCCCTTCTGCCCTCAGCGAAGGAAATGAACTGGCTGCTTGATGAACTCGACAGCAAGATCGGCCTCAATGGCGACCTCGGAAACTGGGCGGCACCGGCGAAATATGAAGGGCTGGCGAATATCATGCGTAGGGCCGAAATCTGCCACGCCAAGGCCGATTACAATGCCTCTGGGCTTGATGCTGCAGATTACCGTCATTGCCTGGAAATGTGCGAAAAGGCCGGCTACGCCGGACCCTACACGCTGATCTACGACTCGCCGTTCTTTGCGGATGAGTGGGATGGCATACTGCTGCAGAAACGCTTCATCGAGGACTTCCTTGAGGATGCCCCGGCGCGTCGCACAGCCTAGGCTCGTTCCAGCCTGTTCTTCTCCCGCTTGCGCCAATCCTTGGGCGTCTCGCCCGCGTGCTTGAGGAAGAAGCGGGAGAAATAGGCCGGGTCGGCAAAGCCAAGCCGATGGCTGACCTCCTGAACGTTCGCGAGCGTGAAGACGAGTTCGCGCTTGGCCTCGTCGACGAGTTTGCCGGCAATCAGGTCGTGAGCCGTCTTGCCGGTCATCGAGCGAACGATGCGATTGAGATGGGTCGGCGAAATGCCGATTTCCCTGGCATAGAATGAAGCGGGTCTGTGCGAACGGAAATGCTGTTCGATGAGGCCAGCCAGTTGCTCCATCCGCCGTTCGTTTTCATCGGCGGGGAACTGGCTGATATCCTCCTGATGGGAAATTCTGGCCGTCAGCCGCAGCGCCAATGCGGCATAGGAGGCGAGAAGCTCGCTGCGGCCGCTGCGGTTGTACCGATATTCATCGCCGAGCCGCCTCAGGCTCTGCATGAGATAGGCGGCGTCGGGGTCTTGCGGATCAAGCGCGGTGAGATGCGGGGCTGCAAGCCACTCACCGAGGCGGCTGCGGTCGCCGGGAAGGTGGCTAAGATTGGCGCTCAGCATGGTGATGACGAGGCCGTCGATATCCCGCGAAAAACGGAAGCCGTGATCGAACCCGGGAGGAATCGTGACGACCGCTGGCGGCTGGATGGCATGGCTCCGCTCGCCGAAAATGGCATCGGCTGCGCCGGCATCGATGTACAATATCTGAAAGAAACTCGCGTGCCGATGCAGTTTGATCTCCCAATGGTGCAGGCTGCTACGCGAGGGAATTGTTTCGCAGTGCAGCCAGAAATCGGGTTCTTTGCCCGATGTCTCGCCGTAGAGCTCATAGGTCGGCACATGTCTCGTCATGGGCTTCCTTCCGTTCCCATGTTCGTTTTGTGCAATTTTTCGGTGGGAAAGTCCATTGCCGCTCGAAGGGCTAAAGGTCAGAATTTGGCAGAAAGCAAATTGCAGGGAGGAAGCAATTGCGCACCCAAATCGCCATTATCGGCTCAGGCCCGTCGGGCCTGCTGCTCGGCCAACTTCTGACGGAAGCCGGCATCGACAACGTCATTCTCGATCGGGTGGGCAAGGACTACATTCTCGGCCGCGTTCGCGCCGGCGTCCTGGAAGAGGGCACCGTTCATCTTTTGGACGAGGCACGGTCGGCTGCCCGGCTGCATGCTGAAGGTTTGCCGCATAACGGCTTTTCACTGGCTTTCGACGGGCGCGATCACCGCATCGATCTCTACGGCCTGACCGGCGGCAAGCGCGTCACGGTTTACGGCCAGACCGAGGTGACGCGTGATCTGATGGAACAGCGCGAGGCGAGCGGTGCCTTGACCATCTATGATGCCGCCGACGTGACGCCGCATGATTTTGATGGCCGCACTCCCTTCGTGAGCTACGAGAAGGATGGCGCTACTCAGCGTATCGACTGCGATTTCATCGCCGGCTGCGACGGCTTCCACGGCGCAAGCCGCAAGGCGGTTCCGGAAAAGGCGATCAGAACCTTCGAGAAGATCTACCCCTTCGGCTGGCTTGGTCTGTTGGCCGATGTCGCTCCGGTCAATCATGAGCTCATCTATGCCAATCATCCGCGCGGCTTTGCACTCTGTTCCATGCGCTCTGTGACCCGCAGCCGCTATTACATCCAATGTTCACTCGATCAGAAGGTCGAAGACTGGAGCGACGACCGCTTTTGGGACGAGTTGCGCCGCCGCCTGCCGGCCCATCACGCCGAGGCGCTGAAGACCGCGTCATCTTTCGAAAAGTCAATCGCGCCGCTGCGTTCCTTCGTGGCCGAGCCGATGCGCTTCGGTCGCCTGTTCCTGGTCGGCGATGCCGCCCATATCGTGCCGCCGACCGGCGCCAAAGGGCTGAACCTTGCTGCCAGCGATGTGCACTATCTCTTCGAAGGTCTGAGGGAGTTCTACGGAGATCGCTCGAGCGTCGGCATTGACGCCTATTCGCAAAAGGCGCTTGCTCGCGTCTGGAAGGCCGTGCGCTTCTCCTGGTGGATGACGACGATGATGCATCGTTTTCCCGATACCGGCGATTTCGACCAGAAGATCCAGGAAGCGGAACTCGACTATCTCACCCATTCCCGCGCTGCCTCGACGGCGCTTGCGGAAAACTACGTCGGATTGCCGTTCTGACAGGATGCCGGCTGCCTTCGCAGGGAGGCGCTCACCCGATGTCAGCGGAACGGATGCGTCCACTGTGTGCTCGCACCGGGCTACAGTTGAAGCGCTATCCCGTGTCTCGATTTGATCCGCGCTGCCTCTTGTTGCATATTTTCGCCGTGTCTTGCCGCGCCCGACATGCGCGTAGAAAATATCGCAACAATATCGTCGAGAATCTTGGTTGCCTGTGCAAGAACTCAACAGCCATGAAGGCAGGATCGCCGACGGGGTGAAGCTGCAATGCATTCCCGAGGAGATCGAGGTCGAGGGCGTGGCCAATGCCTGTTGCTCGCCTCCCACGACAGCCGCATGATTGCCAAGCAGATGCTGCTGATCAATGGCGGCCTCATCTGACTATTAAGGGGGTCCCATGAACGCCAATACCAATACGCCGCTCCGTCGCTTCCGCATCGCCTCCGTTCCCGGCGACGGCATTGGCCCAGAGGTCATCGCCGCCGGCCTCGAAGTGCTCGAAGTGCTGGCCGCCCGCAGCGGCGCTTTCACACTCGACATCGACCATTATGACTGGGGCAGCGAGCGCTACCGCAGGACCGGTGCCTTCATGCCCGAGAATGCCCTGTCTTTGCTAAAGCAAGCCGACGCCATCTATTTCGGCGCCGTCGGCGCGCCTGACGTGCCCGATCACGTGACACTCTGGGGCCTGCGTCTGCCGATCTGCCAGCGTCTCGACCAGTACGCCAATATCCGCCCGACCCGCATCTTCCCCGGTGTGAAAAGCCCGCTCAGGGGGGTCGAGGAAGGCGATCTCGACTGGCTGATCGTGCGTGAGAACTCCGAAGGCGAATATTCCGGCCATGGCGGCCGCGCCCATATCGGCCTGCCAGAGGAGGTGGCGACCGAAACCTCGATCTTCACGCGCCGCGGCGTCGAGCGCATCATGCGCTTTGCCTTCCGCGAGGCGCAGAAGCGCCCTCGTAAGCTGCTGACGGTCGTGACCAAGTCCAACGCCCAGCGCCACGGGCTCGTGCTGTGGGACGAGATTGCCGCCGAGGTCGCCAAGGACTTCCCCGATGTGACCTGGGACAAGGAACTGGTCGATGCCATGACCTTCCGCATGGTCGCAAAACCAAAGAGCATCGACACGGTCGTCGCGACCAACCTGCATGCCGATATCCTCTCTGACCTCGCGGCTGCGCTCGCCGGCTCGCTCGGCATCGCACCGACGGGCAATGTCGATCCCGAACGCCGTTTCCCCTCGATGTTCGAGCCGATCCATGGTTCGGCTTTCGATATTACCGGCAAGGGCATCGCCAACCCCGTCGCAAGCTTCTGGACGGCATCGTTGATGCTGGAACATCTGGGCGAGGCGGTTGCGGCAAAGATACTGATTTCAGCGGTGGAACAGGTCTGCGCCGCCGGCATTCTCACTCCAGATCTTGGCGGCAAGGCAACCACGGCCGATGTGACGCACGCCGTTTGCGAAGCATTGCGGGGATCGAACTTCGCCCCCGATGACGAGAATATTCCGGCCGTCTGATCCCCAGAAACCGCGTTTCATGGAAGGTATCCAGTCATGAGCAACAAACTTTCGGGCTACAAGCTCCGCCGTCCGGAGCTTTTTCGCGAAGCGAATTATATAGGCGGCCAATGGGTGCAGGCCGATAGCGGCCGTACCTACGACGTCACCAATCCTGCGACCGGCGAGGTAATCGGAACCGTGCCTGCGATGAGTGCTGTGGAGACGAACCGCGCGATCGATGCCGCCTACAAAGCTCAGAAGGCATGGGCGGGACTGACTGCCGAGCAGCGCGCCAACCATCTCTGGAAGCTCGCCGAGTTGATGCACGCGAATCTCGAGGATCTCGCGGCCATCATGACGATCGAGCAGGGCAAACCTCTTTCCGAAAGCCGTGGCGAGGTCGTCTATTCCGCAAGCTTCATCGAGTGGTTCGCGGAAGAGGCGAGGCGCGTCTATGGCGACACGATCCCTTCGCCGGTTTCAGGCCGACGCCTGATCGTGCAGAAGCAGCCGATCGGCGTCTTTGCGGCGATCACGCCGTGGAACTTTCCCTCGGCGATGATCACCCGCAAGGCCGGTCCCGGCTGGGCCGCAGGCTGCACCGGCGTCATTCGTCCGGCAAGCCAGACGCCCTATTCGGCGCTGGCGCTTGCCGTGATGGCTGAAGAGGCGGGCTTTCCGGCCGGCGTCTGCAACGTCATCACCGGCCCTTCGTCGGAAACCGGTCCTGCGATCACCGCCAGTCCGAGGGTGCGCAAGCTCACCTTCACCGGCAGCACGGCGGTCGGCGCCAAGCTGCTCGCCGAATGCGCGCCGACCATCAAGAAGACCAGCATGGAGCTTGGAGGCAATGCGCCTTTTATCGTCTTCGACGACGCCGATCTCGACGAGGCGGTCAAGGGCGCCATGGGCTCGAAGTTCCGCAATACCGGGCAGACATGCGTCTGCGCAAACCGCATTCTCGTACAGGATAAAGTGCATGACGCCTTTGCCGAAAAGCTCGCAGCCGCCGTCGCCAAACTGAAGCTCGGCGACGGCATGGAGGAGGGCGTCACGCTAGGCCCATTGATCGACGAAGCTGCGCTCAAGAAGGTCGAGACGCATGTCGAGGATGCCGTCAGGCATGGCGCGAAGATCGTCTCCGGCGGCAGGCGCGATCAGCGTGGCGGCAATTTCTACCTGCCCACCATTCTCTCGGATGTCTCCCGCGAGGCGGAAATCTTCTCGGATGAAACTTTCGGTCCGGTCGCCCCTCTTTTTCGCTTCAGGACGGAGGAAGAGGCGATTGAAATGGCCAATGACACGCCCTTTGGTCTTGCCGCCTATTTCTACGCCCGTGACGTCGGCCGCATCTTCCGGGTTGCCGACGCTCTCGAATTCGGCATTGTCGGTATCAACGAGGGACTCATCTCGACAGCGGTCGCTCCTTTCGGCGGCATGAAGCAGTCCGGCATCGGCCGGGAGGGTTCGAAATACGGCATCGAAGAGTTCCTCGAGGTTAAATACATGGCCATTGGTGGCCTGGCGAACTGAGGAGAATGCCATGAGTGCAGCTGATATCGACGGCTTTGCAGCCCGGATCCGGAACCACGAAAGCCAGATGATTTCTGCCTGGGTGGGCATTCCCGATCCGCTGTTGGTCAATCATCTGGCTCAGGAAGCCTTCGATGCCGTTGTGCTCGACATGCAGCACGGCATGTGGGACCTGCCGTCTGCAGCTGCCGCTGTCGGCCATGTGCGTATCGCCGGCAAGCCGGCGCTCGCCCGCATCCCGGTCGGTGATTTCGCCTCTGCCTCGCGCCTGCTCGATGCCGGTGCGTCGGGCATCATCGCGCCGATGATCAATTCGGCCGAGGATGCGAAGGCCTTCGTGAAGGCCACAAAATATCCGCCGGTTGGCGAGCGCAGCTGGGGGCCGTCTTTGGCACTCAACCACACCGGCCTTTCGGCTGACGACTATCTCAGGACCGCCAATGATTTGACGGTCGCAATAGCCATGATCGAGACGCGCGCGGCGCTCGAAGCGATCGACGATATCCTTGGCATGCCCGGCATCGATGGTATCTTCATCGGCCCGTCGGATCTCTCCATCGCACTATCGAACGGGGATCAGGTGGCGCCGAATGCCGCCGAGATCGATAGCGCCATGCAGCATGCCGTCGCGCGCTGCGGCGCGCACGGAAAATTCGCCTGCGCCTTTGCCGGTGACGGCGAGCGCGCCGGCGAGCTTCTGAAATTCGGCTTCGCTTTTGTCATTGCCGGAGCGGAAACCGCGCAATTACGATCCGGTGCCCGCAAACAGATCAACGCCGCCAGGAAGATTGCTTCCGGCGCCTGATCCATAGCAATATAGGGTCTCACGCGATCATGTAGCCGCCATCGATAGGCATGGAGATGCCGTTGACCATCGCGGCTTCGTCCGAGAGCAGGAAGAGGATCACCTCTGCCACGTCCTCGGGCTCTGCGAACCGGCCGACCGGGATGCGCTTTTGCATTCCGGCGGCTTTCTCCGGATCGCTCCAGGCCTTGATCGCCATCGGCGTCAGCGTCACCGTCGGATGCACGCCATTTACCCGGATGCCCTGCGGCGCCAGTTCCTTGGCCATGACGCGCGTCAAGCCGTCCAGACCGCCCTTCGATGCACAATAGGCCGCATGATCCGGGATACCCACAAAGGCTGCGACAGAGGAGACGTTGACGATGGCTCCAGGGCGGCCGTTCTCGATCAGGGACCGCGCATACTCTTGTGCGACGATCATCGGGGCGCGCGTGTTGACTGCAATCAGGTGGTCAAAGGCTTCGACCGTGGTTTCGAGAAAAGGCTGCAGCTCGGTTGTTCCAGCGCAGTTGATAAGGAAATCTGCCGGAAGTGCGGCGCGCGCCGCCTCTCGCGTCGTCTTTGCGTCGGCAAGATCGACCTGAATCGCTTCGCAACCAAGGTCTTCATGTAGGGAAACGACATCGTCAGCACTTCTGGTGAGTGCCGTGACCTTAGCCCCACGCTTGACCAGCATCTCTGCGACAACGCGGCCGATGCCCTTTCCGGCACCGGTGACGATCACTTTTTTGCCTTCGAAATTCATTTGTTCCTCACCTTACAATCGCTGTCCCGTTGCTTGATCAAAGATGTGAGCACGCCGCGGATCAATATGAAAATGCAGCGTCCGGCCGGGTTCGACCTCGATACGCTCACGGATCAAGGCATCGATCGGCACTCCTCCCACACGGCCGAAGATCAACGTTTCTGAGCCGGTCGGCTCGTATACTGACACTTCCACCGGAATACCGTCATCGCTGATGGTTATGTGTTCCGGGCGAATGCCGTAGGTTACGGCCTTACCCTCCTCTGCGTTCACGCGGTCAACGGGGAGGGTAACGCCCTGATCGGTGATGACAACCTGCTTTCCGTCGCGAGTTGCGATCTTGCCCTGGAGAAAGTTCATCGACGGGCTGCCGATGAAACCAGCGACGAAGAGGTTTGCCGGAAAGTCATAGAGATCAAGCGGCTTGCCAACCTGTTCCACCCGCCCGTCGCGCATGACGACGATCTTGTTGGCCATCGTCATGGCCTCGATCTGATCGTGCGTGACATAGACGGTGGTGGTCTTCAGCCGCTGGTGCAGTTCCTTGATTTCGACGCGCATGGTGACGCGAAGCTTGGCATCGAGGTTCGATAGCGGCTCGTCGAACAGGAAGACCTGTGGGTCGCGGACGATGGCTCGGCCCATGGCGACGCGTTGCCGCTGTCCGCCTGACAGCTGCTTCGGATAGCGGTCGAGATAACGCGTCAGGTCCAGGATCTCGGCTGCCCTACCGACCTTTTCATCGATCTCCGATTTCGGGCGTTTCGCCATCTTTAGTGGAAATCCCATGTTCTCGGCGACGGTCTTATGAGGGTAGAGCGCGTAGCTCTGGAAGACCATGGCGATGTCGCGCTCCTTCGGCGGGGCGTTGGTGACCACGCGACCGCCGATGCGGATGTCGCCGCTGCTGACGGTCTCGAGACCGGCGATCATGCGCAGCAGCGTTGACTTGCCGCATCCCGAAGGGCCGACCAGCACGACGAATTCGCCATCCTCGATATCGACGCTGACGCCATGCATCACCTGAAGAGCGCCATATCTCTTGGTGACGTCGCTGACCTGTACATTTGCCAATGTCTTTTCTCCCTAATCCAGCACGGCTTGCGTCTTGATAGTGTTGATGGAATTCACCGGCTCACCCCTTCCAGACGATGTAGGCGCCGAGTACGGCGGAGATTGCCACCGCGAACCATACCGAAAGCCCGAACGGTTCGATGAACCGCAGCCAGAACAGAGAGAGCGCGACCCAGATCACGACGGAGATGAACAGCCGGTCGAACCAGTTCGTCTCGATCGGCAGGAAGCCCGGCTGTTTTTCGTTGTTTCGAGAATCCGAAGCCATCTCGCTATCCTTTCACTGCGCCGAAGGTCAGGCCGGCAACGATGTGACGCTGCACCACCGAGAAGACGATGAGCGCCGGGATCAATGTCAGCATCGAGATCGCCGCCATGATGCCCCAGGCGGTTCCTGTCGTCGTTACGTATTCCGACAGGCCGGTGGTGAGTGTGCGGGCGTTGAAGTTGGTGAGTGTCGCGGCAAGCAGATATTCGTTCCAAGCGAAGACCCAGGTGAGGATGAGCGTCACCGCAAGTCCCGGTCGCGCCAAGGGAAAGACGATGTCGTAGAGGACCATCCAGGGGCTTGCGCCATCCATATATGCCGCCTCGTCCAATTCCTTAGGAATGGCCTCTACCGTCGGACGCAGGGTCCAGATGGCAAAGGGAAGGTTAAAGGAGCAATAGACCAGGATCATGCCAAGCCTGGTATCCGCCAGCGAAAAGTCGCCGATCCTGTAGACCTGCGTCAGCAGCAGGAAGAGCGGCAGCAGGAAGACCGCCGGAGGCGCCATGCGGTTGGTGATGGTCCAGAAGAAAATGCTTTCCTTGCCTGCGAGATCGAAGCGCGTCAGCGCGTAGCAGGCAAGAAAGCCGAGGGTCGTCACCAGGATCGCGTTCCCCGACGAAATGACCAGCGAGTTGATCATATATCGCCGCAAGGTCTCGTTCGTCAGCACGTCCTGGTAGTTCTTCCAGAAGAAGCTCCGAAGGATGACGTCCGGCGTGGAAAACAGGTCAAAGGGCTGCTTCAGCGAGATGACGAAGAGCCAGTAGATCGGGAAGAGGGTTGCAAAGCTTATCAGCGTCCACAAGAGAACCGAAAGCCAGGGGTTCTGTCTTTTCATCGCATCAGCCTCTCTTCGCGCGGGGAGCAATCAGGCCGACGTAGAGCAGCCAGCAGACGACGATGGTGAGATAAAGTACGACGACCGAGATGGCTGAACCGTAGCCGTAATTCGTTTTCGGAAAGACTTCTCTGAAGATGTGAACGCCGATATAGCGCGTCGACGACCCCGGACCGCCTCCGGTCAGCATCAGGACTTCGTCGACCGTGCGCAGCGCGTCCATGAGCCTGATGAACACCGTGGCCAGCAGGGCAGGGCGGATCAGAGGGAGCGTGATATGCCAGAAGATCTGGCTCTTGCCGGCGCCATCGATCTGCGCCTGCTCGAAGGGATCTGGCGGAAGCGAGACCAGGGCGGCAATCAGGGACAGGGTGACCAGCGGCGTCCAGTGCCAGACGTCCATGATGACAGTGATGGAGAAAGCCGCGAGCGCACTCTGGCCGATGTTCAGATCGTAACCGAACCAGCTTCGCAGCAGATATGGGATGATGCCAATCGACGGTGTCGTCATCAGCTTCCACACCGATCCGACAATGATGGGCGCCATGATAAGAGGAAGGGTGTGGATGGTGCGGAAGAACGCTTTTCCCGGAAAGTCCTTCATCAGTGCCTGCGCGAGAATGTATCCGAGGACGAGTTCGGAAACGACTGCGAAGAAGACGAAGGCGATCGTGATGCCCAGCGAGGCCAGGAACTGTTTGTCGAAGACGAGACTCCGGTAGTTCGAGGCCCAGTTGAAGACCATCAGCGGATTTGCGGCGAAAGGGTTCCACTGGTGAAACGAAACCCAGACGACGTAAATGAAAGGAAAGATGCCGAAGAGCCCGAGGATCAGGATCGTCGGTGACAGCAGCAGCCATCCAAGCTTTTGTGAATGCATCGCCTCATCCTCTTTGGCACCCTTGGGGCGGCCTATCGAGCCAGGAAAGGAGCGGGTCGCCAAGCGAAGACGACCCGCCAAGGTGGGGAGGATGATTTATTTGCGATAGCCGAGCGAGGTGAGCTCCTCTTCCGTCTTGGCGGCCATCTGGTCGAGGCCTTCGTCGGGCGCGACCTTGCCGGTCAGGATGTCGAAGAAGATCGGCAGGGTTGCTTCACGCAGCTGGGCATGGAACGGATACGGAGGAGCGCCGGCGAAGAGTTTGCCCTGATCCTTCAGCATCGTGTAGAAGCCGCCGAGCTTGACGTCCATCGCCTTGACCTTCGGGTCGTCGAAGGTCGCCTTGTTGGTGATGCGGGGTGCTGCGATTGCCCAATCGGGCTGCACATCGTTCTGACCCATGAATTCGAGGAAGAGCAGAGCTGCTTCCTTGTTCTTGGACGTAATCGGCAGACCGAAGGCGCCGCCGTCATAATAGCCGATATAGCCCTTGCCTGACTTCGCATCCTCCAGGACACCCGGCTCGAGTGGCGGCAGGGCAAAGCCTACTTTGTCGACCACCTTCGACTGTGCAGGATCGCTCGCGATCCATGCGGCGTTCTCGCCGTAGATCAATCCTTGAGCAACACGGCCGGCAGCGAAAGTCGTCGCCGTTTCCGTCCAGGTAGACTGGGTCGATTCCGGCGGGGCTATGTCGCGCAGATGCAGCCAGTATTTCAGCGCGGCCTTCGCCTTGTCGCTGTTCATTGCGCCGCCATGCTCGACCGTCGCTGCGTAGTTGTTGCTGGCGTCGATGCCCCAGTTGTAAACGCCGAAAGTCGGCGCGATGGATTCGAAATATTCGTACCAGGACGCGGCGTGACCTGTATGCGCCTGAGCGGTGGTGCCCCAAAGCTCAATGCCGTTATCCTTGCCATACTTGGTGAAGAATTCGGCGATCTGCGTGTAGTCCTCATGCGTGGTCGCCGGCTTCAGGTCCTTGCCAGTTTCCTTCTTGAAGGCTTCCTTGATCTTCGGATCGTCGAAAAGGTCCTTGCGATAGAGGTAGGTCTTCAGGAAGGCTTCCATCGGGACGCCAAAGAGATCGCCCTTCTTGTCCTTGAAATAGTCGGCGAAGCTGGTGAAGTTCGCGTCGTCGTAGGTCGGCGCCTTCAGATCCGCCTGATCCTTCAGCGTCTGAGTGATGTTGACTAGGAAATTCCGGGACAGATACGAGTAGATGATGTCCTGTTCGATGTAGACCATGTCATAGATGCCGGTCTTGGCCTCCATGTCCTTGATGGCCTTGTCGTACATCTGGTCCCAGGACGTCGTCTCGATTTCGACCTTGATGCCGGTCTTCTTCTCGAATTCCGGGGCGAGCACATTCTTGATGTAGTTCGATGGCGGCGTGCTTTCGGTCACGCCGTGCAAGGTCACGCCTTTGAACTTGGCGCCGGCGTCGGACCAGAAGTCTGCCCATGCCGGCGAAGCGGCGGTGGCGAGGCTGAGCGTCAGCGCAAGCGCGCTGGCCTTCAGAGCGTAATTCATTTCAATCCTCCCAGATAGCAGCGAGATCATTTCGCCGGGCCATTGTGTAGACGAAAAATGCCGCTCACGCAATATTTGTTGTCTAAACCTGCAAATATGTCGGCTATGTCGTTGATTTTGGTAAGAACTAATTCTGGCAAAAGTAACGGAGGCAGAGACCGTTCGCAAAAATGCTGCAACGCAATGAATTCGCTCGCAATGGCAAAATTATAATACGCGAATTTATTTGTTGCTTTACCATACTAAATGGCATAGCTGTGGCGCAACGAAAGGCTTTCAGCGGAGGAAAAAAGCCATGCGCCGATTGGGTATCCATTCATTTGTATGGACAGGCGGCCAAACGCAAGAGGGTCTCGAAATGGCTCTCAACAAAACGGCCGAGCACGGATATCGCACAATCGAATTCGCTTATCTGCGCCCCGAGAAGTTCAATCTCGATCGTCTCGCAAAGCTCGCGCAATCGCTCGAGGTCGAGATCGGTGTGACGATGGGCCTGCCGATCGACAGGGATATTTCGAGCGAGGATGCCGCTGCGGTATCCGCCGGCAAGCAGACGCTCGCCGATGCCGTGCGTGCGGTCCGTGACATCGGCGGAAACAAGCTTGGTGGGATCCTCTATTCCGCGCACACCAAGTACAACCGCCAGCCGACGAAGAAGGGCTGGGACAACAGCGTCGCCGCAATCGCTGCGACTGCGGATGTCGCGAAGGATGCGAGGGTCGATCTCGTCCTGGAGATCGTGAACCGCTTCGAAACGAACCTTCTGAACACGGCGGCCCAGGGATTGAAGTTCATCTCCGAGACCGGATCGGACCATGTCCGACTGCATCTCGACACCTTTCACATGAATATCGAGGAAGCAAATCCGGCTGCCGCGATCCGGCTCGCCGGCGACAAGATCGGCTACTTCCACATCGGCGAGAGCAACCGCGGCTATCTTGGCGACGGCGTCATCAACTTCGATCTCATCTTCGATGCCTTGCTCGATATCGACTACAAGCGCGACATAGTGTTCGAAAGCTTTTCGACCGCTGTTGTCGATGAAGGCCTGTCACTCGCCTGCGCAATCTGGCGCGACACGTGGACCGATAACGACCCGTTGGCGGCTCATGCCAAACGCTATATCGAACTGAAATACGAAGAAGCCAAACGGCGTCGCGTCACGAACGCACGCCCCTGATAATCCTTCTGCCGATCTGCTTCGTAAGTGTAGGCTGGAGCAGTCGATTTGAAGAGAAATGAACATGAACGACACCGTCTCCATCGGAAGCTCGCCGCGCAGGATCAGGCAGAACAACATCGTCGCAGCCCTGCAGACGATCTACAGCCATCGCCGCCTGAGCCGGGCCGACCTGGCGCGGAAGCTCGGGATGAACCGTTCATCATCGGGGGAGATCGTTGCCGAACTGACGGAAAGCGGCTTTGTCCAGGAGTCGGACGAGAGCGGCAAACAGCGCTCGGAACAATCCCGTGCCGGCCGTCCGGGAATCATGCTCGAGCTGGTTCCGGATGCCGCATTCTTCGTCGGCATCGAGCTTGGCGTCGAGCATATATCTGCTGTTGTTGTGGACTTTTCCGCCGATGTCCGGGCCTGTCGCAGGCTGGCCTTCCACGCGCAGTCCTCGACAGTGGAGGAGGCCGTGGCATGTGGCGTCGATCTCATCATCGGCGCCATGGCGAAAGACATGATCCAGCGCTGCAAGGGGCTTGGCATATCCGCGCCGGCGCATATCCGGCCGGAAGGAATTGTCACGCTTGCGCCGATCATTGGCTGGCGGGAGGTGCCGTTGAAAGAGATCGGCCGCAGTGCCTTTCCGGCCGAGGTGCCGATCGCGGTGGAAAACGACGCCAATGCTTTCGCGATCGGTGACAGCTATCGTCATGGTGTTTCCGGCGTAACGCTCTTCCTGCTCATGGAAACCGGCGTCGGTGGTGGGATCATGATCGATGGAAAGCTGTTTCGTGGCGGTCATGGCCTTGCGGGCGAAATCGGCCATACTCTCGTGCCGGGAAGCGGCGGACAGAAATTCGAGCAGCTGATCGGCCGCGAGGTACTGATCCGGCAGTATCGGGAGGCGACCGGCCGCACCGACGCCGATCTGCAGGATTTCCTCACCGATGTTCGCGATCGTGTTCCTGATGCTGTGAACATAGCGGAGATCTGGTCGCGGCATCTTGCCTACGCGCTGCTGCAGGCCTGTCGTCTGCTCGATCCTGATAGGATCGTGCTCGGCGGTTCGGTTGCGTCGCTCTATCCGATGGTCGCGGCCCGTGTGGCTGTCCATATGTCGGAAGGCCAGAACATTCCTTTTCCGACCCCCGAGATCGTCGTCGATGGCGACGCGGAGTTCGGTTCCGCCTTCGGGGCGGCATGCATGCTGCACCAACGCTTCCTTTCTCTCGAAAACGAGGAATTCGGTGGCGAAGACGGTGCACTACAACGATCTACAGCGATTTAGCGACACCTATCGAAAGCAGGATTGCAATGGTTTCAGTGCTGGCTCCGGACCATCTCGGTCCCACGGTTTGCGTCGGCGAGATCCTCGTGGAGATCGTTGCGACGACGGTCGGAGAAGGCTTTCGTGAGGCTCAGCCGCTCGTCGGTCCGTTTGCCAGCGGGGCGCCGGCGATCTTCATCTCGCAATGCGGCCGGCTCGGCGGAGCAGCGGCGATGGTGGGGGCAGTCGGCAACGATGATTTCGGTCGCGTCAACATTGATCGCCTCAGGCGGGATGGCGTCGATGTGTCTACTATTTCCATCGACACTGACTATCCGACCGGGAGTGCCTTTGTCCGCTACCGCAAGGACGGTTCCCGCGACTTCGTCTACAATATCGCGAAGTCCGCGGCCGCCCGCTTCGGCTGGTCTCAGGGTGTCAGCGATCTCATCAACCGCAGCGGACATCTCCATGTGATGGGTTCGGCGCTGTCCGTTCCGAGCGCGCGGGAGGTAATCGACAAGGCGGTCGACATCGTGAAGGCGCGAGGCGGAACGCTCTCGGTCGATCCGAATATCCGCAAGGAATTGCAGCTCGACGAGGATACCGAGCGTCGATTTGCCAGGCTTGTCGCCACCGCCGATCTTCTCTTGCCGTCAGGGGAAGAGCTTGAGCGGGCCGCTGGCATCTCGGGCGAAGCCGAGGCGATCCACCGTCTTTTCGAAATAGGCGTGAAGGAGATCGTGCTGAAGCGCGGAGCGGAGGGCGCGACCTATTTTGGCAGGGACGGCGACCGCATCGACGCTCCTGCATTTCTCGTCGAAGAGGTCGATCCTACCGGCGCCGGCGACTGCTTCGGCGGGGCCTACCTCACCTGCCGGCGGCTCGGAATGTCTCCGGGCGAGGCTCTCACCTATGGTTCGGCCGCAGGTGCGCGCAATGTGACGATCCGCGGTCCGATGGAAGGCGCAGGCACGCGCCAGGAACTCGACACATTCATCGCCTCGACGAAAAGGCGCTCGTAATGCAGATAAAACTGAACGAACTGGCTGCACTCAGGGCTCTGGGCCACCCTGCAGGGATCACCTCGGTCTGCTCGGCCCATCCGATCGTCCTGCGGGCAGCGCTGCGTCATGGGCGTGACCATTCGAGCACGGTTCTGATCGAAGCCACCTGCAACCAGGTCAACCATCTGGGCGGCTATACCGGAATGACCCCTGCGGACTTTGCGGCTCTCGTGTTGCGCATCGCCAAAGAGGAGGGTTGCCCGGAAAACCTCATCGTGCTTGGCGGCGACCATCTCGGACCGAATCCCTGGCGGGAACGTGCGGCCGAAGAAGCCATGGCTGAGGCTGAGAGGATGGTGGTGGCCTATGTTGATGCCGGGTTCCGCAAGATCCATCTGGACGCATCGATGGGCTGCATGGGTGAGCCCGCCGGATTGGACGACGAGACGACCGCTCATCGCGCTGCCCGCCTTGCCGCTGTCGCGGAGACCTCGGCAAGGCGGGCAGGGGGCGCCATGCCGGTTTATGTGATCGGCACGGAGGTTCCTCCTCCCGGCGGCGCGGATCACGCGCTGACCACGATCGAGCCGACTGCGGCTTCGGCCGCCAGGCGGACGATCGATGTCCATCGCCGCGTTTTCGCCGAGGCCGGCCTTACGGAGGCGTTTGGGCGTGCCATCGGCCTGGTGGTGCAGCCGGGCGTCGAGTTCGGCAACCACAATGTTATCAGGTACGACCGCAGCAAGATCGATAAATTGAAGCAGGTGCTCGAGGACGAGCCGCAATTCGTGTTCGAAGCGCATTCCACCGATTATCAGGGCACCGGTCCGCTGACCGCGCTCGTTGAAGATGGTTTTCCGATCCTCAAGGTCGGACCGGAACTAACTTTCGTCCTGCGCGAGGCCCTCTATGGGCTGGACCTGATCGCATCCGACCTCGTGCCTGATTATGGCGAGCGTCCCCTATACGCTGCGATGGAGGCTTTAATGCTGGCGCATCGGGAGCATTGGAGCCGTCACTATCATGGCACGGAGGGCGAGCAGCGCTGGCTTCGGCATTATTCGCTGTCCGATCGCATCCGGTACTATTGGACGGCTGAACAGGCTCAATCTGCCGTCACGCGGCTTTGCGACGCACTCGCCGGAAAATCCGTACCGCCCCCGCTGTTCTGGCAGCACATGCCGGACGCCGAGCGATTTTCCGACACGCCGCTCGATCCGGAGGCGGTTTTGGTCTGGCGGGTGGCGAAGAGCCTTGCCGAATATCATGCAGCATGCGGCGGAGTGAGATGAGGCCGCCTAACCGAGGAGGAAAGAATGAACGAGTTGAAAGGGAAGATCGCTGCGATCACGGGCGCGGCGTCTGGCATCGGAATGGCGTCGACGGAGGCGATGATCGCGGCAGGCGCCACGGTTGTTCTCGTTGACCGCGACGAGAAGGCGTTAAAAGCAGCCTGCGAGCGTCTCGGGGAGCAGGCGATACCTCTTGCTCTGGACCTGCTGGATCCGGAGGCATGCGCCAAGCTTCTTGACCGCGTGCTGTCGAAGGTGGGACAGCTCGACATTCTACATGCCAATGCCGGCACCTATATCGGCGGTGACCTTGCGGATGCCAATCTCGACGCCATCGATCGGATGCTGAACCTCAACGTCAATGTGGTGATCAAGAACGTGCGGACCGTCATTCCGCACATGATCGAGCGCGGCACGGGCGACATCGTCGTCACGAGCTCGGTCGCGGGCCACTCGCCCGTTCCATGGGAGCCGGTCTATTCACCGTCGAAATGGGCGATGACGTGCTTTGTCCAGACGATGCGCCGCCAGCTTCTGAAAAACGGCATTCGTGTCGGCTCGGTTTCGCCGGGACCGGTCATCAGCGCGCTGCTGGCCGACTGGCCGGAGGAGAACCTCCGCAAGGCGAAGGAGGCCGGCGCCCTGATCGAACCCAAGGAGGTGGCCGACGCGATCATGTTCATGCTGACGCGTCCGCGCAACGTGACGATCCGCGACATCGTCGTTCTTCCAAGCGCATTCGACATCTGAGGGGTCGAACCATGAGTTATCAGGAGAAATTCCGTCTCGATGGAGAACGCGCGGTGGTTACCGGCGGCGGGCGCGCCATTGGACTTTGCTGCGCCCACGCGCTTGCCGAGGCTGGTGCCGCCGTCGTCGTGATCGAGCGCAATGAATCGGACGCAGAGCAGGCTCTGGCTCTCAAAGACAAGGGATATGACGTCGAGCTACGTCTCGGTGACGTGACTGACTCTGCCCGCATGGAGGCGATCGCCAATGAACTCGCCGGCGGCGGACGACCGGCGACGATCCTGGTGAACAATGCCGGGATCGGCCAGAACGGGATTGCAGCAGAAGATGTCACGGACGCCGATTGGCTGCGGATGATGAATGTCAACGTCAATGGCGTCTTTTGGTGCTCTCGCTCCTTCGGGCGCCATATGGTGGCGATGAAACGCGGGGCGATTGTCAATCTCGGCTCGATGTCCGGCATCATTTGCAATCGGCCGCAGCCGCAGACGGCTTACAACGTTTCCAAGGCTGCCGTTCACCACCTCACCCGTTCCATGGCGGCCGAATGGGCTCAGCACGGTGTCAGGATCAATGCTGTCGCGCCAACCTATATCGAGACGCCGATGGTCGCTGCAGTCGAAGCCAATCGCGAGCGGATTCCGATCTGGCTTGCCGATACGCCGATGGGGCGAATGGGTACGCCGGAAGAGGTCGCAAGCGCAGTTCTCTTCCTCGCATCCGGTGCGGCAAGCCTGATGACGGGAGCAATCGTCAACGTCGATGCAGGATTCACCTGCTGGTAGGCCGGCTTCGGTTGAGAGTTTCGAGGCGCCTGCGATCCCGCTAGCGCCTCATTTCCGTCCGTTAGCCTGCCCATCTTTACCGCGGCTCGTCAGCTTTTGGCCGGATGATCCATCACGGCATCGGCAAACTTCCGCATCAGGCGGACCAGATTGTCCAGATCATCTGGATCCCAGGTCTTGAATATCTCGATCCCTATTCTCTCACGCGCCGCATCGACGCGATCTGTCATCGATTTGCCCTTCGCGGTGACGACAGCTTCGCTGACGCGCCGGTCTGTCGCGCTCGGCTGACGTTGAATGAGGCCGAGGCTCTCCAGCTTGGTGACCTGACGGCTGACCGTTGTGTAGTCCCGGCCGGCGCGGTCAGCCAGATCGACCACGCCAATCGGCCCCAATCTTTCAATGCCCACCAGCAAGGGGAAGAGGGCGCGGTCGAGCGAAATCCCTGCCTCCTTGACCATTGCCTCATCCCGTTGCGGCCGGTTCATCACGCTGACGATCTCAAGCAGCGATCCATGAAGTTCATGGATGCGTTTCGAGATGTGTGTATTTTGCACATTTTTTGTTGACGACATTCTTGTTCTCCTATTATGTGCATAATACACATAAATAGGAGCAACGACAATGACAGAAGATGACGCAATCGATGTATTGATTTGTGGTGCCGGCGCGGCTGGCCTGACCCTGGCGATCGATCTCGCCCGGCGAGGTGTATCTTTCCGGCTGATCGAGAAGATGGATGATCCGTTCCAAGGTTCGCGCGGCAAAGGGATACAACCGCGGACCCTGGAAGTGTTCGAGGACCTAGGCATCGTCGACAAGATTGCCGCATCCGGCGGTTACTATCCGCATCAGCGCGAATATCACGACGACGGCAGCATGAGAGATGTCGCGCTTGTCGAGGCCTGTGAGCCGATCCCATCGGAACCCTACGGAGCGCCTCTGCTCGTGCCTCAATTCCTGACGGAGAGAGCGATGCGGGAGCGCCTTGCCGAACTCGGCCATGCTCCGGAGTTCGGCTGCGCACTGGTCGCCTTCGAACAGGATGGGCAGGATGTAACAGCAAGACTTGCCATTGGCGGCGAAGAACAGACTATCCGCGCATCCTATCTCGTCGGCACCGACGGCGGCCGAAGCTTTGTGCGCCAGGCGCTCGCCGTCGGCTTTCCCGGAAAGACGCTCGGCGTTCGCGCCATCGTTGCCGACGTGACATTGACAGGCCTCGGCCGCGATGTCTGGCATCGCTTCAACGAGGGGTCGATGGAGACACAGATTTCCTTTTGTCCCTTGACCGAAAAAGGGTCTTTCCAGATGCAGGGACCAGTGCCTCTCGAAGGCGACATCGACCTGTCGCCCGAAGGGCTTACGGCGCTGACTGCCGAACGGACCGGTCGTACGGATATCCTCATCCAGTCTGTCTCCTGGGCATCCGCATTCAACATGAATGCCCGGCTTGCCGACAGCTATCGTGTCGGTCGCGTCTTTCTCGCCGGAGACGCCGCCCATACCCATCCGCCGACGGGCGGCCAGGGTCTGAATACCAGCGTTCAGGACGCCTATAATCTCGGCTGGAAGCTGGCAGCCGTCCTATCAGGCGCCCCGGAAACGCTTCTCGATAGCTATGAGGAAGAGCGCCGCTCGATCGCGGCGAACATGCTGGGGCTTGCGACCAGATTGCTCGAAGACATGAAGCGCGGCGAAATTCGGCGTGGCCGTGAGGTCCGGCAACTGGACATCGGCTATCTCGGTTCGAGCCTCTCGCTCGAAGAACCCCAGCGTCAGGCTCGCATCCTTGCCGGCAACCGCGCTCCCGACGCGCTGCTGAAGGGCGCCGCAGGACAGCCCGTGCGGCTGTTTGACCTCTTTAAAGGCCCTCATTGGACGCTGCTGGAATTTGAAGTGCAGACGGTAGCCGTTAATCCACGCAAAGGACTGCATATCCACAGCATCGGGCAAGGCGGCGATCTTATCGACAACGAGAACCGGTTCCGTGACACTTACGAAGTTGCGTCAGGTGACCGGATTCTTGTCCGTCCGGATGGTTATGTCGGCGCGATCGTCTCGCAGGGCAACGTGGCGGCATTGGAAGCCTATCTTCATGATGTCGGATTGAAAACGAGGGCGACCGCCGGGCGATGAAAACGCCTCCGCGGCATCGCTTCGCCAGCGAAAGCAGAAATATTTATGGCGCGGAATCTTCAAAGCTTTTCAGTAACACGCCGCTATGATTGTGATGACAATGGGCGTTCGATGACGGTTGCGCGCTGGGCAATAGCTGCCTTGCGCTTCCGCCATCCGCGGCCGGTATGACGCAATCACGGATCACTCAATGCCGATAATCTTGTTCGCTTCGATATTCTCACGTTTCAACCGGGTTATCAGTCTTCGCCTGCTTGCACTTTTGCTTGGATCGCTGATCTGCGTCGCGGCCGGTCATGCAGAAGACATCCTGCGGATTCCCTATTCGTCTGATATCGGCACCCTGGATCCGGATAATGGTTTCGAAGTCGCCGGATTGACGACGCTGGACAGCATTTATGAGGGCCTCGTCAAATACGAGGCGGGCTCGACCAGGATTGTCGGATCACTGGCAAAGAGCTGGGAGATCTCCGGCGATGGCTTGACCTACACGTTCCACCTCGTCGAGGGCGCCAAGTTCCACGACGGCACGGCCTTGAATGCCGATGCCGTCGTCACCTCGTTCAAGCGCCGCCGCGACGGCGGTTTTGTGCAGAACTACACACTCGCCAACTTGGCAGATATCGCAGCATCAGACAGTTCCACTGTCGTCATCACGCTACGGCACGCGCAGCCCTCATTCCCGGATGGCCTTGCAAGCCCGTGGGGGCCGAAAATCATCAGCCCGGCCGCGATTTCTGAGCATGCCAAGGGTGATTTTGCGACGGGATGGCTGACCGAGCATGCAGCTGGGACCGGGCCGTTCAAATTGGCCGAGTTCAAGCGTGGCGAACGCTATGTACTCGCACGGAACGAAGACTATTGGGGCGCCAAACCCTATTTCAGCAGGGTGGAACTGCCCGTCATCCCCGACATCGGCCAGCAAATTCTCAAACTGAAGACTGGCGAAATCGATGGCGTGCCAACCAATTACCCCTTCGCACAGCTCGGCAGCCTGCCGGCCGATCTGGAAATAACATCTGCCCCCAGCATGACGCAGTTCGAGGCTTTCGTTAAGCCGGGATCGCCGCTTGAAGATGCCGAGGTTCGCAAGGCGGTTCTGACCGCGATCAATCCGAATTTGTGGGCAAGCGATGCCTTCGGGCAATATGCCCAAGTCTCGAAATCGCTCTTTCCGAACATCATGCTGGATCCGGCACAGCCGGTACAGTTTCCGACCGATTTCGATGCTGCTAAGTCCACTATCGCCAAGCACGGCCCTGTCGCGCTCAACATCGGGCTTTATAGCGCCAATCCGAGCTATGGGCGTATCGCCGACCTGATGATCGCGCAGCTATCGATGATCGGCGTCGAGGCGACCTCCCATATCATGCCGCCGGGGGCAGCCTATGCCATGAAGGGCGATCCGGCGGCTCCCGATATGCTGTTGATCATCGCCTCTCCGGATGCGGCCCATCCCGATAGCCAGGCAAAGGCATTCTTCACCAAGGACGCGCCGCTGAACCTTTATGGCAGCGCCCTTCCGGAGGCGGACGCCGTCATCGCCGAAGGTGCCTCCGCAACGGATATGAGCACACGCAACACACTCTATGAAAAGGCAGGGCGCATGTATTTCGACGCCGGCCATTTCATTCCGCTCGTCGATGTCGACGACGTGGTCGTCCATCGCAAGGGTCTAAAGGATCTCGGTCTTCGTCCTGTCTTCCCGAGAGGCAGCATCGACTTTTCAGGTGTGAGGCGCTGATGGTTGAGCGCACGACTTTCGGCAGGATTCATGGCTGCATTTCCACCTGCGGGGAGCTGTGGAGGCTGTGACCAGGGCTGCGCTCTCCATCGCTGATCTGCGAGTCGTCCTTCGGCGAAATGGTCGCGATCACCTCGTGCTCGACGACATCAGCTTCGAGGCTATGCCGGGCGAGATCATCGCGGTCGTCGGCGAAAGTGGTTCCGGCAAAACCACCCTCGGCGCGGCAATCCAGGGCCTGTTGCCGGCCTCCAGCGAAGCTGATGTCATCGGCTCCATTCATGTTGCCGGCACCGAGATCGTGGGAGCAACGCCGCGGGTGCTGCGGGCTGCCCGTCACGGGCTCGTTCGCGCCATTCCGCAGGATCCGATGGGTGCGCTCAACCCGACGATGACGATTCGCCATCAGCTGCGGGAATCGGCAGGCGGAGACGATAACTTCATCAGGGATTGGCTGGGCCGGGTCGGACTCTTGGATGCGGACGCCATACTCGATGCATTTCCGCATCGCCTATCGGGCGGGCAGCGCCAGCGCATCCTGATCGCGATGGCGCTGATGGCACAGCCGCAGGTCCTGATTGCCGATGAATCGATCACCGCGCTCGACTTCGCCCTGCAAAGCAAGATTCTCGAACTGCTGCGCAAGGTGGCGCGAGAGCAGCAGACCACAGTACTTTTCATCACGCACAATCTGACCGCTGCAGCATCGCTCGCTGATCGCGTGCTCGTGCTCTACCGGGGTCGTATTCTGGAGATCGGCAGAACCGGCGATGCGCTGACCCATCCCGGCCATCCCTATCTGGCCGGCCTGCTTGCGACCCAGTTCGATTTCGATACGGATCGCCAGCGCTCCCTGCCCACTCTGCCGGCGGAGCGACTGAGCCTTGCCGATCCTGAGCATGTTTGCTGCTATGCCTCCCGGTGTCCCGTCATTAGGGACGAGTGCATAACCAGCCGGCCCGAACTCATGCCGCTTTCTGTTACCGAACACACTGCCGCCTGCTTCTTCCCTGACTCGGCGCAATCCAGCGCACGTCAGTATCGCTTCACGGAAGCCTGGCCAACCGTTGCGACAGCAAAGCCGGTGGAGGCGCTGCGACTGTCCAATGTCAGCAAAAGCTTCACGTCGACTATTGGCCCGTTCGGCCGGCGCCGGCAGCGGAAGGTGCTGGAATCGGTCAATCTCTCGGTCGGGCTTGGTGAATGCGTCGCCCTGCTCGGCGAGAGCGGCGCGGGCAAATCGACGATCCTCAGGCTCGCGGCCGGGCTTCTGTCGCCCGACAGCGGCGAGATTGTCCGGGTCGACGATGCCCCACAGGTTGTTTTTCAGGATGCAGTTGCCTCGCTGACACCCTGGCTGCCGATCGGTGAGCAGATCGGCGATCGGTTAAGGCATCTCGGTCTCGGCAAGGAAGAGCGTCTCGACAGGGTCGTCGAAGCGTTTGCGTTGGTCGGCCTCGATGAGGGCCTGATGTCTTCGCTGCCCGCCAGCCTCTCCGTCGGTCAATGTCAGCGTGCCGTGCTTGCCCGCGCGATCGTCGTGCCGCCGAAACTCTTGCTCTGCGACGAGCCGATCAGCGCGCTCGACGTGTCGCTTGCTGCCACCACGCTGAACCTTCTCGGAGAGATCAGGCGGCGGCTCGGCATGGCTGTGCTGTTCGTTACCCATGATCTGGCCGCCGCCAGAATAATCGCCGATCGTATTGCCGTGCTGGGGAAGGGCAGGGTGACGCAGGAAGGGGATCCCGACACGATAACTGCTGGCTTCAATCCGCTATCGATGAACGCCATTCTGGCCTCGATATCGAGAAGGCATGCGAGCACGGGGGGGCACGACGCATGAACGTTCCGGAACTCCTCCCCGAGGAGCGGCTCGTCCGCTGGCCTGTCATCCTAGGGCGCATCGGCTGGATCGATCGGATCGGGGTGTTCGGAGCGATTGCTATCACGATCATCGCCCTGTTCGCGACGTGGCTGACGCCGTTCAATCCTCAGCTTCGCGTTGCGGCCGCTTATCTGCCGCCTTCATGGGAGCACTGGTTCGGGACGGATGAGATCGGGCGCGATCTTTTTTCGCGCATCGTCCTCGGTATCCAATACACATGGCTGCCTGCAATTGTCCTAATTCTCGTCAGCCTGATCGTTGGTGGATGCATCGGCATGGTCCCCGGCCTCGTCAGCCGCAGGCTCGACATTCTGGCGCAATGGCTGGTCGACTTTTTCCTCGTCTTGCCGTCTACGCTTGTGGCTCTGGCGGTGATCGCAACGCTCGGCGCGGGGCTGACCAATACGATGATAGCGATCGGCATCGCCTGGTGGCCCTGGTACGCCCGCATATCCCGCGACGAACTGCGCCGGCTGAACGCCCGCCCACATGTGGAGGCTGCGAGAATTGCCGGCATCGGCGGTCCGCGTCTGCTGCTGCGCTATATCCTTCCCGGTGCCGTTCCGGCCCTGCTGGTCGCCGCGACGCTTGATGTCGCCAACGTGATCATGACGATGTCGCTGATGTCCTTCATCGGGCTCGGCCAGCCGGCGCCGGCACCCGAACTGGGGGCTATGACGTCCCGTGCGCTCGATAGCCTCTCTGTCTATTGGTGGCTTCCAATGTTGCCGGCAGCGGTCATTTTTCTCATCTGCCTCTTCGCCAATCTCGCGGGAGATGGTCTACGGACTGCATTGCGAGGGGCCTAGAATATGCTGGCATATTTCCTCAGGCGCATACTGGGTCTGGCTGCCGTTCTCCTGATGATGAGCTTTGCGGTATTCTGCCTGCAAAGCATCATTCCCGCCGACCCCGCGCGCGCCATCGCCGGGCCGCTCACACCTCTGTCAAACGTGAATGCGCTTCGCCAGCAGCTCGGCCTCGATGATCCTATTGTCGTTCAATATGGCCGGTTTCTGTCGCGGCTAGCGCGGGGCGATCTCGGGGCGTCGGTCCGGACCCGTCAGCCGGTCGCCGCCGACATCAGGCAATATTTGCCGGCATCGCTCGAACTGTCATTGGCGGCTCTCTGCATCGGGCTTTTGCTGGCAGGCATTCTCGCGGTGCTACCTCATATTGTCGGTGGCTCCGGCGGGCTGCGGTTTCTCTTCATTGCGGCAGGTTCGGTGCCGATTTTCATGTCCGCCTTGCTTCTGGTCTATGTCTTCTGGTTCCGTCTCGGCTGGCTGCCTGGGTCGGGCAGGATGAGCGATGCTGATTTCGCCGGCCCAAGCGGCTTCAATCTCATCGATGCGCTTATCGGCGGCAGGGGCGACCTCAGCCTGGATGCGATCCGGCATTTGCTTCTGCCTGCCTGCGCTTTGGCGCTGCCGATCGCCGTCGCGGTAGGGAGAAGCCTCAACAGCGCGCTGCGCGAGGTGATGCAGCAGGCCTATATCGGGACTGCGCGGGGGAAGGGGCTTCGAGAGACAGCGGTGGTCTTGCGCCATGGTCTTCGCAACGCCGCCTCGCCGACTCTTTCGATGATCGGTCTGCAGATCCGGCTTCTGTTCGGCAACCTGCTGATCGTCGAGCTTGTCTTCGGGTGGCCCGGCCTCGGGCTCTATATGGTCCAGTCCCTGACCAGCGCCGATCTTCCGGCCGTTCTCGGCGTCACCATCGTTCTCGGAACCTTCTATATCCTCGTGAACATCGTCGTCGAAATCCTGCAGACGCTCGCCGATCCGCGTATCGAGCTATAACACGCTTGAAACCTATCCCTTCGGCGTAGTGCGCTAGACCTCAACCTTATGGATTTCCCGGACGATCAGAGTTCATCTGGATATGGCGATCCCGCCAGCTGCATGGGGCGGTCTGATGGATGATGAGATCAGGTTGAAGCAAGGCGTTTCGGCGGTGTCCCGGTACTGTCATTCGTCCGAATCCCGTGTTCGGTCGCAGGCCTCAGAGGCAAATATTCCGGAGAAGAGCCACCGCAGGACCGGGCTCAGCGACTGGCAGGTCAAACGCGTCACCGACTATGTCGATGCAAGATTGGAAGGGCCGGTTCGCGTCGACGATCTGGCGGCTGCTGCAAAGCTTAGCCCCGGCCATTTCCGCCGCGTCTTTTCGATCAGCTTCGGCATGTCGCCCTACGCCTTCGTCATGCAGCAGCGGATCGAACGCGCCCGGACATTGCTGCTCGCCTCCAAGCACGAAATGGGTGATATCGCCTTTGCTTGCGGCTTGTCGGACCATGCGCATTTCAGCCGGCTGTTCCGGCGTTTCGTCGGAACGACACCCAGCCAATGGCGGCATGAGCTCGCGAGGCAAAGCGCCTCTCAAGACGGCATCCGGTAGTCCCGATCACCTTTCGCCACGATCAACCGGTCCGCGAGAACCAGTCGTGCTGCTTGCGTCGCCGCCGGTCATGCTGACAGGGATTCGAGTTCCCTAACCGGTGGCCTGATGTGGATTTCGCGCGGCGCCGGCTTGGCCTGAAGGTCCCGCACCGGCAGGCTGAATGTGATCGATGCACCGCCGCGAATGCCATTCTCGGCCCACAGTCGTCCCCCGTGGGATTCGATGATGGAGCGGCAGATCGCAAGGCCCATGCCCATTCCGTCCTGCTTTGTCGTATAAAACGCCTCGAAAATTTTCTCGGTGTCGCTGATCCCGGTACCCCGGTCGCTCACCTCCACCTCGACCGTATCGTCGTCCCTCAGCCTGGACTCGATTTTCAGAGTACGGGCTCTGGGCTCGATATCGTGCATCGCTTCGATGCCGTTGCGGATGAGGTTGAGCATTACCTGCTCCAGCTGCACATGGTCCGCGCTGGTGACAGGCAGATAAGGGTCCAGATTGATATCAACCTTCACCTTGTTGGAGGTGAGCTTGTCGGCGATCAGTTCGCAGGCATCGTTGATCAGATTGTTCAGATCCACGGCGGTTCTGGGGTAGGCGGTCTTGCCGAACAGCGCCCTGATGCGGCTGACTACTTCGGCGGCCGCATCGGCATCGCGCACGATCCAGTCGGCGGAACGTAGCGCGCGTTCGAGGTTCGGCGGCTCCGCATTCAGCCATCGGCGGAACGCGTTCGCATTGGCCACCACCGCCTGCAGCGGTTGATTGAGCTCATGCGCAATCGAGACGGAAAGTTCGGACATGCTGGCGGCGCGCAGCGCCCTTGCCAGCCTCTCGTCGGATTGGCGCAAGGCCTCCTGCGCGCAAACCTCGTCGTCGATGTCGAGATTGACGCCATACCAGCGAATGATCTTGCCGTTCTCGTCGCGCAGGGGTTCGACGCGTGAATCCATCCACCTGTATTGGCCGTCCTTGTGGCGAAGCCGGCCCTTGTGGTTGATAGGCTGACCCGTCGCAATAGCATTCCTGAATGCCTCTGCCACTGCGGCGCGATCATCCGGATGGACCAGATCCGCCTGGGCGGCGACCTGTTCCGTCGTCTTTGAGTGAATATCGCCTTCGTTGAGCCCCGCCCATTCGGAGAAGCGCTTGTTGAGATAGCAGGGAAGCCCTTCGGGGGTCATGAGCCAGATCAGCGACGGCACCGTATCGACGATCAGCCGCAGTTCCGCTTCCCGTTGACGGGCTGCTTCGTGCGCTTCCATCTCGTCATGGATGTCGAGGCAGACGCCGTACCACTGAATGATCTGACCGTCAGCGTCGCGCAGTGGCTCGGCCTTGCCGTCAATCCAGCGATAGACGCCATCGAAGCGCCGCTGCCGGTATTTCAGCGCGAAGCGCTCGCCAGTTTCAAAGGCCTGCGACAGGCTCCTCTGGAATAGTGCTCGGTCTTCGGGGTGAATGGCCTCGATGATCGCCGTCGCGAACCTTTTTGTGTCTGCGGGATCGTTGCTCGCAAGCGAAATCCCGGTCCAGCGCATAAGCGGCTTGTTGATATAAGAGGTCTCGCCGGCGGCGTTTGCGCACCAGACGAGGGCCGGCACCGTATCGATCATCTGCTGCAATTGCTGCTGGCTCTCCCTGAGGGCAGCTTCCGCCTTTCGTTGATCGTCGATGTCGACCGAGGTCGCGAACCAGGCGGTGATGCGGCCTTGTTCGTCACGCGACGCGATGGCGGAATCGCGCAGCCACCGGTAGGTTCCGTCGGCGCGCCGGACCCGCTGTTCTTCGAAGATCGGCTCTCCTGTCCTGAGACTGTGCTCCCATCTTGCCATGCATCCTTCGACCTCGTCGGGATGGACGAAAAGGCTCCACCACGAATGGTTGTCGAGCTTGGCGATCCTGCTCATTTCCTCGGCACTCACACCGACAAAATCGAGCGCTTTCGGGTTCAGGAAGCGCAGGCGGCCGTCGGGATAGGCCGACCAGCCGAAGCCGGGAATGTCTTCGATATTGGGCTGGATATTCTTGTAAACGCGGTCGAAGAGGCTCTGCGGCTTGAAGACATTGATGAAAAACCAGAGCGCGGTGGCGCAGCAGGAGAACATGACGACCCGGGTGGGTTCGTCATTACCGAAATTGGCCGGAGAGAGAACGACAGCCGCTGTCAGCAAACAGCCGATGAGCAGCACGGCCAGACCTGTGCGCCAGCTTGTATAGAGCCAGATGGCGACCATTGCGACGAGAATGCCGGAGGGATCCGCGAAAAGCCCCGCCAGCAGGATGCCGCTGCCGCCAATAGCCATGGCCGTGACGATCCGTTCTTTTGACGATGTCAACTGCATGGAAGTCCTCTTCGCTTTTGCTGTCGTTACTTTTTACGTGAGCTAGCGCTGGTGCGTAATTTTAGTCATCGCTCATTCGAACATGCGAAGGCAGCGCCTGCCAGACATTGAAAAGCTGCGCCACCGAACTGACCTGCATTTTCTTCATCATATTGCTGCGGTGAAGCTTCACCGTAAATTCGCTGATCCCGAGGGAGAAGGCTATCTGTTTGTTGACCTCGCCGGAGACGACCAGTTTCAGAACCTGGCGCTCGCGAACGGTGAGGGTTTCAAACAGGGAAACGTATCGATCGGCTGCAGACAGTGCGTTCCTGCGGCTGACATCGGTGGCGATGGCCTTGGACACGGCATCGAGAAAGGTCTGGTCCCGCACAGGTTTGGTCAGGAAATCCTGCGCCCCGGCCTTCATCGCCTGCACGCTCATTGCGATATCCCCGTGCGCCGTTAGAAACAGGACGGGTGTCGTAACGCCATTTCGGGTCAGATGATGCTGCAGGTCCAGACCGCTGATGCCGGGCATGCGGACATCCAGCACGACGCAACTCGGGCGGTCGGGCAGCTTTGCATCGAGAAATTCCCGGCCCGATAAAAATGTCATCGCGTCGATGCCGACCGAATTCAGCAGGTTCTCCAGAGCCGCGCAAACGGTCGCATCATCATCAACCAAAATCGCGATCGGACTTTTCGACCCCTTGGAGGTGGTCACCCCCATGCATGATCCTCCAACTGCCAGCAGACATGCCGCTTCCCGGAACTGAATGAGAATACCGCTACAGATCGGGAAATTGAAGGAGGGGGCGACTAAACCAAATATATATGGCAGAGCGCATTTTTATACGCCTGGTTTCTTGCCGGTTTATTTTCTACTTTTGAGGGAATGAGGCCAAGCTGGAATGCGCCTCAGTTCAGCTAGCGAGATGCAACCCTGAATGCCGTCGGCCGATGCTGGAGTGATACGGCGAGCGTTTCACCATTCACGACAAAATATGCGACCTTCGGTTCGGCTTGCGATGAGGAGGATGTCGCAAGCGGCACGTAGATTTTCGCGGACGCCTTGGGCGCCGATGTCGCTCCATAGCCGAGATACACCAGTATCCCGATGATCAGGCCGCCGATGACCAAAAGCGGAAACTTCGGCATCTCGAGGGGCCTGTATTGAGAGCTTGGGTCATGCCTCATGATCATCGCCTTTGATTGATCTTCGACATGATCAGCTTACAGGCGGTTTGCGGGCCGGGGAGTTATACGAAGGTGTGCGCAGGGGCAACGAAGGTGTGTCTTGCGATAGTTCTACGCGGGTTTATCGAGCTTGGGTCGCTTGACGCAGCTGGCGGACTACCTGTTTGCAATTACGAGAGAATTTGACAGACCTGTGGATCGATCTTTCAGCCCAACCTAGACCCTTGGCGTATTTTTGTGATGGGGTCCACGTGTTAGTATGGCAGGCAGGTTACCACGTCGCCAAATGCAATTCCGACGTGGGCCTTGGCGGATGGGAATCCCTTCATGAATGCTGCGGAACGAGGCAGCGTCAAATTGGCCGCGATACGGCAGTAGGGGAGATATGCAAAGCCGTCGTTTGGAGGCGCAGAAAGCCATGACGATCGATCAAGTCAGCACGAGGGACGAGCCGGTTGTCTGTATCGTTGACGACGAAGGCCCTGTCAGGGCCTCGCTGGTGGACCTTTTCGAGTCGGTGGCGATGAAGGCCATCGCATTCGAGAGCGCTTCGGATTTTCTGGAGCGCTGCGATATGGGGCAGGCGGGCTGCATTCTTTTGGACGTGCGGATGCCCGGCATCAGTGGCTTGGACTTCCAAGACCAACTCGCCGCCGCCGGCAACACCATGCCCATTATCTTCATGTCGGGTCACGGAAGTATCCCCCTGACCGTAAAGGCGATGAAGGCGGGAGCAACGGACTTCCTGATCAAGCCATTTGCCGGCAGCGCCGTGATCGCCGCAGTTGGCGAAGCGATCAGGCGGGATGCAGAGAACCGGAAAGAGGCCGCTATCCGCACCCAGGTGCAAAACTGTGAAGCCAGGCTTACTCCGCGCGAGCGGGAAGTCTTGCATTATGTCGCAGCCGGATTGATGAACAAGCAGATTGCACATGAAATGCAGATCAGCGAAATCATGGTGAAACTGCATCGGGGACGAATGATGAAAAAGATGCAGGCAGGCTCCCTTGCAGAGCTTGTCCGCAAATTTGACATGTTGAAACCGGATCTCAAACTGTATCAGTAACCTGCGCGGCGCCTAGCTCATTGCCCGAAAAAGAAGAATTGTACTGACGCAATGGCAAGTTCCCCCAATAAGACTGTCGCTGTCATTGATGACCATCGCTATCTCAGGGAATCCCTCAAGGATCTGCTCGAGGCGGCCGGTTATGAATGCGAGCTCTACGAGTCCGCCGAGATATTCCTGAACGAAAAAGGTTATTCGCTCGTTGATTGCATACTTGCTGACGTCAGAATGCCGGGAATGTCCGGCGTCGAGATGCTTCAGGCATTGAGCAGGATGCCATCCCACCCGCCTGTCATCATCATGACTGCGCATGGGGACAAAGACGTCGAGGCCGCCGTCTTTCAGGCGGGCGCGATCGCCTTTCTGAAGAAACCTGTCAATGCCGACTTGCTCATGTCGTGGCTGGAGCGCGCGATCAGCGATTATCGCGCAGGCTAGTCGTCGTCACGCGCGAGCGGCCTGTTCCACTTCAACCGGCAGGGTAAAGATGAATTTCGCTCCGTATGGGTCGGCTTGCTCCACACTTAACCGTCCGCCGTGAGATTCGACGATGGAGCGGCTGATTGCCAGCCCCATGCCCATCCCTTGGCCTTTTGTCGTGAAGAAGGGCTCGAATATTCTATCGGGGAATTCGACGCCCGGGCCGCGATCGCTGATCTCTATCTGCACGGTATCTGTCGCACGGCGGGCGCGAATGTGCAGAACGCGGTCATCACCAGCAGAATCCATGGCCTCCAGGCCATTGCGGATAAGATTGATCAGGACCTGTTGGACCTGAACCCGATCGAAGGCGATCGGCGGCAGGTCGCGCTCGAGCTCGATATCCATGCGCACGCGCCGCCGCATCGCTTCCTCGGCCATGAGGTCGCGTGCTTCTCTGACCACGCTATCGAGTGCGGCGTAATCTCTCGACGTTTCAGAGCGTTTGAACAAAGCGCGGATGCGGCCGACGACTTCGACGGCCGAATGTGCGCTTGCCGAGATGCGCTCAACTGCTTTCTGCGCCCGTTCGATATTGGGCGGTTCCGCCGAAAGCCAGCGCTGGCTGACATCCGAGCTTGATATGACGGCCGCGAGCGGCTGACTGATCTCATGGGCGATCGAGGCGGAAAGCTCGGCAAGGCTCGCCGCCTGGCTTGCACGCGCGAGGTTCTGCTGGGCGAGGCTCAAAGCCTCCTGAACGCGGACCTGATCCTCGACATCGATGGACAGGCCATACCATTCCACGATCGCACCGTTTCTATCGCGAAGGGGCTCGAACCGACCTTCCGTCCAGTGGAACATACCGTCCGGTCCGCGCCGTCTGTATCGCATCATGAAAGGCTCGCCCGCCCGGATGCAATGCGCAGCCCTGCGCTGCACCTCCGGGCTATCCTCGGAATGGACAAGTTCCTGCGCTGCCCGTGCAAATTCCTCGAAATTCGCTTTGGAAAGGCCCAGTTCCTGCATATAGCGCCTGCTGACGTAGGAGAGCTCGCCCGCCGGTGTCCAGCTGCAGATGTGGACCGGCAAGGCATCGATGAGCCGCTGAAGGTGCCGTTCGCTGCGTTGCAACGCCTCTTCGGCGTGGACCTGATCGTCGATATCGTGGCAGAGGCCATACCACTGGCTGATGCGTCCATGCCGGTCGTGTATCGAATCTGCGCGGCTCGACATCCAGCGATAGACGGCGTCGTAGCGGCGCAGCCGGTATCGTGTGGAAAAGCTTTCGCCGGTGGCGAAGCAATGATGGAGCGCGTCCCTGAAGCCCGAGGCATCATCTGGGTGGATCGCCATCTCGATCATTGCATCCAGCCGGCTCATGTCCGGTAACTGTAAATCGGCAATATCCCGACCGAGGTAATCGATCATCTGTTTGTTGAAGAAGATCGGCTCGCCATCTGCGGTCAACCGCCAGATGTGAGACGGCACCCTATCGACGAGTTCGGCGAGCGCCCGTTCCCGTTTGCGCAATGCTTTGACGCTCCGGCTGACGATCATTCCCTGCTCCTGGCGACACATGCACGTCTCAACAGGCTGAAGTGCCTGCAGCAGGATTTTATCCTACGATACAGCGGAAAACGAAAGCAATTCATACGGGAACGATGCGTCTTGGCTGCCAGTCGCTGCCGATCTGCCTGGATGTCGTCGCGCCGGATGACGAACTGGATGCGTTCATCCGCTAAGCGGGTTTCGTGATAGACGATCGGCCGCGCCCGCTCATTTGTCTGTTGCAGGCAAAGTTCCTTGTCCTCGGACCCGGCTAATAGCGGCCAGCGCAACTGTTTATCTCCTGCGCGTCAACAAGGAGAATTCAGATGCCAAGCCTAAAGGATAAGGTGGCCATCATCACTGGTGGCAATAGCGGGATAGGAAAAGCGACGGCGCGGCTTTTCGCCGAGGAGGGGGCGAAGGTCGTCATCACCGGACGCCGCCAGGATGTCGTCGAAGAAGCGGTTCGGGAGATCGGTAATGGAGCAATCGGAATTTGCGGCGACGTCGCCAGCATCGATTACCATCGCCGGCTCGCGGCTGAGGTAACGGAGCGTTTTGGCGCCATTGATGTTTATATGGCCAATGCCGGCATCATCAATCTCGCGGCGTCAGAAACGGTCAGTGAGGCCGAATACGACCAGCATTTTGCGGTGAATACGCGCGGTGTCTTCTTCGGTGTTCAGACCATCGCTCCGCATATGCGCGATGGCGGAAACATCATCGTCACGAGTTCTCTGGCCGGGACTAAGGTTTTGCCGAACCATACTGTTTATGCCGGTACCAAGGCTGCGCTCGCCGCATTTGCGCGCAATTGGGCGATCGAATTCAAATCGCGCCGGATCCGCGTCAACATTCTCAGCCCCGGTCCTGTCGAGACCGAGATCCTGGGAAAACTCGGCGTCAACGAAAGCAACCGTCCGCAGTTCGAGCAGCAGATGGCGGATCTGATACCGGCAGGACGTCTCGGGCGCCCCGAAGAACTGGCTCAGGCCGCGCTCTTCCTTGCGTCGGCCGGCACTTTCGTAAACGGAATCGAACTCCACGTCGACGGGGGTATGTGCGTGGCCTGACGCCAATGTCGTCGGATTTTTGCGCGGCCGGCTCGTATGCCGGCCGTAGCAATCTCTTTGTCCCGAAGATGGCCCCCTAGGCGGAGCCCTGTGTCGGTACCGATGGGAAAGTCTTAGAACGGAGGTTTGGGTTGTTGCAGAACGTTCGCCGATACAACGATATGGCTGCTCACGTTGGCGATCGCGGCGCCTGGCCTGACGTCCGAAACGTCCTTCATCCAGTTGGTCGTCACCAGTTGAACAAAAAGTGACTCGACATATGAATTGCGTCATATTAAATTGTGCGCAATTCAACAAAGGAGACCAACCGATGCATAGAATCTTGAAATCCGTATTCGCGCTCGGCGCACTGGCAATTCTCGCCGCCCCTGCAACCGCTGAATCAGCAAAGCCGACGGTGGTGCTCGTGCACGGCGCCTTTGCCGATGCATCGAGCTGGAACGATGTCATCGCTCGTCTGAAAAAGGATGGTTATCCGGTTGTCGCCGTTGCCAATCCGCTGCGCAGCGTAAAGTCGGATGGTGACTATGTCGGCCGCATCGTCGCCGGCATAAAGACCCCGGTCGTTCTCGTTGGCCATTCCTATGGGGGTTCAGTCATCAGCGAGGCTGCTGCGGGGACGAAGAATGTCGAAGCGCTGGTCTATGTCGCTGCCTTTGCTCCTGACAAAGGCGAGTCCGCCGCAGACCTCTCGGGCAAGTTCCCCGGCAGCACTCTGGCGCCGACGCTTGCCGAGCCGGTGGCATTGGAAAATGGCGGAAAGGATCTGTATATCCAGCAGGGTAAGTTTCATGAGCAGTTTGCTGCTGATGTGCCGGCAAAGACCGCAAAGCTGATGGCAGCAACCCAGCGCCCGATTACCGAAGCAGCCTTGACAGAGGGAGCGCCCGGCGCGGCGTGGCAGACCATTCCTTCCTGGTTCATCTACGGTGATGCAGACAAGAACATTCCGGCCAAAGCTCTCGGCTGGATGGCAGAGCGGGCTCACTCCAAGGAGACCGTCGTGGTCAAGGGTGCCTCCCACGTCGTAATGGTTTCTCATCCCGACAAGGTTGCGAAGATCATCGAAGACGCTGCTTCCGCCAAGTAACGCTAAAACTTCATCTTGTTCTTGAACGGGCTCCGTCCTCGTTGGCGGAGCCCAAATGCTGTTGTCGGTGCGGCCGAAATTGTAAATAATCTGAATTGTTTAGTCTGATGCCGCTGCGGCGTTTCTGTGCAGATACACAGACATTGTCGGCCGTTGCAAATGCACCAGCGGTCTTTCTCGGCACTCCGATTGATAGCGGGCACTTCGGTCCTGTCTCGAGGGTGCCGGCGGCTGACTTCCAGCCGTTTTCCTCGATATTCCAGCGGCCTATCATATTTGGCTCCCTAACCTTGGTTTGGGAAGTAAGCCCCAGCCTTGGATGTTAATTTTGAGGCCCGCTTATCCAAGGAGGTTGCGATGCAGGTCTCGAAATTCATTGTCTACATCATGGTCGGTTTCAACATATTGCTTGCCGGCTGGCTGGCCCTTTACATGCTCTACGATCCCGAAAGCTGGTATTATTTTGTCCCGGGCGTCACGGATACGGGGATGTACAACCAGCATTTCATTCGCGATATCGGCATCATCCAGGGCTTCATCGCGCTTGCATTTGCCTTTGGCGCCTGGAAGCCGAGCCGGCGGGTCGAGCTGTGGGCCGGCGCGACGCTCTGGCTGATCGCGCATGCCACCTTCCATCTTTGGGAAGTCGCTGTCGGCATCTGCTCCTCGTCGGTGATCCTGAGGGACTTCCCGGCGGTGAGCCTGCCCGCGATCTTCGGGATACTCGCGACGCTCTGGGCAATTCAACAGGCCATTGCCTCCTCGAACCGGCAGGCAGTTGCAGGAATTCGCGTGTAACGCGGATGCGTCAGCCAAAGAGGAAAGGAGGCGCTTCTGCGCCTCCTTTTGTTTCCAGCCGCAACATCTGCAGAAACATTGCCGCTAGGCGGCCATCATCGATCGGGAAAGCCAGTCGTGGAATGTCACGGTCCCGACAAGAGCACCAGCTCCGGGAAGGAGCGTGGTTTTCGCAAGCTCCACGCCGAAGAATGGCGCTTCGGGATCGATCGCGATCGAGCGCGGATCTTCGCTTGCCGTCAAAATTTCTCGCGCCAATTGGTCCAGCTGTACGGATTCAGGGCCGGCGATTTCAACCATGTCATTGCGGGGTGCATCGATCATGATCCTGGATATCAAAGTTGACGCTTCATCCGCTGCGATCGGTCTCACCAGAGAGGGCGACAGCCGGAAACCATTGCCGTCGGCTGCCAAATCGATGATGCCGTTGAAGAATTCGAAAAACTGTGCGGATCGAACGATGGTATAGGGCAGCCCTGAAGCCCTTATGAGATTTTCCTGCACCATCTTTGCGCGGAAGTAGTCGTTTTCCACCAGCCTGTCCGTCGCGACGACGGACAGGGCAAGATAGTGCCCGACGCCGCCATCCTTCGCTGCTGCTAGCAGGTTCTTTCCCGCCTGCTTGAAGAAGCCGAGCGCGTTTGAATCGCCGAATGAGCCGGAATTGGTGACATCGATCACCACGTCCGCATCGGCAAGCGCCGCCGTCAGCCCTTCGCCGGTATAGGCATCGACGCCGGTGCTGGTCGACACTCCACTGACGGTTTGACCCGCCCGTTCCAGTTCGCGAACGATCTTGGATCCCATCATCCCGCTCGCACCAACAACTGTAATTTTCATCTCACGCCTCCGGGGAGATTGTCTGCCATGCCGAAAGGATAGCTGTTTCCGGGGACGGATCGATAAAACGAAGTTTTGGGTTGACCCGAAGCAGGGGCACCTGCGTTCGCTCACAGCTCCTGTCCCAGGGATTAATGCCCGTGGGAGTTCTCAAGCTCGACGACCCGGATTTCGTTGGCGCGTGCAATCGCCGCGTCGAGCTGCTCACGTTCTTTCTTCAGGAAACGAAGCCAGTCCTCAATGGCCTCAAACCGAGTCGGAAAACCGCCGGACACCGCTTCGCCCTTGGTAAATTTCTCCAGCGTAAAATCCCAGTTCGCTTCACGAACGATCGCATATTCTGCGCCATCGTTCTGCTCGATAGGTTTCATGTCCGCCACGGGCTCCTTCCTCGATATTCTCTCAGGTGAAAAGGCTGGACTTTCAGCGGGATAGGGTCAACGCAAACCAAGGTTTGGCAAACCAATGTTAGGGATGCCAGGCGCTGTATCGACCAGTATCTGAGCGTCTGTGAGCCGTGTTAACCGGGCACGATGGAGATGATGAACGCAGGGGTTTTTCCGGTTTCTTCCTGCGGCCAACGAAATGGCAGCCGAGCGTCCAACCCATCCGGCTTACGTCGTCGAGCAGGCAGGACCGGCAGCGTTTGCTGCCGGTCCTGTTCGGTTTTGACGACCATGGAGACCTCGGAACAGATGGTCGGGCGATGGTAAACCAAGGTGTACCGTCCGCCGGCGCGTATCCTATGGTATCGATTGGCGTCTCATTGAGCAGGCAGGCACCATCCAGGCCGGCGCTTTGGTCTTTCTTGATCTAGCTGCTGGCATGGTTTGGTGACCGAGTGCCGACAAAGGGTAGAACAGAGGGATACAGGCGCGTTTAGGCCCGGGATCTCTCAGATACCAAAGAGGTAATTCGATGCAAAACGCCCAGGTAAAGACGGACAAGAGCGCCGAGCCGGTCGTTTATGTCATCGACGATGATGCCGAGATACGCAGCGCCCTCGTGGATCTCTTCACGGTCACGAACAAGCGCGCATCAGCCTTTCCAAACGGCCTCGAATTTCTCAAATGGGCTGATGTAAACGCGCCCGGCTGTGTCGTCGTCGACATGCGAATGCCAGGGGGGTCGGGCCTCGACCTCCAAAGCCAGCTTCTGGCGCTCGGCAGCAAGTTGCCGCTCATTTTCCTCACAGCCCACGCGGATGTTCCAACGAGCGTCAGGGCGATGAAAGCAGGCGCGACCGATTTCATCACAAAACCGTTCATCAACCAGGTTCTCCTCGACGCTGTCGATCACGCCATCAGGATCGACGATGAACGCCGCAAGTCGAATGAAGAATTGAAACGCGTCCAAGCGCTTGCCGATAGCCTGACACCGAGGGAGCAGGAGGTCATGCATGCCGTGGCGAGCGGCTTGATGAACAAGCAGGTCGCCTATCAGCTCGGTATCAGCGAAATGACGGTCAAGCTTCACCGTATGAGCCTCATGCGCAAGATGCAGTGCCGCTCCCTGGCGGATCTGGTGCGCAAGGTCGAGCAGCTTCAGCGGGGCTGAATGCCCCTACCGCCCCGCGCTCGAAACAATCGGCCATTCGAGTGAAAGCTCGACCCTTTGCAGAATCCCGAGGCCGCTTGGCCGGTGCCCGTTTGGCCGGCATTTCCTCCTGAATTTCTGGTCAATCGCATGGGATGCTGGCAGATCCCCAACGTATGTTTGGGTATGCGTCAGACCACAATCGCTTAGGTTTGGATCCTGGTCGCTGATCTAAGGCAGCCAACTATCCCAGTAGAATCCAGGACCGAGGCGATGACGCAACCTATTCATTCTACGGAGAAATCGCCTGAGCTTCTCAAGGTGCTCATGGGTTTTGTGGCTGCTGACGCAGCGCCCTGTCCGGACAAAGCTGGTCTGAACTAACAACCGCCCGCCTCGTTTGCGCGGCGGAGCGTTCTTTCAACTCTTTGGTACAGCAAAAAGGAGCAAATTATGAAAATCGTTGTTATCGGCGGAACCGGTTTGATCGGTTCGAAGCTCGTCAAGCGCCTCCAGGCCAAGGGCCACGAGACTATTGCCGCCTCTCCCGCATCCGGCGTCAATACGATTACCGGCGAGGGGCTTGCGGATGTTCTGAAGGGAGCGCAGGTCGTGGTCGACCTCTCCAACTCTCCGTCTTTCGAAGACAAGGCAGTGATGGAATTCTTCCAGACTGCGGGTCACAACATCGCGTCCGCTGAAGCGGCTGCCGGTGTGAAGCACCATGTCGCTCTGTCCGTTGTCGGCACGGAACGCCTTCCGGAGAGCGGATACATGCGCGCTAAGCTTGCCCAGGAAAAGATCATCAAGGAATCTGGGATTCCTTATTCCCTGGTTCACTCGACGCAGTTTTTCGAATTCATGTTCGGTATCGCTCAATCCGGTGTGCAGGGTGACAAGGTTCACCTTTCGCCGGCCATGATGCAGCCGATCTTCTCGGATGATGTTGCCGACGCGCTCGTCGATGTCGTTCTCGGCAACCCGCTGAACGCCACCGTCGAAATTGCCGGTCCGGAACCGATCAAGATTGCCGATGCCGTCACCCGTTATATGCGCCAGATCGGCGACAAGCGTGAGGTCGTCGCCGATGACCAGACCCGCTATTTCGGCGCCTTGCTGAAGCAGGACTCCCTTATGCCCGGTAGCCAGGTGCGGATCGGCAAGACCCGGTACTCCGAGTGGGTCAAGACGGCTACGCCGCCTCCTGGTCACTGATCGAGCATCAAAATCCGCATGGAAATAAGCAAAGCCCCGAAAGGGGCTTTGATCGTTTTGGGTGAGTGCATTGCCGGTCGACTGTTTTCGGACGAGCACAATTGAAGCTCATCGCCATGCAGTCTGAAAGGGGGCGCCGTGACGGCGCCCCAAATCGTCAGGCCTTGAAGAAGCTCAGCAGATCCGCATTGACGACGTCGGCATACGTCGTCGCCATGCCGTGCGGCAGACCCTTGTATGTCTTCAGCGTGGCATTCTTCAGCAGTTTTGCGGAAAGCGGCGCGGAATCGGCAATCGGGACAATCTGGTCATCGTCGCCGTGCATAACGAGGGTCGGGACTTCGATCGACTTGAGGTCTTCGGTAAAGTCCGTTTCCGAAAATGCCTTGATACCGTCGTAATGGGCCTTGGCACCGCCGGCCATGCCCTGACGCCACCAATTCTGGACAATTGCCTGCGAGACCTGGGCGCCCGGACGATTGAAGCCATAGAACGGGCCGCTGGCCAGGTCGATGTAGAACTGCGACCTGTTTGCCGCGAGCGCTGCGCGCAGGCCATCAAAGACTTCGATCGGAAGGCCGCCCGGATTGGTCGGCGTCTTGACCATGATCGGTGGGACGGCGCCGATGAGGACGAGCTTGGCGACCCGACCCTTGCCGTGACGCGCGACATAATGGGTTGCCTCGCCGCCGCCGGTCGAATGGCCGACATGGATCGCGTTGCGGAGGTCGAGGTGCTGGACGACGGCCGCGGCGTCGGCGGCATAATGGTCCATGTCGTGACCGTCGCTGACCTGGCTGGAGCGGCCGTGACCACGGCGGTCATGCGCGATGACGCGATAACCCTTGCCGAGGAAGAAAAGCATTTGGTTATCCCAGTCGTCGGCGCTGAGGGGCCATCCATGGTGGAAAACGACCGGCTGAGCGTCCTTCGGACCCCAGTCCTTGTAGAAGATCTGGACGCCGTCTTTCGTGGTGACGTATTCATTGCTCATGGCATGTTCTTCCTTCGATTTCTTCGGCTCATCGGCCATTGCAGGTGGGGAAAATTTCAATGTTGCGGCAGCGACTGCAAGTGTAATCGCTCCCGTCATCGTATCTCGGCGCGTTGGCCGGAAATGTTGCGGGTCCATATAGTCTCCTTATTCCAAGATGCCTGATAGGCGTCGCGAAATGTTTGTTCTGGGAGGAGTATTTCTGCCGAGTGACGCCCGATGACGCTATCCTTTATATGGCCTGTGAGAAGCTATACTTCCGTTTCATTCACGGCCGTCCGTGCGCCTGAATATCAGGCTTGAGCGTCAAGGGATTTGAAGGCGGCGTTTCAGCAGCACCGTAAACCTGCAGATTTTCCGGTGAAACCTAAACGGACGTTTGATCGTCCGGCAGGCGCTCTTCGACTATGAACGGAGAGGGGCGCCATCAACGACAAACTCATCGCAAGCCATTGTTATATCTGGCTGAGCTTTGCCCCGTGGCGGTGCCAGACGGAGAAGCCCATGCAGCATATCCTCGTTGTCGATGACGATCACTCTGCGCGCAGCCTCATCAGTGATTTTCTCATGCAGCAGGCGTTTCGCGTTACTGCCATCAGCAGCGGCGATGAACTGCGGAACATGCTCTCGACGAATATGGTCGATGCATTTGTCATCGATCTGAATCTCAAGGGAGAGGACGCCCTGAAGATTGTGCAGCAGCTGGCGACACTCTCGACGGCGCCCATCATCATCACCAGTGCCGACCGCGTCGAGGAAACCGACAAGGTGCTGGGATTCGAACTTGGCGCAAGCGATTACATCGTCAAGCCTTTCGGTCTGCGAGAATTCCTGGCACGGCTGAAGGCGGCCATGCGCGTGAGGCCCGCGCCCGAGGCCGGCCGGGAGCGTCGGACCTATATGTTCGGCGACTGGACGCTCGCCATGCGCCAGCGGGCGCTTACACGGCCGGAATTCGGCGAGACGAAGCTGACCGCCGCCGAATTCAATCTCCTGGTCGCATTCCTGAACGCGCCGAAACAGGTCCTGTCCCGCGAAAAGTTGCTTGCGGCGAGCCGTGTCCATTCGGAGGAGGTCTTCGATCGAAGCATCGATGCGCTGGTTCTGCGCCTGCGACGCAAGCTGGAAACGGAACCGTCAAACCCGAGACTCATCAGGACGGCACGCGGAACCGGCTATATTATGGATTGCAGCGTGACGGTGGATGAGCGTCCGAGGCTCAAGTGATAAACGAAACTTAGCCATCTGATGTCAGAGCCCGATCGGTGGAAGGCGAAGCGCATGAACTTCGACCGGCTGTTCGAAGCCTCGGAGGTTATAGGCACCCAGGCATTCCGTCTGATCCGCGCAGCCCGCGATCCGCACGAAGTCTGCTGATATCAGGACAGGGCGCTGCAGTTCCTTCGTCAGAGCTTCAAGACGGGAGGCAATGTTCACGGCCGGGCCGATCACGGTAAAATCCAGTCTCTTCTTGGAGCCGATATTGCCATACATCACCTCTCCGAGATGAATGCCCGTGCCGTAGCGGACCTCATGTCCGAGAGCTGTTCCCTGGAGCCCTTTGATCGCCTCTTGCGCCTCGGAAACGGCCTGCAGGAGATCGGTACAGGCGTCGGCCTGCTCAAGGGGAAAGACGGCCAGCAATCCATCCCCCATGAACTTGAGGATTTCGCCGCCATGCCTTTCGATCGGATCGGCGATGGCATCGAAATACTGGTTCAGGATGGAAATAACCTCATCGCGTGGCCGACGATCGGATAGCTTCGTGAAGCTTCTGAGATCGCAGATCATGATCGCTGCATTTATCGACATGCCGCTTCCGCGTGTCGTTGCGCCGTCCAGAATCTGTTCCCCGGCATGCGGGCCGACATAGGTTTGCAGCAGCGTCAGCGCCAGCTGGTTCTTGAGGCGAATTTCGCTGACCAGTGAAAACAGCGGAAGGATTTCTCGAAAGAACGCTATTTCCTCGCCCGTGAATCCGCCGGGCTCGCTCGTCGAAAACGTCGCGAGGTGTCTCTTGCCCTGGGTATGGTCAAGAGGCCAGGCGAGGTAATCGGTATGGCCTTCCTCCCTCAATTCTTCGAAGACGGGAAATTGATGCGGTCCGTGGATCTGAAGCCGCTGCCGGATTTCCACGCCGCTTTTGATGACGACACGAAACGGACTTCTGAGAAAGGCGTCGGTCGCCTCGACATCGTAGCCGATCGTCGTGATATCCGCTTGCCTGTCATCCTTGACCCAGACCACGCGCGTTCCGAGCCACTGGGGATGATGAACACGAAGATGGAGACTGGCGCGGCTGAGGGCGACGCCACAAGCAACAAGACGGTCACAGAGTTGCAGAAATATGGGCTCGATCTGCAGCTCGTCTCTCACGCCTGATATCAGCCAGTTCACGAGGGTATGGCGGTTGGCGCTGTCAAGCTTATGCATTTTGCTCCTCGTTCATCACCAGCGCCCCTTGCCTGGGCTGAAGCTCGAAGCCCTGATGTTGCTGCCGCGCAGATGGTGAGCATAGTGACGAATGGTTTCGCAGTCCTGAGCGAAATTGATTTGGATATATGCCGTGGCCGGGATCAACGCTTTGCAGCAGAGGCTACGAATTCCATCAGGTCTTTGGAGCTCAGCGGTTTTTCCAGAAACGCAGCTGCGCCCGATGATCTTGCGGCTGCTTCCGTGCGGTTGTCGGCAAAAGAGGTCATTATGCAAACCGGCGGACCGCCATCCCGGACCACGGCTGAGAGCAGTTCAAGGCCGCTGGTTCCGGGCATTCTCACGTCCGCCAATATGCAGTTCACATGATGCATGTCGCCGGAATTGAGGAAGGCGTCCGCGGACGCATAGGTCCGGCTTTCAATGCCGGTCGCTTCAAACAGATCCTTCAGCGATTCCAACAGAAACTGATCGTCGTCAATGATTGCGATCGTCGTTTTTTGCCCGGATTGCATAAGACCTCTGACAACATTGAGCCGGTTCATCCGGCATTTTGAGGATATTGGTACACCCTATAAATTGCTGGCATCAGTGGAACAGATGGTCTTTCAAGATGGTATGGATCTGCTCGCCGGACCCCCGACATCGTTGATGCCAATGGAAGCCTTAGCGACTATCTGTTTCCCCATGAGGCAGCCCTCAGCCTGCATCCTATGGTAATAGATATTAGTCGCCTTTCAACTAAACAGAAGTTTGTCTCCGGCCAGAGATTCGCTCCAGCTGGCTCAATCAAAGGTTCTTGGAAGCGCAGTTTGAAAATCCGCGACGATATCAGCCAGGTTTTCAACCGTAGTGGTATCGACAAATATTGCTTGGCCGATCGGTGGCGATGGCCCGATGGATTCGCACTTAAGGCTGTCGAACAATGGATGCCAGGTTTGGTGTCAAGCCCACTCTTGTTTTAGTAGTCAGGCAGGCTGGCGAGTGGCTAAACTAGGGGTCGTGCACTTATTGCCAAAGGCCCGATCATGCTTCGCCTTTATGACGGTCGATTTCCTGGAAGCGCGTGGAAAATCCGTATTCTACTCAATCGGCTGGAATTACCGCTCGAACTCAGAAGCCTCGATCTCGACGCGGGCGAAACCAGGACGCCGCCGGCAGGCTTTCCGAGAACTCGGCGTCGGGCATAGCCCGACCGGACCGAGCTTAAAAGCTATTTCTTTCCGCCTGGCCGGTCGTTAAATTCCAAGCGACGACGGGTGGGGGTGTTTCCTTGCAATTTTTGTCGATGAGAAGAGCGGATGCCGCAGGAAATCGTTTCGTTCGTCGTCTTGCTGAATGCCCTGGGCATAGCGGGCATCGTCGTATGGCATCTGCAGGGCCGTTCCCGGCCAAATGCGCGCCTGATCGTGCAGATCGCCTTCTTTGCCGCGATGACGATCATTCTCCTGCTGGCAGGGATTGTTCCGTTTCGGTTTGACCCGCCGCATCTGGAAAGCATGAGCGCACTTTTTGTCTCTGCCAAGATCCTCTGGTGGGTTCATCTCTCCTGGGCCGTCATCGGCTTCCTGCGCATCTACATCGTGCTGGATGGCAGGCCGCGAGAAGCAAGGCTCATTCAGGACCTCTTGGTCGCGGTGGTTTATCTCGGTGTCGCCCTGTCGGTCATGGCTTTCGTCTTCGGGGTTCCGATCGGAACGTTGCTCGCGACGTCAGGCGTCATCGCCGTCATCCTTGGTCTTGCCTTGCAGAATACGCTGGGAGACGTGTTCTCGGGGATCGCTCTGACGCTCGGACGTCCCTATGTCATCGGCGATTGGATTTTGCTCAGCGATGGCACGGAAGGACGGATCGTTGCCAGCAACTGGCGCTCGACGCATCTGCTGACGGCCGCCCACAATATCGTCGTCTTGCCGAACAGCGTGCTTGCCAAACTTGGGCTGACCAATATCAGCCAACCGGATGAAAACCACCTGATTACGCTGTCGATCCGAATTGTTCCGACACGCATGCCGCACATCATCCTCGGCGTCATGCAGACGGTGCTGGATAGCTGCAATTCCATCATCAAGGACCCACCCCCGGCGGTTTCGCTTGTCGGCATCGATGCCAGCGCGGTTTATATCGAACTCTATTTTCAAGTCACCAGTCCGCTGCGGCGAGGCCTCGCCCGCAGTGAAGTCATCGATCTTGTGTACCGCCACTGCAAGTCCAGCGGACTTCAGCTTGCGATGCCGCTCAGCAAGGTCATCACCGCAGACGAGCCCGTCGCACAGAATGTACTGGTCTCCAGTGCAGGCCCGGCGCAAAGTCTCATCGAAGCGATCCCCGTTTTCTCTGCACTGACAGCCGACGAGATAACGACGCTTGCGGCATCTGCGGCCAAGCGCACGTTTGCTCCCGGTGACGAGATCGCGAAAGAAGGAGACTCTCTTGCCAGCCTGATGATCATCCGGGCAGGCATCGTTTCGATGCTAAGAGACGGCAGTGAGACGGCGCGCCTGGCGCCTGGCGATTTTTTTGGCGAAGGGGGCTTTCTTGCCGGGATTGGAGAGAGCCATGCGCTTCAGGCGGTAACACGGGTGACCGTCTATGAAATCGGCAAGGAGGCTTTTGCACCGCTCCTGTACGAGCGCCCCGAACTCGCAGAAGACCTTGCGGCAAATCTCGCCTATCGGGAGGCATTGAGCGAGAATATCGGCAATCATGCCATGCAGCATGACCGCCGTCGGTCCTATCTGCTGCAAGCCATCCGATCCGTATTCCGCAACCATGCACATGGGTGACCATTGCGGCGCCGCAGCCGATATCCGGGCGGCTGCTTATCTGCAGGTCGAATTCGTGGAGGCGAGATGGGCAATTTGCTGGGCGAAACCGCGGGGCTGATAGCTTTTGTCAGAACCGTGGAAACGGGATCCTTCAGTGCTGCGGCGCGCAGCCTGCAGACAACGCCCTCGGGCGTATCTAAAAGCGTTTCCCGGCTGGAGAGCCTGCTGGGGGGGAAGCTCTTTCGTCGTTCGACACGTATCCTGACGCTGACGCCTGACGGAGAAACCTTCTTCGGAAATATTGCGCCACTTCTCCGGCAGATCGAGGAATCATCGGATGTCTTTCAGGCGGATCGCGGCGCGACCGGCCATTTGCGCGTAAGCCTGCCGAGCGAGCTTGCGAGGCTGCTGATGCCACCCATCTTCACGCGTTTCCTGCCGCAGCATCCCGGCATAACGCTCGATCTCGGGACGACGGATCGCCACGTCGACCTGATTCGCGAAAACTACGATATCGCCTTTCGCGTCGGCAAGGTCGCGGGAAGCGACCTGATGATGCGAACGCTGGTGCATCTGGAAATGGCGCTGGTTGCGTCTCCTGCCTTTGTCGAAACGTGGGGACGGGTGAACTCGGTGGAGAGGTTGCGTGAAATTCCCTTCGCGCGGTATGCGATCGACGGCCACACATATCCCATTCACTTTGCCAATGGCGCGACGATGATACCGACGGGCCAGGTGGACCTCGACACGGCGACGGCGATCCGATTTGCGGCATTGAGTGGAGCAGGCGTTGCTTATCTGATGAAATGCATCGTTCAGGAGGAGCTGGATCGAGGGGAACTCATCCAGCTTCTGCCCGACCTCGAGCTGGAGACGATGCCGTTCCAGGCTGTCCACGCTTTCGGTCGAATGCCGACCTACCGGCTGCGCCTCTTTTCGGATTTCATCGAGACCGAGATACGGAAGCATGCATCGCCGTAAGCAAGCTCGCGAGACCGCCACAGGTGCGGCAGTCCCGCCCGAAATCTCGGTCAGCCACCGCGACTGACAAGGCCGCCTGAGCTCATCCCCCAACCGATGGTTAGCTACCGTTTTTCCGTGCGCTTGCTACTCATTTTGTGACCGCATGCAGGCGCTTGCCTTGGCGGTCGGCTCCCCAAATCAGTAATTTTGAAGGACGAGGATGACATGACGCAAAGACTGAATTACGCCCAACTTTCGCCGGAACTCGTTAAAAAGCTGACCGCCTTTACCATGGAGCTGAAAGAGAGCTCCATCGAGCAGACGATAAAGGATTTGGTCGAAATCCGCGCGTCCCAGATCAATGGCTGCAGCTTCTGCGTGGACATGCATTCCAAGGAAGCAAAGATCCACGGCGAACGCGAGCTCCGTCTCTATCACGTCGCCGCCTGGCGTGAATCGACGCTGTTCAGCCCGCGCGAGCGTGCAGCGCTTGCCTGGACCGAAGCGGTTACCAAGCTCTCCGACACCGGGGTTCCTGACGAACTCTATGAGAAGGTCCGCGGCCAGCTTTCCGAGAAGGAAGTTTCCGATCTGACCTTCCAGGTCATGGCCATCAACGCATGGAACCGGATCAGCGTTGCGGTCAAGGCCGTGCCGGGCTCGGCCGATAAGCTTTACGGTCTGGACAGGGCTGGGCTGGAATAAAGCGATCGGCCAATATCGCGGTCGTATGGGAATGCGGCCGCGAGGGAATTGAGCCCGTGTAACTGCTGCCGGCGTCTATCAGCCAGTGATCAGATCATTGTGTTCCGGGTGCTTTGCGGCGTAGCGCGCCATGAACTCGCATTGTGGGATGACCTTCTGGCCGTTTTCTCTGATCAGCGCGAAAACCCCATCGGCAAGCTTCGTTCCGATTCCGGCGCCAGAATATTCGAACGGAACTTCGGTGTGGGTAAGGACGATCTTGTCGCCTTCCATCCGATAGTAGGCCATGGCCATTGCATCAGTGTTAATTGGCAGCTCATAGCGCTGCATCCGGCTGTTGTTCTGAACAAGAAGCGGCAAGGTCATTCTCCGTTCTATGGTGGCGTCAGCCTTCCGTCATCTCCCAGTTTCGTCAACACAAACGATCGTTTGGCTAGTCATCGTGCTTCCAAACACCTCACGTGCCCCACGTGAAGCCGATGCTCTATGTTAGAGTGGTGCGATGCTCAAAGCGCGTAACGCGGAAATTCTGTTCCAGCGATGCAGCAATGTGATCCGAGCCTGGAACGCCGCGAACGGATTTCCACCTGATATCGTAGATTAGCTCGCGATGTCCGTCGTCGAAATCCCTAAGCCCCGTGAAGCTTGCTTCGGAGAGTGCAGGCGTTGCCGCCGTCACATCTGGAATCCCGGCGCCGCCTTCCAGTTTGATTGCGATGGTGCCCTTCTGCTCGCCTGAAATCCAGCGGTCCACATGCTTGAGTGGAGAGAGGATCAGCACTGCCAGAAGGGTCACGATGGCGCCGACCGCGATCTGCCCGCCACCAAAACACAGGCCGATTGCCGTTATCAGCCATAAAGTCGCAGCGGTGGTGACGCCGGTTGCAATGTCGCCGCGCCGCAGGATCGCGCCTCCGCCGATGAAGCCCACGCCGGTAAGGATGCCGAGCGGGAAGCGCAGGATATCCATCGAGCCGTTTACGCTCTGGCTCGTCGCCAGGAGGATATTCGCCTGGATCATCGAAAGGCAGGCGGCGAGCCCAACGAGGATGGTCGTGCGCAATCCCGCGGGATGTCCGCCTCGCTCCCTGTCGAGGCCGATGAATGCGCCGGCGATGACCGTTGCTGCCAGACGGAGCGCAATGTCCGTCCAGTTCGGCGTCATGGGCATCAGTTCGATCAGATCCAACTCAGCCGTTCCCCTGTTATTAGTGCAGGAAGCTAGAGCGCGACCGGCGGACCGGCCAGTGGGACAGCTAAAATCACCCTTCGATACCGGGTCGTGTGGGATCGACGTGTTGATGCAGGCTTGCGGCCGAGTGGCGGATAACCTCCGAAATCTGCAGCAGTTGTTTAACCAGAGGCGTCGAATTGCGCCAGATGATGCCGATCGTTCTTAGGGGCTGGGGTCTGCGGAACCGGGAGATGGAAACATCGGCCGAGCGCGTCTCCACCGGCACCGCCATTTCCGGGATCAGGGTGACACCGATGCCGGCGCTGACCATTTGCACCAGCGTCGAGAGCGAACTGCCCTCCATGATTTCCCGTGGGCGCGTCGATTGTATACCGCAGAAGGACAGGGCCTGATCACGAAAGCAGTGGCCCTCTTCCAAAAGAAGCAAGCGCATTTCGCGCAAGGCTTCAGGTTCCGGCACGGGCTTGCCTTCGTCCTCGCGGTGCCGGACCAGCAGGAACTCCTCTTCAAATAGCTTGATTTCGGTTAGCGATGGTTCCGATACCGGTAATGCGACGACCGCTAGGTCCAATTCGCCCTGCGCCACTTCATGCACCAGTCTCGCCGTCAGCGTCTCGCGCACCTGGATCTCAATATTATCGAAGGTCTTGTTCAGATCGCTGATGATCGCCGGCAGCAAATAGGGGGCTATGGTCGGAATGATCCCGATTCTCAGCCGCGTCAGCAACCTGTCCTGTGACGCGCGGGCGAGGTCTCCAAGTTCGTCAACGGCACGCAGAATATCGCGAACCCTGAGCCCAAAGAGTTGTCCGAAGGCAGTCAGCCTGACCTCCCGCGCACCGCGTTCGAAAAGATTTCCGCCCAACTCCTCTTCAAGCTCCTTGATCTGCATGGACAAAGCGGGCTGCGAAATCGCGCAGGAATCGGCCGCATGCCGGAACCGGCCGTGACGTGCCAGGGCTTCAAAATAACGAAGCTGTTTCAGTGTAACGTTGGTCATAAGGCAAACTTATCGCGCTCATCAGTAAATCCAACTTAAAATTATCATACGCTTCCGATAAAAAGAAATTAGAGGGAGGATGCGTGCCGACTCCGGTTGACCGGAGTGAGGTGCAGGCACGCAATCAGGCCCAATAGTTTAACGGACAAGGCGGCTGTCGAACGGTCGCCTGGAGCAACAGGAGAAAACTATGGACCAGAAACCTGACAGCGCGGGTAAATGTCCCGTTGATCATTCGGGAGCAAGTCGCAGAGGCAATCGCGACTGGTGGCCGAACCAACTCGACCTGCAGATGCTTCACCATCATTCCGGCCTTTCGGATCCGCTGGGCAAGGATTTCGACTATGCCGAGGAGTTCAAGAAGCTCGATCTCGACGCAGTGAAGAAGGATCTTCATGCGTTGATGACGGATTCGCAGGATTGGTGGCCGGCCGACTTCGGTCACTACGGTGGTCTCTTCATCCGCATGGCTTGGCACAGCGCCGGCACCTACCGTATCACTGACGGCCGCGGTGGCGCCGGTCAGGGCCAGCAGCGTTTTGCGCCGCTCAACAGCTGGCCTGACAACGTCAACCTCGACAAGGCCCGCCGCCTGCTCTGGCCGATCAAGCAGAAATACGGCAACAGCATTTCCTGGGCCGACCTCTTGATCCTTACCGGCAACGTCGCGCTCGAATCCATGGGCTTCAAGACCTTCGGCTTTGCCGGCGGCCGTGCCGACGTTTGGGAGCCGGAAGAGCTCTACTGGGGTCCGGAAGGCACCTGGCTGGGTGACGAGCGCTATAGCGGAGAACGCGAACTGGCAGAACCGCTCGGCGCTGTGCAGATGGGCCTCATCTATGTCAACCCGGAAGGCCCGAACGGTACGCCCGATCCGCTCGCATCCGCTCGCGACATTCGCGAGACCTTCGCCCGCATGGCGATGAATGACGAAGAGACCGTGGCGCTGATCGCCGGCGGCCATACCTTCGGCAAGACCCATGGTGCCGGCGACCCCTCGTTTGTCGGCGTCGATCCTGAAGGCGGAGAGATCGAGGCGCAGGGGCTCGGTTGGACGAGCAAGTTCAACAGCGGTGTCGGCCGCGATGCCATCGGCAGCGGTCTGGAAGTTACCTGGACGACGACCCCGACCAGGTGGAGCAATAACTTCTTCTGGAACCTGTTCGGCTATGAATGGGAGCTGGAAAAGAGCCCGGGCGGTGCCCACCAGTGGGTCGCAAAGGGCGCTGGTGCCACCATTCCGGATGCGTTCGATTCTTCGAAGAAGCACCTGCCGCGAATGCTCACCTCCGACCTCGCACTGCGCGTCGATCCGGTCTACGAGGCGATCTCACGCCGCTTCCTCGAAAACCCGGATCAGTTCGCAGACGCCTTTGCTCGCGCCTGGTTCAAGCTCACCCATCGCGACATGGGCCCGAAGGTCCGCTATCTCGGCAAGGAAGTTCCGGCAGAAGACTTGATCTGGCAGGATGTCATCCCGGCCGTCGATCATCCCCTTATCGACGATGAGGATATCGCCGACCTCAAGGTCAAGGTCTTAGCCTCCGGTCTCACCGTTCAGGAACTCGTCTCGACCGCATGGGCGTCCGCTTCGAGCTTCCGCGGCTCCGACAAGCGCGGCGGTGCCAATGGCGCGCGCATTCGCCTTGCGCCGCAGAAGGATTGGGAAGTCAACGAACCGGCACAGCTCGCCAAGGTTCTCGGCACTCTCGAAGGCATCCAGAAGGACTTCAATGCAGCCCAGATCGGCGGCAAGAAGGTGTCGCTCGCCGACTTGATCGTGCTTGCGGGTGCAGCTGGTGTCGAAAAGGCGGCCAAGGCCGGTGGCCAGGGCATCGTCGTGCCGTTCACGCCGGGCCGCATGGATGCATCGCAGGAGCAGACGGATGTTGCTTCCTTCGCAGCGCTTGAGCCGCGTGCTGACGGGTTCCGCAACTACGTGAACAGCAACCGCCTGCAGTTCCTGAAGCCGGAAGAAGCCCTCGTTGATCGCGCCCAGCTGCTGACGCTGACCGCGCCTGAAATGACGGTTCTCGTCGGTGGCCTGCGCGTGCTCACGGCCGGCAAGCCCGAACATGGCGTCTTCACCGCGCATCCGGAAGTGCTGACGAACGACTTCTTCGTCAACCTGCTCGACATGGGCACGGTCTGGGCTCCGGTCGCCGGCAAGAACGGTGTTTATGAAGGCCGCGACCGCAAGACCAATGCGGCCAAGTGGACCGGTACTCGCATTGACCTGATCTTCGGTTCGCATTCGCAGCTTCGCGCGCTTGCGGAAGTCTACGGCCAGTCCGATGCCAAGGCGAAGTTCGTGAAGGACTTCGTTGCCGCATGGAACAAGGTCATGAACGCCGATCGTTTTGATCTCGTCTGATTGAAAAAACCTGTCTGGACGCGGCGTCTCCGCCGCGTCCAGGCGTCAAATACAGGTGAACATCGCTGTTCGCTTGTTGCGCACTCGATGGTCCGTTGCAGCTGGCCCAGCCAGACCGATTACAATCACCTCTTGAAACGAATCCGATAGAGGGCGGCCCACAGGCCGGGATCAGTTACACAAAACTGATTGATTGAGACCATTCGATATCGACAGCACCGCGCTGCGATTGCCAAGAGCCATGCCCGCCGCTACGCCGTTCTGCAGCTATTGCTCGATTCAGATTTTCGCGCTTTTTCGCAAACCGTATACTGCAACAGTATTATGTTAGAAGTTTCTTTAATTCCCCTTCAATCCGATTTCGCTATCATGGCCATATGAGAATAAGCACCATCACCAACTGGGCCTACGGGATAACCGTGATCCTCACTGCGCTTTCGGCTGTTGCTTTCATCATGTCGTCGCGTAGCGCCGACGACGAGCGGCGTGCGGTTGAAGAACATCTCGCTCTCGATACGCTGACCGAACAACTTGAGATGGGTGCCGAAGTCTCCAGTGATGAAGCAAGGCTCTACGTCATGCGCGGCGAACAGCGCCACCTCGATGCCTTCAAGGCGGACGAGGAGACCGAACGGCGGCGCGAAACGGCGGCTGAGCAGATTGCGGCACGGGATATATCTGTCGTCGAGCGGAATATTCTCGAGGGCATAGTCAAACAGGCTGAGGCACTTGACACGGTAGAAGCCGCCGCTGTCGATACTTTCCAGAGGGGAGACAGACAGGCAGCGCAGCAAACACTTTTCGGGCCGGAACATGAGCGGTTGCAAACGGCTCTCCTGGAGTCGGCCGGGCATCTGCGCGATATCACGGCGACACGCACGGGAGCAGCACTTGATGATGCACGCCGGCGCAGCGACCAATGGAGCCTTGTCGCCAAAGTCATGCTGGCGATGACCGGTCTGCTTTTCCTTGCCGTACTCTACTTCATCCTGCGGCGCCGCGTGGCCATGCCTCTGGTGCGCATGACCGGCATCGTTACACGGCTCGCGAGGCAGGATTACGCTGTCGAGGTCCCTGACGACCACCGCCGCGATGAAATAGGCGAGATGAACGAGGCCATCCAGATCTTTCGCGAAAACGGGCTTGAACGTGAACGCCTGGATGCGGAGCGGCGGGCTGACCAGCATACCAAGGATCTCATCCTGCAGATGATGCATCGCCTTCAGGCTTGTGAAAATCAACATGAGCTGGCCGATGTCGTTGCGCGCTTCGCGCCGCAGATCTTTCCAGGCATTGCCGGAAGTCTTTATATCCTCGACGAGGATAAGTCCGCTCTCGCGCAAGCCGGCACGTGGCTGGAGCCTGTCAACGCGCAGGCGGCCTTTCCGGCCAATGCCTGCTGGGCACTGCGACGCGGCCGCCCGCATAGGAGCGGCATCGGCGACGGCGATGTGCCCTGCCAGCATGTCGAGGGGAGTGGTGTTGCGGCCTCCTGTTTCCCGTTGACGGCACAGGGTGATATGATCGGTCTCCTCTATCTCGAGGAGCGTCACGCGCAGACGCCAGTGCTGGACAATGTCCGCCTCTATCTGGAGCTGATCGCCGAGAATGTCGGGTTGGCGGTCGCCAATCTGCAGTTTCGTGAAAAGCTGACTGATCTTGCTATCCGCGATCCGTTGACCGCGCTCTTCAACCGCCGTTTCCTCGACGACATGCTGCATCGGCGTGGGCGCGACAATGGCCAAGAGCCACTCGTCTGCCTGATGATCGACATCGATCACTTCAAGCGTTTCAACGACCAGTTCGGTCACGATGCCGGCGACATGGTCATGCAATATGTCGGGCAGGTCCTGCGCAGCGCTGTCGCCGATATCGGCAACGCATTCCGTTTTGGCGGGGAGGAGTTTACCATATTGCTGCCTGACTGCAGCGAAGAGCATGGTTTCGAATTCGCCGAAAAATTACGCGCGCAGATCGGCGGCGCGGCACTTTCATACTCAGGTCAGATCATTGGCGCAGTGACGGTATCAATCGGCGTGGCGGTGTCACCTGCAGAAGGCGCAGTCGATACGCTGGTCAGTCGCGCCGACGCGGCCCTTCTCGACGCCAAGGCCAAGGGCCGCAATAAAACTGTTCTGGCAAGCAATTTGAGCAGGCGATCGCAGGAAACGCTACGCGCCTGAATCAGGAAAGAGGCAGTATGCAGGTCAGTTGCCGGTGACGCCATGCGGCGCATTTTCGGCGATCTCGCGGGCGGCGCCATAATCGCGCTCGTGGGCGGAGCGGAAGCGGTGTTCGGTGCGGCCGGTCAGATCACGATAGTAGCGGTCGGTCATGCCATCGGCATAGGTGCCGGTATCGGCGTCGAATTCTTCAGTCGACGGCTTGATCGAGAAAAATTTGAACATCTTTGAGGCCCTCCACGGCGTGCTATCAATCCGGACGTGTCGTTCGGTTCCTTCTCCAAGATCATTATAATGAAAAAATTAACCATGTTTAAACAAACGGCATGTGTTTGGCTGCATGCCGTCTGATTGCTTAAGATTTTCATGCCTGGTGCAAAAGCAGCGCCAGCAACTGCTGCAGCGAAACGCCGCCCAGCGGCTGACCCTCCTGTGATATGACAGCGGCAGAGGAGACGTCAGCGCGAGACATTTCGCGCAATGCCCCTTCGATATCCATCTCTTCGGAAAGCTGCAGCTGGCTTTCGACCGGGATTTGCTTCGCGACGGCACCGATCTTGATGACCCGGCCGCGATTGACCTCCTTCACAAAGGCGGCAATGTAATCATTGGCGGGATTGAGGACGATTTCCGCCGCCGAACCCTGCTGGATGACTTCACCGTCGCGCAGGATGGCGATTTTCTCCCCGAGCCGGAGAGCTTCGTCGAGATCGTGGGTGATGAAGACCACCGTTTTCTTCAGGTCCTTCTGCAGATCGAGGAGGACGGTCTGCATGTCGACGCGGATCAATGGATCGAGCGCCGAATAAGCCTCGTCCATCAGCAGGATTTCGGCATCATTGGTGAGTGCACGCGCCAGGCCGACACGCTGCTGCATGCCGCCGGAGAGCTGATTCGGATAGTGCCCATCAAAGCCATCCAGGCCGACGCGCTTGATCCAGGCATTGGCCCGCTCTTCACGCTCCGCCTTCGCGACGCCCTGGATCTCCAGACCGTAGACGGTGTTTTGCAGCACGTTGCGATGCGGCAGCAGGCCGAAACGCTGGAAGACCATCGCGGTCTTCCGCCGGCGGAATTCGCGAAGCTGCAAGGCATCCATGCGGCAGACATCCTCGCCGCCACAGAGGACTTCGCCGGAAGTCGGGTCGATCAGCCGGTTGATGTGGCGGATCAGCGTCGATTTGCCAGAGCCGGAAAGACCCATGATGACGGTGATCTTGCCGCCGGGGATGGTGATGTTGATGTCTTTCAGCCCCAGCACATGACCATGCACTTTGTTGAGCTCGGTCTTCGACATGCCCTTGCTGACGGCTTCCACATAGTCGCGGCCGTTCGGGCCGAAGATCTTGAAGAGGCTCCGGATCTCGATCGAATTACTAGCCATGCACGATCTCCCGGTGCTTCTGGAGTCGCAGGCCATAGGCCTGGCTGATCCGGTCGAAAATGATGGCAATGCCGACGATTGCGAGACCGTTGAAGACGCCGAGGGTGAAATACTGGTTGGAGATGGCCTTGAGAACCGGCTGGCCAAGCCCTTGAACGCCGATCATGGAGGCGATGACCACCATGGCGAGCGCCATCATGATCGTCTGGTTGATGCCGGCCATGATGGTTGGCAGCGCCAGCGGCAGCTGGACGTTACGAAGCTTCTGCCAGCTCGACGAACCGAAGGCATCGGCTGCCTCCAGCACATTCTCGTCCACCATGCGAATGCCGAGATTGGTGAGGCGGATCATCGGCGGCAGGGCGTAGATGACGACGGCAATGACACCAGGCACGCGACCGATGCCGAGAAGCATGACGACGGGGATCAGGTAGACGAAGCTCGGCATGGTCTGCATGACGTCGAGGATCGGATTGACGATCCTCTGCATCGCATTCGACCGCGCCATCAGGATGCCGAGCGGCAGGCCGATCACGATCGAAAGCACGGTACAGACGAAGATCATCGACACGGTCTTCATCGTATCCTGCCACATGTCGAAATAGCCGATGACGAGAAGCGTCAGAACGCAGCCGACAACGACCTTCCAGCTGCGGCTGGCAAACCAGGCAATGGCGGCAAAAACAATCAGAATGATTGGCCAGGGTGTGCCGGTCAGCAGCCGTTCGGCCCAGATAAGAAAACTCTGCAGCGGGCTGAAGGCTGCCTCGATGCTGTCGCCATAGGCGCGTGTGAAAGCACGAAATCCTTCATCGACGCTCTTCTTCAGCTCGCGCAGCACGTCGTCATTCATTGTCGGAAATTTCCAGAGCCAATCCATAGCCGTTCCCAAAATAGATAGCGGCGGCGGCCGATTGTTGTTTTGGCCGTCGCGCCGAAGGATTGTCTGGGCAGCGGCAACGCTGCCCATGTCATGTCTGAGTGATTAGAGCGAAGCCTTGATCTTTTCGGCGGCTTCCGGGGAGACCCAGTCCTTCCAGAGAGGCTCATTATTCTTCAGGAAGTATTTGGCACCGTCTTCGCCGGTTGCCTGATTGTCGGTCATCCAGGCGATCAGCTTGTTGACGGTGTCATTGGTCCAGGCGCGCTTCTTCAGGTAATCGATGGCAGGGCCGCCGCGATCGGCAAAACTCTTGCTGATCAGCGTCTGCACGTCATCGGCCGGCCAGGCATTCGGCTTGGGATCGGCACAATCGGCAATCGAGGTGCAACGCTTCCATTCGGCCGCGTCATATTCCGTGCCGTATCCGAGTTTGACCATCTCATATTTGCCGAGCAGCGAGGTCGGCGCCCAATAATAGCCGACCCAGGGCTGCTTGCCTTCATAGGCCTTGGCGATCGAGCCATCGAGTCCTGCGGCAGACCCGGTATCAACGAGCGTAAAGCCTGCTTTCTCGCCATCATAGGCCTTGAAGAGCTGCGCGGTGACGACAGTGCCGCCCCAGCCCTGAGGGCCGTTGAAGACCGCGCCCTTGCTCTTGTCTTCCGGTGCCGGGAAGAGTTCGGGATGCTTGAGAAGGTCGGGGATGGTCTTAACGTCGGGGTGGGCGTCGGCGATGTATTTGGGGATCCACCAGCCCTGGATTGCGCCATCGGAGAGGATCTTGGCGCCTGCGACGACCTTGCCGCCTTCAAGGCCACGCTTCACCAACTCCGGCTGAAGGCTGACCCAGGCTTCCGGGGCGATATCCGGTTCGCCTTTTTCTGCCATGGAGGTCAGGGTAGGGACGGTATCGCCAGTGACGATTTCGGCCGTGCAGCCGTACCCTTCCTCAAGAATGATCTTGTCGAGGCTTGCGGCGACTTCCGCGGACTGCCAGTTCATGCTCGCGATCGTGACATTGCCGCAATCGGCTGCAAAAACGCTGCCGCTCGCGAGCATCGTGCCGGCTGCGAAGATGGTGGATGCCAAAAGTACTTTCATTTTTTTGTTCCCTCTGGTCGCGATGCATCTTAACCCGGGCGCCGGCGGCACCGCGTGCGCCGACCCTTGCATTGAGCCTGCTTTAGGACCGCAACGGCCATTCTGGTTGCGTCAGAAAATGGCGTATTAGAGCCTTCTTTCAAGGCTGTCTTAAATACGGCGTCGCTGACGGAACGATGGTGGGGCCTAGTCGCGCCTTGGTTGCGCGTTTCGTTCTAAGGGGCTATCGGCCAAGAGTTCAGACCACCATTCGATTGCGACGGATGGTCCGCGAGAATCGCTTCAGACAGACGCGTCAACACTCTCGTCCTCTGTGCGCCTGGCAGATTTTCCACCGCTGCTTCGTTTTCCACAACCGTAAAACTACGGCTCATCGACGCGCTTGCCAGAAGTTGGATACTAATATATTACTTTTACATCAGACCGGCTGGAGGCGGTCCTCGATGATTTCAAACACTCGATTGCTGATCTGTTGCTTGGAAGGAATGCGATGAATTCGCCCTCCGGAATCGCGCGCAAGAAGCGCTCCCTGCAAGGAGTCACGGTGCTTTCTCATCAGCGGGCGGCTGCCCCGCGGGCAGCGACGCTGGTCTACAATGCACTTCTCGATGACATCGTCTCGCTGCGTCGCAAGCCGATGGAACTGCTGAACGAGAAGGAGCTCGAAGCGCAGTTCGGCGTCAGCCGCACGCCGATCCGCGAGGCGATTATCCGACTTGCTGATGACGGCCTTGTTGATGTCTTCCCGCAATCCGGCACTTTCGTCTCCCGTATTCCGCGCCGCGCGCTTTACGAAGCGATCCTGGTGCGCAAGGCGCTGGAGGACACGACGGTTTCGATCGCGGTCGAGAAGATGACGCCGGCGGGCCTGCGTGCGCTGGAGCGCAATCTCGCTGATCTTGATGCCTGCCACCGCGAAGGCGATGTCGCGACCTTCCACGTCATCGACAATGATTTCCACCAACTGATCAGCAATATCGCCGGCTTTCCCGGCATCTGGGCGATCATCCAGCAAGTCAAGGTTCATAGCGATCGTTACCGCCTGCTGACGCTGCCGCAGCAGGGCCGTCTGACGCGCGTCATCGAGGAACATGCCGCGGTCATCGATTGCATGCGAGCCGGCGACAAGGACGGCGCGAAGGCGGCGATGGAGTTCCATCTCGGCAAGCTGCTGCACGAAGTCGAAGAGGCAGAGATGCTCGACCCAGCCTATTTCATTGAGGATGCCCCGTACGCGGCGGCATCCGGAGGAGAGAAGGACAATTCCAATGCAGATTGACGTACGACACGCCTCCCATCCTGAAGCTGTCAGGGACTTCGATACGGAAACGCTGCGGCGCCACTTCCTGGTCGAGACGGTTTTTACGCCTGGCGAGATCAGCCTGACCTATTCGCATTATGACCGCATGGTCATCGGCGGCGCTGCGCCGCTCGGCACGGCTCTGGTACTCACGGCGCCAAAGGCGATCGGCCAGGACACGTTTCTGGCAGAGCGTGAACTTGGCGTTCTGAATGTCGGCAGTTCCGGCAGCGTGATCGTCGACGGCACGACCTACACTTTGGCAAAGTATGACTGCCTCTATGTCGGCAGGGGCGCCGTCGATATCAGTTTCGAAAGTGCCGAGGCTGCCAATCCGGCAAAATTCTATCTGGTCTCGACGCCGGCCCATGCCAGCCACCCGACCGTGCTACTGACGCGCGACAAGGCGCGGCATCTGACGCCGGGCGAGGCGGCAACCGCCAACAAGCGTTCGATCTACCAGTATATCCATCCAGAGGTTTGCCAGTCCTGCCAGCTCACCATGGGCTTCACCAGCCTGGAGACCGGCAGCATCTGGAACACCATGCCGAGCCACACGCACGACCGGCGCACGGAAGCCTATCTCTATTTCGACCTCGATGCCGATCAGCGCGTCTTCCATTTCATGGGCGAGCCGCAGGAAACGCGTCACATGCTCGTCGCCAACGAGCAGGCGATCATCTCGCCGCCTTGGTCGATCCATTCCGGCGCCGGCACCAAGAATTATAGCTTCATCTGGGCGATGGCTGGCGACAACAAGAGCTTCACCGATATGGATCATATCGCCATCGGCGATCTCAGGTGATGGCGATGCAGGTTCTTTTCGACCTCTCGGGAAAAACTGCCGTCGTCACTGGCGCCAATACCGGCATCGGGCAGGGCATCGCCGTCGCGCTGGCTGAGGCAGGTGCTTCGATCGTCGCCGTCGGCCGTTCGCCGATGGATGAGACCGAAGCCTTGGTCGCGAAGGCGGGAGCGACATTCCATGTCATCAAGGCCGATCTCGGTACGATCGAGCCGGTCAAGCCGATCGTTGCGGAGGCGCTGGAACGCTTCGGAGCGCTCGATATCCTCGTCAACAATGCGGGCATCATCCGCCGTGCCGACGCGATCGACTTTACCGAGGAAGACTGGGACGCGGTGATGAACGTCAACCTGAAGACGGCATTTTTCCTGTCTCAGGCGGCTGCCCGTCACATGCTCGAAAAAAGGCGCGGCAAGATCATAAACATCGCCTCGCTGCTCTCCTTTCAGGGCGGCATCCGCATCCCGTCCTACACGGCCTCGAAAAGCGGCCTTGCAGGTCTGACCCGGCTGCTCGCCTGCGAATGGGCGGGCAAAGGTGTGAACGTCAATGCCATCGCCCCCGGCTATTTCGTGACCAATAACACGACGGCGCTGCGCGAAGATGCCGATCGCAATGCCAGCATCCTGGCCCGCATACCGGCCGGCCGATGGGGCGAGCCCGGCGATATCGGCGGTGCCGCCGTGTTCCTGGCATCGGCGGCATCCGATTATGTGCATGGCACGGTGCTGCCGGTCGACGGAGGCTGGCTGGCGCGCTGACGCGACAGCCGCGAGGAGACATGACGTTTTCCTGCGGGAAGGCAAGGTCGCGTCAGTGGAGTTGGCGTGGCCGGAATGGAGGAGGACATGCAGTACCAGTTCGATTTTTCGGCCTTGCTGCCCTATTGGAGCGATTTCCTGTCAGGCGCGCTCGTCACGATCGAGATCACCGTCTTTTCGGTGATCATCGGTCTGGTAATCGGCGTTGCCTGCGCGATCGCCCGCCGCTCGACTATCGGGCCGTTGCGTGCCCTCGTCAGTATCTATGTCGAGACGGTACGCAACACGCCCTTCATCGTGCAGATCTTCTTTATCTTCTTTGGTCTGTCCTCGGTCGGCATCCGTCTACCGATCATCGCGGCAGCCGTTTTCGCCATGGTCATCAATGTCGGGGCCTATACCGCCGAGATCGTACGCGCCGGCATGGATTCCATCCATCCGAGCCAGATCGAGGCGGCTGAAGCGCTTGGCCTGTCAAAGCTGCAGATCTATCGCGACATCATCCTTCTACCGGCAATCGAGCGCGTTTACCCGGCACTTTCCAGCCAGTTCATCCTGATGATGCTGTCGACCTCGATTGCCTCGCAGATATCGGCCGAGGAGTTGACGGGTGTCGCCAACAACATCCAGTCGAACACGTTCCGCTCGCTGGAAACCTACATGGTCGTCGCCGTTCTATACATCGCCATCACCTATCTGATGCGGGCAGGCTTCTACGGCCTCGGTCTCATCGCCTTCCCGCGCCGTCGCCGGCTCGGCACGTCGCTCTAGAGGTCGCCATGCTCGGTGGGTTTTCCTTCAATCACCTGATCTATCTGCTGGATGGTCTCGTCTGGACGGTGGTGCTGTCTGCGCTCGCCTTCCTGCTGGGTGGCATTGCCGGCTTCTTCGTGATGCTGTGCCGCATCTCGCGCTTCCTGTGGCTGCGGCGCGCAGCCCTCATCTACATCCAGATCGTTCAGGGCACGCCGCTCCTGATCCAGATGTTCATCCTCTATTTCGGCCTTGGGGTCATCAATATCTCCGTGCCGCCGCTGGTCGCAGCCGGCCTCGGCATGATGATCTATTCGAGCTCCTATCTCGGAGAGATATGGCGCGGCTCGGTGGAATCCATTTCGCGCACGCAGTTCGAGGCGGCCGAATGCCTCGGCCTGACACGCTGGCAGGCGCTGCGGGATGTGATCCTGCCGCAGGCGCTGAGGATCGCCACGCCTCCGACGGTGGGTTTCCTCGTCCAGCTCGTCAAGAACACCTCGCTCGCCTCGGTCGTCGGCTTCCTGGAGCTGACGCGTGCAGCGCAGGTGATCAACAACTCCCTGTTCCAGCCCTTCCTGGTCTTCGGTATCGCAGCGCTTCTCTACTTCGCTGTCTGCTATCCGTTGTCGGTCTGGAGCCGCTCTCTCGAGAGGAAGCTCAATGTCGGTCGCCGTTAAACTCACCAATGTCGTCAAGCGTTTCGGCGCGCTGGAGGTGCTGAAGGGCGTCTCCTTCGAAATCAACGCCGGAGAAGTGGTGGCGCTGATCGGCCAGTCCGGCTCCGGCAAGAGTACGGCGCTTCGCTGCATCAATCGGCTGGAGACGATCCAGGACGGCTCGATCGAGGTCTGCGGCCATCGCGTCGAAGACCCGAAGCTCGATCTCAGGACATTGCGTCGTGATATCGGCATGGTGTTCCAGAGCTACAATCTCTTCCCGCATATGACGGTCGCGGAAAACATCATGCTGGCACTGCGCCGCGTGAAGGGCATGCGCAAGGACCAGGCCTTCGAGATCGCCAAGCAGGTACTCGCAAAGGTCGGCCTGTCGGAAAAGATCGATGCCTATCCGGAGCAACTGTCAGGTGGCCAGCAGCAGCGCGTCGCAATCGCCCGTTCGCTCGCCATGCAGCCCAAGGTGATGCTGTTCGACGAGGTGACCTCGGCTCTCGACCCGAAGCTGACGGGTGAAGTTCTACGCGTCATGGAAGATCTTGCGCGCGGCGGCATGACGATGATCGTCGTCACCCACGAGATGGGTTTTGCCAAGCGCGCCGCCAACCGCGTCATCTACATGCACACCGGCAAGGTCTGGGAGACCGGTGGCGCCGACATTCTGAGCAAACCGCAGACGCCCGAACTCAAGGAGTTCATGGCTGCAGAGCTATAGAGCAATTCCAGCAAAACTGCGTAGCGGTTTTGCGTCCGGAATTGCGTGAAAACAAAGAGATGGAGCATTCCGCCATTCCAGAAAACGGGATGCTACAACCCCGTCATCGCGGGAGGAAATTGCCTGTCCCGGATGAGCCGGCACAGGTTTGAGAGGAGGCCCGACAGAGAGCGGGCAGAGGCAATCAGGTAGAGGAGACTTGGAGTATGCCGAAGACAATGATTTCGAAACTGGCACTGTTGGCGGGCGCGGGCCTGCTGGCGTTGGCAAGCGTTGCCCACGCCGATGTGCTCGACAATATCAAGAAGGCCGGCAAGGTTCGCATCGCGGTTGCGATGGGCATTCCGGAATATTCCTTCGTCGATGAAAACCTTAAGCCGACCGGCTCGGACGTCGAAACCGCGAAGCTGATTGCCAAGGATCTCGGTGTCAAACTGGAACTGGTGGAAATCACCAATGCTGCTCGTGTTCCCTCCGTGCAGACGGGCAAGGCCGATATGGTCGTCTCTTCGCTCGGCATTACCGAAGAGCGCAAGAAGGCGATCGATTATTCCGTTCCCTACGCGACGCTTGCGCTCGTCGTTGCCGCTCAGCCGAGCGTTGAGATCAAGAACTATGCCGATCTCGGCGGCAAACGCATCGGCGTCACCCGCGCCACAACAAATGACCAGGACATCACGGCCAATGCAAAGGATGCGGATATCGTCCGTTTCGAGGATGACGCAACACTGATCACCTCGGTCGTCTCGGGTCAGGTCGATATTCTCTCCAGCCAGTCGGCCGTCATCAACGGCATCAACAAGAAGATGGCCGATCATCCGCTGCAGGTGAAGTTCACCCAGAAGGAAACCAACCTCGGCATCGGTATTCCGAAGGGCGAAGCCGGCCTCAAGACTTGGCTCGACCAGTGGGTGAAGACCAATTTCGACAACAAGGTGCTGCGCGATATCTATCGCAAGTACCACAATGCAGAACTGCCCGACGATCTGACCTCGCGTTGATCGGATAGAAGCGTTGGCGCCTAACGGCGCGGCCCTCGAAGATCGGTCACTTCCACCAATCCTGTCGCCGCGGTCCTCGGGCCGCGGCGTTCGATTTTATGCGCCTGAATATCCAGCCTGTCATACGCCCTGCGTCCATCGATACCCGCGGCGACTTTGTCTTCTGTAAAATGTTGACGATTTATCGATAATTTCTTAGTGATATTGGAAACGAACGGCGGAGGCGATTTTGTCGGGCATTGCGGCTGGTAGCTGGGACTTCTGGATCGACCGTGGAGGCACCTTCACCGATATTGTCGGGCGCGACCCCTCCGGTGCCCTGCATGCCCGCAAAGTGCTGTCCGAAAATCCGGAAGCCTATCGCGATGCCGCCGTCCACGGCATTCGCCTGCATCTCGGCCTGAGCGCGGATGAACCAATCCCGACCGGGCTGATCGACGAGGTGCGCATGGGCACCACCGTCGCCACCAATGCGCTTCTGGAGCGCAAGGGCGAACGTCTGGCGCTGGTAACGACAAAGGGTTTCCGTGACGCTCTGCGCATCGGTTATCAGGAGCGCAAGAAGATCTTTGCGACCGAGATCATCAAGCCGGAAGCGCTCTATCAGGATGTGGTCGAGCTCGAAGAGCGCGTATTGGCCGACGGTACCGTCGAGACAAAGCTCGACGAGGCCGCGACCGAAGCGGCCCTGCGCGATCTGCGCGCCAAGGGTTATCGCGCCGTCGCCATCGTCTTCATGCACGCCTATAAATATCCTGATCATGAGGCAGTCGCTGCGCGCATAGCCCGCGCCATCGGCTTCGAACAGGTTTCCGTCAGTCACGAGGTCTCGCCGCTGATCAAGCTGGTCGGCCGTGGCGATACGACCGTTGTCGACGCCTATCTTTCGCCGGTGCTTGGCCGCTATGTCAGTCAGGTCTCGGACGAACTTGACGTGGCGCGTACCGGCGCGCGCGTCATGTTCATGATGTCTTCGGGCGGCCTGACTGCAGCCAACATGTTTCAGGGCAAGGATGCGATCCTGTCCGGTCCGGCCGGCGGTGTGGTCGGTCTTGCCAAGACCGGCGAGCAGGCGGGTTTCGGCCACGTAATCGGCTTCGATATGGGTGGCACCTCGACAGACGTCGCACATTTCGACGGCGAGTATGAGCGGGCCTTCGAGACGGAAGTCGCCGGTGTTCGTGTGCGCGCGCCAATGATGCTGATCCATACGGTGGCGGCCGGCGGCGGTTCGATCCTGCATTTCGAAAGCGGCCGTTTCCGCGTCGGGCCCGATTCCGCCGGCGCTTTCCCAGGTCCAGCCTGCTACCGCAATGGCGGCCCGCTTGCGGTGACCGATGCCAATGTCATGGCCGGCAAGCTGTTGCCGGATTTCTTCCCGGCAATCTTCGGCCCGAACCAGGATAAGCCGCTCGACGTCGCGACGGTGCGGCAGAAGTTCGCCGAGCTGGCAGCCGAGATCGGCGACGGGCGCAGCCCCGAAGAAGTGGCTGACGGCTTCATCCGCATTGCTGTCGCCAATATGGTCGAGGCGATCAAGAAGATTTCCGTGCAGCGCGGTTATGACGTGACGCGTTATGCGCTCAATTGCTTCGGTGGCGCTGGCGGCCAGCATGCCTGCCTGGTCGCCGACGCGCTCGGAATGAAGAGCATCCTGCTGCATCCGTTGTCGGGGTTGCTGTCGGCCTATGGCATGGGTCTCGCCGATATCCGCTCCACGCGTCAAAAGGCGCTCGGTGTGACGCTCGATGCGGCCGCACCCGCAGAGATGACCGCGCTTGGCAGGCAATTGCAGGGTGAATGCCAGCCGGAGCTGGTGGCGCAGGGCGTCGAGGCCGGCAAGATCAAGACGGTGTTGCGCGCTCATATCCGCTATGCCGGCACCGATACTCTACTGGCCGTCGAGGCACTGTTCCCGCAAACTGATGACGCGGCGCGCCTTCGCAAGGAGTTCGAGATCCTGCACAAGCGCCGTTTCGGCTTCGTTGCCGAGGACAAGCCGCTGGTCGTGGAAGCCGTCGAGGTCGAATGCATCGGCGGTGCCGCCGCCGAAATCGATGTCGATCGCGGGGAAGCAGGTGAGGGCGAGGCTTCGCCCATCCGGCGAACCCTGTTCCATTCGCAGGGTGAAAGCCATGATGCGGCGGTCGTCCTGCGTGATCGTATCCTCCCCGGCCAGACCGTGACCGGGCCGGCCATCATCATCGAACCGAACCAGACCATCGTCGTGGAAGATGGCTGGCAGGCGAAGCTGACGGCGCGCGATCATGTCGTGCTGACCCGCATCAAGGCGCTGCCCGAGCGCACGGCGATCGGCACCAAGGCCGATCCGGTCATGCTGGAGATTTTCAACAATCTCTTCATGTCGATTGCCGAGCAGATGGGGGTGACACTGCAGAACACCGCCTATTCCGTCAACATCAAGGAACGGCTCGATTTTTCCTGCGCCGTTTTCGATGCGGACGGCAATCTCGTTGCCAACGCGCCGCATATGCCTGTGCATCTCGGCTCCATGGATGCGTCGGTGGCGACCGCCATCCGCGAAAATCCGGTCATTCATCCGGGCGACGTCTTCCTGATCAATGCGCCCTACAACGGCGGCACGCACCTGCCTGACTTGACCGTCTGCACGCCCGTCTTCGATGATGCCGGTACGCGCATCCGCTTCTGGGTGGCGAGCCGCGGTCACCATGCCGATATCGGCGGGATCTCGCCGGGCTCGATGTCGCCGCTTGCGACGCACATCGAGGAGGAAGGCGTCTATATCGACAATTTCAAGCTTCTCGATCGCGGTAAATTCCGTGAGGATGCCCTTGCCGATCTCTTGACCGGCGCGCGCTATCCGGTGCGTACGCTGGCGCAGAACGTCAACGACCTGAAGGCGCAGGTTGCCGCCAATGAAAAGGGTGTGGCGGAGCTGAAGAAGATGATTGCACTCTTCGGTGAGGACGTGGTCGACGCCTATATGGGCCATGTGCAGGACAACGCCGCCGAAAGTGTTCGCCGCGTGCTCGACCGCCTGCCGGACGGCGAGTTTTCCTACGAGATGGATCAGGGCTGCAAGGTCGTCGTCAGGATTTCCATCGATCGGGAAAAGCGCGAAGCGACAGTCGATTTTACCGGGACCTCAGCGCAGCGCCCCGACAACTTCAATGCGCCGGCGCCGGTAACGCGGGCTGCCGTGCTCTATGTCTTCCGAGTGCTGGTCGAAGCGGATATTCCGATGAATGCCGGCTGCCTGCGGCCGATCCGTATCGTCATTCCCGATGGTACCATGCTGACGCCGGAATACCCGGCCGCCGTCGTTGCCGGCAATGTCGAAGTCAGCCAGGCCGTGACCAACTGCCTGATCGGCGCGGTCGGCGCCATGGCTGCTGCTCAGGGCACGATGAACAATCTGACTTTCGGCAATGACAAATACCAATATTACGAAACCATCTGCTCCGGTGCGCCGGCAGGCCCGGGGTTCAATGGTGCAGATGCCGTGCACACGCACATGACCAATTCACGCCTCACCGATCCGGAAATTCTGGAGAGCCGTTTCCCGGTCGTGCTGGAGGATTTCCATATCCGGCCGAATTCCGGCGGGCGCGGTCAGTGGCATGCCGGCAATGGCACGCAACGCACGATCCGCACGCTCGAGAAGCTGGAATTTGCCGTCCTCTCCGGCCATCGTCGCGTCGCGCCGTTCGGGCTGAAGGGTGGCGAAGACGGCCAGACCGGCCGCAATTATGTTCGCCGCAATGACGGTACGATCGATGAGCTGATCGGCGCTGCCCATACCGTGCTGGAAGCGGGCGAAGCCTTCACGATTGTGACCCCGACGGGTGGCGGATATGGGCCACGCAATGCCTGATATTGGTTCGGCTAAAACGGTTTAAAATCAATGGAATAGATGTTCGTTCCTGCATGTCGAACGTGCAGGAAAACAAGATCCGGGAAACGGCGGCGGAATAGAGGAATCTTAGCGATAATTTGTTGACAAATTATCGCTTCCAGCTAACCTGCCACACGTACTTCAGTTCTGAGATGAGAGAGTTCATTGGATAAACCGAAGGAACGAAAAGCGCCCCGCGAATTGATCGTGTCGTCCGCCCATCTGGCGCTCGGCAGTTCACCGGCCCTCTCCGAATTAGAGTACGGATCGATCCTCTTTTCTCACGCTTTCAATCGCTGGATGGTGCGCTGCATGGCGGCTGCCGGCGTGCCGAGCCTGTCGCCGGTCGAGATCCTGATCATCCATTCCGTGCGTCATCGCGGTCGTCCGAAGACGCTCTCCGATCTCTGCCTCGTGCTCGATATCGAAGACACACATGTCGCCAATTATGCGGTCAAGAAGCTCGATGCGGCTGGCCTGGTGAAGACCGGGAAATCCGGCAAGGAAAAGGTGATCCAGGTCACCGACAAGGGCCTGGAAGCGCTGACCCGCTATTCGGAAATCCGCGAGCGGTTGCTGGTAGAGGCGACCAAGCTCTCGGGTCTTTCACAGGATGAACTTTCCGACATTGCCTCCCATCTGAGGGCCTTGTCGGGATACTACGAACAGGCAGCGAGGTCAGCGGCAACTTTATGAGTAGATCGACCGAGAGCAACAGCGCCGCCATCCCCGTCGTCCTCTCGGTCCGTTCACTATCCGTCGACTTCAAGTCCGGCCAGTTTCAGGCCGTCAAATCGCTGAGTTTCGACGTCAAGCCGGGCAAGACGCTCGCCATCGTCGGAGAATCCGGCTCGGGTAAATCGGTAACCTCGAGGGCGATCATGCGCCTCACCGATTTTTCGGGCGGCCGCATCAGCGGCGGCGAAATTGTCTTCCAGAGCCGCAATGGACCTCTCGATCTCGTCACCGCCAATCCCGATCGCATCCGGCAGATAAGGGGCGGGGAGATCGCGATGATCTTCCAGGAGCCGATGACCTCGCTCGATCCGGTCTTTTCGATCGGCGATCAGATTGTCGAAGCCATCCTCCTGCATCAGAAAACCACGCGCGCGGAAGCCAATCGTATTGCGCGGAATATGCTCGAAAAGGTTCGCATTCCCGACGCTGATGCAATGATGCAGCGCTATCCCCATCAGCTCTCCGGCGGCATGCGTCAGCGCGTGATGATCGCCATGGCGCTCTCCTGCCGTCCGAAGCTGTTGATTGCCGACGAGCCGACGACCGCGCTCGACGTGACGATCCAGGCGCAGATCCTCAATACGATCCGCGAGCTGCAGCGCGAACTCGGCATGGCGGTGATCTTCATCACCCATGATATGGGTGTCGTCGCCGAAATGGCCGATGATGTGATCGTGCTGCGTCACGGCGAGAAGCAGGAAGAGGCGCCGGTTCGGGCGCTGTTTTCCAATCCGCAGCATCCCTATACGCAGACCCTGCTTGCCGCCGTGCCGCGTCTCGGCAGCATGTCGGGCAAGGCGTCCCCGAACAGCGAGGCACTGGAAGCCGTTCGTTCCGATAGCAAGCCGCCGCTTCTGCAGGTCGATGGTCTCACGGCGCGTTTTGCCGCGCGCAGAAGCCTGTTTGGCAGGCTGACACATCGCATTCATGCGGTCGAAGGCATTTCCTTCGAGATCGCCGCGGGCGAAACGCTGGCGCTGGTCGGGGAATCCGGCAGCGGCAAATCGACGACCGGGCGAATGCTGCAGCAGATCATGGAGCCGACTGGCGGCAAGATCCGTTTCCGTGGCCGCGATATCTCTGAAATGGATCCGCGCGAGAAGCGCTCCCTGCTGCAGAAGGTCCAGTATATTTTCCAGGATCCCTATGCAGCGCTTGATCCGCGCCAACGGGCCGGCGCCAGCATTGCCGAGCCTATGATCGTTCACAAGCTGCAGCCGGACAAGGCGGCGATCGAGGCGCGAACGCTCGCTTTGCTTGATCGCGTCGGCCTTCCGCGCGACTACAGAACGCGGTTTCCACACGAGCTTTCCGGCGGCCAGCGCCAGCGTGTCTGCATCGCCCGGGCGCTTGCCAGCGATCCGGAACTGATCATCGCGGATGAATCCGTGTCGGCGCTCGATGTTTCGATCCAGGCGCAGATCCTGGACCTGCTTCTGGAACTGCAGCGGGAGCGCGGCCTTTCCTACCTTTTCATCACCCATGACATGGCTGTGGTCGAGAAGATCAGCCATCGTGTCGCGGTCATGTATCTCGGACAGATCGTCGAGATTGGCACCCGACAGGAAATATTCGAGAACCCGCAGCATCCCTATACGCGCAAGCTGCTGGCCGCGATCCCTGTGCCCGATCCCGATCGCAGCATCGACACCACGCTTTTGACCGGCGCGATACCGAGCCCGCTCCGCAAGATCGGCGATGAACCGGCGCTTCTGCAATATCGCCGTTTTTCGCCCTCGCACTTCGTTGCGGCCGAGCCGCAGAAGCTGTCCGAAACCCTCCCATAGGACAGACCGCTACAAAACAGTCACCGCACAATAAAAATGGGGAACTAAAATAATGGGATACCGAAAGCTCTTCCTGGCAGCCGCACTGTCGTTCCTGCCGCTTACCGCAACTATCGACGCCGCACACGCCGCCGGCACGCTGACCGTCGCGCTCGAACGCGATGACGGCAGCTGGGATCCGATCGACACCTTCACACTGACCTGGGGCCGTATCGGCAGCAACATCTTCGACGGTCTCGTCCAGCGCAGCCCTGACCTGAAGCTGCTGCCCGGCCTCGCCACGGCTTGGGAATTCCTCGACGACAACAAGCGCATCCGCTTCACGCTGCGCAAGGGCGTCAAATTCCATGATGGCGAAGATTTCAATGCGGCTGCCGTCAAGTTCACCTTCGACCGGCTGCTCGGGCCGGAAGGCGCCAAGGGGCCGCAGCAGGCAAACTATACCTCGATCGGCGAAGTGAAGATCGTCGATGACTATACGGTCGACTTCATCCTCAAGAGCCCGGATCCGGTACTGATCACCAAGCTTGCCGGCTACGGCGGCATGATCGTGCCGCCGGCATATATCAAGGAAAAGGGCGACGAATATTTCAACCTGCATCCGGTCGGTACTGGTCCGTTCAAGTTCGTCGACTACAAGCCGAAGATCAGCCTGACACTGGAGGCCAATCCGGATTACTGGGGTGGCGCACCGAAGCTCTCTGGCCTCGTCTATCGGTTCATTTCCGAAGCCGCGACCCAGGTTTCCGAGCTGCAGTCGGGCGGTATCGATATCGCCACGCTCGTGCCGATCAGCCTGATCGATACGATCAAGGGCGACCCCAAGCTGGAAGTGGAGAGCATCACCGGTCCTGATGTCTCCATGCTGCGCTTTAATAATACCGACGGCATCACCAAGGATCCGGCGGTCCGCAAGGCGCTCATCCAGGCCGTCGACCGCGATGCCATCATCGAGCAGATCCTGCAGGGCAATGGCAAGCCGATTGCGAGCCTCCAGAGCTCGCTGTCGCTTGGCTACAATCCCGACCTGAAGCCGTTGCCTTTCGATCCCGCTGCCGCGAAAGCTGCGCTCGACAAGGCGGGTGTGAAGCCCGGCACCAATCTCGAGCTTTCCTTCGTCGGTACGGATGCGACCTTCCGCGAAGTGTCGCAGACGGTCGCCGCCTATCTTCAGGCGGTCGGCATCAATGCGTCGCTGAAGTCCTACGAAACCAACGTCTACTACACTGATATCATCGCGCACGGCAAAACCGGCTCGCTCTATCAGTTCCAATGGGGTGGTTGGACCTTCGACTTCGACAACACGGCCTATCTGCTCTATCACAGCGGCCAGTTCTGGAATCCCTACATCAAGGATGCCAAGCTCGACCAGCTGCTGGAAGCGCAGCGCTCGACCTATAATGTCGATGAGCGAAAGAAGATCCTGGGCGAAGTTGCGGCCTATGCCGCCGACCAGGCCTTCGAGATGCCGCTCTACAACGGCAATACGCTCTATGCGATCAACAAGCGGGTGAAGAACCTGGCGCCGACCCCGGACGTGCGTTTCCGCTTCGTAGACGTATCGGTCGAGTAACCGAACCCCGCTCGACTGCCTGCCTGTGGGCAGGCAGTCACATCCTCCGCAGGGTCATGCCATGCCAGCCTATATTGCCAAACGCCTCTTGCAGGCTCTCTTTGTCGTGATCGTCGTCACGCTGCTCGTTTCCTATGCGATCAGGCTGTCCGGCGATCCGACGGCCATGCTCGTCAGCGGCGGTTCTGCCGTCACCGAGCAGGATCTGCAGAATATCCGTGCCGGCCTCGGTCTCGACCAGCCGTTCCACATCCAATATCTGAATTTCATGTCGGGCGTCGTCACAGGCGATTTCGGCAAGAGCTTCTTCGGCGGTACGCCAGTCTGGAGCCTGATCGCGCAGGCCTTGCCGGCGACGCTGCTATTGTCCTTCCTGTCGCTCATCCTGTCCTTCGTGATTTCCATCCCGCTCGGCATCCATGCGGCTGTGAAGTCAGGCTCGTGGGCAGATCAGGTCGTCCGCATTCTGTCGCTCGTCGGCCTGTCCTTCCCGAATTTCTGGCTGGCGATCATGTTGGTGCTGATCTTCTCGATCAAACTGGAATGGCTGCCGTCGAGCGGCTTCCTTGCCTATCCGGGCCTTGTGCTGCCCTGCCTGACGCTGGCGCTGATACTCTCGGCGGTGAACGTGCGCATCGTGCGCTCGGCCATGCTGGAGACCTTGTCGGCGCAATTCATTCTCGTCTCCCGCGCCAAGGGGCTGAAGGACAGGGTGGTGCTCTACAAGCACGCCCTGCGCAACTGCCTCATTCCGCTGCTGACCTTCGTCGGCCTGCAGTTCGGCGACCTGCTCGGCGGCGTCGTTATCGTCGAGCGCGTCTTCAACTGGCCGGGCATGGGCAGCCTTGCCTTCGATGCCATTTCATCGCGCGACTATCCCGTGTTGCAGGGCACGATTACTGTGCTGGCGCTGCTGATCGTCCTGATCAACCTTGCGATCGATATTGCCTATGGCATCATCGATCCGCGTATTGGGAGGAAGTGAGCCATGGCATCCTCCTCGGCTAAATCGTCCTTCTTCCGTCACACGCCGCTGGAACTTCTCTTTGGCATCCTGTTCACCGGCGGAATGGTTCTGCTTGTCGTCTTCTCCGACGTAATCTTCGGGAACAAGGCCGACATGATGGATCTTCGCGCCCGTCTGCTGCCGCCGTTCGTCAGCCTAAACCATATATTCGGCACCGATCCCCTCGGCCGAGACGTACTGGCGCGCATTGCCGCCGGCGGCAAGATCTCGCTGATCGTTGGAGTGCTATCGGTCGCGGGTGCCACCGCCGTTGGCACGATCGCCGGTCTGATCGCCGGCTATTTCCGCGGTGTCGCCGACATGATCCTCATGCGCATCGCTGATGTGCAGCTCGCCATGCCCTTCATGCTGATGGCGCTGACCTTCATCGCCATTGTCGGGCCGGGTCTGCCGATCCTGATTTCGCTGATGATCATTGCCCAGTGGGTGCAATATGCGCGACTGGTGCGCGGTCTCGTGCTGTCGCTGCGCGACCGCGAATTCATCCAGTCGGCGCGAGCGATCGGTGTCGGGCGCATGCGGATCATTCTCGTGCATATCCTGCCGAATATCATTGGTCCGATCATCGTGCTGATGACGCTGAACGTCGCCAACAACATCCTGCTGGAAAGCAGCCTGACCTTTGTCGGGCTCGGCGTGGATGCCTCCATTCCAAGCTGGGGCGGCATGCTCGCCGACGGGCGCACCTATGTGCAATCCGCCTGGTGGGTCAGCGTCTTTCCGGGCTTTGCCATCATGTTCACCGTCCTCGGGCTCAACCTGCTCGGTGACTGGCTCCGCGACTATCTCGATCCGACGAGGGAAAAATGAGCACCATCCTCAATCTCGAAGTTCCGCGCACGCTCGACGTGCTGGTTTCCGAACTGACCGCCAATCCTCCGGGCACGCCTGTTGAGGCCTGGGTCTTCGACGATGCGCCGTCACGGCAGGCCGCCGAAGAGAAACTCGCCGCCGCCGGCATCACCGCGCGGATCCGCAGCTCCTACAAGCCGCTGGTCTATTTCTTCCTTGAAGAACTGCATATTCCCTCGCTTGCCAAGGTGGAAATTGGCTACCCGGTCCACCCGGCCGCAGATCCGCAGCGCTTCCTGATCGAAGCCTATCCGCTGGCAGCTCTTGTGGGCGATGCGGAAGTCGCATTTCACGCCAACACGCTTGATCTTACCTACGACATCAAGCTGACGACAAAGGCGGGGGAAACGAAGACCTATACGGTCTTTGCACCGAATGTGGTGGAGGACGACCACGTCGGAACGCCGGTGCTGCGCTGCTGCGGCTGGCACAAGGGCGAACGGCTGAAAACCGATTTCGAGATCCTGTTCCTCGCGGCCGTCGATGCCGTCAAACAGCAGACATGGGAGCGCAAGCAGCCCTATTTCGACCGTCTGCGCATCACGGTCGATCTGCCGGCCAATGATCTCGACCTCGATTTTTGCAGCGAGAGCATCAGTCTGCGCGAAGCCATGCATGAAGAGCTGTTCTTCAGCCTGCGCGAATGCCTGGATGCGGAGATGGGCGCCATGGCTGGACGCGGCGGCGCGCGACCGGGCCAGGTCGTTCCTGATATCCGCAGCACGGACGGTAATCCGCGTATCGTCATGAGTGTGGAGGAATTCGGCGAGCACGAAGAGGCGACTGGCGAGGATATTGACATGGCGACCGCGACGCGGCCGCTGAAGATCGGCCAGATCCGCCGCGAACTGGCGAAGATCAAGGGTGTGCCGATCAAGGCAATATCGCGCGAGGGCCGCGAGGTGCTTGGTCGCTATCACAATGGACCGGGGCCGGCCGTGCTCATCTCCTCGGGCCAGCATGCCAATGAGACCAGCGGTCCGGTTGGGGCGCTACGCGCGGCGCAACAGCTTGCCGCCGATCCCGACCAGCATTTCGCCATCGTACCGGTCGAAAATGTTGACGGATATGAACTGCACCAGCGGCTGATCGTGGAAAACCCCTTCCATATGCATCATGCCGCCCGCTACACGGCCTTCGGCGACGACCTCTCCTTCACCGTGCCGCCGCCGATGTATGAGCGTGAGGTGCGAGGCAAGGCGCTCGAACTCTCATCTGCCAGGCTGCATCTCAATCTGCACGGCTATCCCTCGCACGAGTGGACGCGGCCGATGTCGGGTTACCTGCCGCGCGGCTTCGAACTCTGGACCATTCCGAAGGGTTTCTTCCTGATCGTCTGCACGCATCCGGGCTGGGAGGCGATCGGCGAAGCATTGCTCGATGAGGTCGCCAAACGTCTGGCTGAAGACAAGAGCCTCGTCGAATTCAACGCCAAGCAGATCGATTGCGTCCGCCTGCACATGCCGAACGCGCCGTTCGCGGTACGCTACGGTATTCCGATCCTGAGGCAGGTCGGCTCAATGTACCAGGCGCCGCTGACCATCATCACCGAAGCGACTGACGAGACGGTTTACGAGCAGGTCTTCGTCGATTGCCACGAGGCGCAGACGCGAACCGTGCTCTATGCAGTCGAGGCCTATCGCCGGCTGGCTGCAGGCAGTGACTTTCCGTCGGTCTGAGAGAGCGACCCGACCTAGAGGACTGCCGGAAGAGACGGTCGGCGCCAGGCATCGAGCACTGCCTCGACGCCGAGGGCGATCTGCAGGAGCTTTCCATCGCCGCCGACAGGGCCGGTCAATTGCAGCCCCAGTGGCAGATGCCCATCCACACCAGAGGGCAGGCTGAGGGATGGCTGGCCGGTCATGTTGGCGAAGCCGCTGGAGAGCATTTCGCCTTCCTCGCCATCCTCGGTGAATTCCGGATCCTCGATCGGGGCGGGAAAGGGCACGCTTGGCCCGATCAGCACGTCCACCTCGGCAAATGCTGCCTCCATGGCATTCCGAAGCTTCACGCGGAAGTCCTGGGCTTTGATGTAGTCGACGGCCTTTGCCTCGAAGCCTGCTTCCACCTGCGATCGTGTGCGCAGCGCGTAACCCGCAGGGTTTTCGATGTAGAGGCCCGCATGAATAACCGAGGCTTCCGGCAGGATGATGCGGCGAAGTTCCGAATTGGCAAGCCTTAGCTCCGGAATGTCTATGCGCTTGATGATCGCACCAGCCGCTTCCAGCCGCTTCAGCGCTTCGGCAAGATTGGCGGCAACCGCCGGCGTCAATTCGGGACTCTCGCAATGAAAGCTGACGGCACCGATCCTGACGCCCGCAAGTGATGGCGGTGAAGGCTGGAAGGTTTTGCCGGCGATTGCTTCGAGCAGCAGTGCCGTATCCGCAACGCTCCGTGCAAGCGGTCCGGCATGATCGAGGCTCCATGACAGCGGAAAGACGCCGTCGAGGGACACCAGACCGAAAGACGGTTTCAGCCCGACAATACCGCAATAGGAGGCGGGAATCCGGATCGAGCCGCCCGTATCGGTGCCGATCGCCAGCGGCAGGATGCCGCCGGCGACCAGGGCGGCCGAGCCGCCGCTCGAGCCGCCGGAGGTGCGGCCGATGTCGTGCGGATTGTTGGTCTGGCCGATATCCGGATGGGCGATGCCATAGGCATATTCCAGCAGATTGGCCTTGCAGAGAATGATCGCACCCGCTTCCCGCAGGCGCTGCACCAGCGCTGCATCTTCGCTCGCCATTGCCGGTGGCCGCACCTTGCTGCCATAACCGGTTGGTGCGCCCTCCACGTCGATCAGATCCTTGATGGCGACGGGAATGCCGTGCAGCGGCCCGCGGTCCTTGCCTGATCGGAGCTCTGCGGTCGCTTGTTCCGCTTCGGCAAGCGCCGTCGCATCCAGTCTCTGAGCGACGGCATTGAGGGCGGGTTCCAGGCTCTCGAGCCGTTGAAGGCTGACACGCACCGCATCGACCGGCGACAACGAGCCGTTTCGATAGGCGCGTCCAAGCTCGGCCACACCAGTGAATGCGATTTCGTCCGCAGTCATCCTCGATCTCCCGTCAGCAGAATGCTCCGCCGCGTTGTGAGCGGCGGAGCATGATCGCATATATCAAATACTCAGTTCTTGACTGTGTCTTCCAGGAAGAAGCGGCCAAGCGGGTTCTGATAGAAGTTATCGATGTTCTTGCGCGCCACGTTGATATACGGGCTGTAGTAGAGATCGATCCAGTTGACGTCGTCCTTCGCCGTCTTTTGCAGGTCGATATACATCTGCTCGCGCCTCTTGGGATCAAGTTCCAGGCGAGCCTTGGCGACCAGCTCCTTCACCGCTTCGTTCTTGTAGTTGGTCGAGTAGTTGTTGTTGGAATCGTGGCCGAGCACGAAGGTCGTCTTCTGGTCCGGATCGAGAATGTCATTGGTCCAGTAGTTGACCGAGATGTCGTAATCGCCGGCAACCGTCATGTCCCATTCCTGGCTGGGATCGACCTTCTGCAGGTTGGCTGTAATGCCGGCCTTGGCGAACTGCTGCTGCAATAGCACCGCGGTCTGCTCATCCACCTCGTCGCCGGCGCGGATCAGGTAGTTCAGCGTCAGGTTGGAGACGCCGGCATCCGCCAGCAGCTTCTTGGCCTTTTCCGGATCATAGGGGCGTTGCAGGTTGTCGGCGTAGTAATAGAGAGCGCCCTTCGGAATGTAGGAATTGGCGACCGTGCCCTGACCGAAGGTGACGGCATCGACGATCGCCTTCTTGTCGATTGCGAGATCGAGTGCCTGGCGCACTTCCTTCTTGCCGAGATCGCCATGCGCATGGTTGATCAGCAGATGATCCTCACGCGTCGACGGGTCGATCAGCACGTTGAGGCCGGCATCCTTCTTTAACTCCTCTACACGCGAGAAGGGCACGAAGATGGCCGCATCGAGCTGGCCTGCCTGCACGTTCAGCATGCGGGTATTGTCATCAGGCACGGAGATCCATTCGACGCCGTCGAGCTTCACGCGGTCCGCCTGCCAGAAGTTCGGGTTCTTCTTCAGGATGACGCGGTCGCCGCGCCGCCATTCGTCGACAACGAAGGCGCCGGATGCAATCGGCTTTTCGGCGTAAGCGTCCGCGCCCATGGATTCGATGCCAGCCTTGGAGATGACAGAGGCATTCGGCAGCGCCAGCGTCGAAAGGAAGGGTGCCGACGGATTCTTGAGCTTGATCGTCAGCGTGTGTGGATCGGTCGCGACGGCGGTGTCGATCACCTTGTAGGAGTCGCTCCAGAGCGAGCCTGCGTCATCGCGGATACGCAGCAGGCTGAAGGCCGCGTCTTCCGCCGTCAGCGGCGAACCGTCAGAGAATTTTGCGTCGCGGATCTTGAAGGCATAGGTCAGGCCGTCGTCGGAGACGGTCCAGCTTTCGGCAAGGCCGGGCTCCAGCTTGGTGCCGGTCTTGTCGACGCGGATCAGCACGTCGTAGACGTTGGAGAAGACCCAGTTGTCGATGTTCTGCGCCGTCTTGATCGGATCGAATGTCGTCGAATCTTCTCGACGACCGATGGTAAGCACGCCGGCGGCTTCGGCGTAGGATGCGCTGAGCGTCAGGCCTGCAAGAAGCGCTGCAAGCCCGATTGATTTCCATCTGGTGATCATGCGTTCGTTCCCTTCGTTGTTATGGCATGCGTTTGACGGGTAGTGCCGGCACCGATGGCAGCTCGTCTTCCAAACGGGTGTTGCTCAGAAGCGGCTTGTCCGGATCGATGTCGGGAATGGCGGCAATGAGTGCTCCGGTATAAGGATGTTTCGGCCGCGCAAAGACCTCTTCCGAGAGGCCTTCCTCGACGATCTCCCCGCGATACATGACGACGACGCGTTCGCACAGATTACGCACGATCGCGAGGTCATGGGCGATGAACATCAGCGTCAGGTTCATCTTGGCGGTGAGTTCGCGGAAAAGCGCGATGATCTGTGCCTGGATCGTGACGTCGAGGGCCGCAACACATTCGTCAGCAATGATGAGCTTCGGATCGACTGCGAGTGCGCGGGCAATGCCGGCGCGCTGGCACTGGCCACCGCTCATGCTGCGGGGTTTGCGATTGGCAAACTCCCGCTCCAGCCCGACAAGATCGAGCAATTCGCCGATCCTCTCTGGAATGGCTGCTGCCGGCACCTTGCCCTGCACCTTCAGCACCTCGGCAAGCATCTTCCCGATCGTGAGGCGCGGATTGAGTGCGTTATAAGGATCCTGAAAGACCATGGCCGTCTCGCGCCGCAGCTTTGCGAGTCCGGCAGCCCGCTGCTGCGCGAGATCGATCCCTTCGAAGGACACATGGCCTGAGGAGATCGGAGTCAGCCCCAGCACGGCGCGTGCGAGTGTGCTCTTGCCGCTGCCGGATTCGCCGACGATGCCGATGGTTTCGCCCGGCATGACCTGCAGGCTGACGCCGGAAACGGCGCTGACCGTCTTGGCACTGCCCTTGAACAGGCTGCCGCCAACCTTGAAACGCACATGCAGGTCGTCGATTTCAAGAAGCGGCTTGGTCGATGCGGCCGAAGACACGACCTGCGGCTCTGGCTTTGGCGCCTCGTCCGGCATGGAGGGATGGCTGTTGATCAGATTGATCGTGTAGGCGTCCTGCGGCCGGGAGAGGATCGTCCGTTTCGGCCCCTGTTCAAGCAGCTTACCGTTACGCATGACGGCGATGCGGTCGCAGGTCTGCGCGACGATGCCGAGATCGTGGGTGATGAGGATGATCGACAGGCCACGCTTTTCTCGGATCTCCAGCAGGAGCTTCAGGATCTGCGCCTGGATCGTCACGTCGAGTGCGGTCGTTGGCTCGTCGGCGATCAGGATCTTTGGATTGCAGGAGAGTGCCACGCCGATCATGGCGCGCTGGCGCATGCCGCCGGAAAACTCGTGCGGGTAGCTGTCATATTGGCGAACGGGATCGGGAAAGCCAACCTGTGTCAGGATCTCGATGGCCGCCGCCCGTGCTTCCTTGGCGCTGAGCCTCTGATGATAGCGGATGCCCTCGGAAATCTGGTCGCCGATGCGCATGACCGGATCGAGATGGCTCGTCGGATTTTGAAAGATCATGCCGATCTCGCCGCCGCGCACTTCCAGCATCTCGGCGTCGCTTGCCGTCGTCAGATCGCGTCCCTCGAGCAGGACGGTGCCGCCCTCGATCTTGATCAGCGAGGAGGGCAGTAGCCGGACAAGTGAACGGCAGAGCAGGCTCTTTCCCGAGCCGCTTTCGCCGACGAGGCCGAGGATTTCGCCCTTGGCAAGATCCAGCGAAACATGGTCGATCAGCGTGCGCACGCCGCCATCGAGATGAACCTTGACCGTCAAGTCGCGGACGGAAAGGACCGAAGCGCTCATTCGTGAACTCCGAGAAGTTCGCCGAGCGCATCACCCAACATGCTGAAACCGAAGGCAAGGCAGACAATCGAAAGGCCGGGGAAAAGCGTGATCCACCAGGCTGTGGTGATGAAGCTCTGGCCTTCGGCAACCATGACACCCCATTCGGCGAGTGGCGGCTGTACGCCAAGACCGAGATAGCTGATGGCTGCACCGCTCAGCAGCACCAGTGTGGCATCAGACATGGAAAAGACGATGGAGCCGGCAATGGCATTGGGAAGCAGATGCCGGAACATGATGCGGGAACGACTGAAGCCGAGGCTGATGGCGGCGACCGCATAGTCGCTGCTTTTCAGAACCAGCATCTGTGCACGGATAAGGCGCGCATAGGACACCCAACCGACCAGCGCCATGGCGATGTAGAAACTGCCGAGGCCCGGCCCGAGAATGGCGATGATCGATAACATCAGGACGAGGAACGGGAAGGCGAGAATGATATCGACGAGGCGCATGAAAACCGCATCGACGATGCCGCCGAAGAAGCCCGCGATGGTGCCGACCGTCGTGCCGATCAGGAACGGGAAGATAACGCCGATGACGGCGATCTGCAGATCAATGCGCGCGCCCCATATGACGCGCGAGAGGATGTCGCGGCCGAAATTGTCCGTGCCGAAGGGGTGCAGCAGCGACGGCGCCTGCAGTCGTACATCGGCATTTTGCAGGATCGGATCATAGGGCGCGATTACTGGCGCTGCGATCGCCAGAAGCAGAAAGAACAGTAGGATGCCGGCGCCGATGACGAGCGTTAGCCGGCGGTGGAGGAAACGGCGCCAGGCGACGGGAGAGGGAGCAAGGGCTTCGACGCTCATAGCTCAACCCTCGGATCGACGGCGACGGTGACGATATCGGCAATGAAATTGACGAGCACGGTGGCGCAGGCAAAGGTCATGGCGACGCCCTGAACGACCATGTAATCGCGCGAGAAGATGGCGCGCACCAGCAATTGGCCCATGCCGGGCAGAGCAAAGACGCTTTCGACGACGACGGTGCCGCCGATCAGCCAGCCAATGTTGACGGCCAGAAGATTGATTGTCGGCACGAGCGAATTCGGCAGGACGTGGCGCCAGAAGACTATACTCTCAGGCATGCCGCGAGCGCGGGCAGCTGTCGCTACATCGGATTTCAGGGATTCGATCATCGCGGAGCGCAGGCTGCGGGTCAGCACTGTCGAGAGCGACAATGCAACGGTCAACGCAGGCAAGATGAGATGGGAGAGCTTGTCGCCCAGTGTCGTGCCGTAGCCGGAAACGGGCAGGACGCCGAGTTCGACGCTGAAAAGAATGATCAGCATCAGGCCGAGCCAGAAAGGCGGAAAGCCGATCCCGAATGTGGAGATGACGCGTACTGCATGATCAGGCGCCCGGCCAGCGTTGCGGGCGGCAATCGCCGACATCGGCACGGCGATCAGGATCGACAGGATGACGCTTGTCAGGACCAGCGCGATCGTCGGCTCGATGCGCGTGGCGATCAGCGGAAATACGTCGATCTTGTAGAGGATCGACTTGCCCATTTCGCCATTCGCGAGGTTCTTGAGGAAGTAGAAATATTGCAGCCACATCGGCTGATCGAGGCCGTATTGGGCGCGGACATTGGCAAGAGCCGTCGGTGTCGCGCGCGTGCCGAGAATATTGCGGGCGGGATCACCGGGGATCAATCGCACCAGGATGAAGGTGATGACGCTGATGCCGAAGATAACGGGCAGAAACTGGACCGGCCGGGTCAGTATGAATTTATAACGGTGCATGGCGGCGCTCGCCCCCTTGTCTTCGGCGGGTTCCGATCACCTGATCCTGCATCAGCTTGCCCTGTGCCGCGATAGAAAATCGACCAGTGCGGGATAGTAATCATGCGGATTTTCATAAAACGGCATGTGGCTGGCATTGGCGAAAACCTTGAGCTCGGCATTCGGCAAGGCAAGCTTCATGCGCAGCGCGCAGGCCGGCGTCAGTTCGTCATGTTCGCCCGTGGTGATCAGCACCGGCGTCGTCACACCAGGCAGATCGGGGATGCGATTCCAGTCCTTCAGATTGCCGATATAGAGGAACTCGTTCGGACCCTGCATGGTCTCATAGGGACCCATATTCCAGTCGTCGAGCGAGCGGCGCACGGGTGCCGGCCATTCCGGCAGGCGGCAGACATGGCGGTAATTGAGGATCGTTACAGCCGCCTGATATTCCGGATGATTATAGGTGCCCTGCGCCTCGTGTTTCTGCATCATCGCCACCGTCTCGGGCCCGAGGGCGGCGCGCAGCCGTTCCAGTTCGGAAATCAGGTGCGGCATGTCGGCGACGGTGTCTTCCAGGATCAGCGTCTGCAGGTTCTCCGGATAGGTGAGTGCATAGTCGATCGCCAGCCAGCCGCCCCATGAATGGCCGAGCATATGCACCCTGCCGAGCCCGAGCGCCTTGCGCACCGTCTCCGTCTCCTCGACATAGCGGCCGATGGTCCAGAGCGATGCGTCGGTCGGCCTGTCGGAGGCGCCGGTGCCGAGCTGATCGAAGGCCACCACGCGATAGCCCTTGTCGATGAGACAGGAATGGGCCTCGCGCAGATAATCGCAGGGCAGGCCCGGGCCGCCATTCAGGCAGAAGACGGTCTCGCTGCCGCTCCCGAAGCTGTAGGCGACCACCTTGTAACCGTCGACTTCGATCTCATGTCGCGCCTCAGGCTCGATTTCACACATTGACCGCTCCGGCAGAAGATTTCGCTTGCTCAATAATTGGGCATGGCTAAATTTTTACCGCAAACCACAGTCTTTGCCAGCTATAAGAAGTGATAGGGTGGGGAACCACCGACCGGGAGCCTGCCCATGCTTGATGAAATCGGAACGATCAGACGGCAATTCTCAGCCCATCAGACGTTGGACGGGCGTATCGATCAGGTTTTCGCTGCGATGCAGGAGATCGGCTTCGAGGCCCTGATCTACGATTACACACCGGTGCCTTATGACATCGACGGCGCGATCATGATCCCGTCGCTGTTGAAGCTGCGCAATATTTCCGAGGACATGCGGGAATACTGGTTCGACCGCGGCTACTTCCGCATCGATCCCGTTCAGCAGGTGGCGCTGCGCACCTCCGCTCCCTTCTTCTGGAATTACGACCGGGATGCAGACACGCTCATCAATCGCTTCATGAGCGACGACACCGCGCCGGTGACGCGCTATCTCAGCGAACGTGACATGTCGACGGGCGTCACTGTTCCCGTCCATATGCCTCGAGGTGACTATGCGACGGTGACCGGCATCCGCTTCGGCGCCAACAGCGATTTCGAGCAGCATGCGCTGCGCTACATCGCCGATTTCAACCTGCTGGCCCATGTCTTCCATGAGGCCGCTTATTCGCTTTTCGATGCCAAGGCGCTGAGCGTCGGCAAGATCCGCCTGACGGAGCGGGAGCGCGAATGTTTGCGTCATTCGGCAGAGGGCCTCTCGGCCAAGGAGATTTCGCGCATCATCGACCGTTCGGTGCCGACCGTCGTCATGCATCTCAATGCGGCTGCCAAGAAGCTTGGCGCCCGCAACCGCACCCAGGCCGTGGTGCGCGCCACGCATTACCGGCTGCTGGAAGATCGCCCATCCTATAACTTCTGATAGCTGCCTTCGCCTTTTCGGCCACGCTATGCTTTTCCATCATTGCCCTAGAGGATGGAGATATCTGTGGCCTCAGTTCCGACGAAGGAAGCCTTTCTGCCGTTTCGCGAGTACCGGACATGGTATCGCATCACCGGTTCGCTTGGTTCCGGAAAACTACCGCTCGTGGTCGCCCATGGTGGTCCCGGCTGTACGCATGACTACGTCGATTCCTTCAAGGGCATCTCGGAGCTCGATGGCCGCGCCGTCATCCATTACGATCAGCTCGGCAACGGCAACTCGACCAGGCTACCCGACAAGGGGCCGAATTTCTGGACGCCGGCGCTCTTCCTCGAAGAACTCGATGCGCTGCTGAAGCATCTCGGCATTCAGGATCGCTACGCCTTCCTCGGCCAGTCCTGGGGCGGCATGCTGGGTGCCGAACATGCAGTAGGCCAGCCGAAGGGCCTGAAGGCGCTCGTCATCGCCAATTCGCCGGCCAACATGCATACCTGGGTAGCAGAGGCAAACCGCCTGCGCGAGGAACTGCCGCAGGAGGTGCAGGATACGCTGCTGAAGCATGAGGAAGCTGGCACCATTACCGATCCGGACTATGTTGCCGCCGCGCGCGTCTTTTACGACCGGCATGTCTGCCGCGTTTCCCCTTGGCCGCAGGAAGTCGCGCGCACTTTCGCGATCATGGACGAAGACAACACCGTCTACCGCAACATGAACGGCCCGACCGAATTCCACGTCATCGGCACGATGAAGGACTGGACCATCGAGGATCGCCTGCCGCTCATCCAGGCGCCGACGCTTTTGATCTCCGGCAAATATGACGAGGCGACCCCGCTTGTCGTCAAACCCTATGTCGATCGTGTGAAGGGGTGCGAGTGGGTGCTCTTCGAGAACTCCAGTCACATGCCGCATGTCGAGGAAAACGAACTTTGCCTCGACATCGTCTCAGCCTTTCTCACCAGGCATGATTGATTGCAGTCAGCGGCTTGCGCCATCAGTGCAGCCTGCATCCGGCTATCGCTCGAATGGTTCGCCGAGCGAGGCGACGCCATTGAGCTTCAGCAGGCGACGATCTGCCGAGATGATGCCGAGCACGATGATCGTCACGAGATAGGGCAGGCAAGCCAAAAGCTGCGAGGGCACGTCGAGCCCGGTTGCCTGCGCGGCAAGCCCCATCAGCGATACGGCGCCGAAGAGGCAAGCTCCGAGGAAGATCCGCCCCGTCAGCCAGGTTCCGAAGACGACGAGCGCAATGGCGATCCAGCCGCGGCCGGCGATCATGCCATCCGCCCAGAGCGGCGTATAGATCGTCGACGCATAGGCGCCGGCGAAGCCCGCCATCATGCCGCCGAATGCGACAGCCGCGAAGCGTACGGCGATGACGGAATAGCCGATGGCGTGAGCGGCTTTCGGGTTTTCGCCGACGGCGCGAATAACGAGACCCACCTTGCTATAGGCAAACGTCGCCCAGATCGCGAGTGTCACCAAAAGCGAAAGCCAAACGACGATATCCTGGGTGAACAACCCGCCAATGAGAGGAATGTCGGAAAGGCCGGGAATGGTAATCTTCGGCAATGCCTTGACGGTGAGGCTCTCATAGCTCTTGCCGAACAGTGCCGACAGGCCCTGACCGAGAATGCCGATGGCAAGCCCTGTCGCGACCTGGTTTGCATTGAAGCCAAGGATGATCCCGGCAAAGACTAGCGAGAGCAGGACGCCGCCGATGCCGGCCGCGATAAACGCCAGAATGTGGCCGCCGCCGTGATAGACGACGATGAATGCGATGACGGCGCCGAACGCCATTAGCCCTTCGACGCCGAGATTGAGCACGCCCGCGCGCTCGACCACAAGCTCGCCAAGCGCTGCGAGCAAAAAGGGTGTCGCTGCCGCCAGCATGCCGGCCAGGATGAACTCGATGGCATTCATGATGGGCTCCTGACAGCGACAGGGCGCCAGGCAAGGCGGTAGCGGACAAAGGCGACGGCGATCAGATAGGCGAGCAGTAGGCTGCCCTGGAAAACGCGGACGGCTGCGATCGGCAAATTGGCGGAGACCATGGCATTGTCACCGCCAATGTAGAGGGCCGCCATGACGATCGACGATATGACGATGCCGATCGGATGCAGCCCGCCGAGATAGGCAACGATGATGGCAGCATAGCCGTAACCGGTCGAGATCGAGCGCTGCAGCTGGCCAAGCGGGCCGGCGACTTCGGCTGCGCCCGCAAGACCGGCGGCTGCACCACCGATCAGGAGCGACAGCCAGATTGCCCAGCCCTCTTTGAAGCCGGCATAGCTTGCGGCACGCGGCGCCAGTCCGCCGACCTGCAATTTGTACCCGATGAAGCTCTTCTGCATGAAGATCCATGCCGCGACGGACAGCAGAACGGCAAGGATCAGCGAGACATTGACACGCGTTCCCTCGATCAGGATCGGCACCATTGCGTCATACTGAAACATCACCGACTGCGGGAAGTTGAAGCCATTCGGATCCTTCCAGGGGCCGAGCAGCAGATAATTGAGAAGCTGCACCGCAACGAAGCTCAGCATCAGCGAGACCAAGATTTCGTTGGCGTTCAGCCGGACACGCCAGAAGGCGGTCAGCGATGCCCAGAGCGCGCCGCCAATGGTGCCGAGCAGCAGCATCGCCGGCCAGATCCACTGGCCGGTCGCATCCGGCCACCAGATCGGAATGGCGGAGGCAAAGATTGCACCGAGCACGAATTGCCCTTCGGCGCCGATGTTGAACACCTTGGCGCGGAAGCCGATCGCCAACCCCTGCGCGATCAGCAGCAGCGGTCCGGTCTTCAGCAGTACTTCGGAGAAGGATGCCCAGGAAAAGAAGGGTTCGATCAGCATCGCATAGATGACCGCAGCCGGATCACGCCCCATGACGACATAAAGGCCGAGATTGAGGATGATCGTGATGACCAGCGCGATGGGCGGGGCAAGCAGGGTGGCGGCAAGCGAGGCGCGCTCCCGGCGGACGAGGGTTGGCAGGGCGGCAAACAGAGGTCTGCTCATGCGATCGCTTTCTCGCGCTGCGACTGGGCGCCGATCATGTATCGGCCGATCTCTTCGGGTTTGGTATCGCGCGTGACGAGCGGCGGGCTCAGCTTCCCGTGGTGCAGGACCTGGATGAAGTCGCTAAGTTCGAACAGTTCCTCCAGCTCCTCGGAGATGACGAGGATCGCCATGCCTTCGTTGCGCAGCGTGATCAGCCGCTTGCGGATTGCCGAGGCTGCGCCGATATCGACGCCCCACGTGGGCTGGGCAAGGAAGAGCAGTTTCGGTGCCAGCATGATTTCTCGCCCGACGATGAACTTCTGCAAATTACCGCCCGAGAGTGAGCCGGCTTCGGCCTCGGGGCCACGCGTGCGCACGTCGTAGTCCCGGATGCACTCATTGGTGAAGGCGGTCGCCTGCGCCTTATCGAGCAGGCCGCGTCTGACGAGGTTCAGGGGATGGGCGGTCAGCAGGCTGTTGAGGGTGAGCGACATCTCTGGAACTGCGCCACGGCCAAGTCTATCCTCCGGCACGAAGGCAAAACCAAGCTGCCGGCGGGCGGCCGAGCCCAGTGCGCCGACATCCTTGCCCATCATGAAGATCTGATCGCGTTGCTCCCGCGGCAGGATCGTTTCACCGGAGATCAGCGCGGCAAGCTCGCTCTGGCCATTGCCCGAAATGCCGGCAATGCCGAGGATCTCGCCGGCGCGTACGGTCAGGCTGACCTGCGAGAGCGGTACGGCGAAAGGATCGTCCGGCCTGTAGTCAAGGCCGATCAGTTCCAGCCGCTTCTCGCCTTCGGCAAGCGGCAAAGCCGGCATGGGTTCCGGCATGTCGCGGCCGATCATCATGCGGGCAAGGTCGTGGGCGTCATGCTCGCGCGGGTCGATATGGCCGGTCACGCGTCCACCGCGCAGGATCGTCGCCCGGTCGCAAAGCGACTGGATCTCTTCCAGCTTGTGGGAGATGAAGAGGATGGAAACGCCGCCATCACGCAGCCGGCGCAAGGTCTCGAACAGTTTCTCCACGGCCTGCGGCGGCAGAACCGATGTCGGCTCGTCGAGGATCAACAGCTTCGGATCGGTCATCAGGCAGCGGATGATTTCCACCCGTTGCCGCTCGCCGACGGAAAGCGAATGCACATGGGCGAGCGGATCGACCTCGAGGCCGAACTCGTGCCCCAGCTTGCGGATGTGCTCAGCCAGTTCGGCTTTCTTGCCCGCCACGATGAGCCTGATGTTCTCGACCACTGTCAGGCTTTCGAACAGCGAGAAATGCTGAAAGACCATGCCGATGCCGGCACGCCTTGCCTCTGCGGGAGAGGCAAGGCTGAGGTTCTGCCCGTTCCAGGCGACGGTTCCGCTGTCCGGCAGTTCGACGCCGTAGATCAGCTTCATCAGGGTCGATTTGCCGGCCCCATTTTCTCCGAGGATGGCATGGATCGAGCGGGGAGCGACGTCGAGGTCGATCTGCTGGTTGGCGTGGACCTGGCCGTAGCTCTTGGAAATGCCGCGCAGCGACAGGAGCGGGCTTATCATGGCTTACTTCGGCAACGGCGTCGTGACACCCTTGACGTGCCAGTCCATCGCGACGATCTGCGCGTCCGTCAGCGTCGCACCCGAAGCAGCACCTTCGCTGCCATCGGCCTTGGTGATAGGACCGGTGAAGGGCGAGAAGCTGCCGTCGGCGATCTTTGCCTCGATTGACTTGATCTTGCTCATCGTATCGGCCGGGATTGCCGGGTTCCAGTCGACGACTTCGACCACCTTGTCTGCGACGCCGAGGAAGGTGTTGGCGCCCTTGAAAGTGCCGGCGAGATGGGCCTCGACCGAAGCCTTGAAGAAGGGCGACCAGTCGGTGGCGACGCAGCCGAGATAGGTCTTTTCGGCATATTTCTTCATCGAGGAGTTCAGGTTGAAGGCATAGATGCCGGCTTCCTCGCAGGCCGAGATCACCGAAGGCGTATCCTGCGCATTGGAGAAGATCACGTCGCAACCCTGCGAGATCAGCGCCTTGGCGGCTTCCTGCTCCTTGGCCGGATCGAACCAGGAATTGACCCAGACGACGGAGACTTCGATGTCAGGCTTGACGGACTGCGCGCCGAGCGTGAAGGCATTGATGGAGGTGATGAGTTCCGGAATGGCAAAGGCCGAAACCGAGCCGAGCTTGCCGGTCTTGGAAACGGCCGCCGCCGCCATGCCGAGCAGGTAGGTGCCCTGGAAATATTTGGCGGCGAAGGGTGAGAAGTTCGGCGCGACCTGGAAGCCCGATGCATGCAACACGGTGACCTTGGGATTGCGGCGGGCGATCTGCAGCGCACCATTCTGATAGCCGAAGGAACCGGCGATCAGGAAATGGTTTCCGTCGGCTACCGTCTTGTTCATGATGCGGTCGGCATCCGGGCCTTCGGCGATGTTCTCTATAACGGTGACCTTCACCTTGTCGCCATAGGCGGCCTTGATCGGATCGATGCCGGCGGCAAGTGCATGGCCCCAGCCGACATCGCCGATCGGCGAGGGCACGACGAGAGCGATGCCGAGCGGTTCGTCGGCAGCAAGTGCGGAGCGGCCGGCAAAGGCGGTGGCGAGGCCGGCAGCGGCCGCGCTCTTCATGAGCGTTCTTCGGGTCAGATTGTTGGACATGTCAGTTCCCCTCTTTTGGTTCTTCAAAATTCGACGGTCGCGAGCGCCGCTTCGGCGTCCGCAAAAAGTTTGAATTCGTCGAGGCCGGTGAATTCGCCTGCCTGCCAGACGATGCGCCCATTGATCATGGTGAGGTCGGTCGGCATGCCGATCCCGACCTTGGCGATCAGGCTCAGCGGATCGTGCCGCGTGCCGACATAATCCATCCGCCGCGTATCGATCGCGAAGAGATCGGCGGCCATGCCCGGCGCAAGACGGCCGATATCGCTGCGTCCGAGCAGGCTTGCGCCGCCTGTCGTTGCGTAGTTCAGGAAGTCGACCGGCGGTGGAACCGGATGAACGCGCGTCGATGCCGCCAGGCATTGCAGCATGTAGGCGGAATGGATGCAGTGCATGAGGTTCGAATTGTCGTTCGAGGCAGCCCCATCGCAGCCGAGCCCGACGCGAAGGCTAAAGGCTGACATTGCGGGAATGTCGGTGACCTCGGCGCCGACGAGATAGACCGGCTCGGGGCAATGGGAGACGCCGGTGCCGCTTGCCGCCATCTTGCGCAATTCGTCATGCGTCAGTTCCCAGCAATGGGCGTAGAAAGTGTCGGGGCCGGCAAAGCCGAGTTCAGCGCAGTAATCGACGGTGCGCATGCCGTACCGCGCCTCGATGACAGGGCTTTCGCCTTCGCCGACATGCGTATGCAGAAACACCCCACAGTCACGGGCAAGTGCTACGGATTCGACGAAGGTCTCACGGTAGCAGTTGACCGGCTGGCAGGGAGCGACAACCACCTGCCGCATGCTGAAGGGGCTGGCATCGTGGTAGCTGTCAATCAGCCGGGCGCAATCGGCGATGAATTCGTCCGTCGTTTCCAGCATGGCATCCGGGATCGTCGACCCCTCGGACTTCGGCAGCGTGTTGCCGCCGCGGCCTGCATGGAAGCGCATGCCGAGAAGCTCAGCCGCCTCGAACTGGCGGTCGATGAGACGTTTTCCGGCATGGCGGGGGAAGCAATATTGATGGTCGAAGGCCGTTGTGCAGCCATGCTTGATCATCTCGGCCATGGCCGTGACGGAGGAATGGTAGAAGCAATCCTCGTTTAGCCGCGAGAAGATTGGGTAGATCCGGTCCAGCCATTCGATGACCGACAGTTTCGTCCAGTCGAGATCGGCTCGGTTGCGCACGAAGCACTGGAAGAAATGGTGATGCGTGTTGACGAGGCCCGGATAGACGAACCAGCCGGTGGCATCCTGGACGATCGTGCCGGAAGGCAAGGGCTCCTGCGACAGGTTCGCGCCAATTGCCTGGATCGCCGAACCATTGGTCAGCACGTCCACGTTCCGGCGCACACTTGGTCCTTTGCCCTCGTCGACGATGACGGCTGCGCAGTTTTTCAGGAGGTAGCCGGCCATGTCACCTTTCCTCCTTCGCAGGATGGGGATCGGGCTTTAGCTCGTGCAGTCGGTGGATGCCGGGCATTTCGATGAAGCCGTCGATGCTTCGGATGGCGCGCAGCCACAACCGGATCGTTGGGTAGGGATCGAGCGAGATGCCGCCATCAGGTGCAAGCGCCACATAGGGGAAGCAGGCGATGTCGGCGATCGTGGCACGGTTCGATGCCAGGAAGCGCATGCCACGAAGCTGCTGTTCGAAGAGACCGGCTTCCAGCTCGCGCAATGCTGCGGTCCCCTGCGTCTGCAGGGTCTCGATATTGCCCGGGCGCAGCAGCATCTCGTGCAGCCGCGCGCCGCCGAGATTGGCTGTCAGCCGGTGCGAGAAGGAGAGCCACTGCTGAACCCGTGCCGTCTCCTCAGGCGTGCTGGTGCCTAACCATTCCGGTGCGCTTTTGGCGGCGAGATAGGCGAGGATGGCTGAGGATTCCGTCAGGACGAGATCGCCATCCTGGAGGATCGGTATGGAACCTGCCGGATTGAGCGCCAGGAGCTCGGGTCCGCGATGTTCGGCGCCAGGATGGAAATCGACCGGCCGGATGTCCAGCTTGATGCCGAGGATCGCGGCCATCAGGCGGATCTTGTAGCAGCTCGGCGAGAGAATGTAGTCGTAGAGCTTCATTGCGCGACCAACTGTGCACCGTAGGTATAGTTATGGCGCTTGAGCCAGCGTCTGTAGGCGACCGACGTTAGATCGGCCCTGGTCGGGATTTCCATGCCGGGGTCGAGCGGCAGCAGGGAAGGGATCTGGTTTTCGAGGATCGAGCGATCCTGCAGGAAGATCATCTGCTGAAAATGGATGAGGTCTGTCATTGGCGTTTCGTCATCAAAAAGGGCCATCCATGGCCATACGTCGCAAAGGTCTTCTGCAAGCGGCTGCACGAAGAGGGTAATGACATCCCATTCGCCCGGCCGGGGAGGGCAAGTCTTGTAGAGCACCGAGCAGGTCGGCGCCGGCACGCGGTACATATATTCGATAGTGATCCCGCCACTCGCCGACTTGGCGGCCTGCGGCTGGTAGAATTTCACCTGCGTTGCCCAGACCTCATCCTCGTCTTCGCGGATCTCAACCTTGTAATTCTCGACTTCCGTATGTGGCTCGGCGCCGAGAATATCGGTGTGGACGAAAGGGAAATGGGCGATGTCGAGAAAGTTCTCCACCGCCCGCAACGGCGAGCAGCGCACCCGTACCACGCCGACATCGACGAAGCGGCGGCCAGGCTGATCCGCCTCGGGAATGGCAAAAAGCTCCTTGGCGGGATTGCCGAGGGAAGACCAGACATGGCCGTAGCGGACACGGACCGAGAGGTTGCGCCCATCGGACGATGTCACCAGCGCATTGCCATCGGATGTGCGCGCCACTTCGATGGGTTCGCCCATCAGAGCGGTTTTGGTCCCTGTCTCGGTCAGTTGGGAAAAAAGGCCAACCGGATACCACTCGTCGATCATCGCGCCAGCCTTCATCATGCGACCTCCTTGCGCCGCGCTTCCGCCTGGCGGCGCACAGCCTCGGCGATACGGGACGCGGCAACACGGTCTGCCGGGCTGCGATCCTTCTCGATCATGACGTGAACGAGCGTGCGATCGATCTGCTCAGCCAACAGCAGCCGGACCCAGGGAAGATCGGCGATGCGGATAAACCCGTCCGAATCGACTTTGGCCCCAGCTGCGTCTTCGAGTGCGCCAATATCCGACTCGATAGTCAGCGAGCGCAACGGCACGAGATCGTCAAAGCGTGGCGGCTGGGCCGCCGGCTCGCCAACAGCCACCCAGATGACACCATCCGATTCCGCGACCTTGTGGACCGCGACACGGATCGTTTCCGGCGGCACGAGATCGGGATGGGCGGGGATGCGGATACATCCTCCCGCCGGAGAATAGCTCCAGCCATGATAGATACAGGAGAGCGCCTCGCCGCGCACGAAGCCATGGGACAATCGCATCCCGCGATGGGGACAGCGATCCGACGATGCCGATGCGCGTCCGGACTGGCTGCGCCAGAGAGCGATCGATCCCGCCGGTGTCCAGGCCGGCATCACGGTCGCCGGCGGCAGATCAGCAGAAAGGGCGACAGGCGTCCAGGAGCCGGCCGTAGCAGATGGCATAACCTATGATTCCCCAATTTTACCAAGGCTTTAGCGCTGTTGGCCGCGCACTGTCGCCGAGCTTGCGGCCTCAGTTTCCAGAGGCTTGCATAAAAAAATCGCATTGGCAACAATGATTAAATAAAGGGCAGGGGATCAATGCGGCCTGCGTTACGGTGTGTCGGCGGGATCTACAATCCTGCGCTGAATCTCATCCACCCAGACGTCGATCGGGCCAAGCGAACACCCCATTTCCAGCATGTCGATCAGTTCCACTGGCCCCGCGACCTCAAGTTCGATTCGGTCGGCGCCGGTGTGAAAGAAATCCTGGGAAAGTCCAAGCTTGTCAGCATGGCGGCGGATCCACGGGATGAACGAGGCGGCATTGACATCGCCGAGGATCGTCATTCGCTCGCGCAATTCGACCTGCCGTTCCTGCATCACTGATTTACCCATCATTTTATCCGTGAGGACAGCATAGCGGCTCGATGCATTTGTGAAAGAGGCATGACAGGCCAAACGGTCTTATGCCTTTCATGACACCGTGAATAAATAGAACGGGAAACAACCTTATCATCAGCGACGCCGGCTGCGCCGTTGATTATGGTGGCCGGTAATATCGTTCCGCAGGACAAGAGGACATGAATATGACGACGACTTCCTGGCAGGCAGACCCGCTCGTTTGGGGTTCTGGACCACGGGTTTTCGAGGCCTTTCTGGAGCCGACCTGCCCTTATTCCGTCAGGACGTTCAAGAAGCTGGATACGCTTCTGGAGCAAGCCGGTGCGGAAAAGATCACAGTGAAGATCCGGCTACAGTCGCAGCCATGGCATGTCTACTCCGGCGTGATCGTACGCTCTATCCTGGCGGCATCGACGCTGGAAGGCGGCAAGGAGACTGCGAAGAAGGTCATGGCGGCCGTTGCCGCCCATCGCGAGGAATTCGAGTTCGAGCGTCACGCCGGCGGCCCGAACATGGATGTGACGCCGAACCAGATCATCGAGCGCCTCGAGCGCTATAGCGGTGTTGCGCTGAAGGAAGCCTTCGCCATTCCCGATCTCGACCGGGAGATCAAATGGCATTGCAAATATGCCCGTCAGAACGGTATTCATGTCTCGCCGACCTTCATGATCGACGGGCTGGTACGCCCGGACATGAGCAGCGGCGATGATGTCGAGGCCTGGGTCAAGCTGCTGATCGGCTAGCCGTCTCAGGCAAGCTTATTAAACAAGTAAGTGAAAGACCTCACTACCCTCAGACGGTGAGGTCTTCGACCTTGCGCGCGAGATCGCTGATGTAAGCAGCGACGGAGAGGTCTTGCCCCGTTGCATCCACCAGCAGTTGGCTCGGGCTTTTCGACCGCCCGTATTGATGGACATTGTCGTTTAGCCAGGTCTTCAGCGGCAGATAGTCGCCCGCTTCCAGCCCGCGCTCGATCGACGTCTCTTTGCGAGCGGCGGCGAAGAACTGGGAGGACATGATGTTGCCGATCGTATAGGTGGGGAAGGAACCCACCATGCCCGACGACCAATGGACATCCTGGAGCACGCCGAGCGTATCGTTCGGCACATCGAGGCCAAGATAGGCCTTGATCTTCTCGCGCCAGATCTCAGGCAGATCGGCGACGCGGATCTCGCCCGCCATCAGCCCGGCCTCGATCTCCGAACGCAGCATGATGTGAAGGTCATAGGTCAGTTCGTCGGCCTCGACACGGATGAAACCCGGCCGCGCGGCATTGACCGCCCGCCAGAAATCCTCCGCCGTGACATCGAAGAGCTGGTCGGGGAAGGTGTTCTGCAAGTCGGCGAAGTTCAGCTCCCAGAAGCGGCGGGAGCGACCGACGCGGTTTTCCCAGAGGCGAGACTGAGATTCATGCGTGCCGAAACTGGTGCCACCGACGGCATAGAGATTGACGAAATCGGTGGTGAAGGTTGAACGGCTGAAGGCTTCCGATATGCCCTGCTCGTAGATGCCGTGACCTGCCTCATGCCAGACGGCAAAGAGGCCGCCGGGCAGCCAGGTCTCGCGGAAGCGGCCGGTGATGCGCACGTCGGAACGCGTAAAGGAAATCTCGAAAGGATGGACCGTGTCGTCGAGGCGACCGCGATTGAAATCATAGCCGAAGCGGGTAGAGATCAGGCTGGAGAACGCCCGCTGCCGGTCGACGGGATAGGCGCGGTCGAGAATTTCGGAGCGGACTTTTGCTTCTTTCGCGCGAGCGAGCAGCGGCAGCAGACCGTCGCGCAATTCGCCATAAAAGCCGCGCAGCCGCGACCAGCTCATGCCTGGCTCGTAGGTTGCGACGAGCGCATCATAGGGATGTTCCTCGTAGCCGATGTCGGCGGCGATCTCGCGCTGTATCTCCATCGTGCGTTCGAGAAGGGGGACGAAACCGGCGAAATCATTGATAGCGCGGGCCTTGCTCCAGGCCGCCTGGGCAACCGTTTTCAGTTCGGCCGCGGCGCTGACGAGAGAGGCGGAAATACGCGAGAGCGTGTCGATTGCGGCGGCTGCCTGTTCGACCGCGAGGCGGCGCGGATTGGCGGCATTGATGCCCGACAGTTCCGAGCGCGCGTCCTCAATGGCGCGTTGCAATTTGTCGCTTGTGGCAAGATCGCGGGCGAGGCTGACAAGCGTGGCTATCTGCTTGCCGCGCGCATCGACACTGCCTGGCGGCATCATGGTGCGCGCATCCCACGTGAGCAGGTTCACGGCGCAAAGGATATCGTTGATCCTGGCAATCTCGGTTTCGAAAACGGCATAGCTCATGGTTATATATCCTGTTGGAGCGCAGGTGCCCCGAAGTCTTCACGGTGGCAGGCAGCAAGTTGGCCGTGGCCACGTGGCGTCAGGAGTGGTCGCTCGACCTTGCAGCGGTCGAAGGCATGCGGGCAGCGGCTTGCGAAGGCGCACCCGGGCGGCACCTCAAGCGGGCTCGGCAGTTCGCCGCGGGCGGCAACCGTGCGGCTGCGGCGTGAGGGATCGAGTTCGGGTGCGGCATCGAGCAGGGCCTTGGAGTAAGGGTGGCGCGGGGCGGTGAAGAGGCGTTCCGAGGTGCTCACCTCTGCCACCTGGCCGAGATACATGACGGCCACCCGATGCGAGATGTGGCGCACGAGGCGTAGATCATGGGCGACAAAAATGACGGTGAGGTGCAATTGCTCCTGCAGTTGCAGAAGCAGATTGACGACCTGCGCCTGCACCGAGACGTCGAGCGCCGAAACCAGTTCGTCGGCGACGATAACGTCGGGCTCGACGGCGAGTGCTCTTGCAATACCGATGCGCTGGCGCTGGCCACCGGAAAACTCATGTGGATAGCGTGCGACCGCGTCCTGTGGTAGGCGCACCAGTTCCAGGAGTTCGGCGATGCGATCCTCGATCTGGGGCTTTGGCCGCATCTTGTGAACGGAAAGCGCTTCGCCGAGGATCTGCGAGACGGTCATGCGCGGGTTGAGCGAGCCGTAGGGATCCTGGAAGATCATCTGGACGCGCCGGTTGAAGGCGCGACGTTCGCCGCCGCGGAGCGTGCCGATATCTTTGCCCTCGAAGCGGATCGCTCCGCCATCCGGCTCGTGCAGGCGCACCAGACAGCGCGCCAGCGTCGATTTTCCACAGCCGGATTCGCCGACGATCCCGAGTGTTTCGCCGCGGTGGATCTGCAGCGAGACGTCGCGTAGCGCATGGACTGCGAGCGAAGGCTTTCCCTGGAGTCTGCGCGTCAGGGAATAAGGGCCAGCAAAACGCTTCGAGATGCCGTCGATCGAAAGAATGGGAAGGTTCGCGTTCAAATGATCGCCTCCGCCGCAGCCACGAGCTCATGGTGGAAACAGGCAACCATACGCTCCCCAGAGGCGACGACGGCCTCCAACGGCGGCCGTTCTCTCAGACAGTGTTCGGTTGCAAACTTGCAGCGCGGATGGAAGGCGCATCCATCCGGCAGATTGGTGAGGCTTGGCGGTGTGCCCTCGATCGATTGCAGCACCGTGCGGGAAGCGCCCGAGCGGGGCACCGAGCCCAGCAGGCCGCGGGTATAGGGGTGGAGCGGCTTGCTGAAGACGTCGACGACTGTTCCGGTCTCGACGATACGGCCCGCATACATGACCGCCATGCGGTCGCAAGTCGCGGCGACGACGCCGAGGTCGTGGGTGACGAGCACGACGCTCATGGAGAGCCGGTCGCGCAGGTCGAGCAGCAGTTTCAGGATCTGGTCCTGGATGGTGACGTCGAGCGCCGTCGTCGGCTCGTCGGCCAAGAGGAGCTTTGGCGAACAGGCGAGCGCGATGGCGATCATGGCACGCTGGCGCATGCCCCCCGAAAACTGATGCGGATACTCCAGCAGGCGCCGCTCGGCGGCGGGTATGCCGACGATGTTCATCAGTTCCAGCGCGCGCGCTTTGCGCTCCCTGGCATTCAGCGTCATGTGAGCGGCGAGATTCTCCTCGATCTGCATGCCGACCGGCAAGACCGGGTTCAGTGCCGTCGTCGGCTCCTGGAAGATCATCGCGATCTCGCCGCCGCGAACCTTGCGTAGTTCTTCGGCCGGCATGGCGACGAGATCGCGGCCGCGCCATTCGACACGGCCGCTCACGTGTCCTGGTTGGCGGATCAGTCTCATGATGGAGCGCAGCGTGACGCTCTTGCCCGAGCCGGATTCGCCGACGAGCCCGACGACTTCGCCCGGCGCCACGTCGAAATCGACATCGGCGGCGGCAATCGCCTGTCCGCGCGGCGTGTCGAAAGTCGTCGTCAGGCCGCGCACGACCAGCCCGCCATTCTCGTTCGGCATGCCCATCATCGTCTGACCCTCAACAGTTCGGCGACACCATCACCCGCCAGGCTGAAACCGAGGCCGGTCAGCACGATCGCGACACCCGGAAAGACCGAAATCCACCAGGCGGTATTCATGAAATTTTTGCCGTCGGCGATCTGCACACCCCATTCGGCGGCCGGCGGCTGGGCGCCGAGACCGAGATAGCCGAGGCTGGAGCCAAGAAGGATGGCAAGCGCCATATCGGTCATCCAGTAGACGATCGCAGGCGTGATCGCATTCGGTAGCAGGTGGCGGAAGACGATGCGCAGCGGCGCATAGCCCATCACCCTGCCGGCATCGGCATAGTCGAGCCGCTTCTGCACCTTGATTTCGGCTGCGATCAGCCGCGCATAGAAGACCCAGCCGACCACGCCGACGGCGACATACATGTTGCCGAGACCAGGTCCAAGCACGGAGACGATGGCGATGACCAGCACCAGAAAGGGGAAGGTGATCGTCGCATCGACGATGCGGCCGAAAATCGACTCCCAGATGCCGCCGGCATAACCCACGAAAGCGCCCACGATCGTGCCGAAGATGAAGGGGCCGACTGTTGCAAAGACGGCGATCTGCATGTCTATCGTATAGGCGTGGATGACGCGCGAGAGCACATCGCGGCCGAAACTGTCGGTGCCGAAAGGATGCGCCCGGCTCGGCGGTTTCAAGAGCGCGTTATAGTCGAATGTCGTCGGATCATAGGGCGCAAAGAGCGACGGCCAGATCGCAACGATCAGGCTGAGGCCGAGGATGATGCCGCCCGAAATCAGCGAGCGCGGCATGCGCAAGCGCGACGCAATGCGGGCAGGCTTGGCGGCGTGACCGGTCATCGGGCAATCCTCGGGTCGAGCCAGGCCTGGACGATATCGGTGACCAGGAAGGTCAGCGAGACGAGGATCGCCAGTGCGATGGTGAGGCCCTGGAGGACCGGATAATCGCGGCCGTAGATGCTTTCGATCAACAGGCGACCGGCGCCTGGAACGGCAAAGACCGTTTCGGTGATGACGGCGCCGCCAAATAGCGTGCCCGTCTGCAGGCCGAACAGTGTCACGGTGGAGATCAGCGCGTTGCGCAGTATATGGCGTATTAGGATGACGCGCGAGCGCAGGCCCTTGGCGGTGGCGAAATCGACATATTCGGCGTTCATGACGCCGATGATGGAGGAGCGCAGATTGCGCATCAGCACGGCGGCAAAACTCAGCGCGAGCGTTAACGCCGGCAGGAAGAGATGGTAGATGCGATCGCCGAACGTATCGCCATAGCCGCCGACCGGGAAGATCTTCAGTTGCGCGGAAAAGACGGTCAGGAGCACGATACCGACATAGAAGACCGGCATCGACAGGCCGACCTGAAAGGTGCCGCGGATGATGCTGTCGGGAAGCCGTTCGCGTTTCAGCGCGGCGACGAAGGCGAGCGGTACGGCAAGAACGAGGGCGATCAGGGCGGACATGACCGTCAGCATGAGGGTTACCGGAAGGCGCTGAAGGATCAGCGACATGACGGATACTTTCAGGCCGATAGAGTTGCCGAGGTCACCGGTCAGGATGCGCTCGACATAATAGAGGAACTGCGCGGGCACGGGCTGGTCGAGCCCGAGTTGCCTGTTGATGCGCTCAACGTCGGCATCGATGGCGCGGTCGCCGAGCATGGCACTGGCGGGATCGCCCGGCAGCAGACGCACGAGGACGAAAGTGACGATGAGAATGAAGATCACCGTCGGGATCATCTGAAGCATACGGCGAATTATGAAACTGAAAAGAGGCAATAGCCGCTCCGGGTCTTCCTCCAGAGCGCAGTGCGTCCATTCGGATGCACTAAGGACGCTCTAACTCTTTGAATCTGGGCATCAGGCTTTCCGAAAAGCGGTCACGATTTTCGGACCGATGCCTTAGTCGAAAAAGGCCGCAGGCCCCAAGTGAGGCCCGCGCAACAGGCTGGGTCAGGGGTTACTTGTCTTTCCAGGTCTTGGCGAAGATGTTGTTGCCAAGCGGGATTTGCAGGAAGCCATGGACCTTCTTGCTGAGCGCAACCGGATAGGGCGTCTCATAGAGAGGCACGATCGGCCCCTGGTCGTTATAGATTTCCTGCATCTTCGCATATTGCTCGGCACGCTTCTTCGGATCCATTTCCTTTTGGGAGTCTTCGAAGAGCTTGTCGGCCTCGTCGCTCTTCCAGCCGGTGTGCAGCGCGTCGATCGTCTTGGAATAGACGAAGTAGGAGGTGATTTCGTTCGGATCGGCGATGTCATCCGTCCAGGCGGCATTGCGCATCACGAAGGTGCCGTCGCGATATTGCTGAGTGCGGGTCGGGTTGTCGACCTGCTGCAGTTCCAGCTTGATGCCGATCTGTCCCCACATCTGCTGCAGCGCAGTCGAGATGCCGATTTCGTCCTGATTGCCCGCCAGCACGAGGATGCTGGTCGAGAAGCCGCTTTCGAAGCCAGCTTCCTTCATCAGGCTCTTCGCCTTTTCGAGGTCGTAAGGATAGAGCGGCTTGTCGCCGACGTGTAGCGGTGTCGCCGTCGACATATAGGAAGTCTGCGGCGTGCCGACGCCATGGGTGACGATCTGGATGATCGCGTCCTTGTTGACGGCATAGTTCATCGCCTGGCGAACCTTGGCGTTGGACAGAGGATTGTCCTTGCCGCCGAGCTGCGGACGTACGTTGAGCGTAATGTATTCGACACGGGTTGAGGGGAAGAGTTCCATGTCGAGATTGCCGGACGACTTCAGTTCGTCGACGCGGGCGTAGGGAATGAATTCCGCACCGTCGATTTCGCCTGATGTCAGTTTCAGGATGCGAGTCGCATCGTCAGGGATCAGCTCGAAATCGATGCCGTCGAGATAGGGCAGCGGTTTGCCGTCCTCGCCCTTGCCCCAGTAATATTCGTTGCGCGCCAGCTTCATGCTGGAGCCGCGATCCCAGGATTTCAGCACGAAAGGACCGGAGCCGACAGGATGCTCGCCGAAGGCCTTGGCCTTTTCCTCGTCGGTCGCGCCCGGCGAAGCCTCGAAAGCCTTCTCCGGCATGATGCCGGTGTTGAAGACGGTCAGTGCGGCGAGGATGGCCGGATCCGGATGCTTGAGCTTGATGATGACGGTCTTGTCGCCCTCGGTCGTAACGTCATCGATGGACTCGATCATGAAGCCCCAGATGCCGTTGTCCTTCTTGGCAGCGCGCTTCAGCGACCAGGCGACGTCGGCAGGCGTGATCGGCGAACCGTCGGAGAACTTGATGCCGTCACGCAGGGTCAACGTGACGCTCGTGCCGTCATCGGTGAGCTTATAATCGCTGGCTAGGCCCGGCTGTACACCCTTGCCATCGTCGGTCGGCAGGAGCAGAGTGTCGTAAAGGTTGGACAGGATCCAGATATCGACATTGGCGTCGTTCAGGACCGGATCCAGGAAAAGGCTGTCGGCGTAGCGGCCATAGGTCAGCGTGCCGCCCCGCTCCAGGGCGAATGCTGAAACACTGGTTCCGAGTAAAACTGCAGCGGCCACGGCCGCACGAGCGATCGTTCTCACATCATTCCCCTTTTATGGATATTAACTGTTCTTATTGGTTATAACGATTTCACGCAGCAAAAAGCCTGTCAACTGGTTTTCGTATGATCCCATCAAGACACTTGGCTTGTCTGGGCGCCTATTTCACGATAACTGTTATAATGTTCTATAACAGATAGCGTCGAACGGGTCTCATGGATTTTTTCGTCGACCGGGAACTGCCCGTGCCTTTACGCACGCAGCTTCACGGCCTAATTGAATATGGCATTGCCTGCGGTGAACTTCTTCCGGGGGAAGCGCTCCCTTCGGTTCGGGAACTCGCCGAGAAGGTGGGCGTTGCCCCGATGACCGTCAGTCAGGTCTATGCCGACCTGAAGGCGGCAGGCCTCATCGACACGCGCCCAGGCTCCGGCACATTCGTCGGCGACAGCCATCAGGCGCGGCTTGCAGCACGAGCGGACGCAACCGAACTGCATCGCCAGATCGATCACCTTATCGATGAAAGTCGGAGGCTCGGCATTCGCTCGTCGGACCTGGTCTCACTCGTCAATGCCCGGGCCTTTTACCGAGACAGCATCGGTCCACGGCTGCGCATCGTCATGATCGGCATCTTTCGGGATGCGACGGCGAGCTACGCCCGGTTCATCGCTGCCCGCCTTGGCCGTGATGTGACGGTTGAACCGTTGACGGTCTCCTCGATCGAGCGCAATCCGGCCGCGATGGCACGCGCCAACTCTGCCGATCTCGCCATCACCTTTGCCAACCGGCACCGCGAGGTCGCAACCCTCGTGCCGAACACCAAAGTGGTTACGATCAGCTTCACACCGTCGGAAGAGACGCGCCGGGCGCTTGCATCGCTCGATTCACTGGCTTCGATCGCCGTCGTCTCGCGCTTTCCGGATTTCCTACCGATCATGAAGAGCGGCGTGCAGCGTTTTGCGCCGCATGTCAGCGAAATCACCGCCACGACGCTCGAGGCGGCGGGGCTGGAGACGCTCCTCGCCAGTGTCTCCGTCGTGATCTACGCTTCGGGAGCCGAAAGCGTGACCGATCTTCTTCCTGAAGGCACGCAGGCAATCGAATACCGTCATGCACCTGATACAGCCGACATTGAAAGAGTGATCGTCCCGATCATTCGTGCTGCCGGCATCCCTTCATAGGAAGACGACACATCCAAACGAGACGCTATCGACGCAAAAATCTAGGAAAGGCAGACGAGATGAGAGTATCCGAGTCAAACTGGCAGCAAATCGAAACCTATCTGAAAACCGATGACCGGGCGATCCTGCCGCTCGGCAGTACAGAGCAGCATGCCGGCCTGTCGCTCTCGGTCGACTCCATCCTGTCGGAAAAAGTGGCTGCCGATGCCGCGGCATCCCTCGGCATTCCGGTCTTTCCGGTCGTGGCCTATGGGATCACGCCTTACTTCCTTTCCTTTCCCGGCACGATCAGCATCCGCCAGCAGACCTATATCAGCCTGGTCCGCGACATTCTCGATGGCTTGAGGCGACAGGGCTTTCGCCGGATCCTCATCGTCAACGGCCATGGCGGCAACCAGCCTGCCGGCAGCATGGCGATCGAATGGATGGCCGATAATCCGGATACGGCGGTGAAGTTCCACAATTGGTGGAACGCGCCGAAGACCTTCGCCAAGGTGCAGGAGATCGACACCGTCGCCTCGCACGCCTCCTGGATGGAGAATTTCCCCTGGACCCGTCTTGAAGGCGTCAAGCAGCCGACGCAGCAGAAGCCGATGATCGATCTTGCCCGCATGCGGGTCATGTCGCCGGATGCCGTCAAAGCCTATCTCGGTGATGGCAATTTCGGCGGTTACTACGAGCGGCCGGACGAAGAGATGCAGGCGATCTGGGATGTGGCGGTCGAAGAAACCCGTACGCTTCTCGAGGGAGGTTGGGCATGAGCGGACCGATCCTGATCTGGGGTGCCGGCGCGATCGGTGGCACACTCGGCGCCGCCTTCATCCGGGCCGGCAACGAGGTGATCTTCGTTGACAAAGTCAAGGAGCATGTCGATGCCATCAACGAGAAGGGCCTGAAGATCGTCGGACCGATCTTCGAGGATGTTGTCAGGGCGAAGGCCTATCTGCCGGAAGATCTCGAAGGCATCTATGACCGCACCTTCCTCTGCGTGAAGGCGCATCACACCGAAGATGCGGCGCATATGCTCGTCGAACATCTGGCCTCGGATGGTTATGTCGTCTCCGCCCAGAATGGCCTCAATGAGCGTGTTATCTCCCGTATCGTCGGCGAGAACCGGGTGATCGGCTGCTTCGTCAATTTCGGCGCCGACTATCTGGGGCCTGGTGTGGTGCAATATAGCGGTCACGGCGCCGTCGTCATCGGCGAACTCGACGGGCGCTTTACCGACCGTGCCGAAAATATTTACGAACTCATGAAGCAGTTCGAACCGAACGCCCTGATCACCAACAATATATGGGGCTTCCTCTGGGGCAAGCTGATCTATGGCGCATTGCTCTTCGGCACAGCACTGACAAATGACAGCATCGCCGATGTTCTCGATAATCCGGCCGCCCGGCCGGTTTTGCGCAGGCTGGCGCTGGAAGTGGCCACTGTTGCCGCGATCAACAATATCAAACCGGAGGCTTTCGACGGCTTTGATCCGGCTGCCTTCGGTCCGCTCGCGACGCCGGAACAGACTAACAAATCCTTTGACGACATGTCCGTCCACAATCGCAAATCGGTAAAATCGCATTCGGGCATCTGGCGGGATCTCGCCGTGCGCAAGCGCAAGACCGAAGTCGATGCGCAGGTACTGCCGGTAGTCGAAATCGGTCAGGAATCGCGCGTTCCAACGCCGCTTGCCGCGCGCGTAATTTCCATGATCCATGAGATCGAGGAGGGCAAACGACCGCTCACGGTCGCCAATATCGAAGAGCTTGCGAGGGTGGCATGAATATCTCCTTTGATGGAAAGGTGGTCGTCGTCACCGGTGCTGCCCACGGTTTCGGCCGGACGATCGCGCAGGGTTTTGCCGACCGCGGCGCGCGGGTTCACGCCTGCGATGTCAATGCGGCGGGACTGGAGGAAACCGTAAAACTCTGCGGTGAAAAGACCACGGTGCATGTGCTCGACGTCGGCAACCGCACCGACGTGCAGGCGCTGGTGCCGACCTTCGGCGAGGTCGATATCCTCGTCAATAATGCCGGCGGCGTGCGTGGCCAGGTCGGACGGCCGATCGAGGAGATTTCCGAAAGTGACTGGCAGACGATCTTCGATGTCAATCTTTCGGGCGCCTTCTTCATGGCGCAGGCGGTGGCGCCAACCATGAAAAGCCGCAAGGCCGGCCGCATCATCAACATTTCGAGCGGCGCGGGCCTCGGCATTTCGCTGACGGGCATCCAGGCCTATGCCAGCGCCAAGGCCGGTCAGATCGGCCTGACGCGTCAACTCGCCCATGAACTCGGCCCTTGGGGCATCACCGTCAACAATGTGGCCCCCGGCTTCGTGCGGTCCAACCCGACCACCGAGCGTCAATGGGATGCAATGGGCGAGGAAGGCCAGGCTCGGCTTCTGCAGAATATCGCGCTGAAGCGCCTAGGTCTGCCGGAAGATATCGCGGCGATGGTGATGTTCTTCGCCTCCGATTATGCCGGCTGGATATCCGGTCAGGTCATCAGTGTGGACGGCGGCAGATGAGCGTCGAGACCTATCTGGAAGAGAACTATCCGGCCGCACTTGACGATCTCAAGGCCTTCTGCCGCATTCCAAGCGTCAGCACTGATCCGGCCTTTGCCGATGGTATTCGTCAGGCCGCGGCGTTCGTGGCGGATCGCCTGCGCAAGGCAGGTTTCTCTGCCGTCGAGATTCTCGAGACCGGCGGCCATCCGGCCGTCTATGGGGAGTTCCTCTCCAATCCCGATCTGCCGACCTATCTCGTCTACGGCCATTACGACGTGCAGCCGCCCGATCCGCTCGAAAAGTGGAAAACGCCGCCTTTCGAACCGGATGAGCGGGATGACAGGCTCTATGCCCGTGGCGTCTCCGACGACAAGGGACCGCTGCTGATCCCGATCACCGTCGCCGAGGCATTCATGCGCGTCGAGGGCCGGTTGCCGGTCAATCTGAAGGTGCTGATCGAAGGTGAGGAGGAATCCGGCAGTCCGCATTTTGCGCTGACGCTAGAAAAATACCGCGACAAGCTTTGCTGCGATCTTGTGCTTTCGGCCGATGGCGCCATGTGGCGCCCGGACAAGCCGTCGATAACAGTGGCAAGCCGCGGGCTGGTGGCCCTCGATGTCACGATCATCGGTGCTATGAAAGACCTGCATTCCGGCCGCCACGGCGGCAGCGCACCGAACCCGATTGCAGCCCTTGCGGGCCTGCTCGCGACCATGCATGGGCCGGATGGCCGCGTCAGCGTCGAGGGTTTTCTCGACGGCGCCACACCGCCCGATCCGAAGATCATCATGGCGATAGAGGCATCGAAATTCGACAGCGCAGCCTACTATCGGCAGATCGGCGTTGCCGGCGGCGATCCGATCGATAACGGCCGCGAGTTGCTGATCCGCCAATGGCTAGAGCCGACGCTTGAATTCAACGGCATCTCTGGCGGCTACCAAGGTAAAGGTACCAAGACAGTCATTCCGAATACGGCAAGCGTGAAGATCACGTGCCGCCTTGTTGCCGGGCAAAAGCCGGATGCCGTGATCGCCGCCATTATCTGCCATCTGCAAGAGCGCCTGCCGAAGGGCTTCCTCCTCGAGACCCATCGTCACGGGCCGGGCAGCGAGGCCGATTTCGTCGATCCGGGCCTGCCCGCGCTGAAGATTTCGGAAGAGGTTCTTGGCGAATTGCTCGGTGCGAAGCCATTGCGCGTCGCCATGGGGGCGACCATCCCGATCGGCAGCGCCTTTCGTCAATATCTCGGCAGCCCTTCGATCTTTTTCTCCTTTTCTACGGCGGACGAGGATTACCATGCCCCGAATGAATTCCTGCGGCTCGCTAATTTCAAGCTGGGCATGCGGGCCTGGACGATGTTGCTAAGGCGGCTTGCCGCCTCGGCCTGAATGAAGCCAAGACGAGGCGAACGCCGACAACGTTTTGACAGAGGATTTTTCGATGACATCCTTGCCTGCCCTGCGCACCGGAAAGCCCCGGTCGGAATTCGGCCATGTCCGCCCAACAAAGGAGCTCGAAATCCCCTTTGCGATCATCGAAGGGGCGGAAGAGGGGCCTTGCCTGCTCGTCACGGCCGGCGTTCATGGTTCTGAATTCTGCTCGATCGAGGCAACCGTTCGGCTGATGAAGACGAAGCCGGAGGAGATCAAGGGCACGCTCATCGTCCTGCCGATCCTGAATGTCGAGGCCTTCTATAGGCGCAAGATCTATATCATGCCGCAGGACGGCAAGAACCTGAACCGCATGTTTCCCGGCAAGCCCGATGGAACGACCAGCGAGCAACTGGCGCATTGGCTGGTGACCGAGGTGTTCCCGAAAGCCGATGCCTATATCGATTGTCATGGCGGTGACCTGAACGAAGGCCTGGCGCCGTTCACGATCTTCCCGTCAGGCTGCGAAAAATCAAAGGCCCTTGCGGCTGCCTTTGGCATCAGGGTTGCCGTTGCGGCCGGCGGCTCCGGCTATTCGGTTGATGCCTCCCACAAGCTCGGCATTCCGAGCATCCTGCCTGAGGCCAGTGGCAACGGCCTTTGGGGCGAGGCGACCGTAACGCAGATGACGGATGGTGTCCGTCGTGTCATGCAGCATATCGGCATGCTGCCCGGAGAAGCACCAATAACCGCGCTCGACGTCGTGACTATGTGGGTGCCGACGGCACTGGTAACGGGCCTCTGGTATCCGCAGAAGGATCTCGGTGATCGCGTGGCAGTGGGCGAATTGCTGGGAGAGATCAAAACCGTCTTCGGCGAGACGCTGGCGAGCATCCATTCCGAAAAGGCGGGTTTCATCCTCTATCGCCTGACAAGCCTCTCGGTGAATGAGAAGGAAGCCCTGCTTGGTGTCGGCACGCCGGCCTGAGCAACTCTCAAGAGAACTCTCGATATGCATTTGGAAATGAAAGCCGCAGACACTCTTCGTGAACTTGCACCGACCGGCAGGTTGCGCCTCGGAATTGTCGTGGCGCCTGCGGCTTCGGCCTTCTTCGCCATTTTGGAAAACGGCACCTATCGCGGCGTAACGGTCGATATCGGCCGGGCGCTCGCAGCAGAGCTCGGCCTGGATGTCGAGATCGTCCGTTTCCCCAATTCCGGTGCCTGCACGGATGCTGTGGAAGCGGGCGCCATCGATGTGAGCTTCATGCCCGTCGATGACGAGCGGCGTAAACGCGTGGCCTTTGGTCCGGCCTATTATCTCATCGAGAGCACCTATCTCGTGAGCGCCGCCTCGGGTATCGAGAGCCTGTCCGAAGTCGACCGTGCCAGCGTGCGTGTCGTCGGCATAACCAATACCACGACGATCCGAAGTGCTGACCGCTCATTGATGACGATCCGACCGGAGCCGGTGGAAACGGTTGCCGAAGGCGTCGAAAGGTTGCTGGATGGCCGGGCGGATGTTCTTGCCCTTTCCCGAGATGCTTTCCGTTCGCTCTTGCCGCAATTGCCGGGATCGCGTGTGCTGGAGGGTGGCTTTCAGCGTACGGGCATTGCGATTGCGACCGCAAAAGACAGGCCGGCAGCCCTCGCTTTGCTAACCGATTTCATGGAAGAGGCAAAGGCGAGCGGTCTGGTGCGCAAGGCATTGGATGCTGCCGGCTTCGCTGATGAGCCGGTGGCGCTGCCCGGGGGCTGACCCGCTTCCCGGCTTCAGCGCTTATTCATTCGAGGCCGTCCTGCAGTCTCTAGCGAGATGTCCTCCGGTGGTGGCTCCCAGCCGAAGACGCTGCGGCCGCTAAAGGCGGAGGATTGCCGGAATTCACCGGCGACGATCTCCTTCAGATCAGGGCCGGTGACGTATCGCTCCATCGTCCGTGACTGATCGTCGAGACGACGCAGTGCCTGCAGTTCCTCCTCACGGCCGAGCTTTCCTTTCAAGACCGCCGATTTCATCACATTGATCGTCTCGTCATAGACCTTGAGCGGCACGGGGAAGGGGTGCCTGTCCTTACCGCCATGAGCGATGGAAAAGCGGGCGGGATCGGAGAAGCGGCAGGGCGCGCCATGCACGACTTCGGCAACCAGCGCCAGCGCCTTGACTGTGCGGGCGCCGACGCCGGGCACGAGAAGAAGATCCTCGAAATCGACCGGTCCGCGATCGGCAGCTGCGGCAAGGTTGCCGTGCAGACGCCGCATATTGACGTCGCTTTCGCGCACATCGTGATGGGCGGGCATGATGAGATGCGGCAGCATCAGCTGTTCGGCTGGCTCCGGCGCGGGTGCAGGATCAGCGGCCAGGGCAAGGGCTGCCGCCTCGCGAATAATGCGGTCCGGGCCAAACGCCGCGAGAAGATCGAGCTGATCGTGGCGGGATTTTTCCGCGCGCCGGTCGGCCAGATTGATGATCTCGCCTTGCGAGCGGCCTTCGATGGCCGCATGCGGAGAATTGACGAAGCTTTCCAATCCTTCCGAGAACCAGTGGTAGCGCCGCGCCTGACGTTTGTCGCCATTCATGCCTTGCTGGACGATCACCCAATGGCCGTCATCGGCGACGATGAAGCCGTGGAGATAGAGATCGAAACCATCCTGCACGGCTGCGCTGTCCACCTTGGCGACCAGGCGGCTTGTCTTGGCCAGCCCGGCGCCGTCCAGCCCGGTGCGGTCGCCGATCGCCATCAGCTCGTCCGGCGTCTTGCGCGATTGCGCCCCGCGTCCACCGCAGACATGCAGGCCGAGTTCTTTCGAAAGCGGCTTCAGCCCGCGTTTCAGCGCGCCGAGCACGCTGGTCGTGATGCCGGAGGAATGCCAATCCATGCCCATGACTGCGCCGAAGGACTGGAACCAGAAGGGATGGGCAAGCCGGCGCAGAAACTCGTCACGTCCGTAGTGGTGGACGATAGCCTCGGCAATCAGCGCACCAAGCGTGGTCATGCGGTTGCCCAGCCATGGCGGCACGCGCCCTCCGTGAAGGGGGAGGTCGGCGCTGCCTGCTCTCTGCGACATGCTTCCTCTTTCTGCCCGCAATCTGCTGCGATCGATCGGATCACCCAATAGAACAGCTATTCGTCAAAATCGGGGCGATGGCAATAAATTCCTATCTCCGAGAGTCCTCCCCATTGCACCAGCAAAATAAGCATCAAAAGACGCGATTTTCGACCTGTCCGCGGAACCGAAGCCCGGCGTTCCTAATTTCTATCTGTACCGGGAATGGGAGATCGCGTCATGAAGTCGCTTGCTGCACCATCCATCTGTCTGGCAGTGGTGGGGACCGTTCTGGTTGGCGGTCTCGGAGTTGCGTCCTATGGGTTCCGCGAACCGGAACCCCATCATTTCGCCAATCTCGATGCGCCGCTCTGGACGACGACACCGACACGCGTTGATCCCCAAACACAAGATTACGAGCGCCTTCCGCCCCTCCAGGCCATGGCGGACGACGCTTCGCTTTCAAAGCCTGCCAATCTCGTCGGCATTGCAGCCATCGCGCCGCCTGATGCAGCCGTGGCGGGTGCGATTGAGCAGCCGAAGCAGGAATGGATGGCTGACAGTCATCATCTCAGCCTATGCCAGCAACGCTACCGGTCCTATAATGTGGCTGACAATTCATACCAGCCTTTTGACGGCGGACCCCGCAAGCCCTGCGTAATCGAAGACAGAGAGCTTTCCGTCGGACTACCGGCGGCCGATACAAGCCCCAACCCGCATATATCATGGTGTGCCGCGCGCTATAATTCCTATCGCGCCTTGGACAATACCTATCAGCCGTTCAGCGGGCCAAGACGTCCGTGCGTTTCCCCCGTTATCTGAGCGAAGCCATTTTTTCTTGCCGTGAGAAGGTTGCGTCCCCGAGGGGCGACCGTTGCTTGTGATCCCGGACCAAAGTCCCAGACCGCCTGGCACCTATGTCCGACCGTCTTGCAATTTCGGAACAAGCGGTCAATCTCGTGCTTCCTGCTTTTGAGCAGACACTAGGGAAGAACGACAAGGCAAGTGACGATGGCGATCTCTAAGCGCAATTTCCTGAAGGGCTGCGGCGCGAGTATTCTTGCCGTTGCGCCGTTGAAGGTCGATGTGGCGGGTTCGTTTCCCTCGCTCGCCAGCGAGGTAGCCTTCGCGAAGAACGAAAACGGTAATGGCGGGGGGAATGGAAACGGCAACGGCGGTAATGGCGGAGGGGGTGGAAACGGCAACGGCGGGGGAAATGGAAGCGGCAACGGTGGGGGAAATGGTAATGGCGGGGGGAATGGCAACGGCAATGGCGGGGGGAATGGAAACGGTAATTCGGGCGGCAGCGGCAACAGCGGTGGGAACGGCCGATCCAGCTCGAACGGAGCCGGCAGCACGAACAATGCGCCCTCAACATCTGGAGAACGGGCAACCGAAGATACTGACGGCTCGATCGATGTCCGGCATACGAATGGAATAACCGAAACCCTTCGCGCAGGACGTTACATCATGAAGGACTCGAAAGGCCGCACGATCATCAACAGGCGGGCGACATCGGCTGACAGTACGCGGCTCACGCGCCTCCTGCGCTAGCGTTTTTCACGCCACCGCAAGGCAGCTTCCGTCCTGTTCGTGACGCCGAGCTTTGTCAGGATCTGGGTCATATGATGCTTTACCGTTTTCTCCTGTAGATCGAGACGAAGGCCGATGTGCTTGTTTGAAAGGCCTTGCGCAACGAGATCCATCACCTCTCGTTCCCGAGGGGTAAGCGCGTCCCTGTCCGATGCCTGCCCGCTCAATGAATATTCCATGACTTTGGCTGACATCGCCGGTGAGACGTAGCGGGCTCCCTTGAAAACAGTGCGGATCGCTTCCGCCAGACCGCGGGAACCAACACCCTTGAGAATGTAACCCTTTGCCCCGCGTTGCAGCGCTTCGACGAGCGTATCGACTTCCTCTGAGGCCGTGAGCATGAGGATTTTGGTATCCGGGCTTATGGAGAGGATCTCGTCGATCACCGAGAGCCCGTCCCCGGGCATCGACACATCGAGAAGCAGCACGTCCGGACGGGTATCGGCGGCGATCATTGCGGCATCAGATGTGTTGGCGCCTTCTCCCACGACGACAAAATCGCTGACCTCGGAGAGGCTACGAGTCACCCCCTCGCGAAAAAGGGGATGGTCGTCTACGACGCCGACTTTGATAGACGTCATTCTATTCCTCCACTTCCATAGGCGCGAAGGTCATAATGACAGTCGTTCCGCCTTCACCGGTTTTTATGTCGAATTCACCGCCAAGGCTATCGATTCGCTCTTTGAGCCCCGCAAGGCCGAGGCTCGCCGACCTCACCTGCGTCGGATCAAAACCCTCGCCTCGGTCACTGACTTCGATGCGGACGCCGCCGCCGTGTGATGTTGCCCTGACGGCCTGCTCAACCCCGCCGCCATGGCGATAGGCATTGTTGAGTGCCTCTTGAATGAAGCGGTAGATACAAATCTTGAGAGCGGGGGCAAGCTCCCGATCGTCCTCGTCAATTGTCGTGTCGACGGTGGTGTTGGTCTTCTGCTGGTGGGCCTCGACAACGCGTTTCACGATCTCCGTAGTCGAAGCCTTCTCGATTTGCGGCAGGACCAGCCCCTTGCAGATGTCACGGATCTCCTTCATCGCCTCGGCAAGGCTCGAACGGATCCAGGCGAGTTCCTTCTCGCGCGTCTCCGGCTGGATAGCGGCATCGACCAGCAGGTTGCTGTCGAGACGTAGCGAAGCATAGGCGATGTGCTGGGCGGGGCCGTCATGCAGATCGGCCCCGATGCTGCGCAGATAGGTTTCGTTCAAGGCGGCGGCGCGTCGGGAGGACAATTGAAGCCTGCGTTGCAGACCGCGATTTTCGGCGAGAAGTGCGGAGAGTTCGTCTACTCTGGCCTTTAGCGCTTCGCGCTGGACCTCGATCGTATGGCTGCCGCGAAAGACGAGAATGGAGAGAACGAGGAAGAAGATTGCGGTCAGGCCGGCCACGGCCAGCCAACTCCAGAGCCGTGCCCGTGCGAGGCTGTCTTCCAGCCCTTCGGCCGTCTCATAGAATTCAAGCACGGCCACAGCCTCGCCCGACCAAGGCTGCAAAACAGGATTGTAAATTTCCATGAGCGCCCTGCCGAGACTGCGCTCCTCGGCGCTTTCGGGGTCGCTTGCGACTTCGTAACGTGCGACCAGCGAGCCCGCAAATGCCTGGGCGAGCTTGTCATTGACAGGAAATGTCTTCCCCACAAGTTCCTTTTCATTGGAGTAAAGGATCGTGCCATCGCGGCGCCACAGCTTGAACGACACGAGACGGCGGCCAAGCGCGCCCTGTCCGAGCGTTTCGTCGAGCGCCCTGGCGCTTCCCTCGTCGAGCAGCGATTCCGTCTGCATGTCGGGAAGCAAGGGTGCGACGACGCTATCGACATAGAGCGCTGTTGCAGCCCCGGAATTGTGGATGACGGCATCCTCGATGAGATGGGTGACGATGAGCCCTATGACGAACATTGCGCCAAGGGAAACAAACCCTCCCATGATGAAGAATTGGGAAGCGAGGGAGCGGGCATTCCACCGTATGAGCCAGTTCATTTCCAACCTGATTTGCGACGATCCATGCAAACTATCGCATCGGCTGGACTTTTCCAGTTCACCTGGCCTGGATGACATCGGCGCCAGGAACGCTGGCGGTCAACTGATCGGTATCGCCCGACATGGCCGTGCCGAAGACATAGAGCATGGCGGCAAGAAAGATGACGAGTGCCAGCAGGGATGCGTTCCACGCGCTGGAAAATCCCGGGATTTCGTTCCTGTCACCCATGACTGAACTCCTCTTTCGATGGAGGGCCGAACGGATGGGGAGGCAGTGCGTTCCGGATCTGGGACTTCAGTCCCGCGCGTCATCAGACCAAAGTCCGAGCGTCGGAACGGCGAGTCCGGAGAAAGATCCAGCGGCTTTGCCGTGCCTGTCATCGCGATCCTGTTTGCGATGGCGGGAATTATCGCCGCACTCGTTGCTATAGCGGATAGTGATGACCGTCGCGGCGGCCAACGGGACGTGAATGCTCGCGATGACAGTTATCGCACGCCTGTGTCAAATGGTTCTCGAATGGCAGTATCCAGGCCAGTCGGTAGCCGTGCCATGAAGACGATTTGAAAGAGCCTACGTCAATCTGGAACGGGCGGATGCTGTCGACCATCAACGCGATAAGGCCTGCCATGGCGAAAGTCTTCCAAAGAACTTAGCGATGGCCGAGAGCGAGGCAGCCCGCATACGCAACAGTCGTTGCCGGCGAAGGGCATCGACGCGCGTTCCCGGTGCCTTCGCGAGCGCCGCCCTGGCCGCCCTTACGGGCTCCACCAGGCTGCCGGCGACATCCGGCAAGGCATCCACTTCCGCCTCGAGGCGCGTGAGGTAGGCGTTCAGACCATCGGCAGCGGCCTGCCGTAGTCGGCGGGTCGGAGCGTTGCGAAGCCTGCGCGTCGCCCAGCGCAGATGTTCTTCGGCATGCCGGTGCAGTGCCTGCGGATGCTTGTAGGCCCTGTGGTCGCCAAGCATATCGGCAACAAATGCCACTTCTCCGAGCTCGCCGCAGCGCCACCAGAGCTCCATATCCTGCAGATATTGCCAGGCGGGGTCCCAGCGGCCGGCCTTGAAGAAGACATCCGTGCGGATCGTTGCGCCCGGCATCGCGACCATATTGTTGAGCAGCAGCAGTTCGCGAAAGGCCTCACCGCTGTTGCTGTAACTCCACCCGAAGCGGCGGCCGGGAATAGGATCACCCTCGTAGGTGATCTGCCGGAAACGGCCGTGGATCAGGGCAGGGTGGCGCATTGCCGCGCGCCCGATCGCGCGCAACGCCCCCGGTGCGAGACGGTCGTCGGCATGCAGGGTGACGAGGTAATCGGCATTTGCGCCGGCGGTATAGGCGCGATTCCAGTTGTCCGTGCGCGGCACGGTGTCTCGGTGCAGGGCCGGCTTCAGCAATGGAGATGAGTAGGATGCGATCATCTCCCGGCTGCCATCCGTGGAGCCGTTGTCGCAGATATGGACCTCGAAGTTCGGATAATCCTGTGCCAGAGCGCTGTCCAGCGCCTCCGCAAGTGTCTCAACATTGTTGTAGCAGGGTATGATAATGGCGAGAGAGGGTAATTTGCTCGATATCCCGGCTGTCATGATGAACTCCCGTTTACTAGGTCCCCTGATCCCGCGAACGCGTGTCGAGGGGATCGTTAGCAAGGCTCCGCCCGTCTCCGTCGAAGTGGAACGGCACCGGTATTTTCCCCTATCCTAGCCACTAGCCGGCAAGGGTCACGTCTGCGATCTTGACATCGAACACGTCACGCGCCGGCAGCGTCCGGACATCGAAACCGTGTGCGACCACGCCGTTCAGCATAGGGCAGACAAAGAGCAGGCCGTTATGCGAGAGGCGCGCCCGGTTCTGCAGGCTGTGGGCCAGAGCCAGCTGAAAAACGGCGACGTTGCGGAACGCATAGACGCCTGCCGATGCATTCTCGGAGATGACGACCTTTTCCCTTGCTTCCAGCATCCGGCCATCATTTCCAAGCCTGATATAGCTGTATTGCGGATGGTGGGAGGCAAATGTGAGTGCCAGACCGCCGAGATTGGGTTCGGTTGCAAAGATTGCAGCAATATCCGCATCGCAGTCGAACATGATATCGCAGAGGTCGACGACAACGGGCGCATCCGGAAAAGCGACGAGTGCCACACCGGCCGCAGCGCTCCAGGCAGCGCCACCGCTCATTTCGGACAGCCAGACGATCCGCGCTGCCGGATAGCGTGCCTGCAATGTTTCCCGAGCGTAGCGCCGTGATGCAGGCCTGTCCCGCAGCACGAAAACAGGCACAGCCGCGCTGCTCCACCAGGGACGCGCCTCCAGCGTGGCGCCGAGCAATGTCGTCTTTCCAACCGGCATCTCCGCCTTCACCGAGCCGTCAGGCCGCTCAAAATCATTCCCGGCCATGGGAATGATGATGTTCAGCGGCGCCATCGCGTCCGGCCTGGTTCCGACGTCATGCATAGGCAGGCTCACGGCCCTGCAGATATTCGGCCAGATCCTCGGGCGTACCAAGCCCGTGCATGTTCCTGACATCGATCTCGTAAACGCCGATGCGTGCACCGTTACGGATGGCGTAATTATAGGCCGGGCAGACATAGAACTCGTTGTTGGTGCGATCGTTGTGCACCATCATGTCGAGCGCGCCCTTCATGAAATCGCCGGCGCGGCGGAAGAAGTAGATACCGACTGTTGCCAGTTCGGAGATCGGCTGCTTTTCGGCAACCCTGAGCACGAATCCTGCCGCATCGGTTTCGGCGAAAGACCATTTCGGGTCGCGCTTCGGGTCGCGAAACACGAGGATCGATCCGTCGAGATCGCGCGACATACAGTCATCGATGAAATCGACGATACGCATGTCCACCACCTGGTCGGAATTGGCGATGAGAAGGGGAGCTTCCTCATCGAGATGCTGACGCGCCAGCAGAACGGTGCAGGCGGTGCCTTCGGTGAGTTGATCGACCGAAACGACCCCGACGCCCTGCGAGCGAAGTTCGGCCACCGCATCCGCCTGGCTGTCCAGATGTTCGCGCAGCACCAGGACCGTTGGTTGTCCACCCGGCGGCAGCGTGTTTTCGAGCACATGCTGGATCATCGGCCGGCCAAGCACGTCGATGAAGGGCTTCGGGCGGGTGAACCCGACCTTGGCGAAGCGGCTGCCCCGGCCAGCGGCCGGCACCACCAGTTGCACGGGTCGCTGGGCCTGTGCTGAGGATAGGCGGCGGACCCCGTTGACCTCGAAATTCTCGATCATTTTCGGGTTGTAGAAGCTGTGGTAGCGGTCCGCGGGAACGCTTGCGGAAACGACGCGGCCGCCATCCAGGATCACCTCGTTTAGCGACGAGCTGACATAGTAGCGGTCATCCACCGTCACCCCGTGCCTCAAGGCGGCAGTCGCGGCCTTGAAGAAAATCTGGGCCTCGCGGAAATAATAGAACCCAGCGATCGCCTTGTTGCTGATCACATCCTTCTCGGACGTGCGGTTGACGAAACCGTCGTCGCCGAGCGTCACATAGGACCAGCGCGGGTGGATCGTCTCGAAAGTGATGACGCCGGCATCCGCCTTGGCTGCCTCGAATTCCGCAATCACGGATGCAAGCCGGGTGTCGATGATCTGGTCGCTGTTGGCAATCACCAGCGGCTCGGTGGGGTCAATCTTGTCGACCGCCATCAGGCAGGTGCAGAGCGCACCGGCCGTCGGGCCTTTCAGCATGACCACCTCGGAACGGCCGTTGGTGCTGAGGTCAAAGATCCGCTCGTAGGAATATTTGACGGCATCCTGCTGGTCGACGAGGAAGAGGAAATGCGCGTCGCTGCCGAGCGACTTCATGTTTTCGATGGCCCATAGGATCATCGGCTTTCCGGCCACTTCGATAAGCGGGCGCGGATAGGCATAGTCTTCCGGGCTGAAATGCGGGCTTGTGCCCGTAGTGGGGAACAGGACGATCATGCCATCACCTCCGATACACGCTTGATCTCCGACACGATCCGGCCGTAGACAACGTCGGCCGGTGTTCCGATCTGCATGACGTAAGCGCCGCTGTCGCGCGCGGCCTTCAGGCCGTATTCATTGTCCTCTAGGATCAGGCACTCATCCGGTCTGAGGCCGAAGCGCTCCATCGTCGTCACATACATTTCCGGATCCGGCTTGGCGCGGGTGACATCCTCATTGGAAACGATGAGGTCGATATATTCTATCAATCCGGCACGCCGCATCATGGACTCGATGGTGACACGGATCGAGTTCGAGCAGACGGCGATCTTGTAGCCATCGTGCTTGAGACGGCTGAGCGCGTATTGATGGGCAAACACCGGCTTGCAGCGGGTGTAGATCAGCTCCATCGTATAGTCCTGCTTCAGCTCGTGGATCAGTTCGTTGAGCCCCTTCGGCAGGCCATTGGTACGGGAGAGGATCTCCAGCTTGCGGCGGGTTGGCAGGCCATCGAACGTAGTCAGATGCGCCTGGCGGTCGATCGGCATGCCGAAAAGATCGAGCGCCCGGTTCAGCGCCTCATAATGCCATTCCTTGGCATCGATCAGCACGCCATCCATATCGAACAAAACAGCACGGATCATGTGACTTCCTCCTCAACCATCCAGGCAAAGCTCTGCTCGGCTGCATCGGGCAGATCGGTACAGATCATCAGCCGCTCGAGCGGAAGACCACTCTTTGCAGCCTGTCGCAATGCGCCAGACCAGGCGGCCCAGACCGCTTCATGCGGGCGCTTGTGCAGTTCCGGCGAGACCATCGCGACATATTTGCCGCGCCTTAGATCATCGATCGCGCGTTCGATCGAGGCCGGCTTCTCGGTGAAAGAATCCACCCATACGCCCTCACAGCGTTCGTAGAAGGACGGGTAGAGCTCGACCTCACTGTAGCGGGTGAAAACCGGGATATTGCTATCGAGATAGGGCCTGAGATCGGGAACCGACGCGTCGAAAACGAAGGAGCGGTTCGTCACCTCATATTGTTCCAGCATCGGCAGCAGGGCAGGGCAGAGGCCGTCCGCCTTGATATTGATGGCCAGTCGTCCCGGGGCGCCATTTGCTGCATAGCACTCAAGAACGCGCGCGAAGGACAATGCCCCGGTTGTGGCAGGATCGTGTGAAATTACCAGTTCGCCATTCAGATCGCGAACATCCAGTTCAACGCCGTGTCCGGCGGCAAATGCCTTGTCGAATGCGCCTAAAGTGTTCCGCTCATGGGGTGCAAGCCACCAGCCACGATGTGCGAGTATCATCATCATTATGTCCCTCCGGCCCAATCGGCCAACAAACGATTTTGTGTCGTCACAAAGGGCGGATTAAATCCATGCATGTGCCGACCAATCTTCATATGCAGGATTGTAATTTCATCTTGACTATGCAGAAGTGAGTATAGGTCGTCAATATCGAATATACACCAAAGTTGTTACTTTGGTAACACATGCGGTGCGCGTAATAATGACAATATAAACTCCAGATAAACTCAAAAGAACATGTGACCATGGGCACATCTAGTACGGCATCACTACCCGGCGCAGGGGAAGACCAGGAGCCGCGCAGTGGGTCTACATCACGGGATGCGCTATGGGTTTCGGGCGCTCGTCTGGTCAGCCAACTCTGCGGTATCGGTACATTGCTGGTCGCAGCCCGCGTCCTCTCACCGGCCGAGGTTGGCGTCTTTGCCATGGTCTCTTCGACCGTTTTGCTGCAATCGAAGATTGCTGAAGCCGGATGGAGCGAATATCTGATTGCTGCACCGCATGATAGGGAGCTGCCCGGAACGGTTCTCTATTGCGCGCTTGCAAGCGGACTCGCCTTCACCATTCTCGGCTTCATTGGACTTGCTGTTTCCCTCATCTGGCTGGCGCCGACCGGGCCGATCTTCTTCACCCTCCTCCTGCTGATGGCGACCATCGTGCCCGGCACCTTCATCATCTGCCAGAGCGGCGTATTGGTCAGGAGGCGACGCCTGCGCGAACTTGCCTTCTATCAGGCGGCCTCGGAATTTTCGGGCCTTCTCGTAACGACCGGAGGGCTATTGCTCGGCTGGGGCATCGTCGCGCTTGCGGCAGGACGCTGTTGCGTCGTGCTTGTCGCACTCCTGATGTCCACCGGCTTTGCGCGCTGGCTTCCGCGGTTCGAATTCCAGCTCACGACTGCCCGCGAGGCGCTTGCCTATTCCACCCGGCTCCTGGCATCGCGCCTCATGCAATTTGCACAAAGTTATGGCGCGGAGTTCCTGATCGTGTTCTTCATCGGCGCGACGGAGGTCGGCATCTATAGAATGGCAAGCCGCATCGTCGGCGCCGTCACAGAGCTGATTTCCGAACCCGTGCGGATGCTGGCATGGAGCTATTTCTCCCGCCAGCAGAACGCGGCGGGCAGCGGGGCGGAAGGCCTCAGCCGGCTTATGGGATTGATCATGGCGGCCACTGCTTTTGCCGCTCTTCCCGTCTTCATGGGCCTCGCTGTGATATCCGAACAACTCGTCAGCGTGCTGCTCGGGACGCAGTGGCTCGCGGCCGCCCCAGTTCTCATTCTGCTGGCAGCTGCGCGCGGCATTGCCGTCATCCAGATGCTCAACGAGCCCGTGCTCAGCATCATCGGCCGGGTTGCCCTGCTGCCGCGGCTGAACATGCTGTTTACGGCAACAAGCCTCGCCTGCCTTGCAATCGCCGGCTGGATCCGACCTGACCTCGTCAATATCGCGGTCGCGCAGGTCGTGGCCGCGGCATTGACAACTTCAGTGTCTCTCTACTTCCTGCAGCGCGGCACCGGATTCCGTTGGCCCTCCTTGTTGCGTCGGATCCTGCCCGCCGGGCTGGGCGCCTGTGTCATGGTCGGCGCCGTCGGCCTGGCTCTCCATATGACAGGCGGCAGCCTGCATCTTCCTTTGGTGGACTTGTTTATGGGAGTTGCGGTGGGAGGCCTCGCCTATGCCGTCATTGCATGGTCCAGCGGCCGTGCCTTGATGGCGGAACTGAACCATGTGACGGGTGCGCAATAGCGGCATGGATGCGGATGCCTGTTAAACCCAGCTTTCGTTGGTCTCCTTAGCCAATGCTCGAAAGCCATGCACCAAAAAATTGTATCCTTGTGGCGATTTATTTCATTCTCAAATGGGCGGGTGAGATCGCCCACCTCGACGGGCTGTTGCTCCGGTTCCAGGCATAAAGCGGGATGTATCGGCGACGTTCGAACTTATGACGGCTGAGCGCGTTCTCATCTTGCGATAATCGACACGGCCGATGGGAGGTGCTTATGACGGATATACGCACGCGCGGATTCAAGACGAAGGCCGAGCTTGACGAACATCTTGCCGACATCGAGGAGGCGGCCGAAACGGAACAAGTCATGCCTACGGTCGACCATTCGGAGGAGAAGCAGGAGGCCGTCGAGCTCGCAAGATTGCAGGAGGATCTGACGTTGCTGCGTAGACACCTCGCTCTCCTCCGCGAGCAGGCGAAGACCGCGATCTCGGCACGCACCCAATGGACGGATGCGAGTGCCCATGAGCAGCTTGGAAATTATCCCTGGCTGAAGCTCGCCGGGGTCATTGCCGTAACATTCCTCGCGGCCAAGCGGTTGCGGTTGCTGCCTGCTTCGGGAATGGCGACGATGCCTCTCGCCCTTTCACGCTTCAACCGAATGTGATCACCCTTTTGAGCTAAAAGCTCGGTGCGCGCAGCAGCCCGTCGCGAACCTTCGACATCGGACGCCTGTCAGATCCGATCCTCTTCGAACTGTTCCGCGCCCTCCACCGGCTGAAGCCATGGTTCGCGGCGTTTGATCCAGAGCTCATAGGTGGGCTTGAGGCCGGTCGGCGCATCCTGCAGGGTCCCGAGTTTGATTTCGGCTTCGTCTTCGTCGTAGGCAAAGACCCGCGAACCGCAGGCCGGGCAGAAGCGGCGGCCTTGATGCATTGCGGTTTCCCCGGTGGTTTTGAAGGCGGACGTCGGCCAGATCGCGTAATAGGTAAAGGCTGCGCCACTCTCCTGGCGGCAGTCGGTGCAATGGCAAAGCCCGACACGCTTGGGTTCACCCTCCACCTGATAGCGCACCTTGCCGCAATTGCAGGTCCCATATCGTATGGTCATTCAAGCCTCCCTCAATGTTTCATCCCGAAAGGCGGTTGATCGTCGTCGAAATTGCCGTTGCTCAGACTGTCGTAGCGATTGAGGCTCGGCTCGCCGCCTCGGGTGCCGAAGGGTGTCAGCTGCACCATCATTTCCCTCGCACGATCGATTGCGTCTTCTTCGCTCAGCGCCGCCGCCTCGGGAAGGCGCACCGTCAGCTGCTCACCGGCGTCGCCGAAGAAATCGACATGCCAGGCCTTCTGCCGATGCGTCACCTTTGCCTCGTTCAGATGCATTGAAACCTCCGTTCGGCCTTTCCACCGGTTTCGCTTCTCTCGGGCATGGAGATCAGTGTATCAACCGATGTACTGGCGATTGGTTCCGAGCCCTCATTCCTTCGGGTGTTCACTGCCGGCTTGCGGCGTTGTTCACTCAAGGCTTCACTCCGCCGGCACCTGTCGAAGAACATAAGCATTCATTGAAGAGCAGCGATCGACACGGTTTTCGCTCGGCTGTCGTGCGCAGAGATGATCGACGCATCTATTTCCGATCCTCTGCGTTCACCCCAAGGACGGATCTTGTTCGAACCCTCGAAAGGAACGCAGATGAGTTTTCCAGCCCCGACAAGCAATGATCCCACGCTCCGGTTTAAGGATGCGACCGATGCTGCTCGCGTTGCCCTAGAGGCGCTTATCGCCGATGCCAACGCTGCGGGTTGGAGCACGGACGAGATGACCGTGGCACTCGTTGAGGCAGCACGGTCTCTCAAAGACGCAAACACCAGGGACCCCGACCCTGCCGATGATCCGCCAATCAGCGGCGTCGATGCGAAGCAAGGGCAGATTGGACGTGGCGAGTTATTTGACTGAGTGACGACCCAGCGGTCGCTCATAACAGGACAAGTGACAAGTGAGACCTCATCTCGCACGACATCGTCTCGTCAGATCCTGATCTGCAACAGGCCCCCTCGGGCCACCTGTCTGCCGTGGCACCAGAACGGATGGATCATGTCATTGATGGTCAGGATGTCGGCACACGGAACAAGCGGCGACCATCCTTCATGGGCATCGAGCCCGACGAAGGCCAGTCTTGTCAGGGATCTTGTGCCTGCCAGCAGATCTTCGTCATCAATGGTGACGTCCACCAGCAGCACTTCCGGCGCCCGCACGGAGCAATCGACTGCTTCCCGAGCGATTGTCGTCACCGACGTGCTTGCTCCGATATAGAAGGCCATGACTGTATTGTCGTCGAAGTCGGCGATGGCGGGAATAAGCAGATTTGCCGGTAGGGCCGTCAGCGTATCGCGTGTACCGTCAAACCGATGCCCGGTTGCGTCCTCGCCTGCGAGACTGCGATTTCCCGAAAATTGATAGAAGACCTCGCGTCGGGTCAGATATTCGACCGTCCAGCGACCGGAATGGTCTGCTGCGTTTGAAGTCGCGAGTGCCTCGATCTCCGAGACGACTTCATGGAAGGTGGTGCGAGCGTTGGCCATGGCGATTCTCCTTGAGGGAACAAAGGCGGATGGCGGGTGAATGTTCCTGCGAAAAGAGAATAACTTCCTATGCGGGCTTGATAACCAACGACGCCGATCATGACACGGTGCCTTCGGTGTGGTCCCGCTGAAAGGCACAAATAGCGCCATCATATTGACGCAGTGCGCGTTAACCTTTGAGAGTGAAAGGAGACGAGCATGGCCAGACACGATAGCTACTATATCGAGATCACCACGCGTCTTCGGTCGGTGCGTTCTTTCTGCGACTTCCTGTCGAGCGGCGGGACTGTCGGCGTTGCTTCGGCGGACGGCTCACGCTACGGCGATGTCACCACCGATCTGCTTGCAAGAACACGCAAGGAAGCAGAGGCCCTCGATCGCATCCGCCGTCAACTCTTTCCGGATCGTGCGGACGAAGAGGTTTCGCCGGCGCTCTATACTTGTGGACTCACCGGCTCGCGCCAGTCGCGTAAGGCAGGTCGAGCTCAATCATGACTGGCGCATGATCGCTTGTATGGTCCCAACTTCTCGGATTGCGCCGCACGCTAGCAGAGCGAAGATGCCCAGCGAGGTCGGGACTGAGAAGAACATGGTCGATCCGCAGTCCCGCGTCCCGTTCGAATGAGTTTCTCCAGTATTTCCAGAAGGTGTAGATTCGCTCATTCGGGTGAAGGTGGCGAAGCGCATCCGTCCATCCCTGTTGAACCAACCTGGCATAGGCCTTTTTGACCTCGGGTCTGAACAAGGCATCATCGCGCCATCGTTCCGGGGAATAGACATCCATCTCTGTCGGCATGACGTTGAAATCGCCAGTGAGCAGGGTCGGGACTTTGAGGTCCAAGAGCTCTCCGGCATAGTGATGCAGGCGCTGGAACCAGCGCAGCTTGTAGTCGAATTTCGGGCCAGGCGCCGGGTTGCCGTTTGGAAGGTAGAGGCAGCCGATCAACATCCCGTTTATGGCAGCCTCGATGTATCGGCTGTGGCTGTCGTCCGGATCGCCCGGCAGGCCACGGCGTGTCAGCACCGGCAAAACGCCTCTCGCAAGGATCGCCACACCATTCCAGCTCTTTTGGCCATGCCAGACGGCACGATATCCGGCGCTTTCGATTTCCCGTCGCGGGAATTTATCGTCAGAGGTTTTCAGCTCCTGAAGACAGACGACATCAGGCGCATCTTCTTCCAGCCATCGCAGCAGTATTGGAAGGCGGCCGATGATCCCGTTAATGTTGTAGGTAGCTATCTTCAATCGACCTCCAAAGAGTGCGGCGGGCCGGACAGGTTGGACGATCGTCTGCCATTCGTCGGCCATGGCGGGAAACCGGAAAAATCGCCATGTTCGCCATCCCCGCCGCGTCCGGTTGACACGGCCCGCGCTCGGCAAAGGGAATGTGCATGGCTCCAGAAGGTTCCCGTCAGGCCGCTGGTGGGCGGATCAGGCTGCCTTGCAACACCGTCTGGCCGTTCTTATTTACCTCCCCATCACCCCTATCGGTTTGGTAAGGCCCAGAGAACGACGCGTGCTCTTCCAGAAGAGTGTACGCGTTCCAGCCAAGACCTTAGCAAATATCGACCACTGGCTGGTTCAGCACACATTGCGGCCGCGTCGACGCAGCGCGGGGGCAACGCGTGATCCTCTGATCCCTTCAGCCAAGGCTGCCCACGATTGCGCCATTTGCGCAGAACGAATGCCGAGAGATCGCCAGCCGAGCGGGCTCAACACCACTATCCGCAAGGAGAAAACATGCAGGTCATTGTCAGAGACAACAATGTTGAACAGGCTCTCCGCGCCCTGAAGAAGAAGATGCAACGCGAAGGACTATTTCGCGAAATGAAGGAACGCCGGGCCTATGAGAAGCCCTCGGAGCGGCGTGTCCGCGAAAAAGCCCAGGCAATTGCCCCACAGCGCAAGGCTGCCCGCAAGAAGATGCAGCGCGAAGGACTTTTGCCAGCCGCAACACGCCGCGCGTCCGCACGCTGATGACAGCAGCGCCGCCGCAATATGCCGGCGGCGCTCTATTCTGGCCCTCTATTCTGGCCCTCTGTTCTGAAAAGGGACATCATGGAAGAGTTGCGTAGTTTGACGGTTTCCGATGATCGGCTTGACGACTGCCGCGAGGCTATCGGACCGGATCTGCAGGATCTGATCGATGCGACTGTCGCCTCCGGTTTTACGATCGAGGAAACATTGATCGCGATCAGCGAACTGGTGGCAGAAGATTTCGCCTCCGCGGTGAAACTCCCGAGCGTTCACTGAGGCGGAAGATCAGAGAATGGTTGCGAGCGCATCAGATCAGCCAGATCCGGCTATTCAATCAGTCAAGCGCGCGACACGCGGTCGCGAGACGGTGCATCATGACTGTCGCTCACTTTTTCTTCTCCATCGAGGGCGTTTTGCATTTCCTCAAGAACTCGAATGAGCTGCGAGGTCGTCGGCGCCTTATCGCCTGAGGAGACTGTGTCGGAAGCGATATTGGCGGGCGTTTTCTGGCCCGTTCGCGCCAGAACCGGCAGCAGGCCGACGATGAGTGAGGCGAAGAACTTCTTTCGGCGTTCTGCGACTTCCGCCAACAGGAAGCAAAGGATGAAACAGGCGACGAGCAGGGCAGCCGCCATCGGAACGTGCTCCTCCACCGGATGCAGGAAGGCCGCAAACATGAGGATAAGGGGCTGGTGGACAAGATAGAGCGTAAAACTGCCGCCAGCCAGCCATTTGATCGCCGGGCCTGTCTTCTCGAACAGTACCGGAGCCTCATAAAGCAACGATGCCGCACCGATGAGGTGCAGGACGACCGCAGCGCCGATCAGATTGAAGTATACGAAATTGATCGCTTCCTGAGACAGTGACCAGGTCTCGTACATGTTGGTCGCAGCGCGATCGGCGAAGAATTTCAGGCTGAAGAACAGCAAAAGCGACGCGCCGATCATCGCAATAGAGATGGGGCGCCGAAATGGCGGGCGTTCGATGACGCACTTCATCGTCAGCCAGCCCATGAGCCACAGCGGCATATACATCAGGATTTTCGGGCCGGCGACCGCGGCCCAGAGGCACAGCAACGGGATTTTCGCGCGCCGCGGCGAAAAGGCAAACAGCCCGAAGAACAAGTAGTACTGAACTTCGAAGCCCAACGACCAGTATGGTTCGCCGCTGCCAAAAACGGCATGGGCAAACCACAATTGATTGGTGAAGGTCACATAGGCGAGCGCGGCTTCGATTGATACCGGAGTGAAAAATCCGGTATTGATGAAGTCATAGTAAAAGGCGTTCGCGTGCATCCCGATGGTGTCGGCCACGAAGATCGCTGCGATCGCCAGCAAAGCAACAGGCATTATTCGAGCGAGACGGGCGACGAGGTATACGCGCCATTCCCTTTCGCTCACCTGCCCGACGTAGCTGATGACAAGTCCCGAGAGAACAAAGAAAACCGCGACAGCTTCCCGTCCCCAACCAAGAGGTCCGATCTTGATGGAGGGGAGCAGGAAAACATGCGCATGGGAGAGAAATACGACAACGGCTGCGCCTAGCCGCAGCAGGTCAAGATAGATGGAAAGATTGCTGTCAATCTTCCTGCCTTCGATCGCGCCCATGACTGATTTCCCGTCGGATGACAAAGGGCATGTTCAGCTGGGAGCCGCTTTGTTCAGGAACTGATTTCTGCGCGGATGCGCGAGGGCGCATTCGATCAAGCAAACCTTTTAAAAATGTTTACTGAATAAGCTCAAATATTGAGGAAGCGGTGGATATTAACAGGAATATCGCGTTAAGAGAGTGTTGTCTGTTAGTTACAACTTCGCTGCCCAGGCCGTTGTATATTCGGACAGTCGCCGCATATGGTCGCCAGCGGAATATCCGGAGATCTTCTTTCGCGGTTTGAGATCGTGGTCGCCGTCTTCCAGCCAGAGCAGATCAATCTGATCTGAGAGCGTATAGGATGCGACCTCTTCCCTTGATCCGAAGGGGTCACGCGTTCCCTGGCAGATCAGTGTGGGGGTGCGCAGGCTTTCCAGATGCGCGGTGCGGAGCTGGTCCGGCTTTCCCGGCGGGTGAAACGGATATCCGAGGCAAAGGAGGCCCCGGACTTTCTTCGCTGCAAAACTCTCGTCGGCGATCATGCTTGCAACGCGGCCTCCCATCGACTTGCCACCGATGATGAGTCTGCCGGCGTTTAAGTCGCCGATCGCCGCGCGATATTCATCCAGGAGATGGTCGGCACGCGGAGGAGGCTTGACCGCTCCGGTCAGGCGACGCTGCGCCATATAGCCGAACTCGAATCGCGCCACTCTGAATCCTCCGTCTGCGAGCGCTTTCGATAGATCCGTCATCGACGCGGAATCCATCGCTCCGCCTGCGCCATGAGCCAGGAGGATCGTGGAGCTCGCAGTTTCCCGTCCTGTGATCAAAAAGCTGGTCATTCCTTTTCCGTATGCTCTTATTGTGAGTCCATCATACCGCTCGCGTCATTCTGCGAGCGAACGTGCGATTTTAGCAAGAGCATGGCGTTTCATTCGAACAAAGGCTTTCCGATTTCCTGTTGCGTTTGAAATCAAGAAAGGCCCTGATTTTTCAGGCGAAGGCCCGAACTAGAATTGACTGGAAGTGCGAAATTTGCGGGTGGGGCGCCGCGACTTCAGGAGCCATTTTTTTATCCCATCAGCACCTCGTTAACGATTTGTTAACCATGAAGCAGCTAAAGCTTTTAAATCGAAATTAACCAAGTTTACTAACGTGTTAACTGAAGCGCGCTCCATTCGTATCAAAGGCAGATCGTTTCTTGCGGTCGTGCTGACGCCCGATCTGCCTTTCGAGGACTGGCTCGTACGCCTCGACGACCTCGCTGCACGCTCCGCTGGGTTTTTCCTCGGCAGGCCGGTGGTTCTGGATGTGAGCGAGCTCTCGCTGGATCGTGCCGCGCTCAAGGCGATGGTTGCTGCTCTCGGTGAGCGTGGCGTCAGGGTGATGGGCATTGAAGGTGCACGGCCGTCGCAGCTCGACGCCAGCATGCCGCCGGGCATGGTTGGTGGGCGCCCAGCTGCTGACGTGGAGATGCCCGCAGCTGATGCCGAGGCACATGTGCAGAAGCCAGGTAAGACGCAGCTGGCCGAGGTGCGGGAAGTTGCTGCGCCGGTTGTGCGCGCTACGCTGTCGTCGCTGGTATTGCACGAACCGGTGCGCTCCGGGCAGTCGATCGTCTTTCCCGAAGGGGATGTAACGGTCATTGGATCCATCGCTTCGGGGGCTGAAATTATCGCCGGTGGCTCGATCCACGTTTATGGCGCGCTTCGTGGACGCGCACTTGCCGGATCGATCGGCAATTCGGCGGCGCGAATCTTTTGCCGCAAGCTTGAGGCCGAGCTTCTGGCAATCGACGGGATCTACAAGACGGCGGACGATCTGCCGGCGGAGCTGCGCGGTCAGGCTGCACAGCTATGGCTTGAGAACGACGCGATCATGGCATCGCGACTGACTTAACTGGGTGAATGGTTGAAACAGGAGAGGGATATGGGAAAAGTCATTGTTGTAACCTCGGGTAAAGGTGGCGTTGGCAAGACAACCTCGACTGCAGCGTTGGGGGCAGCGCTGGCGCAAAGGAACGAGAAGGTTGTCGTCGTTGACTTCGACGTCGGTCTTCGTAACCTCGATCTCGTCATGGGCGCCGAACGTCGGGTCGTCTATGACATGATCAATGTCATCCAGGGCGATGCGAAGCTCACCCAGGCGCTGATCCGCGATAAGCGGCTGGAGACACTATTCCTGCTGCCGGCATCCCAGACCCGCGACAAGGACTGCCTCACCGAAGAAGGTGTCGAGCGCGTCATCAGCGAGTTGAAGAAGCATTTCGACTGGGTCATCTGCGATAGCCCGGCCGGTATCGAACGCGGCGCAACGCTGGCGATGCGGCATGCCGATATTGCTGTTGTCGTCACCAATCCGGAAGTTTCCTCGGTGCGTGATTCCGATCGCATCATCGGCCTTCTGGATGCCAAGACGGAAAAGGCGGAGCGCGGAGAGCGGATCGAAAAGCACCTGCTTCTGACCCGCTACGATGTCACCCGCGCCGAACGCGGCGACATGCTGAAGGTGGATGACGTGCTCGAGATCCTGTCGATCCCGCTGCTCGGCATCATCCCGGAAAGCATGGATGTGCTGCGTGCTTCCAACCTCGGCGCTCCGGTGACACTTGCAGACCAGAACAGCGCCCCGGCAAAGGCCTATTTCGAAGCAGTCCGCCGCCTCAACGGTGAAGTTCTCCCGGTGACGATACCAGGCGAGAAGCGGGGTCTGTTCGGTAAGATCTTCGGACGGAGGGCAGCATGAGCGTATTCGATTTCTTTCAGAAGAGGAAAACCGCGCCGGTTGCGCGCGAACGCTTGCAACTGCTTTTGGCACACGAGCGTATGTCTCCCGGTTCGGATCTCGTCTCTCTTCTCAGGGAGGAGATCCTTGCCGTTATCGCCAAACACGTCGAGATCGAGGGCGATCGCCTGCAGATAAGGATTGATCGTGGCGAGAACGTCTCGATCCTCGAGATCGACGTCGAGATCCCCGCCAAAGCCGCCCGTGCGGCATGAGGTTCGAACAGATTTATCCGGGAGACCGAAACGTCTCCCGGATAAGTCATCGTGATCATCAAGGTGATGGCACGCGGCAGATTTCTGTTGCTACAGGATCACCGGCGATAGACCGCAGTCCGCGCGAAACGCCTTGAAACCACTGAGCGCACGCAGCGAGCGGCCGTCGTCGATGGCGGCGAGGTCGAGAATGACCGCGTTGGCGATCGTCATGGGAACGACGAGCGATTGGGACTCGCCGGCCTCTCCGCGGGAAACCGAGATTTGACGGTCGGGTGCAGGATCGATGCGGGCGCTGAGCAGATCGGTCAGCGCCAGGACCTTAGCGCCTCTTTCTGCGGCAATCTTTCTGATCTGATGGATGAGCGGCGAGGCCTTGCGGAAAGCGAGCAGCCAGACGACGTCGCCAGGTCCCAATGTCGCAAGCGCTTCGGCGATCAGATGCATCTGGCTGGCGAGATCGACTGCCGGATAGCCCGAGCGATTGAGCCTCAGCGCGATGAGCGAGGCGAGGGCGGCAGAATGGCCACGCCCGAAGACGAAGACCCGGCGGCAATCGCGCAGCACTTCAGAAAAGCCTCTGACATCGGCGTCGGAGACGGCGTTGCGCACCTGCTGGAGGGCTGCAATCTCGCTATCGAGAACGGAGGAAAGCACGCCGCCGTCTTCCGCCCGGACGAGACGGGCGGCCATGCGGGCGGCCGGACTTTCGAAATCGCCTCCTCCTTCGATAAGGTTCGCCTGCAGGAAGGTGCGGAATTCAGGATAACCTTTGAAGCCGAGGCGGCGTGCCAGCCGCACCGCTGAAGCTGGATGCACTCCGGCGCGGAAGGAGACGGCCTTGCCGTTTTCCATCGCCGCGCGAATGGGATCCTGCATCATCACGTCGAGAAGGCGCGTGTCGGCTTCGGTAAGCTTTGTCGAGTTGCGGCTGATAAGATCGCCGAGAAGCTGCGGAATTTCGCTCTGTCTTTCCATTGCATCACTTCTTGCGGTGCCGCTTGCGAGACAGGAGCGGTCAGCGGCGTCTAAATTCGACGATCTACGGCTGAAAGATCGACGCGGCTCCCGCTCTGGTTATCGAAAAACACCGCCTGGTCAAGATCGCATATGACCCAGAAGTTGTCTGCATGGCGGGGCACATCTTTACGCGAGCTGGTGAGGGTGATGCGTCCGGCCGGGCTGTCACAGTGCAGGATGATATCAGAACCTGTCATCTCCGACAGCATGAGCCGGACGGGCAGGGCGGGTTCCGCAGGTTCTTCGGCGCGGATCGCCATGGATTCGGGTCTTAATCCGGCGGTCAGTCCCTGCCGGCCCTGCCAGCCGGGAAGATGTTCGACAGGCAGGAAGTTCATCGCGGGAACGCCGAGGAAGCCCGCGATAAAGCGGTTCTGCGGCTGGTCATAGATTGCTTCAGGAGTGTCGAACTGCAGGAGATCGCCGTCCTTCATCACCGCAATCCTGTCGGCCAATGAGAGTGCCTCGGTCTGGTCGTGCGTCACATAGACGATGGTGGCGCCGAGCTGGCGGTGCAGCTCCTTGATTTCGGTGCGCATGGCGATGCGCAGCGCGTTGTCGAGGTTCGACAGCGGCTCGTCCATCAGGAAGATGGAACTGTTGCGTGCCATGGCCCGGCCCATCGCCACACGCTGACGCTGGCCGCCGGAAAGCGCGCCCGGCTTGCGATTGAGATAGGGTTCGAGCTGCAGTGTCTTGGCCACACTTTCAGCCCGCGCATTGCGTTTGGCCTTGGGCATGCCACGCAGTTCGAGGCCGAAGGCAATGTTTTCGCGCACGGTCATGTGCGGATAAAGCGCATAGTTCTGGAAGATCATAGCAATGTCGCGATCCTGCGGCGCAAGATCGTTGGCCCGCCGGCCGCCGATTTCGATATCGCCCTCTTCGCAGCGTTCCAGCCCGGCAATCAGGCGCAGTAGGGTGGACTTGCCGCAACCCGACGGGCCGACGATGACCACGAACTCGCCCGACTTGATATCCATGGACACGCCGTGCAGGATTTCCGGCCCGCCGGGGTAGGACTTTCTGATGTCGCGAAGGGTGATGCCGCTCATTGTGCGGCCTCCGTCCCGAAGCTGTTGCGAATGGCAATGGCAAGGCTCGGCCGGTCCGTCGTGAAGACCTTGACGCCGAGCGCCAGCACCTTCTCGATCTGCCGTGCCGAATGGGCGGCCCAGCACCCGAAATCGAGACCGGCTGCCATGATTTCGGCCATCAGAGCGGAATCGGCGGTATCCACATGAACGCCGATTTCGGGGATGTCATGCGCTTTCGCGACTTCGATCACGGCCCTGGCTCCAAGCTGACGCAGTACTGGCGGGCTGACGAGCCAGACCTTCGGCCGGCTGGTGGCCGCCGAAAGCGCATCCTGCGATTCCACCAGAAAGGAAGAGAAGATCGTCCTCTCGAGCATGCCGTGGCGCGCAAGTGTTTCGACGACGCGGGGCACGAAGTTGTCGTAGGGGCGGCCATCGACGCCAGGCTTGATCTCGCAGCGGAAATTTACCTTGCTGCCGGAATAGATCGCACAGAGTTCCTCCAGCGAGATCGGATGTCCGCCGGCGCCGTAATTGATGACGGCGGCACGAACCCCCGCTTCGCTCATGGCGGCGATCGCGCCGCTGCGATCCGTCGTGCCGTCAAGCGTTGCGTCGTGATGGATCATGATCGCGCCATCGGCTGTCGGGTGGACGTCGAACTCCACCTCTTCCAGCCGCATTTTTGCCGTTGCGACGAAACCTTGCGGCGTGCTGTCGCCGAACTCCAGAGTGCCGCCGCGATGCGAAGCGATGCGTGTCATTCTATGCTTGTCCTTGTTCATGATTATTTGACCGCGCCGAGCGTGATGCCGCGCACGAGGTGGCGCTCGACCAGTAGGAAGCCGAGTAGCACGGGCAATATGCTGAGGGTGCAGGCGGCCATGACGAGCGGCCAATCGACCAAGCCTTCGCCGGGATTGATGCGATAAAGGCGGGCAAGGCCGATCTGCAGCGTGTAGAGGTCTTCCTTGCCGACGGCGACGAGCGGCCAGATGTAATTGTTCCATTCGGTGATGAAGATATAGAGGCCCATCGAGAAGATGGCCGGCCGTGCGATCGGCACGATCACCCGCCAGAGCACCTGCAGCGGTGTTGCGCCATCCATATAGGCGGCTTCGTCCAGCGCCTTCGGAATGCCCTTGATATACTGGCGCAGGAAGAAGGCGGCAAAGCCGTTCGAGATCGCCGGCAGGATGAGGCCGGCATAGGTATCGAGCAGGCCGGCCTTGGCGAGTGTCAGATAATTAGGGATCAGGCTTATATGGCTCGGGATCATCAGCGTGGCAACGGTGGCGCCGAAGAGCAGGTTGCCGCCGCGAAATCTGTAGCGTGCAAAGGCGAAGGCAGCCATGGTCGCGACCGTAATGCCCAGCAGCGTCACCAGGCCGGAGACGATGATGCTGTTCAGAAGATAGCGAGCGAAATTGTACTCGGTGACGGCACGAACATAGTTGTCCAGCGTGAATTCGTACCTGCCCGTGTAATAGGATTGCACCGTCTCGAAGGACATCCAAATCGAATAGAGCACGGGCGACAGAAAGATCAGCCCGGCAAGCAGCGCGAGGCTGGTGACGATTGGGTTCTCAAGCTTCATAGTGGACCCTCCGGCCGATGACGAGGGATTTGATCAGCGCCAGCACGATCAGGAAGATGAAAAGCAGGACGGCGAGCGCCGAACCCCTGCCGATGTCGAAGAGGGTAAACCCCACGCGATAGAGCAGGTTGACGAGCATGTCGGTAGCACCTGCAGGGCCGCCATGGGTCATGATGTTGACGATGGTAAAGACCTGGAAGGCCTCGATCACGGAAATCACCAACAGGAAATAGGTGGTCGGCATGACGAGCGGCACGGTGATCCGGCGGAACACATGGAAGCGCCGGCCGCCATCGACGGCGGCGGCATCATAGAGCTCCTGCGGAACGGCCTGCAGGCCGGCGATGTAAATGACGATATCGTAGCCGAGCTGTTTCCAGGTATTGACGAAGATCAGCACCCACAGAGCAAGCTGCGGATCCTGCAGCCATTGCACCTTGCCGACGCCGAGCGAGGTCAGCGCGGCGTTCACCATGCCGTAATCGGTGGCGAAGACCCAGGAAAAGACGACCGCAATCGAGACGGTCGATGTGACGGAGGGAAGGAAGAGCGCCCCTCGCAAGAGCCGCGAGGGCAAGGTTTCGCGCACGAGATAGCTTGCGACAGCCAGCGCCAGCGCCAGTCTGATCGGTACTGAAATCAGCGCGAAGATGGCGGTGACTTGCAGCGAGTTCCAGAAGTCGCGGGAATTCAGCAGCAGGCGGTAATTGTCAAAACCGACAAAAGGCATGGTCGGCGACAGGAAGTCCCAGTGCCGGAAGCTGAGGTTCACGCTGGTAATGACGGGAATATAGGTGAAGACCGTGATGAAGAGCATCAGCGGTGCAACGAGGAGATAGGGTGTGAGTTTGCGCAACATGGGACCGAAACGGTTGAGACGACGGGCCGTTCAAGGCCCGCCCTCTTGACTTGGGGGAGAGGCTTAGTTGCTGGAACGCTTGGCTTCTTCTCGGGTCTGTTCAGCGAAGTCCTTCATCGTCTCTGTGACATCGCGCTGGCCGAGTGCCATGGCTTCCCACATCTTGTACTCGGTTGTACGCATCCAGGTGACGACAGGCGGGCGAGCACGGCCATGGGCGAATTCGAGCTGCTTGATGGCGACGTCGATACCCTGCTTCTTGGCAAGTGCTTCGGCGGCGGCCGGCTGGGCAGCGCTCTTCTTGTTGATCGGCAGGTAGCCGGTCGCGGCAAACCAGATGGCATTGGCTTCCGGCGAAGCGGCATAGCTGATGAACTTGTAGGCAGCGTCCTGAACGTCCTTCGGCGAGGTCGACAGGATACCGATACCGGCGCCGCCGATTGGAACGGAGCAGACCTTGTTGCAGGGCATCGGGCGGACTTCGAGCTTGTCACCGAGCGCCTTTTTGGCGCCGCCGTAATCACCCGTCGAGTTGAGCGAAATGCCAACCTTGCCGGCGAAGAAAGCGTCGCGGCCGACATCCTCATCGGTGACGCTATCGGGAGAGGCAACCTTCTGGTCGTGAACGAGCGAGGCCATCCATTGATAGGCTTCGATCGTGTTCGGCGAGTCGAGCAGGATATCGTTGGTCTTGGAATTGATCAGCTCGCTGTCGTTGGACATCACGAGACCCCAGCGAGCGAACTGGCCGGGGGCCGCAATGCCGCTGATGCCTTCCGCGCCGAGCTTCTCGGTGATTGTCTTTGAAACGGCAAGAATATCTGCGAAAGTCCTCAGCGAGGGTTCCGTCGTAAAGCCGGCACGCGCCAGGATGTCCTTGTTGTAATAAAGGACCGGCGTGGAGGAGTTGAACGGCACGATGTAGTTCTTGCCGTTGTAGACGCCGACCTCACGCGCGTAGTCGTAAAGGTCGTCCTTCAGCGGGTCGGCGTTGAAATAGGGCGTGAGGTCGATTAGCGCGCCGCGGTCGGCGAAGAGACCGTAGCGGGTGACTTCCATGATGACGGCATCAGGCGCACGGTTGGCGGGGATGGCCGCCTGCAGCTTGGCAACGATATCATTGTAGTCACCGACGAATTCGCCTTCGATATGGAGGCCGGGATTGGCAGCTTCGAAATTGGCGATGATCTTGTTCAGCGCCTCGCCGGAGGATTTGCTGAAGCTGTGCCAGAACTTCACGGTCGTTTCGGCATGGGCCGAACCCACCATGGACATCAGGGCGACAATGCTGGCCGCGACCGTACTCTGCAATTTGGGCGACATAAATTTCTCCTCTGCAAAAAAAATTGCATTACGTTTGGCCGATGGTTAGCGCGCAGACGCGACAGCTTCTTGAAGGCTGCGTGAAGTTTTGGTGACGGAGGGAGGTGGTGGCGGATCCCCGAGCCGCTATGCGCAGTGGAAGAGAGCTTCAATCCCGGCGGAAGCGAATGCGCCGGTGAGGGGCGATCTGGTTGGAATTTCGTCGATTAGCACGAATGAAGTTGCTTTCCGGTACGCGCAATGACGTTCCTCTGCTGAAAGTCGACTCCAGCCTATCAATATCGTTACCAGTGGCCGCAGCGTGCGCCGTGGGCGCTTTATGCTTTGCAGGTCGCCGACAGCGTGATATTCCCGACAACGCCCGCCTTTAATCTCAAATGATAAATAGAGATCATATGTCCCAGCAAGAAGACGCGGCGAACACGTCGCAGATGGATGCAGCCCCACAGCCCGTAGCAAGACCTCAGCGCAAATGGCTGGGTGATATCGAACGCCTCAAAGGATTGGCTATCATCCTCGTCGTCTGGGGGCATACCTATGACGCTGCCTTCCCCGTATGGGCTATCGGTCTGCGTAAGGCGATCTATGCTTTCCATATGCCGCTCTTCATGTTCCTGAGCGGTTATGTCTTCGTCTATGTCGGCGCCCATAAATTGAAGGGTTCGTTGTCCGCCTACACGTCGAAGCGCGCAAAGCGGCTTCTTATTCCGTTCTTCATTATGGCGGCGATCGTCATTCTTGGAAAATTCTTCGCGGGCCAGTTCGTATCGGTCGACAAACCCGTCAATGACCTACTGCTTTCTGTCCAGCATGTCTTCATCCACACCGAGCAAAGCCCATCCATGTTCGTGTGGTACCTGATCGTACTTTTCTACTTTTCGATTGGTACGACGTTTCTCTTCTCGCGCATGAATGTAAGCCTGAACATATTGTTTGCGGCGTCGATCATCATGTTCGGCCTGCATGTCGTGATGTTCTACAATGACGCGATATTGGACTACATCTATATAAACCGCATCTTCATGTTCTATGCCTTCTTCATGGCCGGCTGCATTGCCTGCCTGCACAGGGGCGATTGGGAACCGTTCGTCGAGCGGTATTTCATTCCTGCGATAGCTGTCTTCCTCGTGCTTCTCTATGTCTCGTTCGATTCCGAATGGCGCTATTTTCTCGTTGGCATGGCATCGCTCGTCGTGTTCCATGGCCTCATCCGCTCCCGGCTTTGCAACCAGAATCGCCTCCTGGAATTCATTGGCCAGAACGCCTTTGCCATCTATCTGTTGAACACGATGTTTGTCGGCGCAGTGAAGGCCGTCTTCGGGCGGTTCTTCTCGGTCAGCGATCAGGCGCTTTTGCTTCTCGTGCTTGCGACAACGGCAGGCGTTGTCGGGCCAATTATCGTCAAGTATGCGATCGGCCGCATCGGATCGCTGCGTCCAATCGCGGCTGCCATGGAATGAGTAGAGAGGCGCGGTCCGAACGGGCCGCGTATCCAGTGCAGCTCAGGCTGAACCAGCGGAGCAGTTCCAATCTCTGTTTGAGGTAATTTCAGGCGGCAAGTGCTTGACAGGTTGCCCATCGAAAACGGCTTTCCCAACAAGGAAAGCCGTTTCGGTCGTGTCCCGCTTCAGCTGGCGGTGCGTGTTCTCGCTTCGGAAACATCAGCTTCATCAGCGGCCGGTACCGTCCGGTAAACCTTCTGACGTTCGTCTTCGACGCTCTTGCTGCCGGCTTTCTTGGACCAGCGCTTTGTCGCCGTCGTCGTCAGGTTATAGAACGCGTAGGCCACAACGATTGTCAGGATCAGGCTCGTTGAGAACTGGAGCCAGTAGTTTCCGGCAAGGACAAGCCCGACGACAAACCATACGTGCAGATGCCAAAGATACATCTCGTAGCTGATGCGCCCGCCCATCTGGATGGGCCGCCATTCTGCCAGGCGAACGAGTTTTTCCGTTGCTGTTCCGAAAACAAAGGCGTTGATCAGCAGAAACATGCCGAGACCGTGAACGGTGTAGCGGAAGGTATCCTGAAAAAACTCATTGCGGAAGGCAATGCCGCCAAGCAGAAGAATGATGGCAAACAGGAAGGTCTTCCAGCCACGAAATTTGACCAAATGGTTTCTGGTTGCTTCATTCGCGAGCCCGAATGTCAGCAGGCAGCCCCAGGCGATCGAATCCAGGCGCGTCAGCGTAAAATAATAGTTGAAGCTTTCCGGGTCTGTAACGGTGTAGGCGGCCAGGATGCGCAGCGCCAGGCTGAAAATCAGGACGCCGATAAGAAGAGTAACGCGAGAAGACCATGTGCGCAGGGCCAGAAGCAGGAACGGGAAGAACATATAGAAATGCTCTTCGACAGCCAGCGACCACAAGGGACCGTAGCTGTGAATTCCTTCGGGCATCGGCGTGAAGACATTCATCACGACCGGTACGTTGCCGAGATAGAAGATCGCCAGCAGAATCTGGCTGAGCACCACGTTTTCGCGATCGAAAATCAGGTAGATCGGCAGGGTTATCGCGATCATCAGAAAAAGCGGCGGCATCAACCGTAGAAATCGTCGGGCGAAAAAGCGCGGCAGGGACATTTTCCCATAATGCCGTTCTTCCGACAGCAGCAGCCTCGAGATCAGAAATCCGCTGATCGCGAAGAAAATCGTGACGCCGAAACCGCCGGGGATCGCGGCAGAGAGGCGGAAATGCGCCACGACGACGATCAAGACCGCGGCAAGCCGCAAGCCGTCAAGACCTCTTATGTAACCATACGCGGGGCTGTCGGCCGGCGGCGGGGAAGCAGGTGCTAGCAGCGTCATTGAAAGCCTTTCGTTCGCTCGATTTTCATCGATGATTCAAGCAAGATTTTTACCGCTGTCACCCATGCACGCCGGTCTATGCTTGCGCGTGTCATTATTGGCAGCGGTTATGTCTGTCGGTACCTGAGAAGAGCCGAGAACGATTTTGTCCCTGCTTTCTTAGGACCCCAGAGTCATCGCGTCCAGAAGCATTTTCTCTCCAGCTTCAATTCGGATAGGAGAAATTGGCGACGAATTCCGATATGATACCGCATTGCAACAAAATTCGGAACGGGTCCTAGCGAGATCACGATATTTCGCGAAATTGTCACAGTCGCGCCGTTTGCGCTTCCTTCCGTTGTGCTACGGTGCCAATCGAAAATGGCTCGCGGCTATGCTGGCGCGAAGGGGGCTTATGGCTTGGCACGGCTGCATTCCGTTGATAGTCTTAGGCCTGATTTAAGTGTAGAAGCTGGAGAGCGCTCCATCGCCAACCCTTGCAAAAGGCTCCAGAATTCCGTCAAAGCTGCCCGATGAAGCTCTAGGACGTCTATTGCGGTCAGCATTGATGGCCGGGCGTCACGTTCATCTCGTCGGTCTGATATCAATACCTGCCAAGGAACCACTATGCACGAAATCTATCAGAAGGTATTCGGTGTCGGCAAAGCCATCAAAGGTCTCGACGGCCTTCGCGCGATATGTGTTCTCTTCGTTCTGACCGATCATGCAGGCCTGACCAAAAGGTCGGAATCGGGCACGCTTGCCGTTTGGGTATTCTTCGCCCTGAGCGGCTTTCTCATCGTGCCAATCCTGTTTCGGGCGCGGCAACGCATCGAAGCGGGCAGCTCCGATGCTTCAACCGAGATCGTGCTTTTCATGCGCAATCGTGCCTTGCGGATATTCCCGGTCTATTATCTGACGCTCGCTTTGATCTTCCTGTCGACCGTCACCGTCGTCGCCGGCGACAATGTCGACAAATTTTACGGCAGTATCAGCTGGCTCCTGACCTATACGACGAATATCTATATCGGCTTCGTCAGGCATGATTGGTTGGGGCCGTTGTCTCACCTGTGGACGCTTTCGGTGGAGCAGCAGTTCTACGTGCTGTTCCCGCTGCTGTTCATCTGGCTGCCATCCCGATTCTGGCGGTCCAGCCTTCTGATATTCCTGGTTCTGTTGCTTGCGGTTTCGAGCCTGTGGGTGTTCGGCGACGAACTCATGTTCCGCGTCAACTCACTGTCGGGCTTTTATGCTATCGCAGTTGGCGGAGTTTTCGGCCTCGTCGCCAGACAGCTTGGCACGGTCAACTTACGTTTTTCCGGTTTGGCGATCCTTGCGCTCGGTGTGCTTCTCGTGCTGCAGCACCTCTATTTCATTTTTGGCGGACATCCGAACGCGGCCCTGATCATTGCTCCGCTTCTCTCCGGATTGCTGATCTTGCTGGTGACGGTCTGCCAGAACTCTAGCGCGACCCAGTTTCTTGAGCTTCCGCTGATCCGCGGTGTGGGTGTTGTCAGCTATGGCTTCTACCTGTTTCACGGTCTGCTGCTTGGTCCGTCAGGACGGCTTGTCGCGATAGCAACGGGGATGCGGGACGGGACGGTCTTCCAGATCATGCAGATTGTTACCGCCTTCATTCTGACGATGGTCGTATCGATTGCTTCCTTCGTCTTCTTCGAAGAGAAGATCATGCAGATGAAGAAACGGCGAGCGGCGCCCACGACCGTTGCTGCTGGTTCCAATGGCTGATGAAACTTGCTGCCGGTTTGATCGCTCTCTTTCTTCTGCAGGGGGCTGATGTGGCCGCGGCAGGACTGAAGATCGTAACATTCGGGACATCGCTAACGGCACGGGGCGGGTGGCAGGCAAGTCTCGAGAATGCTCTCGAGCAGTGCCTTCACCGTCCCGTTGATATCACCGTTGTGGCTAAGAGCGGCTCAACGACGGAATGGGCCTTATCTTCTGTGGACCGAGTGATCGCCGAGCGCCCGGATATAGTGCTCGTCGAGTTTTACGCCAACGATGCTGCCCTGAACCGCTGGATGGGGCTCGGCGTCAGCCGGCGGAACTTTTCAACCATCCTCGAACGGCTGCGGGTGGGACTGCCCGACGCACGGATATTCATGATGGTGATGAACCCGATGTCGGGATTGCGGGGGGCGATCAGGCCGTTTCTAGCGAGCTACATTTCGGCTCACCGCAGCGTTGCCGCAGAATGGAACGTTGCGGTCATCGATCATAGCGCCGGCTGGGAGAAGTTATCGAGTGACGAGCTCTCGACGGGCATCCCGGATGGCGTCCATCCGACCGCTGCAGCTGCGGCAAGTGTCATGGTCCCGACAATCGTCGAGGCGATTGGCGGGACATGCTCCGACTGACGTCGGTTCAGGCAAGATTATCATGCCCGCAAGAAGGTTCTCGACGACATCGGAATGCATTGGGCGCTTTAATTAAGTTTCAATAATCGATTGCCGGTTGGCAGCGATGTTCGGTCAGCGATTGTTGTTTGATCTTGGCTGGACGATGGCGGGGCCGGGCGCTTCCTTATATTTGATCTTCGCCGGCACGCCGACAGCGATAGCTCCAGCCGGCACGTCCTTGACGACGACGGCGTTCGCGCCGATGACAGCACGTTCGCCGATGACAACGGCTCCGAGGATCTTCGCACCCGCGCCGACGTCCACTCCATTGTGTAGGATCGGCACCTCGTTTGGCTTGTCGGCCGATTTGTTGCCGATCGTCACACCTTGACGCAGACGGACGTCATTGCCGATCCGCACCTCCGAATGGACGATAATCGATCCGAAATGCTCGATGACACATCGCTCGCCGATCTTCGCGTTGGCTCCGATATATATTCCGAAAAAGATCTCGGAAAATTTAATAAGAAAGAGGTGAATGACTTTCAGTGGCAGACGGATGGGCGCGAATTTTATCGAACGTACGGCGCTTCCGTATCTGTGAAAGGCAAGCGCCCAGAAGCCCTGTGAGATCAGCGCTCTCTTATGACTTCGGAAGTCTCCAGCTATTTCTCTAAACATGACGACTCGTTTCCTTGGAAAACTACGCCTTTTTCCAGGCTCTTATCATTCGCGCTCTATTCCACCATCCACGCAGGGCGTCCCGGTCGAGCAGCCCGATACCAACAACATAAGTGGCGACGAACAGCATTCCCAGCATCATCGCTTTCAGCAATATGGGATAATCCGGTGAGATGGCATAAGACCTTGTCAAATGAACCGCGGCTAAAGCGGCGAGAGCCGACAAGAAGAAAGCTCCGCACTTACTTATCATTGTTTTTACTGAGACCTCAGTTTTATGAGATCCGTAAAGTATACCTCCGACAATAACGGTTATATGGCAGCAAACATAAGCTGTTACAAGTGTAAACACGCTGCTATGCTGAAGAATAGTCAGCATAGCCGCAACGAGAAGTGCGGCGCAGCATTGCATGCGGAAAACGACACGCGGCAGGCCCCATGCGTTCAGCATGACCTCGTTGCAGTAACCGATGGATTGGGCGGCTCCGAGAACAGCTGCCAGGAACATGATGTAATCGGAATCTATGCCGTTGCTTCCAAAGCAAATGCGAGCGATCTCAGGCGAAAGCGCCGCGATGGAAATGAAGGCGGGCGCGGAAATCATCGAAAGTGATCGCAGGCTCGTATAGAACGCCTCCCTGAGGAGCGGCGGCCGATCAACCAGACGGGAAAAGTGCGGAAGATTGACGTCGACCATTACGGCGGTCAGCATCTGTGCGACCACCGCCGGAACACGCGACCCCATGATATAGAGTGCGAGTGCCGCCGGCCCGAAAAAGATCGGAATGACGATCTCGATCATTCGAAGCGAGGCGTAATTGAGCACGCGGGAGCCGAAGATACCCAAGGCGTAATGGAGAACGTGCTTCATTCCGGTAACTTGCGGAGCAGCAGGCCGCAACACGGGAGGGTACCAGAGAAAGGCAACGTTTATCAGCGTGGTCGCCAGCAACTGGCCGACCATGCTGTAGACACCGAAACCCAGGAAAGCCATAGCCAGTCCGGTCAGCGCGCCGAACACGGTTGACGCCAGCGAACGGAACGCAAGACGCTTGAACTGGAACTCTTTGCGCAGCAAGGCCTGCGGAACATAGCCAAAGCTGTTCAGAACCAGTGAGAGGCCGACGAGCTGCAATACCGGCTCTATGCCTGTGACGCCAAGGAGGCCGCCGATTTCGGCGGAGAAAAGTGTCAGCAACCCATAAATAAGGACGGCAAGGCCGAAGTTCAGGATCAGGATGCTGGTCGCCATGCCGCGCGTGACGTCCTGAGTTCGCACGATTGCATCACCGAAACCGTTATCGGCAAACAACTCCGTCAGTGACACAAGCGCGTAGGCAGCAGCGAACATCCCGATCTCGGTTTTATCGAGAATACGGGCGAGCACGAAAAAGGTGAGGATCGTGCCAAAGCGCGGTCCCCAGTTGCGAACAGCCGACCAGAGTACGGAACTACGATTCATGCGCGCCTCGTTTTGACATTGAGCGAAGACGTCAAGAGCTTCTCACCGCCATTACGCATTCCGCACCGCAGCAATATAGCTTGAAAGCGGCAGCTTTCCGCTCATGACCAAGGATACGCCGACAAGAAGTTTGCGTATGAAGGCGACTACGCCGGGCAGGCTCCGCTTCTTGTGAGCGGCGATGGCATAAAGCGTCCCCGGGAAATATTTCGGCTTGAGGCTTGCGTCGTGGTCCCGATGGCCGACGAGCGCTGCATCCGTAAAAAGGGTGCCACGGGCGAGATAGAAAGCGCGTATCGCGTAGTCGGTATCCTCGCCGCCATTGAGACGGGCACCGACTCCCAATGTTTCGTCGAATGCCGCCAAGTTCGGCAGCAGCCGTCCGCGGAAGAAGAATGTGTTCGATGATGCTCTCGATATCACTTTCTGCAATGCAGGTGCTTCCGTTGCCAGAACACTTCGGATTTCGGGTGTTGAGCTATAGCGGCAGAACCAAAAATCAATCTCCGGCTTCTCTGAAAACAGATTAGCAACCAGTGTTAGAAAGTTTTCCGGATACCAGCAATCGTCATCCGGGAAGGCATAGATGCTATCGGCGGTCACGACACCGGCCTTAACAACGTCCTGAAGAAGGAGATTGCGAGCCGCGGAAAGCGAAATCTGATGATTGATACGTCGCGTGCTGATCCACTCCGGAAAGTCGGCATCGGCGGCGTCGTCCGGAACATTCTGCAGAAGAAGATAGAGGTGGACATCGATCGAAGGGTCTGCGGCCTTGGCGCTTGCGATCGAATCAATCATCCTCTGGAGATGCTCGGAGCGACCCTGCTTTAGATTACTTGTCGAGAAAAGTGTGATTTTCGGCATGACTACTCTATTGTTCGAGAATATGTCAGTAGAGCTGTTTAACCTTCAGCGTGCGGCACGGCGTGCGGCCCTGATCTTGCGGTGCAACATAGACATTGCGGTCTGGGTTGAAAAGGAGAAAATGGCCGGTAAACGTTAACTTTGCCGCAAACATCCCTTTATGGTTATCTGCCACGAAGAGCACGGCCAATCACCGGAATCGGAGAGACATATGCCAATGGCTTCAAAGGCCCGCCGGAAGGCAGAGCCTTTCAATCGCGTTGTATTGTGGCTGATTTTTGCCCTGCTCGTATCCGGAGTTCCGGCAAGCGCCGAAGAGCCGCTTCGATATCTTTTCGAGCTGCCAGCTGCCAAGGCTCAAGATGCCGGTGCTGGCAAGAAAGTTCGTCCTTTCATATGCCCGGTACCAGTCGCGCCATTGATCGACATGAGTAAGCTGTTCAGCTTTTATAAGCCAAGCTACACGCAGTCGGAGGTCGATCCGGTCGCGATGAAAGCCTTCGCAAAGCGCTTGTGGCCGACAGGTGCCGTGACGAAGAGTATGCTGGAAATGATGCAGGCGGCATTTGATGTGCCAAGACAGCGAAGAAACGCTGCCAATTGCATCGTGCGGCAGACGCGGGTCTGGGCGGATGCCAATGCGCTGCTCGGCGGGGTCGAGGACAATGATCCGCTCGGACATCGTCAGGCGGTTCTCGCAGGGGGGTGGACAACGATTTCCTTTTCGAACGCCTATGCGGTGGCAAAGGAAATCGCGCCGCCGCCAAGCTCTGCCGACGCGCCCATCAGGGCCTGGTTCACCAAACTTTCAGATATGCTCGTTGCAGAATTCACACCGGCGCCGCGCGAGCCCAAATATGTCTGGCTCGACGGCAACAGCAACCATCGATACTGGGCCGCTGCTGCGGTTGGCCTGATGGCAGTTCACCTGCAGGATCGCACGCGGTTCGACTGGTCGATGGATATTTTGAAGTCAGCGCTGGATGAAGCGCCCTATGACGGCGGATTGCCGCGCGAGCTTTCCCGAGGCGGACGTTCGCTGAAGTATCAGAATTTCGCCATGGATGCGATCGCGATCCTCGTGCGGCTTGCCGATGTCAACAATGTCACGCTCACTCCTGACCAGGAAAAGAGGTTGCGGGCAATCGCCGGATTTGCCGCGACGATGTATCTCCACCCCGATCAATTGGAGGCAAAGATAGGATATCCTCAGGAGGTCGAGCCCGGGATGGTCACCTGGATCGATGTTCTACTGCCGCATTTCAGGAGCCGCGATCCGGAGCTTGCCGAAAAGCTTGACGGGATAGCGCGACCCTTGCGGCCGATGACCAATACCTTCGTCGCTTTGCCTGCCACCCGCCTCTTCGAAAATGGGGGGCGCGAATAAGAGGCTAGTGCCTATGCCTTTCGGACATTCGTGCCGCTCTTCCTCTGATCGGCAGCACGCTCAGCTTCGGGGATGTCAGCGAAAAGGAAGCGGCCGTAGGGGCCGACCTCGATGTTTTCGCGAATGATGGTTGCTGGATTGCCGGCGGCGATGCAGCGCGACGGTATGTTCTTGGTCACGACGCTTCCTGAACCGATGACGCACTCGTCGCCGATCTCGACACCCGGCAGGATTATGCTTCTGGCGCCGATGAAGCAGTGCTTGCCGATCTTGGTGTTGCGATAAAGGCCACGCGTTCTGTCATGAGTAAGAATGGCCACGTCGAATGCGACATACGACTTTTCGCCAACATAGATGCCCTTGGGATAGGTCTTGTCCAGCCGAACGCTCAGCGAGAAGGTTGCCGTCGGATGAATGTTCATCCCCCAGAACCTCGTATAGTAATGGTACTTAGCCTTTACCAAAAGCGATCTCAGCCAGAGGAATTTGTTCAAGCTGCGTGCCATTAAACACCATCTCCTTGTTGCGCGAACATCTCAGTTCTATCGGTGCCGAACGCGGGGCATATAAAGCATGGACAACAGGCCGGTGGAAGCTGCTTTGTGTGCAGTGCCAGAAAAAGCTTTGGATTGTCCGTTGTCATTTTGGGTGCCGCCTCCCCGAGTTTCTGTTAGCGTCGCAACGCCATCAGGGCGGGCGGAACCTTTAGGCTCATCCTGACGGGCCTGATACCCGAGGCATTTTCGCATCGCAGGACCGATATGAATGAGACATAATGTTTTTCGCGTTGTCTGCATCATCGTTTCCCTCCTTCTCCTCCTCGTTTCCGTCCAATACGTCTCCGATCTTTGGCCCACGGCGATCGTCGGTGCGCTGCAAATGCAGATCGGTGTCGTGTGCCTTGCCATCATCCTTCTTTCCGCTTTCTTCGTGCGGCATTGGTATAGCCTGCTGCTTGGTACGGCTTGTGTCGTGTTGATTGCTCACCCGATTCTGGCGCTCAGGGAATTTGCTCAGGCGCCTGAGCCAAGTGCGGTGCCGGCTTTGCGCTTGCTCTCGATCAAGATTGTCGATGAAAAGGTGGACGATGCGGCACTAGGACAGGCGATCGACGAGGCCAATGCCGACATTCTTGTCGTGACAAGTGCCAGCTCTCTTGCCAGCCGGCGTGATCTCGCCCGCCAATCTTATCCATTTCGCGTCGGCTGCGACGATCCAGCCAGTTCACGCTGCACCGTCATGCTTCTGTCGCGCCGGCCTCTTGCGGATCCTCGTTTCCAGCAGTTGAGCCCTATTGGCAGTGAATTGGCCGCCGCTTCCCTTTCTATTGATGGAACGCGCGTCCGCGTTTTTGCCACTCGTCTTTCCAAAATGTGGTTCGATACATTCCATAACTTCGAGCTCTTCACCATTACACGCACGCTACGGGAGACCCGCGAGCCTGTTTTGCTGGCCGGAGATTTCAGTGCGCCCGTCATCGTGTCAGACATGCGCTGGTTCCTTGGCAACAATAGGTTGAGCAACGCCTATCCGGAGCCGGCCACCTGGCCGGTCTCTTTCGGCCCCCTCGGCATCAGTAACGATCACGTCTTTTTCAAAGCGCCGATTGCCGTCCTGTCCCTCAAACGTACCGATGAAAGGGCGCAATCGGGATATATTTCACTTCTTTCCGATGTCGCAATCAAGATGGAATAAGGTTCTCGTTATGCGGGAGTTTTTCGCCTTTCGGTCGTAGGCTGTCCGGATTATTCTAAAAAAAGCGATAGTTGATTAAAACTTTAACGGTTGTTTGATGCCGATCTTAAAACTGTGGCCCTCAAAATAACTCCTGCAGCACTGATGCTCCTGGAGATTTTGATGCCCAGCACGATCTATCTCGATGCCACAGCCGGTGAAGCCGAATTGCGGAAAGCGCTTGCGACCGTCGCCAATGGTGGCGGCACGGTTGTCCTGGCAAAGGATGCCGATATTACGGTCAGCAAGGCCATCTATGTCGCAATCGGATCAGGCGATGTCACCATAGATCTCAACGGCGGCACCCTGCATCAGGTCACGGCTACTGAGAGAGTTCTCGGCGTTGGGGGAGCGGAATCGCCCCTACAAAGCGTCACGCTTGGATCCGACGCATCGAACAATGCAACCATTACCTATGCAACCCTGCCGCAGAACATACAGGTCGGCAGTTGGATAAAGGTGACTGCAGATGACAGCCTGCCAGGAGACCACATCGATCCCGGTGATGCGGGCCAGACGACGAAGCTTGGGCAGGCGGCCAAAGTCATCGCCATCAATGGTAACACGGTCGTTCTGGAGGGCTCGCTCGTCGAGCAGAACCTTTACGCGACCAATGTCCGTGCGACCGTCTATGCCGAAGGCCAGTTTACGATCAAAAATGGCACGATCGACGGCGTGAGCGGCGAATACAGCACGACCGGCGGCGATCTGCTCAACCTGCGCAATCTGGTCGATGCGGTCGTCGATAACGTTACGATAAAGGACGGTTCCGGTGGCATCAATATCGTTAACAACGTCAATGCCCACCTGACTGATATCATCGGCGCCAATCTGTATGCTGCCATTCACACCGGTGCATCGTTGAACACGCTGATCGACGGCCTCTTTGCCGAGCACGTCGGCCAGGCCATTGCGGTTCAAGGCATCGGAACGATCGCAAACGCCGCAAGCGCATCTGCCTATGGCGCCGAAATCAATTTCCTTGCCAAGAATTCGGTCGTCTACGACGCATCGAACTCGGCATATGACTTTCATTCGGAGAGCCGGAACGGAGTCTATACGGATGATCTTTCGTTCTATTCGCGCATGTTCGGCGATTTCCGCGGCATAGGAAATTCCTTCACGAACAGCGGCAGTGTCGGCGATGCCTACGGTATACAGTTCTATGAATATGGCGATGGCGACGCCCGCAATTCGCTTGTCGACAACCTAATCCTGCGTGAAATACAGAACTACGCCTTCATTATATCGAATTCGCCGGAGGCGAATATCGTCAAGAACAGCGTCTTCGAGAGCCTTCTGCAGGGATACAACATCCCTGAGTCGATGGTCAAATTCATCAATACGGTGCTGCTCACCGGCGTCGTGCCCGGGAATGACACCCTTGTCGGCACGGCGGCTGCCGACAAGCTTCTTGGCGGTCTGGGCGCTGACAACCTCTCGGGCGGCGACGGTGACGACTATATTTGGGGCGGTGACAAAGCCGATTTGCTTACCGGTGGGGCCGGACACGACCGCTTCGCTTATCATGCGCTGGGCGAAGGCGGAGATACAATCACGGATTTTCAAGTCGGCGCGAATGGCGACGTTATCGATGTCTCGGTTCTTGCCGCGCGCTTGGGATGGGGAAGCGGTAGTGACCTGATCGCAGATGGCCATATCCGGGTCATCCAGAGCGGAACATCAACTGTGGTTCAGGCCAATGACGGTCAGGGGTGGTCGATGCTCGCAATGTTGCAAAATACGGTTACCGCGAACTTCGATACGCACAATCTCCAGACATCGCTCTCTGCGACCATGCAATGGGCAGACGACACGCCTACGTCTCCTTCGACGCCCCCCACACCACATACAGGCACGGACAAGGCCGATAGTTTCGCCGCCGGCAAAGGTGCCGATCTCTATTACGGTTCCGCCGGTGATGACAGTTATGTCTTCAACGATACCCGTGATCACGTCATCGGCGAATTGGCCGACGGCGGCAAGGATACGATATGGTCTTCCGTCGGCGTCGATCTCCGCGGCGAATCATTCGTCGAGAATTTGCGGCTTACCGGGGCCGCCGAAATCAGCGGTATCGGCAATGCTCTCGCCAACATGATTAGCGGCAATGCCCAGAGCAATACAATCGCTGGCGCCGGCGGCATTGATTCTCTTTATGGAGGTGGTGGAGCGGACACGTTCTACTTTGCCGAGATGGGGGCGGCAAACAAAGATACCATCTGGGACTTCAGTGACGACGATAAGATCATGCTATCGGAGTCTGTATTTGCGGGGCTCGATTCAAACGGCGATCATATTCTTGATGAGGCGGCGTTCACGATCCTGACCAAGGTAGGAGCATTTACGACGAGCAGCGGACCGCAAGTGATCTACAATTCGGCAAGCGGCGTAGTCTCCTACGACGCGGACGGATCTGGCGGGAAGGCGGCGCAGGACATCGCTTTTATCGGCGCGAACAAAGCGTTCTTCGGTTATGACGACGTGATATTGACCTATTGACCTCGGGTAAAAGGGGCAATCGATCTTTAGTACTGCCACGGATGGACACCATGGACGTGAGTTGTCGTCCAAATTTGGGCTGATTTGATGTAGATATCTCAACAAGCGCTAAGTTGTTTTATCTCTTGGCTTTCCTGCTGTGTTGTTATGCTCTCCCGAGGCGCATGTTGACATTAATTTTGTTGAGAGATTCTATTTTACCCAAAATTTATTTTATTTTAGGTTCGAGATCGGAGGCGCGACCTTGCCGTCACAGTGTCGCATATCTTTTAAGACGTTTCTGTGATGTTACAGAGTAGACCGCCGGAGGGGGAATTACCTTTGAGCGCTGTTCAGAAGGTGTCGAAGATTTGAATAATTTGATAGCTGGCTTTGTGCTGCCACGGAACAAGAACACGGGTGCCGAGGCTTTCTCGCGCTGTAAGAGCGCGTTCGTGGTCGTCGCACTGGCAAGCGCTCTGGTCAATATTCTCTATCTGACCGGTTCGTTTTTTATGCTGCAGGTTTACGACCGCGTCATTCCCAGTCGAAGCATCCCTTCTCTCATCGCGTTATCGCTGCTCGCACTTCTTCTCTACGTTTTCCAGGGCGTTTTCGATGTTTTGCGCGGCCGTATGCTCGTCCGTATTTCCGGCGTCTTCGATGAGGTGCTGAGCGGGCGTATTTTCAACTCGGTCATGATGGGGCCGGTCAAAACAAAGGTTGAAGGCGACGGGCTGCAAGCCCTTCGCGATTTTGACCAGATCCGCAGCTTTCTTTCGAGCGCTGGCCCGGCGGCGTTTCTGGATCTGCCCTGGATGCCCATCTACATTGCGATATGCTTTATGTTTCATCCGATCATAGGCGCGATTGCCATCGGAGGCGCACTGGTTTTGGTCGCGCTGACATTCCTCACCCATCGGGCAGCGCAGGTGTCCACAAAACAGGCGACCGAACTCGGCAATCGGCGCAATGCTTATCTGCAGGCCGCCCAGAGGAACGCCGAAGTCGTTCAGGCCATGGGAATGAGGGGCGATCTGGCCGACAGGTGGCTCGAACAGAATGACGCATACCGGATGATGTCGCGCGCAGGTTCCGACACCGGCAACGTCTATTCCACGATCTCCAAAATTTTCCGGGCGGTCTTGCAGTCCGGAGTGCTTGCAACTGGCGCCGTTCTGGTAATCGAAAACCAGGCGACCGGCGGGATCATTATCGCATCGTCTATTCTTACGTCGCGATCACTGGCGCCAGTCGAACAGGCGATTGCCAACTGGCGGGGGTTTGTTTCAGCCCAGCAAGCATGGAAACGTCTCAAGACTACCTTCCGTGAATTGCCGGAGAATACGACCCCGCTCAGGCTACGCGCACCTTATCGCCAGCTGACGGTGGAACAGCTCGTGAGCGGTCCCCCCGGCAGGCAAGACTTCACCATCATGGGAATCAGCTTTTCGGTCGATGCAGGTAGTGCTGTCGGCGTGATCGGTCCGAGTGCGTCCGGTAAATCGTCGCTCGCCCGCGCGATTACGGGGATCTGGCCTGCCTATCGCGGTTCGGTCCGGCTTGACGGCGCCGCGCTCGATCAATGGGACGACACCGCCCTCGGCGCACATATCGGCTACCTGCCACAAGATATCGAGCTTTTCTCGGGCACTGTTGCCGAGAACATCTCGCGATTTCAGCCAAATGCTGAGGCTGAAGCGGTTATTGCTGCTGCTGAAATCGCCGGAGTGCACGAGATGATCCTGCGGTTGCCGAACGGCTATGAAACCCAGATTGGTCCAAGTGGCTCGATGCTGTCTGCCGGTCAAAGGCAACGCGTTGCGCTGGCGCGCGCGCTTTACAAGGATCCTTTTCTTGTTGTCCTGGACGAACCCAATTCCAACTTGGATGCTGACGGAGAAGCTGCACTTGCTGAAGCAATTCTTGCCGTGCGCCGGCGCGGCGGTATCGTGGTTATTATTGCGCATAGACCTAACGCGCTTGCCGGTTGTGACTTCGTGTTGATGATGAAGGACGGTAAACTTGCGGCATTTGGGCCCAAGGATGAGGTGCTTGCGCGCGTTCTGCGGCGGGAAATCAAGCCAATTCCAGCAGAACGATCGACCCTGAAAATCGTTGGCGACTCCCAGGAGCAGTAACATCGTGACGGTATCTGAATCTCAGCGTTCGCTACGGCGCCATTCGGTGATGGTCGTTGCAATGGCAATCTTGCTTGTCGGCAACATCGGGGGGTGGGCGGCGACAACAACACTTTCAAATGCCGTTGTCGGCGAGGCGACTGTTGTTATCGACGACAACGTCAAGAAGATACAGCACCTTGTTGGTGGTATTGTTTCCGAAATTTCGGTTAGTGAAGGCAGCCATGTCAACGCAGGTGATGTGCTGCTAAGGCTCGACGGGACTTCCGTTAAGGCCAATCTCGGTATCATCAACAGTAACCTCGCGCAGCTCTACGTGCGTAGAAGTCGTCTCGAGGCGGAACGACTTGGGCAGCCCAGTTTTTCAATGGACGAACTGGAGGCAAAGGGTGTCGATCTCGAAGGAAATAAGCTGCTGATTGACGGCGAAATGCAGCTCTTCAAGACGCGTCAATCTTCAATGGTTGGACGCAAAAAGCAGCTTGAAGAAAAAATGGCGCAGCTTGATGAGGAGATCAAAGGCGACACCATACAGCTGCAGGCGATCGACGATGCCACCTCTCTCGTCAACGAAGAGCTTGCCGCAACGGAAGAGCTTTATGAAAAGAAGCTCGTGACTATGCAAAAGATCAACAGTCTGAAACGTCAGAAGGCCGATCTTGATGGCAGTCGCGGTAGCCGGGTAGCATACCGTGCGCAGGCGGAGGGCAAGATTGCCGAGATCAAACTGCAGGTTCTTCAGCTTGATGCGGACCAAAGTGCCGAAAATTCCAAGGACCTCACGGATGTTGAGGGCAATATTGCCGAGATGGAGGAGCGTCGTATCGCTGCTCTCGATCAGCTTCAGCGGCTGGATTTGAAGGCTCCGCTGAGCGGCCGTATTTACCAGCTCTCAGTCCACACGGTCGGCGGCGTGGTCACTCCAGGCGAAACGCTTATGCTGCTGGCGCCAGACAATCGTGCACTCACAGTCGAGGCAAAGATCGCAACGCGCAACATCGACCAAGTGCATGTCGATCAGGATGTTGACATTCGATTTACCGCGTTCGATCAACGGTCGACGCCTGAAGTTCAGGGCAAGGTCTTGTCGGTATCTCCAGATGCCATCACCGAAGAGCGGACAGGCGCAAAATATTATCCGGTGCGCATAAGACCGGAACCCGAAAGTCTTGCAAAGCTGCAGGGCATGAAGCTCTACCCGGGCATGCCGGCTGAAATCTTTATCAAGGTTGCCGACCGCTCAGTCATATCCTATCTGACTAAGCCGCTAACGGACCAGATGAAGCACACCTTCCGCGAGGAATAGTCGATTACCGGACAGCGTTAGAGACCCCTCAAAAAAGCATTGCTGAGATCGCGGGCAGAGCGACCATGGTGAATTGCGAAGGCATTGCAGCTTGGGGATTCGCTGCCGGTAAGCCATCAATGGGTGAGCAATAAAAATAAAGCCGCATGAGAGCAAACTCATGCGGCTTTTTGTTTGGGCTTGCTTTGCTAACGAAAATCAGCTTTGCCGCTTCACCTTCTTGTAGGCAGCGATCAGATTGGGGATCTGGTACGGCCATGCAAGGCTGCTTGCGACACGTTTGCGGCCAATGGCGCCCATCCGCGCACGCTCTTCCGGATTTTCGAGGAGGGCCACGATTTTCTCAGCGAAATCCTTCGCATCGTTGGCCTTTGCATAAAGCGAGGCTTCCTCAGCGCTACGTCTGCCTTCGGTAACGTCAAACTGAACGATCGGCTTGCCGAGCGCCATGTATTCGATGATCTTGTTCATCGTCGACTTGTCGTTCATCGGGTTGACGCGGTCGGGATTGACGCAGACGTCGGATGTCGACAGCACTTCGAGAAGATCATGGTCGGATACGCGTCCCGTGAAGGTTACGCACTCTGCAAGGCCCATTCTTTCCGCATCGGCAGCCAGGCCCTTGGCGCTCGGACCGCCACCGACCAGGACGAACTGAATGTCATCGCGACCCATCTGGTTCTTGATATAGGCCACGGCATCAAGAAGGATATCAACGCCTTCCTGAGCACCCATCACGCCTACGTAGCCAACGAGGTACTTTCGGCCCTTCTTGAGCGCTTCATTGGGTTCGACGGCAACGAAGCGTGAAAGATCCGGTCCGCTTCTGACGACGTAGATATCCTCGGCTTTCTTGCCTCCGCGCACCTGGGCGATTTCGCGATAGCTTTCGTTTGTCGAGATGACGACGCGAGCGCTCTTGAAGGTGATCCACTCGAAGCAGCACATCAGTCTCCAGAAGAAGCCGCGCTTTTCGTACTTGGCCTCGTAGAGCTCGGGATTGATGTCGTGATGATCGAAGATATACGGAACACCAAAGAGCCGGAATTGCCAGGCCACCAGGAAAATCAGGTCCGGCGGGTTGCAGCCGTGAACTGTATCGAAGCCGTGACGGAAGAAAATCTTCCAGGCAAGGACAGTTTCCCAAAAGAGCGCGACACCATATTCCAGCAGGTAGCCTAATGCTCCGCTTGCATCGAGCGGCAGGGGATGCCGGTAAACATGGATTCCCTCGATGCATTCGTAGCGTTCGGTGAAGCCCTTTCCAGTCGGGCAGATGACGCAAACCTGCGCACCGGCGGCGGTCAAGGTCCTGGCTTCCTGCCAGACGCGACGGTCGAAGGGAACCGGCAGGTTCTCGACGACGATCAGCACTTTTCGCCCCTTCAGGGGCAAGACACTCAGATCTGTCGCATCATCCGGGGCCATATCGATTGTTTCTTGAATTGCCATCGATTGCCTACTCTCGATAATTCTCAAAGAATCGGCCCCCGGAGAGGCCGACGGCGTGTTTTTGCTTCTTAGTGCAAGGTATTCGTGTCAACTGTCTTGGCAGCTTTCACATCTATCTTTGCCAAGCTTCCGTTTGTGTCGATCACCAGATCGTATTCGGTGCTTTCGGCCTCTTCCTTGGAAACCATGATTTCCGAGATGGATGGAAGGTGCGAGAAGGCATAACCCATATTCTGACCCAGCAACTGCGTTGGCTTGACGGCCGGATCGTAGATGCTGAGCTTGTACCCGGAGGTGATCAGCTTGTGGGCTAGGTTAAGCTGGGGGCTTTCGCGCAGGTCGTCGCTTTCTGCCTTGAACGCGAGTCCAAGCATGAGGATGTTCGCCTTCGGCGCGACGTCGCGCGTAACGTAGTCGAAGATGAAGCGTTTGTGCGCCTCGTTCGAACGCAGCAATGAATCGACCAAGTGATTAAAAGCGCCGACCTCCTCGGAGATATGGGCCAGTGCCCTGACATCCTTGGGAAGGCAGGAGCCGCCGAAGGGGCCACCGGGGCGCATATAATAAGGCGAGATATTCAGCTTGGTATCCGAGACGAAGATCTTGTGTACGGTCTGGGGGTCGATATCAAGCTGGACGCAGACGCGGCCGATTTCGTTGGCGAATGCGACCTTGACCGCGTGCCAGGTATTATCGACGAATTTGGTGAACTCGGCTTCGCGGTAGCCGGTTACGAACATTGGCGCACTGATGTTCTTATAAAGTTCAGTCATACGCTCGGACGGCTGACCGTTCTGAGTGCCAACGACGATTTTCGGCGGATTGAAGTAATCTTTAATGGCCACGGATTCGCGGAGAAATTCAGGATTGTAGACGATTTCGACCAACTTGCCGAAATCCTTGCCAAGATGCGCCTTGAAGATCGGTGCAATCAGTCCGTCGATCGAACCCGGCCGGATCGTGCTACGGAAGACGACAGTCAGCGGCTTCTCGCGACCGGCGTCCACGCCCAGAGCAATCTGACGCGAGACTTCGGCAATAAATGTCATATTGTGCGAGCCGTCAGCTGCACTCGGCGTGCCGACGCAGACAATGGCCAGATCACATTCCGAAAGCAATGTTCCGACCTTCGAGACGACCGTCAGGCGATTGTCAGCCAGACCTGCCGCCAGGAGGTCGTCGAGCCCGGGCTCATAGATTGGCGAATGCCCGGAGAGAATGAGTTTTACCTTGTCCTCGTGAGGTTCCACGCCGACGATGGAATGACCTTCTTTGAGCAGGCATCCGGCACCTGTGAGACCGACATAGCCAAGGCCAAAGATTGCAATTTTCATTCGCACGCTCCTGGGGTTTGTGACTGTGCGGAGATAGTCGAAAATTTACATCGATTACGCAACCGCAAAAAAAATGAACGTTTCGCCGATGATCAATTTCGATCACATTTGTATAGTGCATATGACATTTTCGAAATAGCCATTCTGGGGATTTTTTCGAAAACGGGCAGGCGAAGCTTCGACTGCTGGCGGCATCGAATTGTTTTTAAACGATTTTTTCAGTTTTCTCTTTGCTCCCTTTATGCTCGTCGGGCATGACGGCACATTTCTTGGCTGGTCGCTGCAGCAACGGCGATCCAGTCAACGAAAAATTGTGCAATGCAGCATTCACGTTGTATTTGGGGGCTCGAAAGGTCGCGATTGATCCATGAATTTGAGAAATTTAGTGCCAGCTGTGATTCAAAAACAACAAGCCCACCCTTCCTTCAAAGGGTGGTCAAATGGTCTGAACTGGCTGTTCCCTGGGTCGCCAAAACTATGCTTGCAGGGTCTGAATGCCGATGGCGTCATCAAATTCAGACGCGGAATACCTGCGTTCAGAGGACGCCACCTGGGGTGATGCCATCTGAACGCTGGAATTCTCTAGTAGCGATTTGAATAGAAAGCGCCAGCGGCCAGCAGCTTCAGAGCGCGGGTGACGTTTTGCGGGCCTGCGTTCGCCGACAGGCTCTTCCATGCATGCTTAAAGCCCATGCTAGGAGAGCCGATCGTGCGAACTGCGATTTCAGCCATCTTCATCTCATGGGCGGCGATGATGATATTTCTCTGCCGCTGATTGCTGACGCTCGCCAATATTTTGTCGCGCATCATGTTGTGGCCAAGAATGAGCTTGTCGATATTGCGGGAAAGCTTGTCGTTTCCGTCATAGCTATAACGCACCATTATTTCGCTGGTGCTCAGGAGCGAAGAAATCTGTGACAGACGGAACCACAGATCCCAGTCTTCGCAATTCGGTAGGCTTTCGTCAAATCCGCCAATATCCATGAAGCTGCTTTTGCGGATAAGCGCAACAGAAGCCGAGCCGAAGATATTTCCCTGGCTGAGATGTTCGAGCGTGATTACCCTTGGCGGCACACGCGAAACGCTTGGCCTATCGATGTAGTCGTATTTCATCCCGCAGCCGGCTGCAGGGCATTTTTCGTCGTCCGACAGGAGCTTCAACTGCAGCTCCATTTTTTCGGGAAGCCACTCATCGTCGGAATCAAGCAGAGCAAGCATGTCGCCCGACGCCGCGCGGCAGCCTTCATTTCTTGCGCCAGAGGCGCCTCGGCTTTTGCTCAGGAAAATTGGCTTAATAATTGAATGCGCTTCGGCAAGCTGGCTGATTACCGCCGGAGTAGAATCTGTCGAGCCGTCATCAACGATGACTATCTCTTGTGGAACTACCGTTTGAGCTAAAATACTGTTTACGGCTCGGATGATCTCGGTAGGCCGATTCTTAACAGGTATTACTGCTGATACAGCGTAAGCCATTAGAATTCCTCGCGAATGAATCCCTACGCCCCGTTCAGGCCTAGAATGGATATTAATATTCCCTGGCGATTGCAACGCCTAAATCTCTGTGGAAATTGGCGACATTGCGGCCTGACTTTGACCTTCATAAAGAAATAATGGCGGTCCAACTGGATCCCCAGGGCCGGCATAGGGTCGATTAGCGCAGTGAAAACAAATGGCTAAGGCTTCACGTGATGCACGCTGGCGCCTTATTTATAAGTGAATGAATGCGCGCAAATTGGCCCTGAGAGGCACTGCCTGAATGCGGCTCACCGGTGGTTTCCACAGGCGACGATCAATCGATATCTTCGGAATTGAGCCGTAGGGCCTGACAGCAGGGTGCCTCATGACCTGAGTATTATAATGTGCGCCAATGTCTCGAAGGGCACTCCATGGAGGCTCGCGATCACATCTTGAAATATGGTCGTGCCAGTTTATCGCGCGACGACGTGTGAAAAGTTTGCGACCGGGGCCGTTCCCGGATCCACGGATGCGGGCCACCATAGAACGCGCTATTCAGCGCGATCTTGTGGCATTCACCGAAGTTGGAGGCGCTTGGGATATTAGGAAATCCTCGCGCTCACACGGTTCGGCCACCGGATTTGCGCCATGCCGCCGGTCATCGCACCTCGTCTAGCGGCCCGGCTTGCTCGCCGCAGCTCGGCAATGGCTTTCCGGTGTCAGGTCCGCAAGGTTTAGTCGAGCTGAGAGCCAGTACCTGAGCCTATGAGCGGTTGCCTACGCTCTTTGCGTGGTGCGGGCCCTCGTCAAAGTTGATGGATTTTCGCTCGAGGCCCGCCACATCCCAGCGCCAGCGCTCCTGGCTTGTTTCTGGTTTTAACACTGGTCGTTCAAGCTAGAATATCGGCGGCTCAAGCCGAATAAATGAAGTCGATTGGGTGCTCGGTCGCCATTATCCGCGATAGATAGAATGAAACGAGTCTGCGGAAGGCCCCGTGACATTGAAAGTCTGCAGGCGGCGTCGGTTTCTCGGCTACGCTACCTCACCTAATTGGCACCGCTCAATATCGCTATTCTTGTAATTCTCTCCGTTGGATATTTTAACGTGCAATAGTTGCGATGTTCCGCTGTTGAGCGCGAGTACACTTTAAGCGGGTGATCTCGAATTAAGTATATTTTTATCAGCCCAATTTTGTTCTCAACTTCAGGGTTTACAATATATTAATTCTTTAATAGTCAAGGGAACGAAAGCCGACAGCGCTTCACTATAAATATCTTACTTGTGTTTCAAAGGGAGAATCGAAATGGCTAACGTTCTGGGTACCAATTCAGACGACACTCTCAAGGGTACGGCTGGAAATGATGAGATTCGTGGGCGCGACGGTAACGACACAATCTATTCTGGTAACGGTGACGACAAAATACTCGGTGGTAAAGGCAACGATCTGATCGGCAGCGGCACCGGAAAAGATGCAATCTACGGTGATGCTGGCGACGACGTAATCAACTCGCGTGAAGGCGACGACTTCGTCTTCGGTGGTGCTGGTAATGACATCATTGCCTCCGGCGACGGTAGCGACCATGTTTGGGGTGGCGAGGGCAACGACGCGATCTACGGCGGCGCAGGCGACGATTTTCTGGGTGGTGGTGTTGGCAACGACATCGTGCGCGGCGGTACCGGCGCTGATTTCATCACTGGCGATGCTGGCGATGACCGCGTTTACGGCGACGAAGGCAACGACATCGTTCACGGCAACGAGGGCAATGACCGCGTATACGGCGGCGTCGGCAACGACAAGGTGCTCGGCGACGACGGTAACGATTTCGTCTTTGGCGATGACGGCGATGACGATGTCTACGGTGGCGCTGGCGACGACTTCCTTTATGGCGGCGCAGGCAACGATTACCTGGTAGGCGGCACCGGTAAGGACACTTTCGTTTTTGAAAGCGGTTCGGATTACATTGCCGACTTCACCATCGGTCAGGACAAGCTGAAGTTCGGTGCTGCTGGTGTAAGCCAGTATAAGTTCGCCGACATCATCTCGCATGCTGCTCAGGACGGCGCCAATACCGTCATCACGCTCGATGCGAACCATATCGTGACGCTGCAGAACGTTAATGTAGCGGATCTTCACGCTTCCGATTTCCTCTTTGCATAATCGAGAGCCGGAAGGTCATAACCAATTCGATCTGGCGCGCGAAAAGGCATGACAGACGGGTTGGGGATTTACTAGAGAGTTCAAGGCGGCTGTATCGATGGATATTGCCGCCTTAATTGTGGGCAATCGAGCGTTCCGCCGGTGGCAATTCTCCTGCCCGGTGGCTGATGCTGGCAGCATTTCGAGTGCGCAGCCACGAAATAGCCTGGATAATCTGTCCAAATTGGTTGCTGGAAAATCAGGACGATGATTGTGGCGAGTCCGCCGGCACGATCCCTGAAAATTCTGGATTAAGGGACATGCCCGGCTGCTTAATTATACGCGTGCCGTCATCCGACGCTTTATGGTGCATTGCGAAAAAATGAGGATTGAAGATATATAGGTCCTTGAATGTTGACGGTGACAGGCCGAGCACGCTTTGTCGTAGAAGGCCATATTGCTGAATCAATGCGCCAGTTCGACATAGGACCATACTCGATCCGGTTTTGTTGATACGAAAGAGCATATCAATTACGTCCTTCTAGTTAAGTTAGGTCAATTGGAAGCGATATATGGCGTTTAGAGCGATCTTCGTCTTTTCTCTTGTGTTGCTGGTATTTAATATCGGCGCGGCGCTGCATCTTTCCGGTAGCAACGCTATTGAGAAGTCTTTTTTTATACTTGCTTCTCTCGCGATTTTGTTTCGCGGTCGCCCCGACAGAACGATATTGGCGCTTCTTTTTGCGGAATTGTTGCTTGTAATTATTCTGGGCGCCTCGACGCCCTATAACGGCTTCAGTTGGTCCGTTTTATTTGTTTCTTTGAATCAGATCATTGTTCTCTTTGCGTTGCTGGCCGGAAAAACCAGCTACCGAGATCAGCAGCTCATCTGGAAAGTAACCGCGTTCCTGCCGTTGGTATGCGTGGTCCTCGGCTTTGCCTATCAGGCCGTGGGCATCAAACCCATGATCGCCACGGAGTTTGCAACCGGTGTCCCGCGCTATCTGGGCTCGTTGTCGGCGGCGGCATTCACATCAGCGTTGGGAATGTGCGGCGTATTTGCCGGTGTGCAGCTGGTGCTTGGCGGTCAAAAGAAATACGCAGCGCTCGTGCTCATCAGTCTGCTGGTTCTCGTTGCTGCTGGAGGCAGAGCGACCCTGGCGGTTTGTGTTGTGGTGACAGGTGCTTCGGTGCTCGTTCAACGCGGCGTAACCATCACGACCAAGATTTCGCTGGTGGTGATGGGCTTGATCGGCGGTCTGGCGATCGTGGCGGTGTTCTGGGACAATTTTGCGACGCGCTTTCTGCAGAGTGGCGACAGCGGCCGCGGCATCATGTGGGACTATCTGCGTACCGTCATCGACCAGTATCCTTACACGGGCATCGGCTTCGGTCACCAATTCTATATCACGCCGCACGAAATCGAGATTATCGTCGGTTCTACCTCAGCTCATAATGACTTCATCCGGCTCTCGGTCGAGCTCGGCAGCACGGGCATGATCATGTTCTATGTGCTGCTAACCCTTGCTGTGCTCAAGGCCAGCTTTCGGGGTGGCCGTCCAAACGTGGTTGCTATTCTGGCCTATTCTGGCTTCTTGTTCCTCTCCAACTCAGATAATGCTCTTGCTTCGCCTCTGGAATTTCCGCTTATTTTCCTCGCGCTGCTTGCAGGGCATAAAAAGCCCGTTCCTCGAAGGGTGCGTCAAAGACAGGAATTACCGATAATGCAGCCGGTCCCGCATCAAGCTTCCGCTTCTCCAGGAGAATAACAGGAAGCTACGACTGGCTAGCGATTTATCGGCAAGCACTCGGTTAGGTACTGCTCTGTCCAGTAAGGCTCAGTGTCTGCATTTGGCAAACCGGTCGACGTTGGAGATCCAGTCAGTCTTCCTGTTGAGTGCTCTTGCGGCTTGAGCGCTTGGGTGCCGCATGACCTGCATGCGGTTGGCCTCTATATGTTGATGCCGAAAGTCTGGAGGCGGCTGCATTGCCGAGATTGCCCCGACATTGGGTTGGCTGTTGCATGAGGTCCGGGAAAGCGACCTGGGCCTGCAGTCGTGATGCCATCGAGCGGTCGATTGAGCTGAAATAGTGTCTGCAGAACCTGATGGAAACCGACGATCCTGCAACGCCGCAATTCTGGTCAAGGAGATCAGGTTGGGCGTTGTCACTGGCGGCGAGTTGGGAGAGCTCCACGGAACTCTCTACCCGACGCATTTCTGGACAAAGTTGGCGATCTAGCCCGCGATAGATTGTTGAAGAGCTTTGGGTCCTGCCGCAGGCGCCTCGTGTATTGCATGTAATCCCCGCGACAGTAAGGCTTGACGTTCCAACCCGCGCTCTACGGCTTGCTGCGAGGTGATGCCGTATTCGAGCACTTGGCCTAGGATGAACCAACCTCAGGGCAAGTCAAGGCAAGGGCATCTTAACGGGTCATCAGCTTGTTGGAAGAGGTGAAGACGTCGCGCGGAAGAAGCGTCGAATAGGCTCGTCAAAGCACACAGCAGCCAAGTATGCCAACATGATTGCTGTAACCATCGTTATCCCAATCATAGTGAACAAAGCTATGCTTTCAAGCTTCAGCCGGACGCATATGTATGTGCTGATAAGTACAACCGGCATATGCGTAATATACAAGGGGTAGGAAATAAGCCCGGAAAACTTGGCTAAAGCTTCAAATCGAGATGAAGGTTCCCTTACGGCGCCCAGCATTACAATGATCGGGAAGACGAGTAACACGCTCACCAGCTCAAATATGAAGTTAAACCGAGACACAGGAAACAAAAATATCGCGAGCAAGACAACGCTCAGCAAAGCCGGTGACACGGTCGGAATGTTCCTCAAACGACCCGCCATCATCAAGCGCCCGAGCAACACACCTCCTGAAAAAGAGAATGTTACACGAATGGCACCCTCGAAGAGTTCGCTGGAGCTGTCTCCTACATCGAAACTGCCGTGATAGGTCACCATTACAACAGCGGCAACGGCCGAGGCGGCCAAAACACCTAATAATCTCGGCAGGGTGAGGTAGGTCGCGGCCAGCGCATAAACTGCGTTGATAGCAATTTCGAAAAACAGCGACCAGGCTGGTGAATTGAACGGGAAGAGATAATCGTTGCCTTCTACTCGTCCGAAGGGTGATATCAAAAAAGCGTTCAGCGATGCAAACACAAATTCCGAAGTATTAAATTCACCCTTTGGCAGCATTCTCAAAGCAAAAACTGCGGCGCTCAACGCCATGCCAAGTGCAAACAGAGGATATAGTCGACGTAGTCGAACTATCATAAATTGCTTGAACCCCATTCCTTGTTGCAATCTGGCATCATAGGCGATTGCAATAACGAAGCCGCTTAAGGCAAAAAAGAAATCTACTCCGAGGTAACCATGCGGCGATAAAGAGCCAAGGCCGTTTTGCCAAACGATGTGAAAGAAAAGCACCGAGATCGCGACAAGGCCGCGAAGGCCATCGAGCGTCAAATAATGCTGACGAACAGGCATAGTCCTTCACCCGCAATTAAGGTTACGCTGCAGGAATCGATAGCATGCTGCATTAGCGAAAGGAAGCGCAACAATTGTGCGCAGCACTATTTGTTGCGGCATTCCCCAGCCAAGACATTCCCCTTGGTGCCGTCATCCGTCTCATGGACTGGTGGGCCGGATATAGTCTTAAGATTTTTGCAGTTATAGGCGACTGTGGCGCCTGGCGAAAATACGACTGATGGTTCGCGATGAAAAAAATGCTCGGAACATCAAAGGCCACAGGTCATTTTCAGGTCTCGGACACTGCCGTCCCCAATACCGTTCAAAGCGTTTCGTTGTCATGCAAATGTCGAGTTTTCAGTCATGACTGAACGACGGTGTAGCGCTAAGATCGAGATGGAATGTCATGGATTTACAGCTTTATCGTCGTACATTTCTCGCCGGCTTTTTATCACAATTCGGTTCCTTTTTTGTCCAAAGCTCTCAGGCGTTTTCTGCCGCGATGCCGTCGATCAGGCGGGATTTGCCCAGCCTCCCGCTCAAAGTTGGAGCAAAGGTTATGGGACTGGGGCACAGCTTCGTAGCCAACAGTGGTTATACGGTAATCTATCCAGGGAATCCGACGCCCCGTATCGATACTGTGACAGCAAATTGGCTTGGGACCATCGGGCCGCTACGAAACGTCGATAATCGTTTTAATCTCGACTGCTGGTATGATCCGACCGTGCCGACCAAAGCAGCGGTGACGGGCCGAATGGCGGGGGCGATTGCAGGACGCGGCGGCGAGCACATACCGCAGACGCTCGCGCGATTGCCGTGGTACCTTGAGCGGGCACCCGACATCGTTATTCTCGATATTGGCACGAACGACGTTGCCAGTGATAAGATCACCCTTGAGGATGCGATAGCGCGGTACGAAGCGCTTTTGAAGCCGTTGCGAGATGCCGGGATCTGGGTCGTTTCCATGTTGCCCGTCGACCGTATCGGTCACTCAGTTGGGGCCTGGCCTGCGAGTGATCCGCGGCATGCCCTCAGCAACGGCCTTGCTGACCACATCGTCTCCATCGACGGCCGGGACGGCGTCAAAGTTGTTGATGACCGAGAGGTTCTCTCGAAGGCGATCGCCGAGCGCATCGCAATCACAGAGGACGATGTTCACTTGAACACGGTGGGCCAATGGCTACGCTATTCGGTACTTTTGCCGATACTGCGCAAAATGGTGACGGAAGGCGATTTCTATAGCAGAGATGTGACGTTGGCCAACCTTTCGCCGCTTTGCGGCTTCTTGGGAGGGAGAGGCAAGCGATTCGGTGTTGACGGCGTTCTCGCCGATGGCCTTGTGGCAACACGCGGCGGGGGACAGACGGATAAAATTACCGGATCAAAGGAGATCGTATCGGATGGCCTGGAGAGGCAGATCTTTACGATCGATCCTGCGGACAACGCAAACGACTCCCGGGTATGCACGTTAACGCTGTCCTGGCCCGACATGGAGCTGGAGAAACTCGGTCTCTCTGTGGGTGATTGGGTTGAAGCGGGGTTCGACTACGAATTGTCGGAGAGCAATGACTGGCTCGGGCTCGAATTTAGTCTCGAGGCGAACAGCCGGCCGGCAATATGCCGCTACGCTGCTGTCGGCGGCATGATCGTGCGCCTCAACGCCACGCAAAATGGACCACGATTGACAGCGCCGTTGTCCGGGAGGGCAACCATCCCGCGCTTTAGATTGCTTGGATCGGATGATGTCGCAGCTCCGGCAGATTATATTCGAAGCTCGCTGCGGCCGATCCGCCTTCACTGGAACAAGGATTCTGCAGACACACTGGTCGCAAAATTCTCTCCAATCATCATACGCAAAAGTACCGATCCCCGTCCTGCCTGGAATCTGTGAAACGCGCCAGCCGTTGCTCTGTCGGCGGTCGGGTCGGCAGGTCGAAGAGAGCCAACTCCATACGACTTGCTTGCTTCAGCAGCCCGGCGGATTTTCGATATCGTGGCCGCTGGCTTAAACGGCAGCGTGCCTCTGCCTCGCCGCCCGGCAAAGACGTGAGCGAGGGCAGGGCGCATGTCCCAGCGCCGAATGAGGCATCTTCTGCGGATTGCAATACAGCGTAGAAGGCCGTTTAAGCCCGCCAATCATGCTCGCCTTCACCGAATAGAACTGACGAGCCCTGCCATTCTGTGGTGAACTGGAGCTGCCTTAAACTTTTTCGGGTTTCTTGCCGACGGCAAAATAGCCGAAGCCATATTTGGTCACTTCGTTGACCGGATAAATGTTTCGGAGGTCAACGATAACCGGCTTTTTCATGATGGTCTTGAGGCGTTTGAGGTCGAGCGCGCGGAATTCGTCCCATTCGGTGACAATGACGATTGCATCGGCATCCGCGGCAATCTCGTATGGGTCGTTGCCATAGACGACCGGGCCGAGCATATCCTTTGCCGCGTCCATGCCCTCCGGATCGTAGGCATGCACCGTTGCACCACCATCGAGCAAAGCCTGGATGATCGTGAGTGACGGCGCATCGCGCATGTCGTCAGTGTTCGGTTTGAAGGTGAGGCCGAGGACCGCAATCTTCTTGCCACGCACGTCGCCATCGCAGGCGGCGATGACCTTGCGGCCCATCGCGCGCTTGCGATTGTCGTTGATCGCAACGGTCGTCTCGATCAGGCGAACCGGACTGTCGAAGTCCTGCGCGGTCTTGACGAGAGCGAGCGTATCCTTGGGGAAGCATGAGCCGCCGTAGCCGGGGCCTGCATGCAGGAACTTGTCGCCGATACGCTTGTCCATGCCGATGCCCTTGGCAACCTTCTGGATGTCGGCGCCGATCTTCTCGGAGAGGTCGGCAATCTCATTGATGAAGGTGATCTTCATCGCCAGGAAGGCGTTGGCGGCGTATTTGATGAGTTCGGAAGTGCGGCGTTCGCAGAAATAAAGTGGCGCTTCATTGAGGTAAAGCGGGCGGTAGACCTCGCGCATGACCTCGATGGCACGCGCATCCTCAGTGCCGATCACGATACGATCGGGGCGCTTGAAATCGGTAATAGCTGCGCCCTCGCGCAGGAATTCAGGATTGGAGACGACGGAGATATCCTTTTCGGGAAATTCATCTCGGAAGATCCGTTCGATTTCGTCCCCGGTACCGACCGGCACGGTGGATTTTGTCACGACCACTGTGAAGCCCCTGACGGCGGCGGCGATCTCTCGCGCCGCTGCATAGACATAGCTCAGGTCCGCATGGCCGTCTCCGCGGCGGGAGGGCGTGCCGACGGCGATGAAGACCACGTCGGCTTCGCCAACGGAAGGGGCGAGATTCTTCGAGAAATCGAGGCGGCCGGCGCCGCGATTCTGCTGGATAATGGCTTCGAGGCCGGGCTCATAGATCGGCACTTCGCCCGCTTCAAGAGCGTTGATCTTGGCTTCAGATTTGTCGACGCAGGTTACATGGTGGCCGAAATCTGCAAAGCAGGCACCCGAGACGAGGCCAACATAACCCGAACCAATCATCACAATGCGCATGGCGTAACCTTCGTTCAACAAAAAGTGGCCCGACCATCAAGGCGGACCACTATCCGTTACAGGGGCGGAGAACCAAGTTCAAGACCGCCAAAAAGCTTAGGTTCAGGTTCTGCCGAACTCGTCGACGATACGGATGATATCGTCTTCGCCGAGATAGGAGCCCGTCTGAACTTCGATGAGCTCCAGCAGAATCTTGCCGGGATTTGCGAGGCGATGGACCTCACCGAGCGGGATATAGACCGACTCGTTTTCGCGCAGCATCTGCACATTGTCCCCGATCGTAACTTCGGCTGTTCCCTTCACCACGATCCAGTGCTCGGAGCGATGATGGTGCTTCTGCAGCGACAGTTTCTTGCCAGGCGTCACGAAGATACGCTTCACCTGGAACCGATCGCCATTGAAGATCGAGGTGTAGCCGCCCCATGGACGATAGGATGTGGGATGCGTCTCGGTCAGCTTCGACGTCTTCTTCTGGCCGGCAAGCAGCTTGACGAGCTTGCCGACTTCCTGGCTCTCCTTCAACGGTCCGACATAAACAGCATCTTCGCTGGCGATGACGGCGACATCGTCCATGCCCTGGACGGCGAGGTGAACGCCATGGGTCATGACGAGCGAGTTGCGGGTGTTGACAACAGTCGTGTTGGCGGCCGTGATGTTACCGTTTTCATCCTGAACGCCGGTTTTCCATACCGCATCCCAGCTGCCCATGTCCGACCACCTGAAGGCGGAGGGCACGACCACCGCCTTGGACGTCTTTTCCATGACTGCGTAATCGATGGAGATGTCGGGGCTCTTTGCGAAGTGTTCGGCATCGAGACGCGTGAAATCGAGATCACGCGTTGCTTTGGATAGCGCCTTGTCGGCTGCCTTCAGCACATCAGGCGCATATTCCTGCATTTCGGAAAGCAGTTCGGCGACCGGGAACATGAAGATGCCAGAGTTCCAGTAAAAGCCACCGGCGGCCAGCATTTGCTCGGCCTTCTCGCGTGCCGGCTTTTCGACGAAGCGCTTGACCTCGTGCGCGCCGCTGGGAAGCTGCTTGCCGACCTCAATGTAACCATAACCGGTCGCCGGCTCCGTGGGCGTGATGCCGAAAGTGACGAGCTTGCCCTTGAGAGCCGCATCCCGTGCGGTGCGGATGGCGTCGAAATAGGCTTCATCTGCCAGGATTTCATGATCGGACGCCAGCATCTGGATGATAGCTTCCTTGCCGAAATGCTCGGAGGCCAAGCTTGCAGCCGCCGCCACTGCCGCAGCAGTGTTGCGGGCAACCGGCTCCAGCAATACCGCGGCAAGCGGAATATCGAGTTCGCGGGCCTGTTCCGCAACGAGGAAGCGAAAGTCCTCATTCGTCACGACGACAGGGGCTTCGTAAAGCGCCGGATCGGAAACGCGGACCAGGGTTTCCTGAAACAGCGTCTTGTCCCCGACAAACTGGATGAACTGTTTCGGCGCGGTTGCGCGCGAGAGGGGCCAAAGGCGCGTGCCCTTGCCGCCAGCCATGATCACGGGGACGATTTTCTGTGTCATCGGATATTCTTCCTTGAAATGAACGGCCAGGTTTGTCGTATGCTTACCGGGCTTCTGCCCAGCGCTTAATTCGGGTCAATCCCGCATTCAAAAGTTCTAAGGCGGCTGCCTCTCCTTCGGCTTCCACGTAGCAACGCATTTCTGGCGCGTTGCCGGACGGACGAAAATGAATGATGCGGCCATCACGCAATGTCACGCGCAAGCCATCAATATCACTTTTCGAACCGACCTCGCCAATGGGGTGCAGGAATTCTGCGAGATTGGCGTCGGATCCACGCAGGTAGGTCATCAAGGCTGCGCTGGTTTCGACCGGGAAATTCTCAAGACGGTCGGCCGCCGCAAAGGGCAGTTTATATGAGGCCGCAACGATCGAAAGCGGTTCCTTGCGGATTGCGGCGAGCGAAAGCGTTGCCAGCATCGGCAAGAAGCAATCGCGCGTGGGCAATGCTCGCACGCTGTGGCCGTTGATATCGAAGGGTGTTGCCGTCAGGAGCCCACCATTCGCCTCGAAGCCCATCACGAGATCCTTGCCTGCGGCAACGGCCTCTTCCATGCCGGCGATAACGAAGGGAGAGCCGACACGGGTGCGAACGACTCTGAAAGATCCTGCCGCTTCGATTCCGGAATTGGAGGTGACCGGCGTGACGACGGTACCGGCGCCGAGGAAATTGGCAGATATCAATCCCAATAGGTCTCCGCGCAATGGCGTTCCGGTTTCGTCGGCAACCAGCGGGCGGTCGCCATCGCCATCGGTGGAAACAATCGCATCAAGGCCATGCGTGGAGGCCCAGCTCTTCAGAAGGGCGATCGTCTCTTCGGAAACGGCTTCGGTGTCGACGGGAATGAAGGTTTCGGACCGACCAAGGGCGATGATTTCGGCGCCATAATGGGCAAGAATATCGACCATCATGTCACGGGCGACCGTGCTGTGCTGATAGATGCCAATCTTCATACCTAGAAATGCGCTTGCCGGCAGGAGAGCCGCATTGCGCTCGAAGAAGAGCTGCAGACACGGCGCAGAGTGATCTTCCACTGCAGCCGGCGCGCTCACCACAGCCTCGCCGGAGGCTTCGATTTCGGCGGCAAATCGGGTAATTGCTGCTTCGTCCGTTTTGTCGATCTCGCCGTCGGGACGGTAGAATTTGATGCCGTTGCGGTCCGCCGGGATATGCGAACCCGTTATCATCAGGCAAGCGGCCTTTCTTTCCAGGCCGTGAAGCGCAAGCGCCGGTGTCGGGACGGTGCCGCAGTCGAGAACTTTGAAGCCGAGGCTTGCAAGTGCGCCGGCGCAGTTGCCGGCAATCTCCGGGCTGGACTCCCGGAAATCACGGCCAATCAGGATGACATCGCCCTTTGCGGCTTTGTTGCTCTGCAGCAAATATTTGCCGAAAGCCATGGCATAAAGCGCCGATGCGCGTCCCGTGAGATCCACCGAGAGACCACGAAGGCCGCTTGTCCCAAACTTCATACGAAACACCCTCGCGCTGTGAACAACCGATTTCTACTGTGCTGATTTGCTTGGGTAAACAGCAAAATTAGGGCATAGTTAAAACGGCAGACGGCATAGCAAAGTATTGCCATCATTTGCGTATCGTTACCAGCACTTTTGGTAATGGTAGAGAATTTCCAATTTATGACAGCTGGAGCACTCTTCGCATCTGCGAGATGGCAAGGCATAGCGTCGCAACTGTCGCGTATTGTGGCTCTGCGTAATTTTGCTAGAACGGTTTTCGTACATAGGCTGCATCGGTCCGGGAGGTTTGCGTCGTGAACGACACGTCAGTCACTCTTGAAGAGAGTTGGAAAGCGGCGCTCGCCGGCGAGTTTGCAAGTCCCTACATGCAGCAACTCAAGATCTTTCTCGTGGAGCAGAAGCAGCTTGGCCGACGGATTTTCCCGAAGGGCGGGGAGTATTTTCGCGCGCTGGATCTGACGCCGCTTGCGAAAGTTAAAGTCGTGATTCTCGGGCAGGATCCCTATCACGGTATCGGCCAGGCTCACGGGCTCTGCTTCAGCGTTCGCCCCGGTGTGCGTATTCCGCCGTCGCTCGTCAACATCTACAAGGAGATGGAGACGGATCTTGGAATTTCGCCGGCGCGGCACGGCTTCCTGGAACATTGGGCACAACAGGGCGTACTTCTCCTCAACAGTGTGCTGACGGTGGAGGAATCTCAGGCTGCCTCGCATCAGGGCAAGGGCTGGGAGCGCTTCACCGATGCCGTGATCCGCAAAGTGAACGACGAATGCGAAGCTGTCGTTTTCATGCTCTGGGGCTCCTATGCTCAAAAGAAGGCGGCCTTTGTCGACGCAAGGCGGCATATGGTGCTGAAGGCGCCACATCCGTCGCCGCTTTCGGCCCATAACGGTTTTTTCGGATCCCGGCATTTCTCCAAGGCGAATGCGTTTCTGCAGTCACACGGCCGTGAACCTATTGATTGGCAGCTTCCCGTCAATCCTTGAACGTTGTCGCATTGTCGTTCACAAAATGGAGACAATGCGTGTCAGCTTGCCGGACTATGAGAACCGGCTCGAAAAGCTCATCTATGACCCATCGAAAGCCCGCCTGTTGCGGGCAGAAAGAGGTCTCAAATGCTCGATCAAATCAAGGGTCTGCACCACGTCACATCGATGGCGGAGGATGCCCGGACCAACAACCAGTTCTTCACCAATGCGCTGGGCCTGCGCCGCGTCAAGAAGACCGTGAATTTCGACGCCCCTGACGTCTATCACCTCTATTACGGTGACGAAACCGGTTCCCCGGGTACGATCATGACCTACTTCCCTTTCCCGAAGATGGCGCAGGGGCGTCCGGGCACCGGCGAAGTCGGCACCACGGTCTATTCGGTTCCACAGGGTTCGCTTGGCTTCTGGAGTGATCGCCTGACGAAGCTCAATGTCACTGGCCTGAAGACGGAAGAATCGTTTGGTGAAAAGCGCCTGAATTTTGCCGGTCCCGATGGCGACGGCTTTGCGCTCGTCGAGGTCAAGGATGATACCCGCACTCCTTGGACGCATGGCGGTGTCAGCGAGGATCATGCCATCCGAGGCTTCCACTCCGTTGCCATGCGGCTGAGAGATGACGGCGCCACGGCCGAACTTCTGAAGTTCATGGGTTATGAGGTTCAAGAAGAACATGAGGGCGTCAAGCGTCTCATTATTCCAGGCGGCAATGGCGCGCATCTCGTCGATCTCGAAACCATGCCCAACATTGCCCGTGCGCTCCCGGGCGCCGGTTCCGTCCACCATGTCGCTTTCTCCGTTGAAAACCGCGAAAAACAGCTCGAGGTTCGCAAGGCACTGATGGAAACCGGCTACCAGGTCACCCCGGTTATCGACCGAGATTACTTCTGGGCGATCTACTTCCGCACGCCGGGCGGCGTGTTGTTCGAGATTGCCACCAACGAGCCCGGTTTCGACCGCGATGAGGATACGGCTCACCTCGGCGAAGCACTTAAGCTGCCGCAGCAACATGCCCATCTGCGTGCCCTTATCGAGCAGCATCTGCAGCCGCTCGAAGCCTAAGCGGAGGTAGGACGATGACGAACAATGGCTATGTGCACCGGCTGCATGCCGGTGCACCCGGAAAGCCCATTCTTTTCGTGCTTCACGGGACGGGTGGTGACGAGAATCAGTTCTTCGATTTCGGCAGGCGCTTGCTGCCGGAAGCGACGATCGTTTCGCCGCGCGGCGATGTTTCCGAATATGGGGCGGCGCGCTTTTTCAAGCGAACCGGTGAGGGGGTCTATGACATGGCCGATCTCGCTCGGGCGACGGACAAGATGAGTGGCTATGTCCAGGATCTGGCGTCGGCACATGGCTCGTCCAGAATTCTCGGGCTAGGATTTTCGAACGGCGCCAACATTCTGGCGAACGTGCTTGTCGAGAAGGGTCTGTTCGACGCGGCAGCTCTGCTCCATCCACTCATCCCTTTCCGGCCTCGCGCGAATCCCGATCTTAACGGCCGCAGGATATTGATTACGGCAGGCCAGCGCGATCCGATCTCGCCGGCCGCGTTGACGGAAGCACTTTCTGCCTATTTCGAGGGCCAGAAGGCGCAGGTGCAGACGGAATGGCACTCGGGAGGGCATGATATCCGGCCGAATGAGATCGAGGCCATCGGCAGGTTCTTTTCGGAATTGGCGTGACCAAAAAAATTATGCGGCGAATTTCGCCGCATGATTCATTTCAGATCCTGCTCGAAAAGTGTTCTTACGATTCGTGATAATAGGCGGAGTAGCGGTTGTAATAATACTCGCCGGAACCATAGGAACGATAAAGCTTCAGCTTTTCCGTATCGACCTTGTTCAGCACGACGCCGATGCACTTCTGCATGAGTTCCGGCTGAACCGCGAAGGTCGTGCGAACGACGCGCCGCGATGTACGGCCCCACTCGATGACGGCCAGCGAAGCATCGAGCATCGGGCTGATCGCGCGGGCATCGACGACCGGGCCAAGCGGAGGCAGGTCGAGAACGATATAGTCGAAGTGTGCCTTCAGCTCATCCAGCATGTTGACCATGATGGACGAGGAAAGCAGGTCAGAGGAGTGCGGTACACGGCGCTTGACGACCGCTGGCAGGAAAGCGAGCTTGGTCTTGCTGTCGAGCAGCAGCACGTCCTTCAGCGGCCTGCCTTCCAGCAATGCTTCCAGAATGCCCTGTTCCGCATGGCGGCCGATGGCGCGCGTCGCACCCGGGTTGCGTAGGTCGGCGTCGATCAGCAGTGTGCGTGAGCCTTGCATCGCAAGGAGCTGCGCAAGGTTGATGGCGATGGTCGACTTGCCTTCGCCCGGGAGGCTGGAGATGACGCCGATGACCTTGCTGCGTGAGCTCGGATTTTCCATGTCGACCGCGATCTTCGCGCTGCGCATCGTTTCGGCGAAGGCCGACAGCGGATGGTTGACCACGTAATTGGTGATCCCGTTGCCGGTTTGCAGCCCGCGGGTCGACTCCAACTCGCTGGCACCGTTGGCGGCTTCCTTCGCGTCGACAGCCGGAACATGGCCGATATATTCCAGCGACAGCACATCGCGAACCTGATCACCGGTTCTGAAGAAGCGGTCACGGAACTCTCGATAAGCACCGACGCCGCTGCCAAAGATTGCACCAAGCGCAATTGCAAGAGCAAGAACGAGCGGCTTCTTTGGCGAGCTGGCAGATACCGGTACCTGCGATCGGGTGATGACGCGCGCTTCCGTGATGGGGAAAGTCTGTTGCTGAGTTGCTTCCTGGAAGCGGGCGAGGAAGGTCTGGTAAAGATTGCGATAGGTATCAGCGGTGCGCTCGAGCTCGCGCAGTTGAACCTGGGTTTCTCCGGCGGCAGCCGTTACGCTCGTGGCTTGCGTAACACTGTCCTGGAGGGATTTTTCCCGGCTCTGGGCGACCTGAAGCTCACTCTGATAGCTTTCGGCAATACGATTTAGCTCTTCGAACATCAGCCGTTGATATTCGGCCATTTCGCCGCGCAGTCGAACGGCTTGAATGTGATCCGGTCCCAGGCGAGCCGATATATCGGCCTCGATCTTCGAAGCCTCAAGATACTTTTTGCGCAGATCGTTGGAAATCGAGTTATCAAGAACGTCGGTTACGATCGCATCCGTACGCTTGTTGTCGATGATTGATTTGACGCGCTCATATTTCGCCTGTGCTTTTGCCGTTTCGGCTTGCGCAGTAATAAGCTGTGTCGTCAATTCCGAGAGCTGCTGATCGCTGAGGAGCTGGTATTGTCCGCCAGTGCTGACGAGCCCTTTCGCCGTACGGAACTTCTGGACCGCAAGGTCTGAATCAAGTGCCTTTTGGCGCAGTTCATCTATCCGTTCCTGGAGCCAGTCACTCGCGCGGCGCGTCGCCTCGTATTTCGAGTTCAGCTTATCCACGAGGTAGGCGTCCGCAATTGCACCTGCAATGTTTGCTGCCAGATCCGGCGAAGTTGAGGTGTAGCTTATGGACAGAGCGTATGTGCGTCCCACGCGCTCGACATCCATATTGGAAACGATTTTGTCAGACGCCGCCCGTCGTTTAGCGTCCATATCATCGGCATCGACATCCGCGCTCGCAAACCATTTACGGAAATTGAGCATTGAACGAAGCATGGCGATTGGCGAGCGGTCCGGCGAGGTAAAGGCCGGATTGTCCAGCAACTTTAACTTATCTATGACAGCCAAGCTGATCGTGTCAGACTTGAACAGCTCGACTTCGCTCAACACCGATGCATCATCCTCTACGGGAACGCCGGCGTTGGAAAGTTGGCTCAGGAGTTCGCTGTTGCCGCGGTCGATAAGCACGCTCGTTGCTGCAGTATATTTCGGAACTGCAGTGACAATATAAACAATTCCTAATACAAGGAAGGCAACTGCTGCAATCGCAACCGGTCGCCATTGACGTGCGGCGATTGCGATCAGCTTTTCAACGTCGATAGTGTCTCTTGACTCAGAGTGTTCCCACTCTTCGTTTGCGTATGCCGGGACCTTATCTGGCGAAAGCAATCCGAGACCTCCATTAAGTTGAGTCATATCAGGTAAAGGGTCTGTAGGTGCGCTTTATCAAATGCTTCCAGGAAGCCAATCGAAAGTGGGCGCACGCTACATGAAGGAGTAGCGTCAATCAATGTTTAAGCTCAAGCCGAGACAAAGCACCCCGGCTTCAATGCCGTCAATTCGCATCAGGCCGCATTGACAACGTGTTTGCGCGGCGGTGATTTCTAGTGACTATCTTAGCATCCGGCAACGCCGCTGTGACACCCCAACTTGTCTGAATTTTATGAGAGGAATTTAGCTTTTTCTCACTGTCTGCATGTAGACCAGGCATGTATTGATGGATGGGTGATCGATTCCGTTCTCAGTGGAAGCCTGTAGTCCGTAGCCATTGTTAAGTCAATCTGGAGATATGTCGAGGTCGTGCGCAGGATAATCGTGGATATCGATAGTGTTAGGCTGGCGCATATTGTTGTTGTCTCTCTTCCAAGGTGGCAAATATATTTTAACTATTCGTTAACCTGCATCTACCATCTGCGGAAGTTGTGAGGCTGTTTTATGCACGCAGTAAGCTCCAACTACGGTACGAGGTCTCGAGGATCAAAATAGAATGTCGAATTCCCACGTGAAGCGCCATCAAAGCTTTATAAAGCCGACTTTATTTGGGGTGTTTCAGAAGCTCATTGGTAAAGGCAGGGCCCTGCCGGCGGTCCGCGACCAAACTCGGCAAAGGCTCCATTTCGATCCGGCTGACTTCTCTGTTATCTACGCTATTGGTGACGTGCATGGCTGCCACAGCAAGCTTCTTGAAGCAAAACAGAAGATATTCGACGATTTTTCGAGATATACGGGCACCGCACTAATAGTAATGCTTGGAGATTACGTAGACCGCGGCGTCTCTTCTAAAGATGTTATCGAGCACCTTAGCAGGCCAACCCCAGCCAATATTAAGCAAGTCGCGTTATGCGGTAATCACGACGACGCGTTTCTGCGATTGCTTGAGGAGCCGGATCTGCTTCCGAGCTGGTATCGCTTCGCTGGCTCGGAAACGCTGAAATCATACGGGATCGACGTCGCCTATTTGCTGAAGCATGGCGACAATGGGGCGGTCGAGCGTGCAATCAACGATGCCGTACCAGCTCACCATAAAAAATTACTGGCTGAAATGCCGTCAATGCTCACGGTGGGAGATATCGTCTTCGTGCATGCCGGGATCCGGCCGGGTATTGCTCTGCCTGAGCAACGAGACCGTGATCTATTCTGGATTCGCGAACCCTTTCTGACGCGAGGCCCCGAGCTGCCTTTGCTTGTGGTGCATGGTCATACGCCTGTTGCCCAACCATTTTTTGGTAATGGGCGCATCGCCATTGACACCGGCGCGTTCGCCACGGGTAGGTTGACTGTGCTGCGCATCGTGAACCGTCAAGCGGTCTTGCTGAACTGAAGTGGCGTTTGCCTCAGGGCAGTTTGTCAGGATTGAAGCCGAACCAGGTGAGTGAGCCCTTCTTGTTGGCTGGCAATTGTGTGGCGGCCTGCTTCACATAGGGCAGCAGGGCAGCGCTGATTCTGGTTAATGCCGGCGCGACTTTCCGTGAATCTCCAAGCTTCAGGAGAAGGCGGACATCGCTTTCGACCGTCGTTCGCGCATTTTCAAGCGTTGCTACGTTCAGATGGTTCCAGAAATAGACGCGGGCGAGAAGGGCGAGTTCGTCAGCGGGGGCGAGCCGGGCTGACATCGTCATCAGCCGGGCAATCGATTTTGGTTCTTGCGCAATTACGGCACGAACGATCGCAAGCCTGAGCCAGAGATTGCTGTCGGTCGGCATGCAGGAGACGGCATGGCGCATGTAACGCTCGGCGTCGTCTGCAGCCTTGGCCCAGGCCTCGTAGCCCGTGATCTCGCTGGCCGTGTCCAGCCTGTTCAGCACGAGTGTCGTGCCTGCCATGACGATATCCGAGCGGCAATAGTCGCCGGAGACGATCGCGTCGGTGTTGGCTGCCGTCCGGGCGACCGTTTCAGGGCTGATCTGTCCGGATTGTTCAAGTCTTTCCGCCACGAGAAAAATATCAGCAAAGCGCGCTGACTGCCTGATATCGGTAACAGCGAAGGCCAGCAATGCGATGGCTGTCAGACTAAAGAGGATAGATAGGGGAGAGGGAAGTGACAGAGCAAACGGGGCCGTAGCCCTTCGCCGCGTTTGTCCGCCTGCCTTGGCGTGCTGAGACATGTCCTACCGGTCCGACCTGCTGCAGGAACGATCGGCTCCACTGCCGGCAATGGCTCGCGCGAGATAGGAGCTTTTCTTTAAATGTTGAAGAGGAGAGGCCGAACAGCCTCTCTTGATAGCATCACGCAAATTTTGAAAGCGGTTAGATGCTGCCGCTGACAGAATTGTTGATGATAATCGTAAAATTGCCGCCGCCTGAGGCGCCCGTCTGGAGCGAGCCCACGCCTGAAGCATTCGTCTGGAGCGAACCCCCGCCCTGGGTGGCGCCGCCGGCATCCGCGCCATCAGCCGGTCCACCCAAACCCGATGCGCCAGGACCGCTGATATCGCCGCCACCTGCAGGGCCTGCGCCCGCGCCGCCGAGTGCTGCAACAGCGGTCTGGTTGGTCAGCGAAGCTTCAAATGCTGTGCGGAAGCTACCGAGCGCCGGGTTGCTGACAATTGCCGCTGCGACAGCTGCCGCAATCTCGTCGGCGAGATCGGAGTGCTGCGGACGGCAAACGTTGACTGCGCGCCCAAGGCCGGCGCCGATAGCTGCTCTTTGAGCATCCGTTGTTGCTGGGTTGGCTGCCAGCGTCAGCAGCGTTGCCGTGACGTTCGTTTCGGTTGCTGCAAGATCGCGAACCGAGCCAGTGAGCACGCTGTCGGACGGATTGCCCGTGAGAATGCTTGCCGGCGTCGCGTTAAAGGCGTCCATCTGCGAGCCGCTTGCCGCGCCCGGACCCGAAAAGCAGTTGCCTGCAAAGGACGACGTCGCAAAGCAAAGAGTGCCTAATGCGAAGACAGCCGTACCTTTCAATGTATTCTTCCCTGCTTTTACCATTCCCAGCCTCCAAAGATAACGGAGCTTACAACATAAGCTCCGATGAGCACCAGTCCGTTCAATGTCAGGTGCTCGAAGTATCGTTTGATATATTTAATTTCCAAGATCTTGGACTGCGTCGCGAGTATCGAGGGCATCGTTAGAAACGCCCCTGACCGTGGAGGTAACCGAGTTCAGAATGTCGAGGAACTTCACGAGCTCAACAGTGTGTGCGTTGGAGATATACATGACGTCCTTGTCCTGCATACGGAACTCCTGAACTGCGAAAAGGGTCGCCGGATCGCGCAGGTTTGCCCGGAAGATGACAGGCACCTGGTCGCTCTTAAAGCGGCTGGTATCGATATTCAGGCGTTGAAGAGTGCTGCGGTCGACCTTTCGATAGACCACGACTTCGCGCGGATCGGCACGGCTATCGAGGAGGCCGCCAGCCTTTGCCATGGCTTCGCCAAGGGTCAGGTTCGAATCCTCGAAGTCGATGCGGTTGTTGGTGCCGGAGGCGCCAAGTGCGATGAATGTACGGCGCTCGTGCTCGACCGAAACCGTGTCGCCCGGCGCAAGGTAGATGTTTTCGGACGGGTTCTTCAGCAGAGTTTCGTAAGCGATGGTTGCCGTTTTAGCGCGACGCTGCAGCGTGACGTTGGTCTCGATATTCGGGGTCGTAAGGCCACCTGCCTGGGAAATCGCATCGAGAATGCGATCACCGGCCGGCGAGAGAACGATCTTTTGCGGATCATTTACGTCGCCGACGACCGCCACTTCCGAAGAGCGGCTCGTAATGGTCGTGAGAACGACCTGAGGCTCGATCGCACGGCTCGCCAGCTTGTCTTCGATATCCTGTTCGACTTCTTCCTTCATGCGGCCGGCAGCGGGAACGCGGCCTGCATAGGGAATGCTGATCGTGCCGGCCTTGTCGATCGTCTGCTGAGGCAGAGTGATGTAGTTACCCGGACGGCTGCCCGCGTCGGACGGGATGAAGAGACCGCCGGACTGAGCTTCGAAAATTGAAACCTGCACGACATCGCCGAAGCCGAGCGGGATGTCCGGAGCACCCCCGCGGCCACCGCCGAACCCACCCCGCAGAGTGCTTGACGGGATCTTGTCGAAATAGGGCAGAATCCCCTTGTTGAGATCGATCAGGACATAGTCGATTCCAACCTTGCGCTCGGGTGTCGTGACCTTAATTGCTGCATCGCGGTCGATATCCGTATGGTCCGGACCGGACCTAGGGAGAGAAGTGCAGCTGGAAAGCACGATCAGCATCGATACAATGATGCTGCCGCGTCGAGTTACAGGAATGCCCATCATGACCCTACTTGGTAATAGCACTAGCACCGTTTAGCCCGGTGGCAACTTAAATGACAAGTAAATATCGGACTCTGTCAGATACTGCATACCTAACAGAAGGTTATTGTGGCAATAGCGCAACATGGATTGTCCCATTTATGGTAAATTAGAGAGAGTTGATACGTTAAGATTCTGTGGTAATTCGCATGCAACCCAAACGAATATTTTGATCTTCTTTAGTGGCGATTTTATGGGCGGCCAGCCTTCAAATCGTCATATTTCAAGGATCTCCGCTGGATGCTCGATTCTCAAGCCGGATGGAAGATCTTTCCTGCTTTCGCCGACCCTTTCTTCGCGCCCGCAGCAAATGGAGACGACTGCCGCAAGAAATGCCATGAAAAAAATGGCAAAACCGGGTATTTGAATCGAGAAATCGACGGCGGAATGAGCCGCCGTCAACAGGGTGCCTGCGCAACCTAAAATTGAATAATGTCTCAGCCGACGACGAGCCTGATAGCCACTCCAGAAGGCCCGCATGAGCACGAAAAAGATCAGGCAGGTGACGACCGGGAATATTATTCCGAGAGTGAGAAAGCCTTCGAGATAGGAGCTATGAGCCCTGTCCACGATGCCGCCAATTCCACAATCGGGTGTCCGGTAGGCAGAAAAGACGGTGCGGAACGTGCCGAAGCCCGTTCCCTGAAACCAATTCTGTGAGAGGGCGTGCATCGTATCGGACCAGACGCAGAAGCGATCGTCATCAGTGCCTCGCTGGTCTGCACGTAGGATGGCTCTGCCGCCGAAAATAGCGGCGAAAACGAGAATAAGGGCGATCGCACCGGCTGCCGTTAACCAATTTCGGGTCACAGAGCCGCCCGCTTGAGGAAGCAGCCTGGTGCGTCTGCCCTTCCACTGGCGGGCGAGATAGGGGAGGTAGAAGATCGAGCCCAGGCCTGTTGCGACCAGTCCGGCACGGGACTGGGTGAGCATTAGCGCGGTCAGGCAGGAGAGGCCGAGGCCGGCAAAAAGCCAGAAGCCGATGCCCTGCTTGAAACTGCCTGATGGCGCGGATGAAAAGCCGAAATAGGCGCGACCATTTTCCGAAGCAAATGTCGCAAGTATCAGAAAACTCAGCCCCAGGAAGGTCGCTGCCGTGTTGCGGTTGACGAAGACTGCAGTGAGGCTGTCGAGATAATAGCGCTTGCTTTCAGTCAGCAACATCTTCGGAAACAGCAGGAACTGGCCAAGCCCGAAGAGCGAGATCAAACCTGCGCCAACAGCAAGCACCATCAGGATACGGCGCGCCCGCTTGTCCGTATCTGCAACCATGAGGCCGGTCAAAAACGTCATGACAGGCAGCGCTATATACAGAAGCGAAGTCAGCGTGTCGGCCGGCGCGACTGATATAGTGTCTCTCGAGGCACCGGCGAGCGCGTTTGCATCCTTCCAGATCGGATTGATGAGAGATGGCCACGGGATGCGGATGGTCTGGATGACGATCCAGGCCGAGGTAACGATAAAGAGAAGCAGCACCCATACGAAGACCCCGTGAGCACGTCGGGGCTCACCGAAAAGCAGGAGTGCCGCAAGGCTCAGCGCGAACATGCAGATCGCGACGGCCGCGAAAGGCGTCGCATCGACCAGACCGAATGGAATGACAGCAACCAGCACCACCGTGCTGTAGAGGCCGGCAAGTATGGTCTTCAACCTATTCGTCACAGCCGCGGCCAAACTTTGAGAGGTCGGCCGCCCCTCCGGCGCCGCTGTGCTTGTCTCTGCAAGAATTCCGCGACTTTTGCAACCCTGCCCAATTCTGGTGCGACAATCGCCCCAAAATTGGTGGCGGCACATTCGATCGCTTCGAAAAAACGCACTTCGTTAAAATTGTCGGGAACGATTTAAAAGGATCGAGAATGCTCCCTCCGTATGTTCCCCGTCATTGGCTGGAGCTGAAGAGAACTTCGACCAAGGATCAAAAGCCGGATCAACCGGCATAGGCATTTGACCGTGTAGCGGTCGTCGAAACGGGGTAAGAAAATGTTTAAGCACACACTGATTACGGCGGTGACGCTTGCATCTCTGTTTGCGGTTCAGACCGCGCAGGCGGCCGGTCCCGGCGGTATTGCCCGCGGATTGAAGACAGCGCCGACATTCAGCTATATTTCTGAAAAGCGCCGAACGACAGCACCTTTCGCGCATGTGATGTTCTGCGCGCAAAATCCCAATGAATGCGCGGCACGCGGCGGAGCTTCGGAGGTTTCGCTGAGCGCGTTCGCAAGCAAGCAGCTTCGATCGGTCAATGCCTCGGTCAACCGCTCGATCCGCCCGGTCAATGACCGCTCTGATCAGGGCGATGTCTGGCAGGTGAATGTGAAATCCGGTGACTGCGAGGATTTTGCGCTGACGAAGCGTGATCATCTCATCGCCATGGGTTGGTCACCGAAGGCGCTACGTATCGCCGTTGCCAAGACGCCCTATGGCGAAGGCCACGCTGTTCTCGTCGTTAAGACCGATCAAGGCGATCTGGTGCTCGACAACCGCTCAAACGCGATCAAGGGCTGGAAGGATACGGATCTTCGCTGGCTGATGATCCAGTCGGGCGACAACCCGCGTGTATGGTACGAACTTTGATTGAAATCTGCCGGCGCAGACGAAACCGGCGGCATAAGTGGTTTTGAGCGGAGTCGTTCGTCTCTTATCGAGAACATGGATAGGGTGACGCACATTGCGTCACGTTTGAGGCTCTCTGAAAAAAGCATCACTTTCCCCGGGCACAAGCTCCAGCGGCCAGATCCGATTGCGCGCACCACTGAGGTGGATCTCCGAATAGGCGGGCATGCTGGAAAGCAAGGTTTCGGCGAGCGCTGCACCAAGGTCGCGTAGCGACATGCGGAAGCAGGTGAGCGTCGGCTGCAGGAACTTGGCGCGAGGTTCCTCGCGGAAGCCGATGACGGCAAGATCGCGGCCCGGAACGATGCCGGCTTCGACCAGGCGGCGATAGAGGCCGATCGCCATCAGTTCGTAGATCAGGATGATGGCCGTCGGTTTGTCTTCTATCAGCAGCAACTCGTCGCCAGCCTGGTAGCCGCCCTGTTCGCTTGATTTTACGCGGATCACCAGCTCCGGATCATATCTGATCCCATGCTTTTCCAGAGCCTTTCGATAGGCGTCCACGAAGACATAGCCGAGATTGATTTCGCCTGACGGTGCGGCAATCGCGATGCGGCGATGCCCTTTGGCCACGAGCCGATCGACGGCGCAGGTCGCGACGCCTTCGAAATCAAGGTCGATCCAGGTGAAGTTACCGCCGCCGGAAGAGCTGCGACCGAGTGCGACGAAGGGAATTTTCGTTTTGATGAGCAGATCGATACGTTTGTCGATGCGTTGAGTTGCAGAGATAATCATGGCATCGACGACGCGGCGCGCCACCATGCGCTTCAGATATTCGTAGGGGTCTTCGTCGCTGGGGCAGGGGAGCATGACGAGATCGAGCTTATGTCGCGAGAGCACGCTCTGTAGCCCGCCGGTGACGCCGAGGAAGAAGTTGTCGCTGTTTTCGACCGTCTCCTTGCTGGATTCAATCATCAGGCCGATGACGTTGGTCGTTCCCTGACGAAGGCTGCGGCCGGATTGATTGGCGACGTAACCGAATTCTTCGGCGGCAGCCAGCACCCGCTTGCGGGTCTCCTCGTTGACATCGGCCTTGCCGTTCAGCGCACGCGAAACCGTCCCGATCGATATATCGAGATGTTCTGCGAGCTGGCGGATACCCTTCATCTGAGCGATCTTTCTTCCGATGCGATCATCTCCTCTTATTGCCATGGGAAAACGTTTACGGAAAGCAGTTGCCATGAAGGCGGAATATATTTTTGCACGCTCCGAAAAAAAATCTTGTTGCTGCATTGCCGAAGGTTTTGCCTAAGCGCCCGTTCGCATTGCGATTTTTCGCAGCATTTTGTCAAAATGCACTGGCATTGACAGCAGCAAACGTTTCCGATTAGTATCGTAAACGTTTACGGAAGGCGTTTCGGGAGGAATCTGAAGCGCACCGCTGGAGGAAATCGTGAAATTGAATGCCGTTCTGTGCGGGTGCGGAGCTATGTCTAAAGGCTGGCTGCGTGCTATCAAGGAAACGCCTGATCTTGCCGAGGCAATCGAGGTCGTCGGCCTGGTCGACGTCAATCCCGCTGCTGCCGAGAAACTTGCCGAGGAATTCGGCTTGAGCGCGGCTCGCATCGGCTCTGATCTCGCTGCCGTCATCGCCGAAACCAAGGCGGATATCGTCTTGGACGTCGTTATCCCGACCGCACGTTTTGATGTCGTGTCAACGGCCATGAAGGCCGGCTGCCACGTGCTGAGCGAAAAGCCGATGGCGACTTCGCTTGCCGAAGGCGCCGCACTCATCGATCTCGCCGCCGAAACTGGCAAGATCCATGCGATCATTCAGAACCGTCGCTTCATTTCCGGTGTGCGCCGCCTGCGTCGCTTCGTCGAAAGCGGTGCGATCGGCGAGCTGACTGGCATTCATTGTGACTTCTTCATCGCTCCGCATTTTGGCGGCTTCCGTGAAGAGATGGACAATGTCCTGCTGCTCGACATGGCGATCCACACTTTCGACGCCGCCCGCTACGTGGCCGGCAAGAAGCCGCTCGCCGTCTATTGTGTCGAGCGCAATCCCAAGGGTTCCTGGTATCGCCACGGCGCCTCTGCCAATGCAACTTTCGAATTTTCCGACGATGTCGTCTTCACCTATCGCGGCTCCTGGTGTGCCGAAGGCGAGCGAACGAGCTGGGAAAGCCAATGGCGGATCGTCGGCACAAAGGGCATGCTGACCTGGGACGGTGAGGATGGCTTCAAGGCCGCCGTTTCGGGTAACGAGCCCGGTCTGCTTCATGGTTTTTCATCCGTCGAGGTTCCCGCACCCGAGCGTGCCGAAGAAACCCACGGTCATGCCAGCGTAATCGCAAGCTTTGTCGATGCGATCCGCACCGGCAAGCGGCCGGAGACGGCCAGTTCCGACAATATCAGAAGCCTCGCCATGGTCTTCGGTGCGATCGAGAGCGCCAAGACCGGGCGTCGCGTTGAAATTTCAGCATAAGGATTAGATGACGTGAGCAACCCCGCCAAAGCCATTCGCATCGGTACCATGGTCAGCGCCTCCAAGGGCGGCGCCGACAAGCGCATTGCCCAGATCGCCCATATGGGTTTCGAGAGCTTCGAGCCCTTCTTCTGGCAGACCACCAACGGCCAGGATCTTGCCGAACTCGGTAAACGCAGTGTGGAGGCGATCGGCGATCGCGACATCACGATTTCAACACTCGGCATGTTCGGCAATCCGCTCGAAGAAACCGAGATGGACCTGCAGACGCTGCAGGGCTGGAAGGACTGCATCGACAACGCTCATCACTTCGGCGCCACTTGCGTTGCCGGCTTCACCGGTCGCATCCGCAACAAGCCGCTGACTGAGAGCCTGCCGCGTTACAAGCAGGTCTGGAGCGAACTCGCCAAGCGCGCCGCCGACAAGGGGATCAAGATCGCCTTCGAAAATTGCGCCATGGATGGCAACTGGGCGACCGGCGACTGGAACATTGCCCATAATCCCGATGCCTGGGAACTGATCTTCAACGCGACGCCCGACGACAATATCGGCCTCGAATGGGAGCCGTGCCATCAGATGGTCTATCTGATCGAGCCGCTGCCGCAGATCCGCAAATGGGCCAGCAAGATCTTCCACGTCCACGGCAAGGATGCGACTATCCGCTGGGATGTGATCAAGGAACACGGCATCTTCGGTAAGGAAAAGTTCGTCTTCATGCGCACGCCGGGCTTCGGCGACAGCAACTGGACCGACATCATTTCCGAACTGCGGCTTGCCGGCTGGTCCGGCTCCATCGATATCGAAGGCTGGCATGACCCGGTCTATCGCGACGCCCTGGAAATGACCGGGCAGGTCTATGCGCTGAACCATCTGAAACATGCCCGGGGCGGCGATTTCGTCGTCGATCCGGTGTGAGTGAATATGGTCGGCGTGGAGGAAATCGCCGGCCATTTTAATGGATAACCACAAAGGAGGAGAATCATGGCTATCCGTAAATCCGTAATTCTGGGCGCGCTGGCGCTCGCAGGCGTCTCGCTCTTCGGCCTGTCTGCCAAGGCGGAAGACGTCAAGCTGACGCTCTGGTCGCTGGACAAGGACACCCAACCGGCTCCGACTCTGGTCAAGGAATTCAATGACCAGCATAACGGCATCACCATCGAATATCGCCTGATCCAGTTCGATGACGTTGTTACCGAAGCGATGCGCGCCTATGCCACCGGCCAGGCGCCCGATATCATCGCCGTCGACAATCCTGAGCATGCGCTGTTTTCGTCTCGCGGTGCCTTCCTCGATATCACCGACATGATCAAGAACTCCAAGGTCATCAAGCCTGAGAACTATTTCCCCGGACCACTGAAGTCGGTCGAGTGGGACGGCAAATATTTCGGCGTGCCGAAGGCGACGAACACGATCGCGCTCTACTACAACAAGGACATGTTCAAGGCGAAGGGCCTCGATCCGAACAAGCCGCCGCAGACCTGGGACGAACTTGTCGAGGATGCTCGCAAGCTGACCGATCCGGCCAAGAACGTCTATGGTCTTGCCTTCTCGGCAAAGGCAAATGAGGAAGGCACCTTCCAGTTCCTGCCCTGGGCGCAGATGGGCGGCGGCAGCTACGAGCACATCAATGCCGATGGTGCGGTCAAGGCGCTCGAAGTCTGGAAGACGATCATGGACGAGAAGCTTGCCTCGCCTGATACGCTGACCCGCGGCCAGTGGGATTCGACCGGCACGTTCAATTCCGGCAATGCCGCCATGGTGATCTCCGGTCCCTGGGAGCTGGACCGCATGGTTCAGGAAGCCAAGTTCGATTGGGGCGTAACGCTGCTGCCGGTTCCGAAGGAAGGTGCAGAGCGCTCTTCGGCAATGGGCGACTTCAACTGGGCGATCTTCTCGACCAGCAAGCATCCGGCTGAAGCCTTCAAGGCGCTCGAATATTTCGCCTCACAGGACGACAAGATGTTCAAGAACTTCGGCCAGCTGCCGGCCCGTTCCGACATCTCCATCACGGAAACCGGCCAGCCGCTGAAGGATGCTGCCCTCAAGGTCTTCCTCGAGCAGCTGAAATACGCCAAGCCGCGCGGTCCGCATCCGCAGTGGCCGAAGATCTCCAAGGCGATCCAGGACGCCATCCAGGCTGCACTCGCCGGCCAGATGAGCCCGAAGGACGCGCTTGATCAGGCTGCCGACAAGATCAAGGCAGTGCTCGGCTAATATCCGCATCACCGGATGGCCACCGGCCATCCCATCCTTTTCCTCCCGGCAGGGGCTGTCTCCCGCGAAAGCGCCAGGCAGCCCCGTTCGGAGCATCGGAGGACCCATGAGAAGGATCCTTTCCAGCGTCAGAGATGGCCGCGGTTTTGATATCGTGCTTGTCGCCTTTCCGCTTGGCTTTCTGTTTCTGATGGCAGGTCTGCCGCTCATCTACAACGTGGTGATGAGCTTCCAGGAGGTTGACATGTTCAGCCTCGGCACCTTCTCGCGCCCCTGGGTGGGCCTCAAGAATTACACGGATCTTTTCGCGCAGCCGGAAACGCTGCCGATCCTCTACAATACGGCGATCTTCGTCGTCGGCTCGATCGCCGGCCAGTTCCTGATCGGCTTCGGCCTGGCGCTGTTCTTCTGGGTCAATTTCCCCGGCGCATCCTGGCTGCGCGGTCTCTTCCTCGTCTCCTGGGTCATGCCCGGCCTTGTCGTCGGTGCGATCTGGAACTGGATCCTCTCGGGCGATTTCGGCGTGCTGAACTTCATCCTGAAGGAAAGCGGCATCATCTCCGGCAACATCTTCTGGCGCTCGGACCCGCATTATTCGCTCTACGCCGTCATCATCGCCAATATCTGGCTCGGCACGTCCTTCAATATGATCCTGCTGTCCGTCGGTCTCTCCAGCATTCCAGGCGATCTCTACGAGGCTGCCGAACTTGATGGCGCCACGGCCTGGCAGCGCTTCTGGACAATCACGCTGCCGATGATGCGCTCGACAATCGGCGCCATCATCGCGCTCGGCCTGATCTTCACGCTGCAGCAGTTCGATCTCTTTGCCGCCATCACTTCAGGCGGGCCGAACAACTCCTCCAACGTCACGCAATACTGGGCCTGGGATTTGTCTTTCCGCCAATATGATTTCGCCAAGGGCGCGACCATTTCCGTCATCATGATCGTCTTCGTGATGTTCGCCTCTGTCGTCTACGTCCGCTCAACCCGCCATGAGGTGCGCGGATGAGCGAGACTGCACGCAATCGCCTGATGCTCGTGATCGCCATCATCATGGCGGCGATCTATCTTTTCCCGCTCTATTGGATGTACATCACCGCGCTGAAAAGCGGCTCGGAGATGTTCGCAACACCCCCGAGCTTCTGGCCGGCCTCGCCGCAATGGAGCACCTATGCCTATGTCTGGGAAAGCCGGAGCATGGGGCTCTATCTCTGGAACTCGCTGGTGATTGCGATCGGCGCGGTCGTCATCATTACGGCGCTCGGAGTCGGCTGTTCCTATGTGCTGGCGCGCTATCGCAATGTCTGGGTGGATATCGGCCTCTTCCTGATCCTCATGCTGCAGGTTCTGCCGGCTTCACTGATGATCACGCCGATCTTCGTCGGCTTCTCTCAGATCGGCATGCTGAACTATCCAAGGCTTGCCGTCATCATCGCCATTGCCGCAAAGAGCATGCCGTTCTTCGTGGTGCTGGTGAGGGCCACCTTCATGGCGGTTCCGATGGAGCTCGAAGAGGCTGCCCTCGTCGACGGCAATTCACGTGTCGGCGCCTTCTTCAACATCGTGCTGCCGCTTGCCCGCAACGGCATTCTGGTTAGCGCCATTCTCATCTTCATGCAGGCCTTTGGTGAGTTCGTCTATTCCAAGTCGATGATCCAGGCGGCCGAGCTTCAGCCGGCGAGCGTCGGGCTCAACTCCTTCATGGGGCCGAACACCAATGAATGGAACAACATCATGGCCTATGCCACGATGTATGTGACGCCGATCCTTGCCATCTTCGTTCTTTTGCAGCGCCGCATCGTATCCGGCCTCACCTCGGGAGCCCTCAAATGACCCCTCAGATCGAGCTTGCCGGCGTCAACAAACACTACGGCGCCTTCCATGCCCTGAAGAATATCGACCTTTCCATCGCCAAGGGCACTTTCGTCGCGCTCGTTGGCCCTTCCGGCTGCGGCAAGTCGACCCTGCTGCGCTCGCTGGCCGGGCTGGAAACTATTTCCGATGGCAGCCTGAAGATTGCCGGCGAGCTGATGAACGGAGTGCCGCCGCGTAAACGCGATGTCGCTATGGTATTCCAGTCCTATGCGCTCTATCCGCATATGACCGTTGAGGAAAACCTCACCTACAGCCTGCGCATGCGTGGCGTTGCAAAGGCGGAGGCGACGAAGGCAGCCGAGGAGGTCGCGGCCACGACAGGCCTTTCGCATCTGCTGAAGCGCTATCCGCGTGAGCTTTCCGGCGGCCAGCGCCAACGCGTCGCCATGAGCCGCGCCATCATCCGCCATCCCAAGGCCTTCCTGTTCGACGAGCCGCTCTCCAATCTCGACGCCGCGCTGCGTGTTCACATGCGCAAAGAAATCCGCGCGCTGCACGATCGTCTGCATGCGACCTCGGTTTACGTGACGCATGACCAGATCGAGGCGATGACCATGGCCGATCATGTCGTCGTCATGCGCGATGGCATCATCGAGCAGCAGGGCAGGCCGCTCGACCTTTACGACAAGCCTGCCAACAAATTCGTTGCCGGTTTCATCGGCTCGCCCGCGATGAACTTCATTCCGGCGATTGCCGGCGAGGATGGAAAAAGCCTGACGCTCGATCTCGGCGCGCTCAGGCCGCAGATTGCCATCGACCATCAGATCCAGCCAGGTCGCATGGTCACCGCCGGAATTCGTCCGGAGCATATCGGCATCACCAATCAGGGGCAGGGGAGCTTTGACGTGCCCGTCGCGGTCGTCGAATCCACGGGTTCCTCGACCTTCATCACTGCTGCGACGACACCCGAAATGACGATCGTCGAAACGGGCAGGGGATCGGTTCAGCCGAACCAGGCGATCGGCGTCACCGTCGATCCGGCGCAGGTACATCTCTTCGATGAAACGAGCGGCGTCAGAATTTGAGATCTGGTTTCGGTCTGATTGGTTCCCGCAGCAGCCTAATGCGGGACACCGCGCGATCATGACTTATCAGGGGTAGATCTGATTGCCATATTCTCGGCCGCCATGATCGTCGGCCGAGCCATTGCCGCGCTTATCGAGCGAGCGAAGCCGGCGCAGCTTGCTTAACTGCCACCTCCGTATCGTGCGGTCGCTCGTCGGAGTTTGCCCATACGGCCACAGCAAGTCCTGCGACGATAAAGTAGGGCAGTTTGCTTGAAAGCCTGAGCTTGCCGGAAACGACATTGCCGCGGGTGCATTCAAAGCCGGACACTTCTGGGGTCATCAGTACCTGTCTCGTGTGAATATCACGTCGCAAACATAGTACATGCAACGATTCGAATGAACCCCCAGATTAGGGGATATACAAGAAGTTGCTGACATCAGGCAGATCAGTGTCCGCCCTGATGGCCCGAACCCTCACCAAGGTCGATTTTGCGCAGGATGAAGGCGAGCGGCAAAACTGCGAGCGATAGCCACATCAGCGTGTGGAAAACGTCGATATAGGCAAGATAACTAGCCTGGGTCTGCACCTGCTGGCCGATCCAGGCCATAGCCTGCGATTGGGCATCGATCGCTCCAGTTCCTTTATCGGCAAAATACTGGGTCGCGCCCTGAAGGGCCTGGTTGTAGGCGGGATCGGAGGGGATGATGTGCTCGACCAACCGGCTCTGATGCCACTGTTCCCGGTGGGCGAGCACGTTTGAGGCGATCGCAACGCCGATTGAACCACCAGTATTTCGCGCTGCATTGATGAGGGCCGATGCCTGGTCCGTCTGGTCGGACCTCAGGCCATCATAGGAGGCTGCAGTCATCGGGATGAAGATCAGCGGCAGGCCGAGGCCGAGATAGATGCGCGACCAGACGAAAAAGCCGAAGTTCAGATCGGCGTTGAGGCGCGTCATGTCATACATGCCGGCTGCAATGATAGCCGTGCCGACGGCGATCAGATATTTCGGCTGGAACTTGTTGGAGATCCGTCCCGCCACGAACATCATGAACATCGTTACCAGGCCACCGGGCGAAAGCGCAAGGCCAGCCCAGGTCGCCGTATAACCGAAATTTTGTTGTAGGACCTGCGGGATGAACTGGGTCGTGGCGATCAGGATCGCGCCCGTCGCCAGCATGACGATGAAACAGGAACCGAATTGTCGGCTTGCCAGCAAGCGCAAGTCGACGACAGGATTGGCCGTTTTCATCAGCCATGGGATCGCAAGAAGAAAAGCTGCGATGCAGATTGCCGTGGCGGCAATGATGAAGTTCGAGCCGAACCAGTCTTCCGTCTGGCCACGGTCGAGAACCAGTTCGAGTGCGCCCAGAAAGGTCGCGACCAGCAGGAAGCCGACAATATCGAAACGCACGCCTTGCCGGCGCATCCGTGCGCGTTCCTGGCGCAGTGAATCCGGTTCGTCCACGAGAAAGTAGACGAGGATGAAGGCGAAAAGGCCGACCGGTCCGTTGATCAGGAAGCACCAGTGCCAGGAGAAATTGTCAGAGAGGTAGCCGCCGAGCGTCGGGCCGACCACGGGAGCGACGACCACGGCGACGCCGAACAGGGCAAAAGCCTGGCTGCGCTTCGATGGTGGGAAGGAATCGGCGAGGATCGATTGGGAGATCGGCACCATGCCGCCGCCCGCAAAACCCTGGATCATGCGGAAAATCAGCAGGGATTCCAGGTTCCAGGCAAGCCCGCAGCAGAGAGAGGCAATCGTGAAGGTGGCGAGGCACAGAAGGTAGAAGCGTCGTCTCCCGTAACGTTTGGCAATGAAGCTGCTGGCGACGAGGATGATGGCATTGGAAACGAGATAGGTCGTGACGACCCATGACGCTTCATCGGCGCTGACGGCAAGGCCGCCGGAGATGTAGCGCAGTGCCACATTGGCAATCGTCGTATCCAGGACCTCCATGAAGGTCGCGAGCGAAACGACCAGCGCGATCAGCCACGGATTGGCAACCCTGGCACCGGATGCCGGCGTGCCATCCGCTGTTATGGCATCACTCATGTCAGTTCCTCGGACGCACGGTTACCGTCGGCACTACGGACATGCCGGGACCGATCGCCACATCCTTTGGCCAGTTGTCGACGACGATCTTGACCGGCACACGCTGTATGACCTTCACATAGTTGCCGGTGGCGTTTTCAGCTGGAAGCAGTGAAAAGGCGGTGCCCGATCCGGGCTGGACGGAATCGACCCGGCCACGAAGGACATGATCCGGATAGGCGTCGATCGTCACATCGACAGGTTGGCCCGGCCGCATGTCCGTCAGCTGGGTTTCCTTGAAATTGGCCGTCACCCAGATCTCGTCGGGCACGAACATGGAGACTGCCTGTCCAGCCTGGACATATTGCCCTTTCGAGCCGCTGAGCTTTACGACACGGCCGGGCTGCGCCGCCGTGATCGTCGTGTAGCTGAGGTTCTGTTCGGCCGCTTCGACCTCAGCTTCCGCCTGATGCAAGTTGGCGACGGCGCTTGCTCGTTGTGCTTCGGCGGCTGCCTTGTTCTTGATGGCCGAGGTGACGCTTGCCTGCGCCTGAGCGGTACTCGCCCTGTCCTGCCTCAACGTGGACGCTGCCTGCTGTGCGGCCTGCTCCGAGCCGGCGCCGCTTTTCACCAGTTGCTGCTGCCGGTCGTTTTCATCCTGCGCATACTGAAGGGCGGCTTCTGCCGAGGTCTGCTGCGCCTTGGCCTCGTCGATCGCTGCGGCTGCGGCGGCAATCTGCGCTTCGGCGCTGGAAATCGCTGCCTTTGCGACGTCGTCCTGGCCGTGCGCCTGATCCAGTGCGATCTGGTAGTCGCGAGGATCGATCTTGGCGATGACTGCGCCGGCGTCGACATGCTTGTTATCGGAGACAGGAACGTCCGCGACGTAGCCTGACACTTTGGCGGCGACGGAGAAGCTGCGAGCATCGACGAAGGCGTCGTCCGTCGTCTCATAGGGATGGAAATAGATGAGCCAGATGAAATAGCCCGCGACAGCAAGAACAATCAGCGCGAGAACGATGAGCAGGCTCGCCATTGGATGGCGGCGGATCACGGAAGGGCGTTTCTCGGCTTCCGTGTTCTTTTCGACCTCCTTGGTCGGGGCTTCGTCTCTTGCGGGATCGGAGGGCTGATCTTGCCCGGCGGCGGCGCGCTGGTTCTGGGGCACGGCAATGTCTTTCATTTTGAAAACCTGAAACCAACGCCGGATCATCGGCTTCGGTTCCGGTCAAAACGCCGCATGGATGGAGGGAGGCGACACGCCGAAGGTCGCCCACGGCCTGCAGATCAAGGTGTGCTGGCGACGGGATTGAAGCATCCGCGCTCGGTCTATGTGCTGCCGAACGGTGCTGTGCCGGCGGTCGAATCCATCGCTCCGCGGTGAAGCAAGTCGCAGACATCAACCTTCCCTCTTGAGCTCGGCCTTGCGGTACACAAGGTCGGCGGCATCCGAGAATAAACTCTCAAATCTTGGTGCGACGCGGGAGATAATCCAGTCCACCGCGTTCGGTCGAAGGAAATGCCAAGCCGTTCCGCAGACATCTCGAAGCGACAGCCCGGTTGTGTCAAATTTAAATGCTGGCAAATAGACTGCCAGCTATGGTCCCGCCGCATGCACGGTCTTGCATGTCATGTCAGGGGGCGCGAGTTTGTCACGTTCGATCAATTATTTACCGGCCACCCGGCTTCGCTTGGGGTGGAATCAATCCAGCCATTCGTTCGAAAAAGCAAGACTTGCGACGGAAATCGGTCGCTCTTGCGACCGGACTGTCAACGATATGATCGTTCTCTCTCCGGCTGGCAATTCATCACGCGCGATATCGACTAGGATTCGTGCCATCTCCTTAAGCACCTCGGCTCGCGACGCAAGTTCCGTTCCCTCATTGTCCCGGATCGGGCCGTCACCATTGTGAAGATCAAAGAAGTATCGGGCCATCTGCTCACACTATTCGAATATTTCATCATGAAGTGCCGGCCGTCCAAATTGTTCCATTCGCCTATTTTGTTGGGAAGTCATCATTTTTCCGCTTTCGCCCGAAAAGGGGAGAGCCGTTCGTGATCGAGCCTCTCCTCCTCAATCTCGAAAGTCATGATGTGCTCTCCACCGCGGAGATCGAGCTCCTACGCTCCATCGTCGGCCGCGAAAGGTCCGTGGCAGCAGGCGAAGACCTCGTCTCCGAAGGAAGCCGGCCCAATCATTCCACGCTGCTCCTCGATGGGTTTGCAGCCAGATATAAGGTTCTGGAAGACGGCACCCGGCAGATCACTGCATTGCAGGTCGCCGGCGATTTCGTCGATCTTCATGCCTTTCCGCTGAAGGTGATGGACCACGGAATTATCGCGATTTCAAATTGCCGTATTGCTTCGGTGGATCACCAGGAGCTGAAGGCGATAACCGAGACTAATCCGCATCTGACACGCCTGCTATGGCTCGATACTCTGGTCGACGGGGCGGTGCACCGCGAATGGATTGTTACCATGGGCCGCCGTTCAAAGAAGGCGCATATCGCCCATCTTATCTGCGAGCTCTATGTCCGGTTGCGCACGGTGCGCAGGACGAACGGATCAAGCTTCCAGCTACCGCTGACGCAGAATGCCATGGCTGATGTTCTCGGCGTTTCGCTGGTTCATCTCAACAAGACGCTGCAATCGCTGAGGAAGGAAAAGGCTTTCACTTGGGAGGGGAGGGTGATTACCATTGTCGACTGGGACAAGCTGCAGAAGATCGCCGGCTTTGACGCTGGATATCTGTCGCTGTCGATCGAAGCGCGATAGTAATGTCTGTGATGGGAAGATGTTGGACCCAACAAGCGAGCGCATCATGATCAACCGTTACATCAAACCTCGGGACGAAGCGCTGACATCGGATGACCTCGCCACATGCCAGAATGTGCTGGATATGCTAAAGGCCGAGTTCGGGCTTGCTGATGACGACGAAGATGTGGCCCGCTCGGCCGCGATCATCATCGAACTCTACCGCCAGGGCGTGCATGACGAGGAGCGATTGAAGACGCTGGTCTTTGCCACGCGCGGCAGGATCTGAAGCCAGGACGCGTCTTCAATATGGATGGATCGATCTGGTTTGCCATCTTCCCAGATCCTACCTCTATCGCGCGGCATCAACGCCTGCTGTTGCGATCGAACCCCGCAGGCGCTGCTAACCCGCCCGCATCAGGAGGTCTTATGAGAAGTTTGATTTTAGCGGCTGCCCTCTTCGTCCCCACGGCTGCCTTTGCTCTCGAGGCCGTGGAGGTCAATGCCCGCGACCATTCCTGCCGCGAGCTCGCGCAGATTATCCAGCAGAAAAAGGCCGTCTTTGTTCGCATGGGCATCGGAGGCCGGAGCTTCCGTTACCCGCCTGCGCGATGCCGGCTGGGCGACAAATATGATGTCGCAAGGGTGCGCGCCGCCAATGGGGAAATATGCGTGCTCGACTACGAGTGCGTTTACGACCCGCAATCCTTCTACAACCGCTTCCCCAAGTAATGCTTTCTATCGCTCTGCCGCTGCGGCGTAGACGACCTGAAGCTCCATCTGTACCGCATCCATGAACAGGGCGGCCTGCCGCGATAGTTCGTGATCGCTGCAACCCTGTTCTCTTAAATTGGCCGCAAACCCGGCCATCTCCGACCGCCAGAAGCGGTTGGCGGCCTCGCCGTGAAGGTTCTGAAGGGCCTCGGCGCAGCGCCTGATATCGGCTGTGCGTCGGTCGGCGGGAAACTGCAGAAGCGGCATGCTATCTCCGTCATTGCTGGGCGAATCGCCAAGTGTCCCGCAGAATGGCTGTGAGTTCTTCACAAGTAGTGAAGCCGATCGCGAAGACACGACTCTTCAAATGCTGCCCGTTCGTTCGATGGCACCCGACATCACTGAAAATTGACAGGATGCACTCTGGCAGCACTCGCCGTCGCGCCAAGCTATTATGTTAGAGTTCTCGGCATAACGCAGTGATGGGAAGTGATGATGCTGACAACACTTGCGATGCTCGCGAGCCTGTCGGGCGCTGCCGCCACGATCGCGCAATCAAGCCAAAACGAAGTCGATGTCGAACTGGTGCTAGCCGTCGATACGTCCCGTTCGATGGATTACGAAGAGGTCCGCATCCAGCGCGAGGGCTATGTCGAGGCGTTGCGGCACAAGGAGTTCTTCGACGCCGTGAAAGGTGGCCTGACCGGGCGGATCGCTGTCAGCTATTTCGAATGGGCCGGCTATGTCGTGCCAGGCTCCGTCATCGACTGGCAGGTGATCGAGACTGAAAAAGATGCACTGGATTTTGCCGACAAACTGGAAGCGCGGCCGATTGCTACCCAGCGCCGTACATCCATATCCGCAGCGATCGTTCAAGGAGCATCGATGCTTGCCGCGAGCCCCTACAAGGGTCATCGCGAGGTGATCGACGTTTCCGGTGATGGTCCAAACAATTCCGGCGATCCCGTCACACCTGCACGAGATGCGGCTCTGGAGGCGGGCATCGTCATCAACGGACTGGCCATTATGCTGCGACCATCCGATGTGCCCGAGGGACTCGACAAATATTACGGCGACTGCGTGATCGGCGGCTCCGGCTCCTTCGTCTTGCCTGTCCATAAGATCGAGGATTTTGCCATTGCCGTTCGCAGGAAGCTGGTCTGGGAAATCAGCGGGCTCGAACTGCCCGCACAGATCCGCAAAATTGAGATGAACCAGCCCACAACGGACTGCCTTATTGGCGAGAAGACTTGGCAGAATTTCTTCGATCGCTAACCGCGTACCTCAGAGATTATCGAGACGCCTGCAGTTCTGCGGTCTGGTTCAGTCGTGGCAGAATTTCCCGTGCGATGATCTCAAGATCGGTGAGAGCCTTGCGCCCATTGACGAGCAGGTTGAAAGCAACGTGGTGAGTGCCGAGATTACGGAGGACAGATAGAGCGGCGAGCAATCCCTCTGGTCCGGTTCGATATCCGAGATTGATCTCGGCGATATGGTCTGACGGCGTATCCAGGAGATCAAGGGCCATGGCCTGACCCATGCCCCGGAATTCAGTGGTCGTACGCTGTACCGCCCCATGCCATAGGGCTATCCGGTCCTTCTGTGCGCCGAGGGGCCGGTGGTAGGTCATCCAGGCGCCGGCGTTTCTGGCGATCCATTCGAGTGATTGCGAGGAGGAGCCGACGGCGACCAGTGGAAGGCGCCGCCCGCTGCGCGGACGGATCTCGAATTGGTCCTCACTTGTCTGCGAGCCGACATCGCCGTCAAGCGCATTGCTGAGTGCAGCCCAGTTGGACCGAAACAATTCGCGCCGGTCGTCGACATTGCGGTCGAAAGCCGCAAACTCTGACGGGCGGTCGCCGGAACCAAGGCCGAGAACAAACCTGCCCGATGATAAGGCGTCCATCGACAGGGCCGCTTTGGCAACATGAAGCGGATGGCGCAAGGGCAGAACGATTGCGCCGGTCGCCAAGGCGATCGAACGGGTAGATCCCGCCAGCGCACCAAGCAGCACCCAGGGGTCGGAATGCCCGATGGGATCAGGATAGGCGGGGCTGTTCAAGGGGACGTCGCGGACCCAAATTGCCGAGAAGCCGAATTCATCGGCGCGGCGCGCAAGCTCCAACTGAAGACCGAAGTCGATGTCGTGCCGCTCTCGCTCCTGCATGGGGAGAACGACACCGATCGTCAGCCGTGAATCTTCGAAGAGCATCAGTCATGTCCAGCACCGCCCACCTGCACTTGGGTGATCCGGGAAAGCTTTGCAATAGGATGAGATGCTGCGGCTACCAGAGGGCGACCGGCGCACTTGCGAGAAACTGCTCGAGAGCAGAAGTGACCGCGGGGGCGACGGCCACGATCTCCTCATGGGCGGCGAAGACGAGCAGCCCCAGCAGTGAAATCATCGATCCCACTTCCAGGGCAGACATGGGTTTGGCCCCGGACACTGGAACACTAGTGGGTAGAGCGGCGACGGCTGGCCGGATCGCATTTCGCCTATTGTCGTTTGCGGGATGGAACAGGCGGACAGGACGAGGGTGAGCGAGACGGTATTTACTGCATATTCCAGGATAGGTTTCGCAGACTGAGCTAGACATCGAATGGCCCCTGATCGGCTTCGGAGGTTCGTGGGGATCAAATGGGGGTTCGGCAGGCCTCCTTCAAACTATACTCACGGATAGGAAATTGCCTCAGAAAAGGCCATACGCCTGCCTCGTCATGCGTTTTGTGCATAGGTGAACTGTAGTCTGAACGCTACTCATTCCTGCTACCCCATATTATATATTTCTCATCAAAGCGAACGAAGCGCCGCTACCTGGCAGCTGTCGCTGGACCCACGGAAAGGGGATTACAATGAGCATCGCACGCACCTTCAACAACTGGCGCAAGTATCGTCAAACCGTTACTGAGCTTGGTCGTATGTCGAGCCGCGAACTGAACGACCTGGGCATTGCTCGCGGTGATATCCGCGACGTCGCACGCGCCGCCGTCGGCCGCTAAGACCAGTTCTTAATGAATACCAAACGCGCTCGCCTGATGAAGGCGGGCGCGTTTTTTGCATCATATGAGCCCTTCGTCTGACGCATAACGCATGGCAGCTTTGCAAATATGTGCCTAGAAGACTGGGAGCGACCGGCCTATATTCCAGTTCAACGAAGCGATGAAACTCCTCCCTCGTCGCTTTGTCCAAGACGCGGCTTACCTCCTCCCGAGCCAGCGTCTACGTGGCGGCATCCTCCTCCCGCTGCCACGCGTCATAAAAGGCGTCTGCTGGATCTCCTCCCCCGGCAGACGCCTTATTCTTTTCGGGCAACGGCCCCAGTCATCAATAGTCTCGATAAGCTCTATCGGGGTCCTGCGGGTATCGTTCACCAGTGCAGATCCTGGACCGGTACTGGCGGTCGCCGATTGCGATCCATCAGGTGGAAGGGCTATCCTTTGACGGCTCTCGCCATGGGCGACCGGGTGCGATCGGATCGCTTGCCGGAAATGTTTCCTCAAGCGACTCCTCGAGAAAGTCGTCCTGCTCCTGTTCGGAGGTGTCCGTCTCGCTGGGCCTGTTGGTAGCTTCGGCAGCTCTGATCATTTCAATCCCCTTGACGCTTGGCCCGCGAACGTAGCAAGCCTGGCGGCACTTCGGCACTAAACTGTCGGATAGGCTGAGCCGCGATGTACTTCGGATTAGCGGTTTCGGAAGACAGTGCAGGCAACGCCAGCGGCGCGGATCGTACTGCAGAGCTTGGTCGCTTCGGCGCGGGTCTCCCGGCCGATCCTGGCGGCATAGCGCGGGCGATAGCCGAAGTTTCCGCCCCTCTGGCGCACGATCAGGGCGCGCTCGGTGTTCAGCGGTTCGGGAAGCTTTGTGAGCGATATAGTGAAGAGCCGGTCGGCCACGGACGGATTGTAATGGGCGGCAAGCTGTACGCCCCACGGCGCCCAGTCGGCCGATCCGGTCAGGACCGGTTCGTTCATTTGTCGGGTTTCGGCAAGCGCCACACATGCGTCACGGAACGGCATGCCGTCCCGCAGCTCCGGCGCAGCGGTCTCCGGAGGGCTGTCCCGCCAGGTCTCGACGGTCTGCCCGGTAATCGCGAACACATAGTCGCGGGTCTCGATCGGCAGGCGGTCGGAGGAGAGAAACCGGCTGAGGCCGGATTCACCGGCATTATAGGCAGCGGCGGCAAGTCCGAGATTGCCGAAACGAAGCCTGAGTTCGTCGAGATAACTGGACGACGCCTTGAGCGCCTGGACGACATCGAAGCTGTTTTCCAGTGCCCTCAGCCGGGCAGTGCCCGGCATGAATTGGGCAATGCCCTCCGCGCCTTTCGGGCTTACCGCTTCAGGGCGGAACAGGCTTTCGCGCCAGATCAGCCGGGCGAAGAAGGCAGGTGGGATGTTATGGATCGCTGCGAAACGGTCCATGACGGCGCAGAGATCGGCATTGAAGTGATCTTTTCGAATGCAGAGCGTTTGCCCGTCACCGGCGTCCCCCTGGTAAAGGCAAGCCGCTTCTGGAGCGGATGGCTCGGCAGCGCTGGCCGTGGTCGCCAAGATACCCCACGCTGCGGAAACCAGCGCCGCAGCCACTAAGCCTATGCCGCATCTCATCATCGCCAAACCTTGCCTGGCGACATCGTCGCGGTTTTCAGGCAAGACGGCAAGCTTCAGTTGTCAGTCCCGCGGCCCTGGCCGCGGGTGACTGGCTTCAGTGAACAACGGTCAAGATCGCAATGCCGGCTTCAGCTGCCGCACGACGAATAGCGTTCTGCAGTTCGCCAACATCGATCTGTCCGCTGATCGCATCGACGCAGGCCTTGACGGCCACGACATATTCCTCGCCGTCTTCTGACGGCCAGTCCGTTATCAAAACCTCAGCGGCGTCTCTCAACGTTCTGAGGACCCTGTATTTTTCCCGGCCACCCAGCATCAGCACCAGAGGGGGAAAGCGCTCGTATGTGTTCCATTCCATTACACTTGGTCTCCCCAACGTAAGGATATTGGTAACGTTGCAAGAACCATACCGATCGCTTGTGAAAATCGTGCATCCAACAACTTTAGGGTTACGGGCCGAATTTGAGGTCTGGGTAGCACTCAAAAAATGGAGACAATCACTCAAGTTTCTATTGCGTCGTGTTCCGGCCTTCGCTAGAGAAGGATTATTGGCCGGAGACGATCCAGCCACGTAAGCGTTAACGTCACTCAACGCGTATGATCGAACCGCTTTGCGGCTTCGATCTGCGCGACTGTGTCCTGCGGATCGTTTCCCGAAGCCCCGGAAGGACATGATGGATAACAGCCATTCCACACATCCCCAGTTCCCTGCACCTGCTATCGAACGGGTCCGCCATGAATTGCGCCGCCGTTCGCCGACGGTCGAAAGCGTGGCCGATATCACGCCCGGCATGCGGCGCATCGTGCTGATGGGTGAAGACCTCGCCGATTTCACCAGCCTTGCACCTGACGATCACATCAAGATCATCGTGCCAGGCGCCGATGGCGCCGAGGAACGTCGGGACTACACGCCGCGCCGCTATGATAACGCTGCCCGCAGCCTGACGATCGACTTTGCCCTGCACGAGGCCGGTCCGGTCACGCAATGGGCAATCGACGCCCAGCCAGGCATGTCTCTTGAAATCGGCGGCCCGCGCGGCTCAGCGGTGGTTGCCGGGAGTGTGAAGACATGGCTTTTGATCGGCGATGAGACGGCTTTGCCTGCCATCGGCCGGCGCATCGAGGAGAGCGGGGCCGATACGACCATTGCGACAATCGCCGCAGTCGCAGGCCCGGAAGAAGAGCAAACCTTCGAGACAGCTGCAGCGCTCAGAACGCGTTGGGTTTACCGTCCTCTGTCCGATGCGACGAACGCCGAACCGCTGATTGCTGCCCTGGCGGGGATCGATATCGTTCCCCAGACCTTCGTCTGGATTGCAGCCGAAGCGTCGGTGGTGCGGGCAATCCGTACCTATCTCGTCGAAGAACGCGGCTATCCGCTGAGCTGGATCAAGGCCTCGGGCTACTGGGTCAAGGGCAAGGCCGATACGACAGAGAAGTTCTGATAGCCGGGAAAAATTCCTCGGCTCCGCCATCTCGCTCCTGCCAGTCGGCCGGAGCGGCGTGGCAAGGCCCTCATTTGAACTCTGCGGCGGAACCTCGAACGAATGCCGGTGTTTCCTAGGAAAGGAGATGCGTCATGGGCACGAAGGATACCAACGCCAAAGCCGAACAGCGCCGTCCCAGGGATGTCGGACCGATTGTGGAAGCGCCAGATCGTGCGGACAAGGAAGCCAGTGCTCCACCGACGGTCCAGCCGCCGGGTGCCAGGGATGAAAGCGAGCGGGCGATCGTCGATCCGATCACCGGCGTCGCCCACTAACGAGAGAACGCCGGCAGATTGGGGCGATTGGAGGCAACAGAATGGCTAGGGACAAGGAAGAAGCAATTCGGCAGCGCGCCTACGAGATTTGGGAGCAAGAGGGCCGCCCGGAAGGGGCCGCACTTCGCCACTGGCTGCAGGCATCCGACGAGTTCAGCGAGGATGACGAACACGAGACGATGCAGGAATTGATCGATGAAGACGATCGCGACGATGCGGCTCTGCTGCAGGGCGCGGGTGAGAGCGGAGACATTCACACGCGACACTAGTCGCGCATAGGTAGATTATTTCTCGGTTCGCTCCAGGAGAATTCGAGCTTCCTCGAAGCGGCGTTTTCGATCGGCATCATCTTCACTTGGTGAATAACAGCTATTCGACACGCAGAACCGCGCAAGATGATGCGGCTTGTCAACCTTGTCGAATTCGCATTCGAACGTATCGGTCATCTCACCCGGTGCGGTTCCCGATCGCGTCGAATAGGTCATGCGAACGCCGGGTGGCTTGAGTTCGGGGAAGGATTGAACCGTGCCGATCGAAAGCTGATCGCTCATGAAGAAGCCCTTGGCGACTGATTGACATGTCGCCTCCAGATCCGGAGATTGCGCGAAAGCTGTCGTCGGAAACAGGATAATGCCAAATAATACTAGATATTTACGCAAAGGCGTCTCCTCATTGTATCGTTCAGAGTGAGGTAGCGCCAATACGGCAAAAACAAGTGGGGCGCCTCAGGCGGCGCCGGAAAAATCTTCCGAGAGCAGCCCGAGCAACTCTTCGCGATCCCGCACACCGAATTCGAACCAGTCGACCAACGCTTTCGCCTTTGCCATTCCAAGATTGCTGCTACGGCTGCAACGCGCGGCCGAGCACCATTCCTGGTGAATGCCGTCGAGAAAATTCATCGTCTCTGACGTCAGCGCTTCCTTCGGCCAAACCGTTCGCGTCATCGCCTTGCTCCCTGCTGCGGCCCTACACTAGATGACCTATGGTTGAGGGCAATGGCGAGAATGCAACACCGATGGATTAGTTGTCATTGGCCGCTGCGCCGTCGCGCAACAGAAAAGCGGCAGGCGTTGAGGCCCGCCGCATGTCGTCACGTACTCTCTGGGCGAGGCAATCAGCCCTCCAGCCACTTCACCTGTTCGGGCGTCAGCGTGATGTTCAGTGCCGAAAGGCTGTCTTCCAGCTCGGCGATCGTGCGCGGTCCGATCAGCGGGATAACGGGGAACGGCTGCGCGATAACATAGGCAAGCGCGATATGGATCGGATGCCGGCCAAGCTCTTTGGCAAGCGCGATTGCCCGGTCACGGCGCACGAAGTTGCGATCCGAATACCAGCAGCGAACAATCTCGTCGTCATCGCGCTTGTCGCGGCCGGCCCGGTCGGTGAAGAAGCCGCGGCCCTGGCTCGACCAGGCGAAGTTCGGGATCTGCTTTTCGTTCAGCCACTTTTTCCACTCATCGTCCGAGGCAGCAACGCAGCCGGCCCAGATCGGATCGAGCATTTCGGCGAGCGAGAAGTTGTTGGAAAGGGCGGCAGGTGCTTGCTTCCCGTTCTTCTTAGCATAGGCGATCGCCTCGTCGAAACGCGCACGCGTCCAGTTCGAGCCGCCGAAGATGCCACGGATGCGGCCGCGCTTGACCTCGGCATCCATGGCATCGACGAATTCGCCGACCGGCACGTCGGTATTGTCGCGATGCATGAAGTAGATATCGACATAGTCGGTCTTCAGGCGGTTGAGAGACTGATCGAGTTGCCTGCTGATGACATCAGGATAGCAGAGCGGCGAGTGGGCGCCCTTGCCGATCACCACGATCTCCTCGCGCGGAACCTGCCGGCTTGTGTGCCAATCGCCGAAAATGCTCTCCGTCTTGCCACCGCCATAGACGAAGGCTGTATCGAAGACATTGCCGCCAGCTTCATAGAAGGTGTCGAGCGTCAGCGAGGCGGCAGCGAAATTTGGGAAGAATTCGAAGCCGAGGGTGACGACCGAGGCCGGCTTGGAAATGCCGGGGATTTGGCGCTGCGGAATCGAGTTGCCGCGCCGGACAACGCCGCCGGCAATGTTCAGGGTGCGCTTGGCTGCTTTCTCGACGCCATATTCGAGACCAACCGAGGCGCGCCACTGGTCGAGCACCTTGAGGTTGTTGATGGAATCTGCCCAGCTCATGCCCGGCGAGCGGAATTCCTGTTCGCCAGCGCGGATCGCGTCACCGGCAGCGTCCGCTTCGAACGAGTAGAGCCAGCGGTCTTCCTTGACTTCGATCGTCTCCTGCTCGCCGTTCCTGAAGATCTCGATTTTGCCGACGCCGCCCTTGTGGCCGGAGGCAAACCAGAAATCCTTGACTTCGATGCGGCCTGCAGACCCGATGATGCGCAGTACGTTATCCTGCTGCGCCATGATCGAGCACGAAACTTCAGCGATTATGTCGTTCGGGAATTTGAGCACGGCCGACGCCCATTCGTCGACGCCGGATTGGCCGAGATGGGCGACACCTGAAACCTTCTCCGGATCCAGGAACGGCTTGCCGGCTGCTGCACCGGCAATCAACCGAGCCATGGAAACGGGATAGCCGCCAACATCGAGAATGCCGCCGCCCGCCGTTTCATTGGCAAAAAGGCGGTGTTCCGGCTTGTAGGTGCCCATGCTGAAGCCGAAGCTGGAGCGGATGATGCGGATTTCGCCAATCGTGCCACTCTTGACGAGCTCGACCAGCTTCTCGGTCTGCGGATGCACACGATACATGAAGGCTTCGCCGGCAAAAACGCGAGCCTTCTTCGCCTCGTAATAGATCGCCTCGGCATCATAGGCCGAGAGAGCGATCGGCTTTTCGACGAGCACATGTTTGCCGGCGCGGATTGCCTTGATGGCCCATTCGGCATGCCCGGTATGGGGCGTGGCGATATAGATCGCGTCGACCTCCTTGTCGGCCAACAGCGCCTCATAGCCATTGACGATGCGCGCACCCGGAAAACCATCGGCAAGGCCTGGCTTGTCGGGGTTGCGGGTGGCGATCGCCACGAGTTTGCCGGTGCGCGAATGCGCGACGCCATCGGCAAAAGTGCGGGCGATGGTGCCGGGGCCGATAATGCCCCAGCGGATCGGATTATCTGAAGTCATGACTATCCTCTTTCGTCTTTCTGTCTTGGGATTGCGTTATCGGAGCCGCTTGCCGGCTGCATCGAACAGGAAGGTGCGGGCGGCGGACAGCGACACGGTCAGCCGCTCAGTCTTGCCGAGGCTGCGGGATTCTGGCTGTTCGATGATGAGCTGCTCACCGCCAAAGTTTGCGTAGATGTAGCTGGTGTTGCCGAGGTGCTCGGCGACATCGACGGCAACCGTCAGATCCGCTTCGCCCTGACCCATCTCGCCGAAATGCTCTGGCCGAATGCCGAGCGTGACGGGCGTGCCCGATGTGATGAGGTCATGCAATGGTACCGCGAGGCGCACCGTTCTGTCGTCCGCGAGCACGACTGTCGCTTTGCCGGCCTGTATCTCGGTCACCTCGGCCTTGAGGAAGTTCATCTTCGGCGAACCGACGAAGCCGGCGACGAACTGGTTAGCCGGATCGTCATAGAGGTCGAGCGGCGCGCCGATCTGTTCGATATTCCCGGCGCGCAGAACGACAATCTTGTCGGCGAGCGTCATCGCCTCTGTCTGGTCATGTGTCACATAGATCATCGTCGTGCCAAGCTGCTTGTGCAGCCTGGAGATCTCGACGCGCATCTGCACGCGCAGTTCCGCATCGAGGTTCGACAGCGGTTCGTCGAACAGGAAGACCTGCGGTTCGCGCACGATGGCGCGGCCGATTGCGACGCGCTGGCGCTGGCCGCCGGAAAGTTGCTTCGGCCGGCGCTTCATCAATTCCGTGATCTGCAGGATCTCGGCGACATGGCGCACGCGCCGTTCGGTGTCTGCCTTCGGGTTGCCATTCATGCGCAGGCCGAAGCTCAGGTTCTCCTCGACGGTCAGATGCGGATAGAGCGCATAGGATTGGAAGACCATGGCGATGCCGCGGTCGGCCGGCTCGACATCGTTGACGATGCGGCCGCCGATCTTCAGCTCGCCGCCGGTGATATCCTCAAGGCCGGCGATCATGCGCAGCAGCGTGGACTTGCCGCAGCCGGAGGGGCCGACGAAGACGACGAACTCGCCGTCCTTCACATCCAGATCGGCGCCATGAATGATTTCAAGCGCGCCGTAGCGCTTGACGATATTATTGAGTGAAAGCTCTGCCATAGGCCCCTCGATTATTTGATTGCGCCGGCCGCAATGCCGGCGATGAAGTGACGCTGCAGAGCCACGAAGACGACGAGGATCGGTGCCGTCAAAAGCACCGCACCCGCCATGATGCCACCCCAGGAAACCTTGGTGAGGCCGATCAGCACGCCGAGCGCCACCGGAGCCGTCATCATGCCGGGCTTCGAATTGATCAGCAGCGGCCAGAGATAATTGTTCCAGGAGGCGAGGAAGAGAATGATTGCCAGTGCCGCCATGGTCGGCCGGGCAAGCGGCAGCGCGATGCGCAGGAAGATCTGCCATTCCTTGACGCCTTCGACGCGGGCTGCATCGAAGAGGTCATTCGGCATCATCGAGAAAGACTGCCGCATGAAGAGCACGCCTAGCGAATTGAAGAGAGGCGGCACGATGAGGGCGATCCAAGTATTGGCGAGCTTGAAGTCGCGCGCCACCATGATGAATTGCGGAATGACGACCACGAAATAGGGCAGAGTGATCGTGCCGAGGATGATGGCGATGACCAGCGAACGGCCAACGAAACGGTAACGCGCGAGCGCCCAGCCGGCCATGGAGGTCAGCATCACCGACAGGGCAGTATAGACGGTGGCGACGACGATGGAGATCACCATGGCGCCGACGAAGTTCGTGTCTGCCTGCAGGTTTTGGAAATTCGCAACGAAATTGGTCGAGGGCCAGAGCACGATCTGCGGGCTGAAGATGCCGTAATCGGGCATGGTCGAGAAAACGAACATCATCCAGAGCGGAAAGAGCCAGATAATCGCGAGCGGCAGCAGGAAGGCGTGCAGGGCGATCTGGCGGATGAGAAGCGATTGCGACTTGGATCTCATTTCGGCTCCCTCCCGACCCAAAGGTTGAGCAACGAGATCGCGACTGCGAGCGCTGCCATCGTATAGGCGATCGCCGAGGCATAACCGAAGTTCAGCGATGTAAAGCCTTGGCGATAGAGCAGCAGGCCAAGTGTCTCGGTGCCACCGCCAGGTCCGCCTCTGTTGGTAATGAGGAAAGGTTCGGCGAAGAGCTGCATCGTACCGATGACGGACAGAACCACGCAGAAAAGAATGATCGGTTTCAGGAGCGGCAGGGTGATGTGGAAGAACTGTTGCAGCTTGCTGACGCGGTCGAGCGTAGCCGCCTCGTAGACATCTTCCGGGATCGATTGCAGGCCGGCCAGGATGATGATGGCATTGTAGCCCGCCCATCGCCAGGTGACGGCAATGATAATGACGACCATGGCGGCATTGGCATTGTCGAACCAGGAAACGGGGGCGAGGCCTGCTGCGCCGATCAGCTTGTTGATGATGCCGAAATCGAGATTGAACATCAGCCGGAAGACAGCCGCATAGGCGACCTCGCCAACTACGACTGGCGCGAAAAAGGCGAAACGGAACAGGACGCGCGCTTTCAGAAGCGGCGAATTGAGCAGCACGGCCATGATGGTCGCAAGGGCGATCATGACAGGCACCTGGATGACCAGGATGATGAGCGTGTTATAGACGGCGTTGTAGAAGGCCGGGTCGGCGAAGAGGCGCCCCCAATTGGCCTGAAGGCTGAATTTCCACGGATTGATGCGCGTGTTCTGGAACGAGATCAGAAACGAATTGATGATCGGCCAGACCCAGAAGGCGGCAAAGACCAGAAGATAGGGCGCAAGGAACGCATAGGCGCTGCGATTTCTGATCGGCATGAATCCTCCTTACCGAAACGAATGTGCCAGCCGCCTCCCGCGGCAGGCGAAGCCGGGCGCTTCGGCGCCCGGCTTGCCATTCATTGTGCGATCGGAAGACCGGTCGCCGATGCGATCTGTTTGGCGGCATCGTCGAGAGCCGCCTTCGCATCGGGATAACCACCGGCGAAATATTTCGTCTGCGTCGTCTTGTAGATGGCATCTGCATCCGTCTGGAAGGCCGTACCGCGGCTCGGCACGATCTTCGGCAGGGTAGCCAGGATGTCAGCCCAAATCGTCTGGCCGCCCCAATAGGGCTGCGGCTCGTTGACGAAGGGATCCTGAACAGCCGACAGCAGCGACGGCACGAGACCGAACGCCTTCAGCATCGTGACCTGGCCCTCATTGGTGGTGAGCGCATAGGTCAGATATTTGAAGGCTGCTTCCTTGTTCTGCGAGTTGGCATTGATGGCAAGCGAGGAGCCGCCGAGATTGGCCGCATGCGGGCTGTCTGCGGTCATGCCCGGCATGGCGTAAACGCCCCACTTGCCTGACAGATCGGGAGAGCCCGAACGGATCGTGCCTTCGTACCAGCCGCCGAAGACCTGGCTTGCCACTTTGCCGGCGGTGTTGGAGGAGATCTTCTCATCCCAGTTCGCTGCCGTGAGCGTGCCGGCATCCTTCATCGCCTTGACTTTTTCCAGCGTCTGCACGCAAGCGGGCTGGTTGATAGTGATCGACTGGCCATCGGTCGAGAAATAGCCGCAACCCTGTTCATTGGCGAGCATGCGGAACCATTCGCTGTCGCCGTTGAAATCGCCTTGGCCCATGACGACGCCGGGATTGGCTGCCGAGACCTTCTTGCCGGCGGCAATGAAATCGTCCCAGGTTGCGATCGACTTCGGATCGACACCGGCCTTTTCGTAATAGTCGCGACGATAGAAGACGGTGACCGGACCGGAATCCCAGGGCATCGCGTAGGCGACATCACCGATTTCAAGCTCAGTGCGCTTGAACTCGGGGAATTTCGCCTGCATGTCGGCGTTGTAGCCGAGGTCCTTCAGATTGGCGAAGCAATCCGGGAAGCGGCTCCAGAAGATTTCCGCCTCGAAATTCTCTATCGTGACGATATCGGGAAGGCCGTCGCCGCCGGCCGCGCAGGCGGCAAGCGTCTTGTCGAAGACCTGCTGGTTGCCGAGATCCTGGACATCGACCTTGATGTCGGGAAACTGCTTGTTGAAGCCTTCGACCGTCGATTTGAGAGCGGAAGCTGCGACATTCCAGCTCCAGATGGTAAGTGTAGCGGACTGCGCATAAGCAGATCCGGATGCAAGCAGCACAAGCGCTGTCGTTGCAGTGATGAGTTTAGAGCGCATGAAAATCCTCCCTTTTCAATTGCCTTGCCGTCGCTGAGCGAACGTGGCTAATCTAGCGCGCTGGGAACGGCTGTCTCATAAAAAGGGAATATGGAATTGGCGGAAAGTAAGGTCGTTGGCAAACCTGTTTACCAGCCTGGTGCCAGCACGATTGAAGGCATGCCGATGGCGCTGCAGATGTTCTATGCCCATCCGCCTGTTATGGCGATGCCGCATTGGCATGCCCAGGTCGAGGTCAATTACATCATGCGTGGCAGCGTTCATTATCGCATGAGCGACCATGACATCACGCTCAAAGCCGGCCAGATGTGCCTTTTCTGGGGCGGGCAGCCGCATCAGATGGATGAGTCCTCAGATGATTCCCTTTATGCGGGCGCGCATCTGCCGCTCGTCTATTTCTTCAGGATGCGCCTGCCTCCGACCATAGGCACCCGTCTGATGAAGGGGGAAATCCTGCTGACATCGGCGACCGATGCGGCGGATGAGGCAAATTTCCCGCGCTGGTATGACTATGCGAGATCCAATGATGTCAGAAAGACGCAGCACGCCGTCGATGAATTGCTTCTGCGCATCGAGCGGATTGCCCTGGAATCATATCTGATGGTTCCGGGCACCAGCACAGACGAGCTTGAGCAGCCCAATTCGCATCTTTCCCGCAGCGTCGCGCGTATGTGCGATTTCATAGCGAGCAATTTCCTGCAGGACATCGATACGGTCGAAATTGCTCGCACGGTCGATCTTCATCCGAAATATGCGATGAACCTGTTCAAGAAGACGACAGGCATGACGATCAGCAAATACATCAATCTGCTGCGTCTTTCGCATGCCCAGGCGCAACTGATGGGCGAGGGGGCGAACGTTCTGCAGATCGCGATGGATAGCGGTTTCGGTTCGATCAGCGCCTTCAACAAGTCCTTCCGAAACATTGCCGGCATGTCTCCATCTGATTTTCGGCGGGACATGCGTTCGATGATCGGTGCTATCTCCGCCGCTGGTTGAGACGCCCTGAGTTTGCCTTCGAAAACTGTTCCCGATCGTGAGTGTGGATAGGGTCGGCCCAGAGGCGCTCGGGCGCGGCACGGAAGCTAGCTTGACTGCCGATAGTCAGGAACTGCCCCCCAAGAAGACGTATTGAACGGGTGCGTCTTCCGCCGGTGGAAACCTGACCCTTGCAATGAGCGCCAGCCGCTACATCATCATCTCGTTGCCAGAGAGGACTTCAGATGACTGCGACCCAGGATGCCTTTCGCGTGCGCATCACCGGCGGGGTACAGGGCGTCGGCTATCGCGCCTGGACCCGCGGCCAGGCCCTTCAGCTCGGCTTGACGGGCTGGGTGAGGAACGAGGCCGACGGCTCGGTCAGCGCTTTGATCGTCGGTTCTCAAGGCGCTATCGGCTCCATGCTCGAGCGTTTCTGGAGCGGTCCCGCCGGCTCCTCCGTGGCAGAGGTGAAAGCGGAGCCGGCAAATCTCGATGAGATACCGAGCGATTTCCGTATCGTACGATAGAGATCAGGAGAACCTGTGCTCTTTCCCGGCGAGCGGTGAGGCAAACTGCGTTTCACCGGTTGTCACCGGCCGGTCGCCGTCCGTACGCACGACAAGTGTCTGCAATTCCGGCACATCGAGGTAGACGACCGTATCGGCGCCGAGCCGCTCGATATGGCGCACCTCGCCTTGCCATTTGCCTTCCGTCGGCGAGAGCGTGATATGTTCGGGCCGGATACCGTAGGTCCGGCATCCCTCCCGTGCGGCGATCTCTCCCTCGAACAAGTTCATCTTCGGCGAGCCGATGAAGCCGGCAACGAAGGGGCTGGCCGGATTGTTGTAGAGCGTCATCGGCGTGCCGACCTGCTCGATTTGTCCGCCATTCAGAACAACGATCTTGTCGGCCATCGTCATCGCCTCGACCTGATCATGGGTGACGTAGATCATGGTGGCACCGAGCTTGGCATGAAGCTCGGTCAGTTCGATGCGCATCTGCGAGCGCAGCGACGCATCGAGATTAGACAGCGGCTCATCGAACAGGAAGACTTTTGGATTGCGGATAATCGCTCGACCGATCGCGACGCGCTGCCGCTGCCCGCCCGACAGTGCCTTCGGCTTGCGATCGAGCAGGTGCGACAGCTGCAGGATATCGGCGGTCTGCTTCACCCTTTCGGCGATTTCCGCCTTGGGTCGCCTGGCGAGCGACAGGCCGAAGCCGATGTTTTCTGCAACGGTCAGATGCGGATAGAGCGCATAGGACTGAAACACCATGGCGATCCCGCGCTCGGATGGTTCGGCATAGGTCATGTCCTTGCTGTCGATGAACACCTTGCCCGAAGTCTGCGTCTCCAGTCCGGAGATGATGCGCAGCAGGGTCGATTTCCCGCAGCCAGACGGGCCTACGAAGACGCAGAATTCGCCGGGCTCTACGGTGAGATCGACGCCCTTCATGACCTCCAGGCTGCCGAAGCTCTTGCGGACACTTTCGAGAACAACTGATGTCATGGCTTATCCCTTGACTGCACCGGCGGTCATGCCTGCAACGATCTGCCGGTTGAAGAAGATGAAGACGATCAGGGGCGGAATAGTCACCAGAAGGATGTTCATGAACAGCAGGTTGAACTGGGTCTGGAACTGGCCCTGAAAATTATAGAGCGTCAGCTGCACCGTGACGTTTTCCCGGCCCGGCAGGTAGTAGAGCGGGTTGGTGAAATCGTTGAAGATGGCGATCGACTGGACGACGATAACAGTAACCGTGACCGGCTTTAAGAGCGGCAGGATGACGCGAAAGAAGATCTGGAATGGCTTGGCCCCGTCGATGATAGCAGCTTCGTCGAGATCCCGCGGGATCGTTGCGATGAAGCTGCGAAACAGGAGAACCGTGAAGCCGAGACCATAGGCAACCTGGATCAGCACCATGCCGGACAAGGTCTTGAAGAGGCCGAGTAGTTGCAGCACCCAGATGGTCGGAACAATGGCCGGCGGGATCATCAAGCCAGCGAGCACGCAGCCATAAATGACCGTGTTCCAGCGTGAGGGGCGGCGCTGCAGCACATAGCCGACCATGGCGCCGAACAGCACCAGCAGGGTGACGGCGGCCATCGTGATGACGGTCGAGTTGAAGTAGGCAAGCAGCAGCATATAGTTGCGGGTCTGCACGACCTCCATGAAATTTTGCCAGAGCTGCCACTCGACCGGCCAACTGAATCTCAGCGTTGCCGCATCCTGTTTCGTCTTGGCGGCCGTAATGAAGATGAAGATGAAAGGCAGCACGAAGATCACGCCGCAAGCGGCCAATGCCGCAATCCCGGTATAGAGCTGGCGGCGGCTCATAGATCCACCTCCTTGCGGTTGAACCAGGCCGTCAGCGGCAGGACAATGAGGCCGATGAGCAGGAAAAGGATGACATTCCCCGCCGTCGAAAGGCCGTAGAAGCCCGCCTGGTACTGCTTGTAGATGACGCTTGCGAGCACATCCGAGGAAAAACCGGGGCCGCCGCGTGTCATTGCCCAGATCAAGTCGAAGCTTCTGAGGCCACCGATCAGCGAGAGCGTCACGACCGTCACCGTCGCGGGCCTGACCAGCGGGACGGTCACGCGGAAGAACATCTGGGTGCGGGTCGCGCCATCGATGCGGGCGGCCTCATAGTAATCGGCGCTGATCGATGCGAGCCCGGCAATATAGATCACGGTCGCAAGCCCGATGCCCTTCCAGAGGTCGACGAAGACGATGGAGTAGAGCGCAAGAGCCGGATCGGTCAGCCAGCCGGGACCGTGGATGCCAATGGCGGCGAGCGCCACATTGATCAGCCCGCGTGTCGGATGCATGAGCACCGAGAAAGTGATGCCGACGCCGATCGTCGATACCAGAACCGGAAAGAAGATCACGGTACGCAGCAGGCCTTGTCCCCAGAGGCCGGAGGTCAACAGCACCGCGAGCAGGAGACCGAGAACGGTTTTCGTGCCTGAGGTCAGCACCGCATAGATGACGGTGTTGACCAGGCCCTGGATCAGAAAGGGTTCGCGGAAGAATTGCCGGTAGTTTTCCAGGCCGATGAACTGCGTGGTGAACAGGTCCCAGCGCGTGAGGCTGAACCAGAAGGAGGCGACCGTCGGAGCCAGAAAGAGGACGGTGAATATCACCGCCGCCGGCAGGACGAACCAGTAGGGATAGGGTGACTTGCGTTTTATCATACGGACACCGTGAAGCGTCCCCCACCCAGGCTCAAAGAGGTGAGTGAGGGATCGGCTGGAAGGTTACCAGTTCGGCAGGCCGAGCTGCTTGGCCTGCTTCTCGACATCCTGGTCGTAGAGAGCGGCCGCATCCTTGGCGGAGCGTATGCCGGTTCCGACCTCGACCGTGATCTGCTCAAGCGCCGGTCCCTTGACAGGCGAGAGGAATTCGAGCGCCGGACCGTTGCGTCCCTCAGTATCGAAATAGGGCAGCATGTCGGAAACGACCGGCGGAATGTCCTTGGGAAGTTCACATCCCTTGACGAGGTAGGGACCCGACGGAACGGCCTTGGCCATCAGGTCGCACGCTTCCTTGGAGCCGACGAAATCAAGAAATTTCTTGGCCTCTTCGAGGTTTTCGGACTTTGCGGAAGCATAGAGCGCGGAAGGCATCCAGACGGTGAGGCCGTTCTTGGCAGCGTCCGTCCCGGGCTGGGCGAAGAAGCCCAGATCCTTCAGGTTGTCAGGGAAATTCTGCTGGATGTTGCCGATACCGAAGGTGAGGTTCGGATAGTGCGCGGCTTCGCCTGTGGCGACCATGCGCATGCCGTCGTCAAAGGTCGCCGCGCCGAAGTCCGCGTTGAGGAAACCGCCTTTCGCGACCTCCTCAAGATGTTCGAAGCCGCGAAGCGCAGCAGGCGTATTGGCATATTTGATCTTGTTGGCGGTATAGTCGGCCGCGAAATTCGGAACCTCGGCCTGGACGTTATAGAAGTCGGCAAGCACGAAGAGCTGCGAAGTCCAGGTCGTGCCATAGGTCTGCGCCACGGCAACCTTGCCGGCCGCCTTGATCTTCTCGTTGTTGCTCATGAACTCCGCCCATGTCTTCGGCGGGGTCAGCCCGAGATCGGCGTAGATCTTTCTGTTGTAGAAGATGCCGCCGCCCATGGCGGGACCAAAAGGAAGGCCGCGGACATGGCCGTCCGGGCTGGTGACGACCTTCTTGAAGCTGTCGAGAATTCCGGCTTCCGACGGAAGATCGGAAAGATCTGCGATCGTTTCCTGCGGCTTCAAAGCCTGGAAGAGGGAGCCGCCGTTATACAGGAAGATATCGGCCATTTCGCCGGCGGCGAGCCGAGTCTTGATGATGTTATCGCCCTCCGAGCCTCCGGCACGCTGCTCGACATCAAATGTGACGTCGGGATGCTTTTCCATATAGGCTTTGGAAACGGCATCGAACGAGGCAATCGTCTCCGGATTGGTGTCGATCAGGACGCTGAGGGTCACATCCGCATGGGCCACTCCAGCGGCAAGAACCATGATACTGGCTGCAAGGATGCTGCACTTCGTCATTCGCATAGTCATTTCCTCCTCTTGAAGACCGGAATGCGTTGGGCTGCTTGCCCGCGGATCGAAAACCCGCGAGCAACCGCATCAGATAGAAAACGTAATCGTATGTTCTCCTGCGCTGAGCCTGGTCTCCTCACCTTGCTCGATCAGGGTGCCATCTGCCCGCAGCGACTTGCGGTCGCCCCTGCCTTGCAGACGCGCAGTCACGCCCTGCGGCAGCGCCAGGCGGCACGTGACGGTCTCCCCCTCCAGGGCCCATCCAGCTTCGATACGGCCAAAGCGCGTGTCATGCCAGGCCGAAACCGGCGAGAGAGCAGGCAGGATGGCAGGATCGAAGGCAACTTCCTCGAAGCCGGGCTTGTCTTCCAGCGGCTTGATGCCGGCGACATCTTCGAAGAGCCACTGGCATACCGCGCCATAGGCATAGTGGTTGTAGCTGTTCATATCGGGATCATAGATCGTGCCGTCCTCGGCGAGCGCATCCCATCGCTCCCAGATCGATGTCGCGCCGCGCTCGACCTGATACAGCCATCCCGGAACCTTCCGGTTCAGGAACATCTTCTCGGCAAGGTCCAGCATGCCGAGCCGGGTCAGCGCCGGCAGCAGGGCAGGGGTGCCGATGAAGCCTGTGCCGATAACGCCGTCTGTTTCTTCCGCCACCCGGCGGAAATAGTCACGAGCAGCAGGTTCATATTCCGGCGGCACGAGGCCATAGAGAAACGCCAAAGACCAGGACGTCTGGTCGTTATGGGCAATGCGGCCGGAGGGCGAAAAGAATTCGTGCTTGAACGCGACCTTGATTTCATCAGCGCGCCTGTCGAGCCTTGCTGCTTCGACAGTCTCACCCAGAATGCGCGCGATCTTTGCCGTCAGCTGGGTGGAAATGAAATGATAAAGGGTCGCTGCGCAATCGTCTGCCACGGTCGGGCGCGGCTTCCGGTTGTCTCCGACCGGCTGCAACCAGTCGCCAAAAGTGAAGCCATGCGCCCCCCAGACTGCCGGCGGACGGATAATCGGTCCGCCCGAGATGCCCCAGAGGTAATCGAGCCAGCGAAGCATTGCAGGGAAGCATTCTTCCAATACGGCGCTGTCACCGTAATGCAGGTAAAGCTGCCACGGAATGATGGTGATCGCATCGCCCCAGCCGGTTGAACCCGCCCAATCGCCGCGCCCGTCGATCGGGTGAAGCCGCGTCGGATCAGGTGAAAAATGTGGGACTGCGCCGTCGGCACGCTGGTCGTGGACCACATCGCGAAGATACTTCCTGAGGAAGGACTGGCTGTCGGCAAGCCAGCAGGCCGTTCCGGCAAAGACCTGGGCGTCGCCGGTCCAGCCGAGGCGTTCATCGCGCTGCGGGCAATCCGTCGGCACTTCAATGAAATTGGAACGCTGCGACCAAATGGTATTGTCGACGAGCCGGTTGACGGCCGCAACACCTGACGTGAAGCCGCCGGCACTTGTTGGCACCGAGGTAATCGGCACCATAGTGATCGCGATCAGTTCAACCTGGCCTGTCAGGGTGATGCGCGCATAGCGGAAGCCCATGAAGGTGAAGAGAGGCGCGTATTCCTCTTCGGCTTCACCTGAGAGCGTATAGATCAGTTCGGCACGCGCGCTGCGGTAATTGCGATTGTCGAAGAAGCGGTCAGGGCCGAGCACCTCGGAGTGCTCGACGCGTACCTGCCCACCGGCTGCACCCTTGAGGCGCAGGCGAATATAGGCGCCAGCATTCTGTCCGAAATCATAGACAATCCGACCATCGGCCTCCGTCCAGCGGTCGATGGGAGAGAGCTCGGCCAGTTCCTTGACTGCGCCGGCCTCGTGAGGAACGAGCAAAGCCTTGTCGAAGGAGAGAACGTCGACGCCGTGACTGTCCTGCGGTCGGATACGGGCGTCATAATCCTCGCCATAATAGATCCCGTTGCGGACAACGGGGGTAAAGCCGCTCTTCCAGCTGTCATCCGTCTTCAGAAGCGTTTCACCGCCGGTACGCAATTCTGCGATCGCCGCCGTCCGGTCGCCCCAGCAATTGATAATTGGATTGGAAGCCCACATCAGCTGGCTGCGATACCAGCCGTCGCCGAGCCAGATCTCGATGCGATTGGCGCCGGGTTGCAGGAACTTCGCGACATCATAGGTCTGATAGGCGATCCGGTCATCGTAGCAGGTCCAACCGGGCGTCAGAAGATCAGCGCCGATGCGCTCGCCATTGACGAAAGCGCGGTAGAGACCGAGGGCCGAGATGCGCAGGGTTGCTTCCGCTGGAACGGTGTCGAGCGCGAATTCGCGTGAGACGAAGGTGCCTGATGTTGCCTGGCCACTATCGCAGGACGGGCCGATCATCGACGCTGTAAACTGGAAAGCAGAACCGGCAAGGCCGTCTTCTCCGGCGCTGCCGTGGGCCGAAACAGTCTTCATTTGGAGCCTCCCTCAACCGCCAATCTCCTCAAGCGGTCGCTCAGTGTGTATCGTTCTATGTATATCATTCTACATTATCAATTGCCGCGCAAGAGGTTTTGTGCCTATAATTTCCCAACACTTGAGAGTGAGGCAATTTGGAATGAAAAATCAAACCGTTAACGCGACGAGGGACAGGGTTACGATCCGCGATGTGGCGCTGGATGCCGGCGTCTCCGTCGCTGCGGTATCCAAGGTCCTTCGCAACGCTTACGGCGTCAGCGAAGTCCTGCGTACGAAGGTCGAGATCTCGATTGAAAAGCTGAATTACCGACCTTCTGTCGCAGCCCGCGCCATGCGTGGCCGCACGCAGACGGTCGGCGTCTTGGTGATCGAACTGTCGAACCCGTTCCTGGCGGGCGTCATCGAGGAGGCCAACGCCACGCTGGCGGAAAGCGGCTTCAAGGCGTTGATCGGGATCGGCCGCTCGACAAGTCCGATCGAGGCTTCGATGATCGAATCGATGATCGATAACCGTATGGATGGCGTGTTGATCATCGCTCCGCGAATCTCGGGCAAAATCCTTGAGCTCTATGCGCGGCAAATTCCGATCGCGGTCATCGCCCATCACGAGCCGCATGCCCAGACCTACGACACCGTCAATTCCGATGACCACAGGGGCGCTTATCTGGCAGTCGAAGCCGCCTTGCAGTGCGGCTATCGGGACATCGCAATGCTCGGCTACGATCTTGGCGACTCGCCGCCGACCATCGTCGCCCTGCAGCGCGAGAAAGGGTACCTGGATGGCGCGAAGGCGGCGGGGCTCGAAGGCCGCATCATCCGCCTGCCGTCGGTAGGCGCTGACCGTCGGGCGGCAATCAATGATTTCCTGGCCTTAGAGGATCGCCCCCGTGCGGTCTTCGTCTGGTCCGATCTCGATGCCGTGCCCCTCATCAATGCCGCGCGCATGAACGGCATCCGGGTTCCGGAGGACCTCGCCATCATCGGCTACGACAATTCGCCGATGGCGGCCATTCCCCTCGTCGGCCTGACCAGCGTGGACCAGAACGCCGCGGCACTCGGCAGAACAGCGGCGGAGACGCTGCTCGGTAGGATTGATGGCCGCGAAGAGGCTCGTCATCTGTTGATCGAGCCGCATGTCGAGATGCGCGGAAGCACCTGAAAGCTGACAGCCTTTCGGCAGTCTACAGCCTATGCTGCGGCAAAGAGAGTTCTCAGCACGTCTTTCCGTTCTATGATGTCGGCGACGCTATACCGATCGAAGACGCCGACAAAAGCGGCCGTCGCCTCTCGCAGGATGGGCGGCATGCCGCAGCCGGCTCTGATGGAACAGGAAGAGCATCCGAGAATATCGTCAAGGCCCTCAGTATGTCTGAGCAGGCGACCAAGATTGATGGAGGCGGCCGGACGGCCGAGCCGGATTCCGCCGTTTCTACCCCTGATCAATTCCACGAAACCGGCTTTCGCCAGATCCTGAACCACCTTCATCAGATGGTTCTGGGAGATTTCACAGGCGTCAGCGACCTCCTTGATGGACGAGATCTCTCCCTCGTGTGATCCGAGGTAAATCATCACGCGGATCGCATGGTCGGTGTACCGTGTGAGCTTCATGGCACCTGCGTCAAAACGCCCAAAAAGGAGCCAACCAGCGAAATGGTTCTGTTTGTCAGGCGGCGTGGGCCTCACGCCGATGGTCAGTATGCTGGAGGCGATCGCCGGCGACTATCCTGATGTCGAAGCCCATTTCGTTCACGGAGCGATGAACAGCTCGACGCACGCGATGGACAAGCATGTCCGCTCGCTTGCCCAGCGGCACGGTCGGGTATCGGTCAGCACCTTCTACAGCGAGCCCCCCGCCAGGGATGTTGCGGGTTTTACTCACGACGAGGATGGTTTCATCACCAGAGGATGGCTGGAAGCAAATACGCCGATCGATACGGCAAACTTCTATATTTGCGGTCCAAAGCCCTTCTTGCGGTCGATGGTCAGTGATCTGCGGACGCTTGGCGTTTCGAGTGATCGCATCCATTATGAATTCTTCGGCCCGGCCGATGAATTGCTGGCGGCCTAAAAGCGTCCGGCTGACAGCCTAAATCCACAGCACGAACAGATATTCGACCAGGCGAAGCCACCGCGGCTCCGCCTGGTCGATTGCATTTTCAGAGGCGACGATGGATGCGGCGGCATGGCGATAGGGGTTCATTTTACCCGGCCAACCGTTCGATTAATCGTCCGTTCATTTTGCGGCCGCTATTGACCACTATCCGCCATTTCGAACAATCCACGTTTGAATGTAAACTCCCGCTCAAAAGCAATGAAGATGCCCAATTCGAAACGCTCGTGCCCCTTCTCGCATCCAGTTCTGCAAGAATGCATCGGCCGGACACGAACCCAGTAGAAGAGAAAACACTATGTCCTCTCAAAATATTACGGGCGCTTCGGGCGCGAATGTTCATGCAACCGCCGCTGATCCCGATTTCGGCATCCGCGCAGCTCTCCTGTCGAATGATCAGCTGAGGGAAAAGGCCGCGCAGTTTGCGGAAAACCGCGCGCTTGACGTGGCGAATTTCAAGAATTTCGATTTCTTCCAGCGGCACCGCGAGAACGAAGCCGAGATCCTTAGGGTCTATCGCGCTGCTGCAGCCGATGTCGATGCGGGCGAGAGCATCACGCCGGCGACCGAATGGCTGCTCGACAACCACTACATCGTCGAGGAAGCCATCCAGGAAGTCCGTCGTGACTTTCCGAAGAAATTCTATCGCGAACTGCGCAAGATCAAGCTTGATGGAACGGAAGTGCCGCGCACGCTGGCGCTTGCCTGGCTCTACATGGCGCATGCCCATAGCAATATCAGCAATGCTGGTATGGCCGCGGTCACGGAAGGCTTCCAGGACAGGGAGACGCTGCGCATCGGCGAATTATGGGCGCTGCCCTCGCTCGTGCGCTACGTGCTGATCGACAATCTTCGCCATGTTGCGACGCATGTCGACAAGAGCCGCGAAATGCGCACCAGCGCCAATGCAGCGGCCACCCAGGCGATTGCGCTCGGTGATGCCGGGTCCGCCGGTTTCCTGGAGACGCTGGTTGCCAATCTCGATGACACGACCTTCGTCACCCAGCTGCATTATCGCCTGCGTAACGCGCTGGAACCGACCGAAGCTGCGCTGAGCTGGCTGGAGGCCAAGCTCGCGGCAAAGGGGACCGATGCCGAAACGGTGATGTCGGCCGAGCAGGTGCGTCTTGGCGCGGCCAATACGCTGATGGGCAGCATCATCAAGAGCCTGCGCGAGATAAACGACACCGACTGGTCCGAATGGGTCGAAGAGGTCAGCACGATCGACAAGCTGCTCTGGCAGCAGACGGATTATGCCGAGCTCGATTCCGGCTCCCGCAACAGCTACCGCCGCCAGATCGAAAAGCTTGCCAAGCGCTCCGACAAGACGGAAATGGATATCGCCGAGGCGGCCGTGCGCCTGGCTGACCGCGCAAAGGCAGGAAGCCAGGATCCATCTTCCTCCGCTGGCAATGTCGGCTATTATTTCGTCGGCAACGGGCGTCCGGCGCTGGAGTCTGAGATCGGCTTCCGGCCGACGCTTGGCCTGCGGTTCATGCGCGTAATCCGCGAGCTGAACTGGCTGGCGATCGCCGTGCCGGTTCTCTTGCTGACGCTGCTGGCGCTGGTCATCACCGACGCGATTTTTGTCGATGCCGGCATGCCGCTTTTTGCGACGATCGTGTTGTTGCTGATGTTCGCGCTTCCCGCATCCGAGGGAGCGACTGGTCTCTTCAACTTCTTCGCCACCTTCTTCATCACGCCCGACCGTCTTGTCGGCTATGAATTCAAAAAGGGCCTGCCTGCGGAAGCCCGCACGCTCGTCACCATCCCTTGCCTGATCGGCAAGCGCGAACATGTCGATGAACTCGTTCGCAATCTTGAGGTCCATTATCTCGCCAATGCGCGCGGTGAAATCTACTACGCGCTGTTGAGCGACTGGCCGGACGCGCAGGAAGAACAGAGTGCCCGCGATATCGAAGTGCTCGACTATGCATTGAGCAAGATCGCCAATCTGGAGGCACGTTACGCCGAGGACGGCAAGCAGCGCTTCTATCTGCTGCATCGCCGCCGCCAGTATAATCCGGCCGAAGGCGCCTGGATGGGCTGGGAGCGCAAGCGCGGCAAGCTGCATGAGCTCAACATGCTGCTGCGCGGCGAGCCGAACACGAGTTTCCTGCCAGGCGCCGATGTCGTGCCGCAGGACGTGAAATATGTCATGACGCTCGACAGCGACACACGCGTCGTCCGAGACACCGTGACCAAGCTTGTCGGCAAGCTGCATCATCCGATCAATCGCCCGGTCTTCGACGCCAGGAAACAGCGGGTGGTCGATGGCTACGGCGTGCTTCAGCCCCGTGTGACGCCGTCGCTGACGACAGGCAAGGATGCATCGACCTTCCAGCGCGTCTTCTCGGTCAACCGCGGCCTCGATCCTTATGTCTTTGCCGTCTCCGACGTCTATCAGGACATCACCGGCGAAGGCACCTTCACCGGCAAAGGTCTCTATCACGTCGATGCCTTCGAAGCGTCGCTGAAGGGACGGATCAAGGAAAACTCGGTTCTCAGCCACGACCTGCTTGAAGGCTCGATGGCGCGTTGCGCACTGGTGACGGACTGTGAACTGGTCGAGGACTTTCCGATCCGCTACGAAGTGGAAGTCTCGCGCCAGCATCGCTGGGCGCGAGGCGACTGGCAGCTTCTGCCTTACATCTTCGACGATCGCCGTGGTGTCACTGCGCTCGGCTGCTGGAAGATGTTCGACAACCTGCGTCGCTCGCTGACGCCGATCGCCTGGTTCCTGGCATCCGTGCTCGGCTGGTACTGGATGGACCCGCTCGGCGCGCTCATCTGGCAGATCCTCTTGATCTTCAGCCTGTTCGTCGCACCGACCCTGTCGCTGATCAACGGCATCATCCCGCGCACCAGCGACATCATCCTGCAGGCCCATCTGCATACTGTCTGGAAAGATATTGAGAATGCCAACGCCCAGGTGGCGATGCGCATCGTCTTCATCGCCGACACCGCCTGCGTCATGGCCGACGCCATTATCCGCTCGCTCTACCGCCTGTTCGTCAGCCGCAAGCTGATGCTGCAGTGGCGCACCGCCGCAAGCGCCCAGGCCATGGCTCAGACGACCATCCTCGGCCATTACAAAGTCATGTGGCGGGCTCCGGTGCTCGCCGTCCTGGCATTGCTTTTCGTCATTTCCTCCGGCGACAGCGCCTGGATGGTCGGCCTTCCCTTCGTTATTTTGTGGGTCCTCTCGCCTGCTATCGCCTGGACGGTGAGCCAGACGGCGGAAACCGAAGACCGGCTCGATGTGCCCGACAATGTCCGCAACGAATTGCGCAAGATCGCAAGGCGTACGTGGCGCTATTTCGACCACTTCGTGGTCCCCGGCCAGCATTACCTGCCGCCGGACAATGTCCAGCAGACGCCGCATGCCGTCGTCGCCATGCGTACCTCGCCGACCAATATCGGCGTCTACCTTCTGTCGGTGATTTCGGCGCGCCGCTTCGGTTGGATTTCCTTCGAGGATGCGGTCAAGCGCATCGAACAGACGATCGAAACCGTCGACAGGCTCGAGAAATATCGCGGCCATCTCTTCAACTGGTATCATACCGATACGCTGAAGCCGCTCGGTCGCCGATATGTGTCATCGGTCGACAGCGGTAATTTTGCCGGCCATCTGATTGCGGTATCGTCAGCCTGCCGGATCTGGGCGCAGGCTCCGCTTGCCCACATTCACACCGATCTCGATGGCATTGGCGATGTCGCGGCCATTCTTCGCGAGGTGCTGAACGAGCTTCGGGAAGAAGACAAGTCTGTCCTATCCCTTCACGATCGGCTCGATGGCCGGATCGCCGATCTCGAAACGGCGGTTGCCACCGGCAAGCGGGAGAAGGAATTCTCCTCAGGCCTGATCGAGCGATTTGCCGGACAGGCCCGCGAAATCCGCGAACTTGCCGGCAGCCTCGACCGAGAGGTCAAGACGGCGCAAAGCGACGAGATCGTCCAATGGGCGGAAAAGCTCGTGGCAACCTGCGAGCTTCATCTCACCGACAAGGCTTTCGATCCTTCGCAGGTGGATGCCATCAGCGAACGGCTGATCCACGTCGGCAATCGCGCCCGCGAAATCGCTTTCGACATGGATTTCAGTTTCCTCTATCGGCCCGAGCGCCGGTTGCTGTCGATCGGCTTCCGGGTGGAGACGGAGGAAGTCGATGCGGCCTGCTACGACCTGCTTGCCTCGGAAGCACGCCTGACCAGCCTGTTTTCCATCGCCAAGGGCGACCTTCCGACAGAGCATTGGTACAAGCTTGGTCGTCACGTCGTCCCGGTCGGCCCGCGGGGAGCGCTGGTCTCCTGGTCCGGTTCGATGTTCGAATATCTGATGCCGCCGCTCGTCATGCAGGAGCGCAGCGGAGGTATTCTCAACCAGACCAACAACCTGATCGTTCTCGAACAGATGAACTATGCCCGCAAGCTCGGCACACCGTGGGGCATTTCGGAAGCGGCCTTCAATGCCCGCGACCACCAGATGAACTACCAGTACAGCAATTTTGGGGTGCCGACGCTCGGCCTGAAGCGTGGTCTCGGCCAGAACGCCGTCATCGCGCCTTACGCTTCGCTGCTGGCGAGCCAGTATCACCCGATCGCCGCACTCGAAAACCTCAATAGGCTGAGGGCTGTCGGCGCGCTTGGCATGTATGGCTTCCATGATGCCGTCGACTTCACGCCGAACCGCGTGCCTGAGGGCAAGCAGTGCGCCGTGGTCTATAACTACTATGCGCACCATCACGGTATGTCGATTGCAGCCGTCGCCAACGTCGCCTTCGATGGAATGCTGCGTGAGCTTTTCCATGCTGATCCTGTCATCGAGGCAGCCGAGCTGCTGCTGCAGGAAAAGGCACCGCGCGACATCCCTGTCATGGCGGCCAAGCATGAAACCGATGCGCCTGCTACCATCCAGGGCGACCTCATGCGTCCGGAAGTGCGTCGCCTGGAAGACCCGGCATCGCGCGAACGCGAATTGCTGCTGCTGTCCAACGGTCGCTATTCGACCATGCTGACAGCGACGGGTTCCGGCTACAGCCGCTGGAAGAACCTTTCCGTCAACCGGTGGCGGGCCGATCCGACCGAGGACCGTTGGGGTTCCTTCATCTTCCTGCGGGATACAGAATCCAACGAATGGTGGTCTGCGACGGCCGAGCCGCGCTCGATCGCCAACGAACACGTGCGCGTCAGCTTCAGCGACGACAAGGCCGAATTCGTCAAGACCGTCGGTGAGCTGACGAGCGAGATGGAAGTCTTCGTCGCGAGCGATCACGATGCGGAAGGCCGCCGTCTGACGATCACCAATACCGGCACTGAAGATCGCGTCATCGAAGTGACCTCCTATATGGAACCGGTCGCGACACTCGATGTCGTCGATACCGGCCATCCGGTCTTTGCCCGCATGTTCCTGAAGACCGAGATTGCCGCTGCCGGCGACGCGATCGTCGTCGAACGCCAGAAACGCGGCCTGACCGATCCCGATGTCACCATCGCGCAGCTTATCGTCGATACGTCAGGCGAAAATGCCCCGACGCAATATGAGACTGACCGTATGCGCTTCCTCGGCCGGGGCCGTACCCTGACCGAAGCCGCTGCGTTCGATCCGGATGCCAAGCTGTCGGGCACGGACGGCTTCACCATGGATGCCTGTGTGTCGCTGCGCCGTACGCTTCGCGTGCCGGCCGGCGAAAAGGTCAGCGTGACTTTCTGGACCATTGCGGCCGCCGAACGCGCCGAACTCGAAACGGCGCTGGAGCACTATCGCCAGCCGGAAAGCTTTGCCCAGGGCCTCGTTCAGGCCTGGACGAGGACGCAGAGCCAGCTGCGCCAGATCGGCGTCAACTCGAAGGAGGCCGCCGCCTATCAACGGTTCGCGCGCTACATCATCTATCCCGACATGGCGCTGCGCGCCGACAGCAAGGCGGTTCGCGAGGGTCTTAAGTCGCAGTCCGTTCTCTGGGGTGCAACGCTATCAGGCGATGCGCCGCTGATGACGCTGCGCATCACCGACGAACTCGGCACCGATCTCGTCAAGGAACTGCTGCGGGCTCAGGGTCTCCTGCAATCGCGCGGCGTCGAGGTCGATCTCGTGATTCTCAACGAGCGTGCCGGCGAGGCGGCTGCGGAAATGCAGCGCACGATCGACCAGCTCTGCGACGCGGCGCGCCATGCAAGCGAAATTGCCGGCATCCAGCGCAACATCTATGTGCTGCGCAAGGACCTGACGACACCGGAAGCATATGGCGCCATCATCGCTGCCTCGCGCGTTGTTCTGCGTGGCCGCGACGGCAGTCTCATTGACCAGCTGCAGAAGGCTCGTTCCGTTGCCGGATCACCCGCGCTGCTCGGTCAGTGGGGCGATTCCACCCTGGTGCCGAGGATGGTCCGCGGTACTGCTGAGCCGGTACAGGCCGATGGCGGCGATCTCGCCTTCTGGAACGGCTATGGCGGCTTTGCGGCCGATGGCAGCGAATATGTCGTGCGCCTGTCGGGCGGCGAGCAGACGCCGCAGCCGTGGGTCAACATCATGGCCAATGATAGTTTCGGCTTCCATGTTTCGGCCGAAGGTGCTGCCTTTACCTGGAGCCAGAACTCTCGCGACCATCAGCTGACGCCCTGGACCAATGACATGGTCACCAACCGGCCGGGTGAAGCCTTCTACCTGAAGGACCTCGATCGCGGCTCGGTCATCGTTCCCTATGCGTCTCTGGCGCAGCGCTCCGACACGCGCTTCGAAGCCCGTCATGGCCTCGGCTACTCGGTCTTCTCAACGGTTCAGGACGATATCGCCCTGGAGGTCACACAGACCCTGCATATGGAAAAGTCGGTCAAGCTGACACAGCTGCGCATCCGCAACGATGCGGGCGAGACACGCAAGCTGCGTCTTTATGGCTATGCCGAATGGATCCTCGGCAACAACCCGACGAAGAGCAAACCCTTCATCATCTCCAGCTATGACAGCACGAGTGGGGCCGTCTTCGCGAGCAATCCGTTCAGCGTGAGCTTCGGGACGCGTGTCGCGGCATTTGCGGCAAGCGAAACACCGTCGAGCGTTTCCACAAGCCGTCGCGAATTCATTGGCCGACACGGAACGATCCAGCAGCCGCGCACCGTCTCAGCGGGCTCGCGTCTCTCCAACGCTTTGGACCTCGATGGCGATCCGGCAGCCGCCATGGCCTTCGATCTGACGATCGCGCCTGGCGAGGTACGCGACATCTGCTTCTATATGGGCGATGCTGCCTCGCAGGAAGACGCCGCTGCTCTGATTGCTGAGATCCGCTCGGTCAGCTTCGAAGCTGTTCTTGGTCAGACCCGCGACTTCTGGAAGAACTTTACCGGCAAGACGCGTGTTTCTACGCCGGATCAGCGCCTCGACTTCATGGTCAACAGCTGGCTGCCCTATCAGACCTATGGCTGCCGTATCATGGCCCGCACCGCCTTCTACCAGTCCAGCGGCGCGTGGAACCTGCGCGATCAGCTGCAGGATTCGCTGGCCTTCTTGCTCCACTCACCGGAAATCGCCCGCAAGCAGATCCTCGATACCGGCCGGCGCCAGTTCCCGGAAGGCGACTTCCAGCACTGGTGGCTGGCAGACAGCGGCGCTGGCGTTCGCACGAACATCTCCGACGATCCGGTCTGGCTCGCCTATGCGGTAGATCAATATTGCACGGCGACCGGTGATGCCGCGATCATGGACGAGATGCTCCCCTTCGTCGAAGGCGCGCAGCTCAGCCCTGGTCAGTACGACGCCTTCCTGCAGCCGCGAATCTCGGACACGACCGCATCGCTCTACGAGCATGCCGCCCTAGGCCTCGATCTTGCGATTAAGCGCACCGGGGTCAACGGCCTGCCGCTGATGATGAGCGGTGACTGGTGCGACAAGATGGATCGGGTCGGTATGGCCGGCCGCGGCGAGAGCGTCTGGCTCGGCTGGTTCCTGGCCGGCGCGCTACGCCGCTTCATCGCCTATGCCGAGGCGCGCGGCGATACTAAACGTGTCAGCCACTGGACGACGCATCTTGGCAAGCTCAAGGAAGCGATCGAAACGGCCGGCTGGGACGGAGAATATTATCGCCGTGGCTACTATGATAACGGTGCGCCACTCGGCTCCAGCCAGTCCGAAGAGGACAAGATCGACTCGATCGCCCAATCCTGGAGCGTACTGTCGGGCGAGGGCAATCCGGAACGCAGCGACATGGCGATGAAGGCGGTCCTTGGCAAGCTCGTCGATGAAGAGGGCAAGTTCATCCGTCTCTTGACGCCGCCCTTCGTCAGGCCGGTCAACGATCCTGGTGTGATCAAGGCCTATCCGCCTGGCGTTCGCGAAAACGGCGGTCAGTATACCCATGCTGCCACCTGGGCAGTCCTGGCTCTCGCCCGCATGGGTCGTGCCGAAGACGCCTGGCGGGCCTTCGAGATGCTGAATCCGATCAATCATTCGCTCGATAAATCGTCTGCGGACGTCTATCGCATCGAGCCCTATGTGATCGCCGGCGACGTCTATGGTGAGGGTGCGCTCAAGGGCCGCGGCGGCTGGAGCTGGTACACCGGTTCGGCTGGCTGGCTCTACCGTGTGGCAGTCGAGGGCATCCTCGGCATCCGCTCGGAAAATGGCCGCCTGCATGTCAAGCCGGTCCTGCCGGCCGGATGGAGCGGCTTCTCCGCCGAACTCGATCTGCCGAGCGGGAAATATCAGGTTTCCGTTTCGAAGGTGGGCGCGGATCGCTGCTCTGTGACGATCAACGGCACGGCGCTCGATGATTTGAGCGAGGGATATTTGTTGGCGGCCAAATGAGAACTCACTGCCGGGGCAGATTGACTGGTGTCACTGCCCCGGCGATTGCCGCGATCTGCGCGTCGTTCAATCCGTTGGCAGAGTGAAGACCGCGCAGGGATCGGCGATGCCGCGCAACCGGTGTTCACCGAGGGGGACCAGTTGCGTCGAAACCTCCGCAGCGAGCGCACCTGATATCAGCACACGATGACCAAGGGACTTGCAGAGTCCTTCCAGCCGGCTGACCAGATTGACCGCGGGGCCGATGGCGGTGAAGTCCAGCCGGTCGGCCGCACCGATATTGCCCCAGAGCATTTCGCCAAAATGCAGCGCGACGCCGAAGGGCAGCGGCGGCAGACCTTGTGCCTGCCGCGCGGTGTCGAGATGGGCCATGCCGGCACGGGCGGCCGCGACGGCGCGTAGCGACGCTTCGCAAGCCTCACCAGGCGTTCCGCTAACGGGAAAGATCGCCAGAACACCGTCACCAATGAACTTCAGCACCTCACCCCCGAAAGCGTGTACCGCGCCTGCAACACGATCGAACCAGGCATCGAGGGTGGTGATCATGAGAGAGGGCTCGGTTTCTTCGGATAGGGCCGTGAAATCGCGCAGGTCAGCACAGAGCAAAGCGGCGCGAATTGTTTCACCGCTGCTGCGGCCGAGCGCTCCGGCCTGCACCTGCGCGGCACTGCGTTTGCCGAGATAGGCCTCTAAAAGGGTTGTCAGCGCCGTTCGTGCGGTCAGAGCCGCCAAGGGTGCCACTGCAAAGCGGGCGGCCTGGTGCAGCCGGTCCGCCTCGTCCGGATCGAACGAGCGGGATCCAGCCCAGCCCAATGTCGGACTGTCGGAGCCTCGACCGATCTTTCCTTCGTATACTGGCCCAAGCCCGGCAAGCCAGTCGCCCGCAGCCTTGTTGAGCGAGCTGCCGGCAAAGTCGAGCGCCTCGATGACGGTGCCGGTCTCGGCCCGCCACAACCAGGTGCGACGCGCAATGATCGGATGTGGAACGGCAAGGGTGAGGGCTCCGCCGGCGAGCGGCAGGCCATCGGCAAGCAACTGGCGGCCAAGCTCGGCTATGAAGTGTTCGGGGCCGGACGAGGCGCCGGCCTCATCGATCAGCCAGGCGAGGTGGGCGGGCAAATCCATGCCTCGATCATGCCATAGCGGTCACCGGATGTCAGCCAGACGTAGCCTTCCTCGTGAATTCGGCTTCTCTTTCAAATGAGAATCTTGGTCATTTCCTGCCATAGAAGGGATCGGGTCCCGGGTCGCGTCCGGCCGCTACGGTGCTCAGCCGACCAAGGTAGTGAGCCCAGCCCTCGGCATGGCCGGCGCATTGCTCGGCATTGGGCAAGCCGGTATGCGTCAGACGCAGGAGCGTTCCATCATGTTGTTCGATCAGATCAATCTCGACCAGGCTGGAGCCCGGCGGCACCACTTCGCTCCCATCCCAGCCGAAACTATAGGCCAGGCGGTGGACCGGCACCACTTCGCGGAAAGAGCCGCGAGCGAAACGTGCGCCGGTAACGTTGACGAGATAGAGCCCTCCGGGCTGCGGCTCGATCTCTGCTTCCGTCCCCATCCAGCGGAGGATCTTTTCCGGATCCGTCAGCAGGGCGAACACGGCCGCAGGCGGCGCTGAAAGATGCGTTTCGCGGCGAACGACGAGGGCCTCTTGCATCGCTTTCTCCCAAGTTTGGTCCGCGCCGACCGAGGGCACGACGCGGTATACTGAACTAGAGGGAAGTTCACCCGCAGCAAGGGTGTCATGCGTTACGAGCGGTTGAATTGTGGAGGGCGCTCATCCTGCGAATTCACGTGGAGGAGGTGACAAAGCTCTTATAGGCCTGCCATCGTCCGCCGCCTGCGCTGCTACGGATTTGCCTTCAGGAAGGCGATAAGGTCGTCGATCTCGAAGCTCCAGAGCCCCCAGAAGCGCATCTTTGTGCCGGGGATTTTTCTGCTCGGGCTTGCCAGAAATTCCGCAAGTTCATGCTCGTTCCAGACAAGCCCGTCTTCGCCGGCTTTCTTCAAGGCGGGTGAGTAGGCGTAATCATCTATGACAGCTGCCCGCCGCCCCACGACCCCCTTCAGAGAGGGGGCGAATGTACTTCTGGTGTCATCGATAATGTGACATGAAGAACAGGCCCGGAAAGTTCTCGCGCCACGGTCCGCATCAGCGGCGAAACCGTTGCCCGCAACCGAAGCTGCAGTGATCGCCCATGCGATTGTTCTCAACATCGTTCTAGGCCTGAGCGTCGATCTTCGTGAGTTTGAAGAAGAACCGCCTTTCGTCGTCGCGCACGCACATCATCCCAGCCAGCGTATTTTCATCCACCCGCCTGAAGTGGTCGACGATCGGCTGCTCGTTGTAGACCATTGCAGCGCTTGCAATGTGGTCGAATGTCCGAACTTCCAGTGCGGCTGTCGTGCCTCGCGCGCGGAACGCCTTCTGGAGATACGAAAACGTCGTCTGGGCGAAGGCGGTCCGTCCGAATGGTGCCAGCTTGATCGCGAGCCCGATAGGGACGAAGCGCGGATCGATGGCCACGAGCCGTCCCGGATGCCACTGAAAGAGTAGGGCGTCGGCCCGCATGTCAGGATGAAAGCGTTTGCCGAACCATCGCAGGTTTTCGAGGACGCCATCGAGCGGATGCCCCGATGGAACGCCAGCGCCTCGCCATAACCCGACCATCTCAACCGGCTTGCTGGGCTCCAGCGACTGGAACCAGGCCGTCATGTCTTTCTGTAGGTCCGCCTGCACGGGCTCCCCTTCTCCCACGATCACATCAGGAACGAAGTAGCGATTGCCAGCGAAGATTCCGAGCCCCGATTGGATATCTCTGTGCGAAACCTTCAAAGTCGATGCCGGATATCTGCTCTTCCTTGCTGTTGGTCCGTATCGCCACTAGCGCCGACACCGCGAGCATGCGGTATTTAAACACCTGAGCTCACGGCACCGCATCGTAACCGCCTCGCCGGAAGGACGGTCGTTCCTTGAGGCGATCGAAGTAGGCTGTGACCGCGGACAGCGCGGGTCGTTCGATCGGTGTGTGAAACCAGCGATTGATCGACAGGCCAATCAAAATATCCGCCAGCGTGAAGTGATCTCCCGTCACGAAAGGTCCGCCCGTCGAGAGGGTATTTTCCAGGATCTCCATCTTCCCGTTCCAATCCCTGGCGCTAGCGGCAATGATCAAGGGGTCCGCATAAGCGGTGTCTTTGCGCACAAGACCCTGGAACGCGCCGCGCCAGGCACTGTTCAGCTCTGTTGCCTGCCAATCCATCCATCGCTCGATCAGTGCCCGCCTCCAGGGGGACGACGGCAGCAGATCGTCGCGGCCGTGTCTGGACGCGAGATAACGGCAGATCGTGTTGGATTCCCACAAGATGCCGTCATCGCTTTCGATGACCGGCACGAGACCATTCGGATTGAGTGCGAGGAATTCCGGTGTCCTGGTCGAGGCAAATCCCGTTCCCCAATCCTCCTGCACGTAATCGATGCCGATCTCTTCGCAGGTCCAGAGCACCTTGCGAACGTTGATGGATGATTGCCTGCCAAGAACTCGAAGGACGCTCATGATCTACTCCAAACCAGTCGGCCTTGGGTATCGATTAAGACGTCGCTTTGCACCACCAAACATGTCCCGGCGACAACAAAGCCTTTTGTTGTGCTGGCTCGGCGATCTAGCGCAGTAATTTCAGGGAACCGGTCAGCGACCTCACCCATTTCGCTGGCCCTGCAAGGCCCAGCCCATCGATCTCTTCTTCGCTCAAGTCCCTGTCCGGGAAACTGCGCTGATAATCAGTATAATCGTGCAGTGACCGCGCAAAAGCGGGAAACGGTACGATGGCATGTTCCTCCGGTTGGTTCAGCGCCTTCAACATGATCTGGCGGATCGTCTGTCCGTCGGCCTGCAGAATCGGCACAGGTCGGTTGGAGACGATATCGGTGGTCCTTCCGGCATGGTCGCTGAGCCTTTCGGCGCCGAGAAGTGGCATCTTGGCGCCCATGCCTATGCCAATGGCGCTGACGGTATTTGCAATGAGGGCTGGCGGGAGTTTGGGATCGACGACAATGGCAATGCGGATATCTGACAGCATGGGAAAGACCTGAGATTGCGATGGCCACAGCCTAAGCGATCACCGCAGAAGGATCTTATCTGATATTGCCGTTCAGCGTGGATATTTGGTAGGCTTCACCCAGTCGATGCGATTTTTGGGTAGATATTACCGATGGCGACGTTTGAGTCAGTTGAGCTGAAAATTCTTTCAAGCCTACAGGCCGACGGGCGGCTGACAAATCAGGAACTGTCCGAGCGCGTCGGCATGTCGACGTCTCCTTGTTGGCGAAAGGTACGTCAGCTCGAAGAGACGGGTGTGATCCGGGGTTACCGGGCCGATCTCAATCGGCGCAAACTCGGGCTTGGGGTCCTTGCCTTCATCCGAGTGAAGATCGATGGCCATAACGAGGCGGAGGCGGACGCCTTTGCCGCCGAAGTTGCACGGCTGCGGGAGGTTGTCGCCTGCTACAGCATTGCCGGAGACTCGGATTTTCTGCTGCAGGTCGTCTCTCCCGATCTCGATTCCTATGCCGATTTCGCGATGTCTGTCGTGCGCCGTCTGCCGCGTATCAAGGAAATGCAGACCACCTTCGTCCTCAAGGAAATCAAGCCGTTCGAAGGTTTTCCGGTAGGTCTTTAAGACGCTGATCTGAACCGATAATCGGTGAAATAGCCGCCCAGCAGATGCTGGACGGCTGAACGTGCTGAAAAGTAGGCCGTCATGGCTTCAACATAGGCTGGATCAAATAGTCACGCCTTAACGAATTCAGTCTGGCGAATGGCGCTTGCGCCAGGCTTTTCGCGACGCACAATAAGTATGACAATTCAGTTTTCCCGGCGAAGCCGCGGTTAGCGAGCAATCTGTCGACATGTGCATCGACGCGATCACGTTCAAATGTTGGAGCCGAAATTTTAGTTTCCACCCGATTGACCGGATCGGAAATCTTGCGTTAGCTTGATTAAATCAATTTGATTGAATCTAAAAAATAACAAGCAAGGGAACGTGAAATGGGACTGGATAAGAGCGTAATCCGCAGTATTTCCACGCGTGCAGGCTGGGCGGCGGCGACCGCCTTGACGGCGGTGATGGCGTTTGGCGCATCGGCTGTTTCGGCCGCCGAAGCCGTCCTGACAATGCACATCGAAGAGCAGACGAGCTGGGTGCAGAACTTCAATCCGTTCGACCTTGCCGGCCGCCGGCAGAGCACCATGGATTTCATCTATGAGCCGCTCGTCATCTTCAACGCACAGGACGGTGGCAAGCCGGTCTGGCGCCTTGCCACGAACTACAAGTTTTCCGACGACATGAAGTCGATCACCTATGAACTGCGCCCGGGCGTGAAATGGTCGGACGGCCAGCCGCTGACATCGGCGGACGTCAAATATACGATCGATCTGATGCTGAAGAATGCCGCGCTCGATACCGTTGGTGTCGGCGAAACCGTGGCATCCGTCGAGGCGCCTTCGCCGACTGAGGTGACGATCAAGCTCAAGGCCGTCAATTCCGACTTCCCGGAATCGCTGGCCGACCTCGCCGTCGTTCCCGAGCATGTCTGGAAGGATGTTTCCGATCCCGTGGCATTCAGAAACGAGAAGCCGGTTGGCTCCGGTCCGATGACGGAAGTGCGCCGCTTCACACCGCAGGTTTATGAGCAGTGCCGCAACCCGAACTATTGGGATGCAGCCTCTTTGCATGTCGATTGCCTGCGCCTGCCGCAGATTTCCGGCAACGACCAGATGCTCGCGATCCTGCCCGAGGGCAATATGGACTGGATCGGCTCCTTCATTCCCGAGATCGACAAGACATTCGTGGCGCTCGACGCCGAACATAACGGCTATTGGCAGCCGCCGGCCGAGACCGTTGCCTTCCAGATGAACTTCAAGACCAAGGATGAGGGCAATCTGGAAGCCTATAAGGACCTCAACTTCCGCCACGCCTTCAGCCTTGCCATGGACCGCAAGTCGATGGTCGATATTGCGGGCTTCGGTTATCCGGTTGTCAACGAGCACGCCTCCGGTCTGCCGCCGCGTTTTGAAGGCTGGAGCAACAAGGCGGCTGAAGGCGACAAGGATGCCTTCATGGGCCTGGATACCGACAAGGCCAACAAGATCCTCGACGATGCCGGTTACAAGAAGGGTGCGGACGGTTTCCGCACGAGCCCCAGCGGCAAGCCGATCACTTTTCCGATCATCGTCCCAAACGGCTGGACGGACTGGATCGACGCCGTGCAGATCGCCGTTGAAGGCCTGCGTGCGGCCGGCATCAATGCCTCGGTTGCCACTCCCGAATACGAACAATGGCGCAAGCAGATTCTCGATGGCAGCTTCGAGGTCGTCATGAACTCGCGCGCCGATGGCGCCACACCTTTCCGCGGCTATTACCAGAACCTCTCGACCGCCTATGGCGGGCGCATCACTGGTGCTCCCTCGCGCTACTCGAACCCGAAACTCGATGCGCTTTTCGATCAGTATCTGAAGGCGACATCGGATGAGGATCACAAGAAGATCTTCAACGATATCCAGCTGCTGGTTGCAGATGACTTCCCGGTCGTGCCTGTCTTCAACGGACCGACCTGGTATCAGTTTTCGAGCAAGCGTTTCACCGGCTGGGTGACCGACAAGGATCCGGTCATGAACCCGGAAGATCATGACAACAACCGGATGCGCCTTATGCATCTCCTGCGCCTGAAGCCGGTCCAATAAGACCGGCGAGGGAAGGGATATGCGTGTTTCCGGACGGCGCCTCGGCGTCTATGCGGTCGCCCTGGCGTTCGCCATCGTGATGAATTTCATTCTTCCCCGGCTCATGCCGGGGACACCCGTCGATGCGATGGTCGCCCAGCTCGGACCGCGGGCCACACCCGCAGCGGTTGAGGCGATCAAGGTTCGCTTCGGTGCCGTCGATCAGCCGATGCTTCTGCAATTCGTCGATTATCTGAAGGGGCTTGCGAGTTTCGATCTCGGCGTCTCGGTCAAATATTATCCTCAGACCGTCGTTCAGGTTCTCGCCCGCTCGACGATCTGGACCATTTTCCTCGTCGTGACCGCCATCATCTTTTCGCTCTGCATCGGCGTCGTGCTTGGCGCGGTCTCGGCATGGCGCCGCGGTGGCCGCTTCGACACGATCGTCTCGCCACTATCGGTCATCATGATTTCGGTTCCGCCTGTCATCATCGCGCTGACGACGCTTTTCGTCTTCGGCGTCTCGCTGCGCTGGTTTCCGGTCGGTTACGCCTATGACCCGAATCTCGATCCTGCGTTCAACTTCACCTTTGCCGGTAGCGTCTTCATGCATGCCATCCTGCCGGTACTGACGCTGTCGCCTTTCCTGATCGGTGAATTCCAGACGACCATGCGTTCGTCGATGATCTCGATCCTCGGCGAGGACTATGTAACGATGGCCCGCGCCAAGGGTCTCAGTCATCTTAACGTGATGTTCGGCTATGGCGCGCGCAACGCCATGCTTCCTGTCCTGACAAACCTTGCCCTCATGCTTGGCGCTGTTTTCGGCGGTTCGATCGTGACCGAGATCGTCTTCAATTATCCGGGGCTCGGCCTGACGCTCTATACGGCGAGCATTGCCCGCGATTATCCGGTCATCCAGGGTCAGCTGCTTCTGATGACGCTCGCAACGCTCGGGGCCAATTTCCTCGTCGACATCATTTACGGGTTTATCGACCCCCGACTGCGGGATGCTGTGTAATGGGCTTCACGCTGAGATCCATCCTTCGCCAGAAGAAGGCCGTCGCCGGCCTCATCATTGTAGTCGCTCTCTGGCTCATGGCGCTATCTGCACCGATCATTGCGCCCGGCGAACCCGGCGCCCGTGTCGGCCGCTCTCACCAGCCTCCGTCCATCGAGCATGTGCTCGGCACGACGAAGATGGGGCGCGACGTCTATCGCCAGTTCGTCTGGGGTGCGCGCAGTTCGCTCACCGTCGGTTTTGCGACGGGCATCGCGATCACCGTGATCGGCACCGCCATCGGCCTCGTCGCCGGCTATGTCGGCGGCAAGACGGATGCCGCCCTTGATCTCGCAACGAACGCGGTACTCGTTGTTCCGAACATGCCGCTCTTGATCCTGCTTGCTTCTTTTGCCGGCACGGTCGGGCCGATGACGATCATGACGATCATCGCCCTGACCTCGTGGCCATGGGGTGCCCGCATGACACGGTCGCAGACGATGGCGCTGCGCAATCGCGATTTCGTCACCGCATCGAAAATGATCGGCGAGCCCGCCTGGCGGATCATCTTCGTGGAGATCCTGCCGAACCTCACACCGCTAATCGGTATCAACCTTGTCGGCAGCATCATCTATGCGATCGTCGCGCAGACGACGCTCGAATATCTCGGTTTCGGCGATCCGCTGAAAGTGTCCTGGGGCACCATGCTCTATAACGCCCAGAACGCTTCGGCGATCATGGTCGGCGCCTGGTGGGATGTCGGTGTCCCGGCGGTCGGCATTGCCGTGACGGGCCTTGGCCTCGCACTGCTCAATTTCACCTTCGACGAGATCGCCAATCCGCAGCTTCGCTCCGGGCCGGCGCTGTCGCGCTGGTTCCGCCTGACCCGAGCCCGCAACCGTCAACTGGAGGTCGGCCGATGAGCGACAATCTGCTGGAAATCGAAAAGCTCAACGTCGACTACCTGCTCGACAAGGGCGAGTTCCGCGCCGTCAAGGATGTGTCGTTCAGTATCGCTCGAGGCGAGGTCTTCGGGCTGGCGGGTGAATCCGGTTGCGGCAAGAGCACCATCGCCTATGCCATCACGCGGCTTTCCAAGGCCCCGGCCTGGATCAGCGGCGGCAGCATCCGGATGGACGGGCAGGATCTTCTCAAAATGCCGGAGCGGGAGCTGCAGAGGATCCGCTGGAAGCGCATCGGCATGGTCTTTCAGAGCGCCATGAACTCGCTCAATCCTTTGATGCGCGTTGAGGCACAGTTCCACGATGTGCTCTACCGGCACACCGGCTGCTCGCGCCAGGAGTCACGGGCGCGCGGCGAGGAGATGTTCCGGCTCGTCGGCATACCGCCGCAGCGCATCAGCGATTATCCGCACCAGTTTTCCGGCGGCATGCGCCAGCGCATCGTCATCGCCATCTGCCTGGCGCTGAGGCCGGAGCTCATCATCATGGACGAGCCGACGACGGCACTTGATGTCGTCGTGCAGCGCGAGATCCTCGAACAGGTCGTCGATCTGCAGCGGACTTACGGTTTCTCGGTACTGTTCATCACCCACGACCTGCATCTGATGGCGCAGCTTTGCCAGCGTATCGGCATCATGCTGAAGGGCGAACTGGTCGAAGTCGGCGATGTCAGGCAGGTCAGCCAGGCGCCGCTGCACGACTACACGCGCAAGCTCTGGAACGCCATTCCCCAGCTTCCGAGCAAGCCCCATCTTTCAGGAGCATTGGCATGAAGTCCGAGGCACACCTGTCCCCGGCCGGAGCCGTCATACGGCTTGAGGAGATCAGGCGCCAGTTCGGCCCGGTACATGCGCTGAAGGGCGTCTCCTTCTCGCTCTTTCCCGGCCGTGCGCTGGCACTTGTTGGCGAATCCGGCTGCGGCAAGACGACCTGCGCCCGCATCATCGCGCGTCTCGACCGGCCGACCGGCGGCAAGCTGTTCTTTCACGGGCAGGATCTGACCGCTCAGGGGACGGCAAAAGACGAGCGTCTTTATCGCAGGGACGTGCAGATGGTCTTTCAGGATCCGTTCTCGTCGCTCAACCCCGCCTTCACCGTCAGCCATCATCTTTCCCGGCCGCTGCAGCTTCACAGCCAGAACACGTCGCGGACCGCCCTTGAGAATGGCATTACGGGATTGCTGGAAAGCGTCGGCCTAGACCCGGCCGTGTCGAAACAGAAGTTTCCGCATGAGCTGTCGGGCGGCCAGCGGCAGCGCGTCAACATTGCCCGGGCGCTTGCGGTGTCGCCGAGCGTGCTTGTCGCTGACGAGCCGACCTCGATGCTCGATGTTTCCATCCGCAAGGATATTCTCGATCTGCTCGCCTGGGTGAAGCAGGAGAACGAACTGGCGATGCTCTATATCACCCATGACATCGCGACGGCGGCCCACGTGGCCGAGGAGATCGTCGTGATGTTTGCCGGTCAGATGGTCGAATGGGGCGACACCGAAACGGTGCTCTCCAGTCCGCGTCATCCCTATACCCAGTTGCTGCTCTCCGCAGTGCCTGACGGCGGACGGCCCTTCGTGACCGGCGGCAGCGCGCGCTTCCTCGAACAGGCAGAGCGCGTCCGGTCACTCAGCCGCCCGGAATCCACCGTGATCGAGCAGATCGGTCCCAATCATTTCATGCGCGCGCTCGGCGCGCCGAGCTAACAGGACGTCTTTCATGGATTATCTCGTCAACCTGTCGACCCTTCCGCAGGACACAAAGTCACCCGACGCCATGGCAAAGGCAGGTGTCACCATCCGCCGGGCACTGCCCCCCGAACTGAAGCTGATTGTCCGCTGGATCGACGAGCATTTCGGCGAAGCCTGGGCAAGCGAGGCAACGGTTGCGATGACGCGCCAGCCGCCGACCTGTTTCATCGCCACGCGCGAAGGCAAGCTTGTCGGCTTTTCCTGCCACGAGGCGACCGCACCCGACTTCTTCGGACCGACCGGTGTCGACGAGAGCCTGCGCGGGCTTGGCATCGGCAGGGCGCTGCTCTTTGCCAGCCTCAATGACCTGAAAACCATGGGCTATGGCTACGCGATCATCGGGGATGTCGGCCCATCCGCCTTCTACGAAAAAGCCGTCGGCGCAACTGCGATCCCCGATTCCGCTCCCGGCATCTATGCCGGCATGCTGAAGTCCTGATTTCGACAATACGAATAGAAAGAAACGATCATGTCCACACCGCGACCTCAGGCCCTGCGGCTCGAAACAGTCTGGAATCCGCCGGCCGAGGGCAAGGATTTTTCCTATGTCCTGCAGCTCAAGAACCTCAATGCCGAGCCGCTATCCGGCTTCTCACTCTGTGTCAGCGGCCCCGGGCGGGTCGATCCCGCCGGTCGCGTCGAGGGTGCGACGGTTTCAAAAAGGCTGTCAAATTTCACCGAATTTCATCCTCCGGAAGGCTTCGTTCTCGATAGGGGCGAGACCTGGACGATTTCCGTCCATGCATTGAGCTGGCAGTTCCGTCATTGGACGGATGGTGCAACGAGCGCCTATCTGGCCTTTGCCGACGGCAGCACAGTTTCGCTTGGGCTCGAGCCGACGCGGTCTTCCGCCAGCAATGCACCATTGAAGCGTGGCGCGGAGATCTTTCCGGTACCTGCCACTGTGCCCGTTCAGGTTTCAATCATTCCCTGGCCGAACCACGTCGCCGTCGGCTCGCGCCAGCCCTTGCCGGCCGGGTTTTCGCTGCAGGCCGACGATCCGGACGCAAAAGCGGCTGCCGACAGCTTCAAGGCGCTGGTCGACCATCTCTTCGCTGTCGAGGGCATCATCCGCACTGCCGCGGAAGGCGCTTCAAGCGTCAGCTTGAAGAAGACTGCCGGTTTCGGCCCCGAAGCCTATCGGCTGAGCTTCGAAGGCGAGGCGATCACCATCGAGGCGAGCAGTCGCGCCGGTTTTCTCTACGGCCTTGTGACGCTCGGGCAGATCTGGCGCGGTGCGCGCCTGCATCCGAGAACCTTCCAGTTCCCCGCCTCGGGCGAGATTGTGGATGAGCCGTCGATGGGCTGGCGCGGGCTGCATCTCGATGTTGCCCGCCAGTTCTATAGCGAGGCAGAAATCAAGAAGCTGATGGCGGTGCTAGCTTGGAACAAGCTCAACCGTTTCCATTGGCACCTCTCCGATGACGAAGCCTGGCGCGTCGAGATCGATGCCTATCCGGCACTGACCGAAATCGGTGCGTGGCGCGGTCACGGTCTTGCCCTGCCGCCGCTGCTCGGCTCCAGCCCGGCCCGCACCGGCGGCTACTATACCAAGGCTGCCATTCGCGAGATTGTCGCCTACGCACAAGGGTTCGGCATCGAAATCGTGCCGGAGATCGACATACCAGGCCATTGCTACGCCATGCTGCAGGCCGTACCGGAACTGCGCGATCCGCAAGAGGCCGGCAGCTACTATTCGGTTCAGGGCTTCCCGGACAATTGCATCAATCCCGCCCGAGAAAAGACCTATGAGGTCATCGAAACGATCTTTTCGGAACTCATCGAGCTTTTCCCCTTCAAGACCATCCACATCGGCGCCGACGAAGTGCCGCTCGGCGCATGGTCGGGCTCGCCGGAGGCGCTCTTGGAGCTGCGTTCCCTCGCCGGTGATGAGGTTGCCGATGCGCATGCCAAGCGCCTGAACGTCATCACCAATACGCATGGCGCTGATGATATCCATGGTTCGGGTGCGGCCTTCCTGCAGGCAGAGTTCCTGAAGCGCATTCAGAACTTCCTCGCCTCCAAGGGCTGCATTACCGGCGGCTGGGAAGAAGCGGCGCATGGCGACGTCATCGACAAATCGAAGAGCTATCTTTGCAGCTGGCGTAATGTCGAAGTCGCGGCCGAACTTGCCAATCGTGGCTATGAGATCGTCGTCTGCCCGGGGCAGGTCTATTATCTCGACATGGCGCTGCGGCCCGACTGGGATGAGCCGGGCGCCAGTTGGGCCGGCACGTCGGATGCTGAGAAGATCTATACGTTCGACCCGGTCGGCGGCTGGACGGAAACCCAGAAGCAGAAACTTCGCGGCATTCAGGCCTGCATCTGGTCCGAACCGATGACCGATCGCGCCGTCTTCGATCGGCTGGTCTTTCCTCGCCTGTCCGCGCTTGCCGAAACGGGCTGGACGAAACCGTCGTCCAAGTCGTGGGAGCGTTTCAGGGCGCTCGCTGGGCTGATGCCGCTGCTCTACGGGCTGCAGCAGTCGTAAGCTCGGGTTAGGATTGAGGATCATTTTTTGCCATCACCGGAGACGGTGATGGCAATGGATACGGACATTGCTCTCAAGCTGCGAGCTTGAGCGTCGCAGACCCACCGAAGCAAGCCTGCGTCGGCAGTCAGTCCTGTTGATCCTGCGGTGGAGCGGCGCATCCGGGTTCGGCAATGCGAATGGGGCGGGTTCCAACAGGAGCGCCGGTTGCGCGATCGATGGTGACGGGATCGATCTCGGTTCCGGTTTCAGCATCGAAGAAGCGGGTGACTTCGCCGCCGCCGCGGTGCTTGCGGCCCCATGCGCCGATCGCAAACAGAACTGGTAAAAAGTCGCGGCCGGCCTCTGTCAGCACATATTCGTCGCGCGGCGGGCGCTCGGAATAGCGACGTTTTTCCAGCAGCCCTTCCTCCGTCAGCGATGACAGCCGCCCCGTCAGCATCGTCGGGGCAATGCCGAGGCTTTTTCGAAAATCATCAAAACGGGTCAACCCGGCATGGGCGTCGCGCATGATCAGCATGCTCCACGCATCGCCCACGAGGGCCAGGCTGCGAGCGATCAGGCAGGGCTGATCCGAAAGTTTTTTCATGTCGATATCTTTTTAGTAGTGACTTGCTATCAATTTAATAGTAACAGAAAGCGCATCGATGTTCCATGACAAAACGAAGGCAGAGATGAGCAAGAGAGAACGCGGCATTGCCCTGGTCACCGGGGCGTCCTCCGGCATCGGGCTGGTGACGACGAAAGCGCTGCGGCGCGACGGTTACCGTGTGTTCGGCACCAGCCGAAGGTCGATGCCCGATACCGCCGACGGGATCACGATGCTGATCTGCGATGTCATCGACGATCAATCCGTGCAGGGCGTCGTTGACGAGGTTCTGAGCCGGGCAGGGCGGATCGATCTTCTCGTCAACAATGCCGGGATCGGCCTGCTTGGTGGCGCCGAGGAATCGACGACGGCGCAGGCGAAATCCGTATTCGACGTCAACGTCTTCGGCACCATACGGATGACGAATGCGGTGCTGCCGGTGATGCGGCGGCAACGTAGCGGCCGGATCGTCAACCTGAGCTCGATCCTCGGGCTGATCCCGGCACCCTTCAACGCGCTCTACGCAGCAACCAAGCACGCGATCGAAGGCTATTCGGAATCCCTTGATCACGAAGTGCGCACGCAAGGCGTCCGCGTGGTGCTCGTCGAACCGGGCGTCACCCGCACCTCCTTCGAGGAGAACATCACGCGGCCGGACCGGCCGCTTGCCATCTATGATGAGGTACGCGCCGACGCCGAAAAACTGATGCGCGAAATCGTCTCGAAGGGCGATGCACCAGAAGTGGTGGCCGCAATTGTCGTCCGAGCCGCTAACGCGCCATCGCCAAAGAGACGCTACACGGCCGGAAAAGCCGCCGGACAGGTGCGCTTTATCCGCCGCTTTCTGCCCGAGTCCTTCGTCGACAGGAACCTCAGGAAATTCAACAAGCTTCCCGACTGAGCCTTCCTTGTCGCTGTGTCGGCTCACCACAGAAACGAAAGTTCGTCCAATGAAAGCATTCCTGATCGATCGCTACAAGAAAGGCGGCGCCCTCAGGCTCGGCGACAGCCCCGAACCGCAACTGCATGAAAACGACGTGATGGTCGAGATCCATGCCGTCAGCGTGAACCTGCTGGATGCCAAGATCCGGGACGGGGAATTCAAGCTCATTCTGCCCTATCGGCTTCCGCTGGTGCTCGGCAATGATGTCGCGGGCGTCGTGGTCCGGGTCGGGGCGAATGTCCGGCAGTTCAAGCCGGGCGACGAGGTTTACGCGCGGCCTGGCCGGGATCGCATCGGGACGTTCGCCGAGTATATCGCCATCGATGCGGCCGATGTCGCACTGAAGCCCGCCAATCTCAACATGGAAGAGGCCGCGTCGATTCCGCTGGTGGCGCTGACCGCATGGCAGGTTCTGGTCGAGCGTGCCAAACTGCAGAAGGGACAGAGGATACTGATCCATGCGGGCTCCGGCGGCGTCGGCACGGTTGCCATCCAGCTTGCCAAACATCTCGGCGCCCATGTTGCGACGACCACGAGCACGGCAAACATCGATCTGGTGAAAAGCCTCGGCGCCGACGTGGTGGTCGATTACAAGAAGGACGACTTCGAAAAGGTGCTGAAGGGCTATGACGTCGTGCTGAACAGCCTCGGCAAGGATACGCTGGAAAAGTCGCTCGCCGTCCTGAAGCCGGGCGGCAGGCTGATCTCGATATCAGGTCCGCCCGATCCCGATTTCGCCAAGGAGAACGGCTCGGGCTGGCTGCTGCAGCAAGTCATGCGCCTTTTGAGCTTCGGCATTAGGCGGAAAGCAAAACGCCGGGGGATCGGCTATTCTTTCCTCTTCATGACCGCAAACGGCGCTCAGCTCGGCAAGATCACCTCGCTGATAGAGACAGGCGCTATTCGCCCCGTCATCGATCGGGTCTTCCCGTTCGAGAAAACCAACGAGGCGCTGGACTATGTGGAAACGGGCCGCGCGAAAGGCAAGGTCGTCATCGCGGTGAAGTGAGGTCTGGAAGGCCGAAGAGCGCTCGGTTTAGCCGAGCGGCTTTTGCAGGCGTCGAGGCGCGGATTGGTTTCGGAAAAGAGAAGTGCGCAGGCATCCGCGTCGATAGCTATGGGTACCCGGCCGAAAACAGCGGAAGTACCAGCGCCGGCGTTATCCGTCAGAGATCAAGGCTGCCGTCTCGCCACAACGAACACTTGTCAAGCGAAGGGACTTCACTGTCGTTGCCGGTAGGCAGAGGGTGTGACGCCTGTGCCCAGCTTAAATGCCCGTGTCATGTGGCTCTGGCTGCTGAAACCGCAGGCCGAAGCGATCTGCACGATTGGGTCCGTGCCGCATAGCAACGATTTGGCGCGCTCGACACGCCGGTGGGCCACCCAGCCATGCGGGGACACACCATAACTTGCTCGGAACATCCGCTGAAAATGAAAGGCGCTGAGCTGCCCGATCGCCGCCAGATCCTGCAAGCGGATTGCCTCATCGAGATGGGCCTCGATATACTCCAGACTCCGGCGCCGCACATGAGGAGCGAGCCCGCCGCTGATCGTGCAGGGACGCATCCCTCCATAACGCGGATCAACGAAGAAATCGTTGATCGTCTGTGTCATCGCTTCTTCAGCCTGCAGATGACTGCCCGCCACCATCGCTTTCGTCATCTGAAGAAGCGTACGCGCCAAGGCGGGTGCATCTGCGAAGGTCACTTCGGGAAGGGCCATAAGCCGAGCATCGCGGTCAAACATCTCCGCAAACATCCGGCGCATCTGATCGTCGGGAACATACAGATGGACGAATTGGGAGAAGTCGGTGATTTCCCATTCGGAGGAGTGCTCCTGTGGCATGATGCACAGGACTCCCGGACGGCCACGCGCTGCAGGGCTGCCATCCAGACGACGCGTTCCGGCGCCGCCCCTGAGATAGAGACTGAACGTATGACCGTTCGGCCGCTGATAGCTCATCCTGTCGTGTGCATTGCTCCAGATGGCAGCTGATCGCCCGAACCCCAAATCCATAGACTGTGACATCCGCGCAGTGGGAGATGCGGACAAAAACCTGAAAACCGACAGGTGATTATATTTCACCAATTCTTCCCCACACCTGACCATGCCGTGTGCATAGTACCGGCGGACGACCCGCATGGCGAGCCGGAAGTCCGGGCAGATCGATTTCATAGCAAGAATCTGCAAGAGGCCTGCTCACGGTTCGCCTATCGGTCGGGAAAACGAGGATCACTCCATGGCAAATGCCGCTCTCTTCATCGCGACCGTCCTTATATGGGGGACGACATGGATCGCCATTGCGATGCAGGTCGGCCCCGTGTCGGTCTTGGTCTCGGTCTTTTACAGATTTGCGGTCGCAGCGATGATCCTCGTCACCATCCTGGCCGTCATGCGGCGGCTCAAGCTCCCCGCCTTGCGCGATCAGCCTTTCATTCTTGCGCAAGCGCTCTGCCTGTTCAGCCTCAATTTCATCTGCTTCTACAACGCAGCCGCCTCTATCCCGTCCGGACTGATCTCCGTGATCTTCTCGCTCGCAACGATCTACAATGCCGTCAATGCACGCCTCTTCTTCGGCGACCGCATTACAGGCCGCACGCTTCTCGCAGCCGCGCTCGGAGCAACCGGCCTTCTCCTCCTTTTCGGGCAGGACGTTGTCGTCGATTTCGATATGGGCACGTTGAAAGGGATCGGGCTCGCGGCGCTTGGCACGCTGTTCTTCTCGCTGGGCAACATGGCATCGCGTCGAAACAGCGCGGCCGGAATCTCACCGCTTGCCGCCAATGCCTGGGGCATGACCTATGGCGCGATCATTCTCCTCTTCCTCATTGCCGTGACGAAAACGCCGATCGTGGCGCCGCCCAACATCACTTATCTTGCCGCACTGCTCTATCTCGCGGCGATCGGATCGGTGATCGGCTTCACCACCTATCTCATGCTGGTGTCGCGCATCGGCTCCTCACGCGCTGCCTATGCCACCGTCCTGTTCCCAATCGTCGCCCTGTCGCTATCGACTGTTTTCGAGGGTTACCACTGGAGCGGTCTAGGCCTCATCGGCCTGGCGCTGACACTTCTCGGGAACGTGGTCATCTTTGCGCGACCTCTGGCCCGTCGTCCGCACCAAGCCGATGCGAGGCCGTCTGCCTCCTGAGGGCGCCGATAGGGCGGTCATCGATACTTTCGATGACCGCTGCGTAAACATCTTCTTTTCGATCGGAGCTGTGGCGGCGACCTGACCAATGAGCCTCGGCTCAGCCGAGCGGCTTTTGCAGAACGTCGAAGCGCGGATTGGTTTCGGAAAATATCGGCAGGGCGGCGGCGCCGAGAATTGCCGTATCCTTGCCGGTCATGCCGATCATGACGCGAGGAATGGTCCGCTTCTGGTTGGGGTCGATCGGAATGTGCAGCGGCTCCAGCCGCTCGGCGAGCCGCTGCATCAGCGATGTCGATATGCTGCCCCCAAGCACGATGGTCTGCGGATCAAAGGCCAGTTCCAGAAAATCGACGGTCTGCCGCAGCGGCTGGACGGCCTGGTCCAGCCAGGCATCCAGACCTTCGCCGCCTTTGGCGATCAGCGCATCGAGTTCATCTGGCAAAAGCTCTTCAGCATTCGCAATGCCCATGAATTCATATGCGACAGTCGGCGACACGTAACGATCGAGGCACCCGCGCTTGCCGCAGCTGCAGAGCCGGCCATGCGGCTCGACGATGATGTGGCCGATCTCGCCGGCATTCTGCCGGCTGCCCTTGTAGAGGTGCCCATCGAGAAACATGCCGGCGCCGATGCCGCCGCCGCCTGCAAGAAAAAGATAGACGAAGCTACTGAAGCCGCGGGCAACACCATGCAGGCGCTCGCCGATGGCAGCCGCCGTTGCGTCATTCTCGACAAGCACCGGCACCTTGACGCGCCGTTCCAGCTCATAGCCGACAGGGAAGTCCTGCCAACCGGGCAGGTTCTGCGGGCTGAGCGACGTGACACCTCCCTCCGCATAGCGGCCGGGTAGGGCCATGCCGACACCGAGCAGCCTGTTGCGATCGAAGGAGAAAGCTTGCTGCAGATCCTCGACAATAGAACCGAGGACAGGCATCGCCTGTTCGGGATCGGGATGTTCTACATGACGCTCGATGCGCGCACAGACGGCGCCCGAGAGATCGGTCAGCACACCGCTGGCACGCTGGCGGCCAAGTTCGAGGCCGATCGAATAGGCACCGTGCGGGTTGATCGAGTAGGGAATGATCGGCTGGCCACGCGCAAGCTTCTGCGCTTTCGCTGGCACGAGCAGGTGAGAACGCTGCAATTCCTCGACGATGTTCGAGACCGTCTGCGCCGTCAGCGCGGTCATACGGGCGATCGCGGCGCGCGACAGCGGACCGTTGGTACGGATAGCCTCAATCACGACACGCCTGTTGTGTGACTTGGCCTGCTCGAGATTGGTGCCTGAAATCGCTTTCATGATGTCTTTATGTAGGTTGAGTATCACCATTGCCACAAGACGACCATGTGAGGAAGGGGAGAAGTGTGCAGTCTTTTCAATGTGATCGCGCCGACAATTGATACCGATTGTTTCGCCGGTTCTTAAAGTATCACTTTAACGGCTGTGTCGCGGAGATCGATGCTGTTGACGGCGTCGGACAGGTGTCGAATTCCCCGGCGTGATAGGAGATCGGTGATGAAAATCGCCTGCCAGCAATCGACGGCGCCAGGATGAAGTTCTATGGCAGAAGGAAAGCCTAACCAATTGGGACGAATCATGAATTTGCGCATCAGCCGCACCGCGGAAAACACGGTACTCTTCGGCGTGCTGCTGATGCTTTTCGGCGATTTCCTGTTTTCGCTCAACGACGCCATGGGCAAATGGCTGGTGGCGAGCTTCGCGGTCGGTCAGGTCCTGGTGATCCGTTCGCTCGGCTCCTTTCTGATCCTTGCGCCGATGATTGCCAGGCAAGGACCTCGCTCGCTATTTCAGGTCGAGCGTGTGCCCCTGCAGATCCTGCGGGTGATCCTGACGACAGGGGATGTCGCGTTTTTCTATGCCGCGGTCGCCTACCTTCCGCTCGCCGACGTCATGACCTTCTACATGGCCGGCCCCATCTATGTAGCCGCCCTTTCGCACTTCTTCCTCGGCGAAACGATCGGCTGGCGCCGCTGGCTCGCCGTCATCATAGGCTTTATCGGCGTCGTGATAGCGCTGAGACCCTCGACGGAGATGTTATCCTGGCCGTCGATCTTCGGCCTGATCGGCAGCCTTTCCTTCGCGCTGACGCTGATCCTCGGCCGTCGGCTGCGACAAACAGGTGACGCCACGCTTGTGACATGGCAGACGGTCGGTGCCCTCGTCACCGGTCTAATCCTAAGCGTGGGCGACTGGCGGGCCATGTCCGCCCTCGACTTCGTCGCGATGCTGGCGCTAGGCATCGTCGCGGGGAGCGCCCATATGATGATCACGCGCGCGCTGAAGCTTGCCCCGGCCTCCCTGCTTGCGCCGCTGCAATACAGCCTGCTGCTCTGGGCAATCGTGCTTGGCTATGTTTTCTTCGGCGAATTGCCGGACAGTCAGATTTTGATCGGTTCCGTCATCATCGTTCTCGCGGGCCTCTTCATCTTCCATCGCAAGAACATCGTGGACGTCACGCCCAAAGCCGACGTTCCGCCCGATGGTCATTAGGGGTCAGGCGGTCTTGTGGCGATTTCACCGCTGGGGAAGTCTACCCGCTCATCGCTCTCACGGATTGAACTCAGCCTGGCATCCACAACAGTCAGTCGCATCAGATGACGTCGTGACGACAGGGTCTCTTCCGGGCCTTCTACAGGCGAAGGGATGATCTGTTCGTCGAATTTCGATTTGCTCAACATGTCATGCACCATTCCTGGCTTGGGAGCATGGCGCTGCTTCATGACAAGCAGGATGGCTTGCCTTACGAGACTGAGCATAAAACGCGGGTTTTGAAAAATCCGCCAAGCGGTCACCATTGACAGATGCAGATTCCCCGCCTTTCTGTACTGCCGGAATGCATATTTTTGAGTAAGCGCGATAGCGCTTCTGGCTGCGTATCTCGGAAGCTGCGGATTTGCGGCGATCGAGCGCTTGATTACTTCCAGAAGACCTTGAGCCATTCGCGTGTAATTGGACGACATGTTGCCGGGATATTTTCTGTATCCCACCAGGCGTTCGGGAACGACTTCCATGCAATAACGTGCGGCAAGCCTGAGTTCGAAATCGACGTCTTCGCAGCCTCCAATACCTGCAGCTGCGTATGAGCTATCAAACCCACCGATCTCAAGCGCAACGTCCCGTCGCACGAGAAGCGCGCTTCCGTTACCTATATATTTGAAATTCAGATGCCGGGCATAGATATAGCCCCTTGCGATTTTGGATCCGCCGAGCCCAATGATCTCGTCGTCCTGATCGACGATATAATGCAGCACATAGACCGCAGCCCATCGCGGCGATAAGCGATTGAGAGCGTTGACCTGCTTCTCGATTTTCGTCGGATGCCAGAGATCGTCGGCGTCGAGGAATGCTACAAATCGACCTGATGATGCGCTGATTCCAGTATTCCTTGCGGCAGCGACACCGCGGTTTGGTGTGGACAGGAGGCGGATGCGTGAATCCATCATCGCTATCTGCTCGACCAGTTGTGCCGTGTCATCCGTGGAGCCGTCATTGACAACAATGATCTCCAGGGCGGCATAGGTCTGGCGCGCAGCGGATCGAAGCGTGCGCTCAATATACGCGGAAGCGTTGAAGGCCGGAATGACCACCGAAACCAAGGGCTGGGTGGAGTAAAAAGCGTCTCCTCTATCCATTGATTATTCCTTATACCGCTGGCGAGACGAGACAGATCTGATGCTTCATCAGGCTGGCGACGGACGATCTATGGCTGACGATGATCAGTGTTCGGCTCTGATATTCCCTGAGCAGAAGGGAAAGCACCCGTGCCTCGGTCGCCTCGTCAAGCGCGTTGGTGGCTTCGTCGAGGAGCAGTATCTCAGGCCGGCCGGCGAGTGCACGCGCCAGGCCAATGCGCTGCCGCTGGCCGCCCGAAAGCCTTATCGCCTCATCGCCCAGCCATTCATCGAAGCCGGAAGGCAGTTTCTCGATGAACTCAGTCGCGCAAGCCACATCTGCCGCCCAGCGGACATCTTCCTCGGAAATTTCGCGGCGGAACCGGATGTTGTCGAGGACCGTACCTTCCATCAATTCGACGTCCTGGCCCGAAATCGAGAATAGCCGCAGCCAGCTCGATCGTTCGATGGTCGAAAGATCCCTGCCGTCGAAGGTTATGCGCCCCTCACTCGGCTGGATGAGATCGAGCAGCATGTTGAGGATGGTTGTCTTGCCGGAGCCGCTTGGCCCGGTCAGCGCGGTCGTCTCTCCTGTCCTGATGGAGAAGCTGGCTCGGCTGACGGCAGAAACGCTGCTGCCTTCATATGAGAAGGAGACATCATGGAAAGCGATTTCCTTCTGCAGATGTTGGAGTTTTTCTCCGCAGGCGACCTGTCTGGCATCGTCCGCCTCGGAAATTATCGCCAGCACGTTCTGTAGAGGTGCCTCCAGGGCATGCAGGCCAAGGATCTGGGAATCAAACTCCTTGATATACGGTTGAAGCCTGTAAAGAAGGATGGTCGCCGACAATGCTGCTCGGAAGTCTACCGGCAGAAATTGCGAAGACAGGATAATCGTCAGGATAACCCCGAATGTCAGCACCTCGCTCAAAAGCGAGGTTGCCGCACTCATCCGGTCGGAATGGGACCAGGTTTTCCCGACATCCGTGGAAAGCGCATCGAAAATGCTTTCGTGGCGCTTTTCCAGGCCGAAGCTTTTCACAGCCTTTAAGGTCTGCAGCGTGGTCCAGGTTAGTTGTGTCAGGTCCTCCACTGCCGAAATGGCGGCCGCGCCTGTACGCCGATATGCTTCGGCAAACAGGCCGAGGGTCAGATTATGGACAACGCCGAAAATAAGCCCGAGCACGGCGATCGGCCATGCCATCACGAGCATTCCGGCACCGAAGATGACGATGGTCCCGAGATTGATACCAAGGCGAACCAGGCTCGCGTGAGCCGAAGCGACCGCATAGGATTCCGTCGCGATGACATTCATGAGGTCGCTGCGTTCGTAATGCTGAAAGCGCTGAAATGGGATCGTCAGGATTTTTGAATAAAGACGATGCCGAATGCTGCCACTGATTTGATGGCTGACGGTGCTCGCGATGATCGAATTGGCGAAACCCAGAACGATCCTGAGGATGATCGCGCAGATCAGGATGGTGACCAGCATCGATTTCGATATCGCGGTTTCAAACCCACCGAAAAATGCAGGAAGTCCGGCGATTGCAGTACTGGAAGAGGAGCCCTGCTGGCCGAGAACAAAAACGAGGCTCACCAGGAAGGTGATCCCGACCATTTCCATCAGACCGCTCAGGATCCCGACCACGACCATCCCCGACGTCTTGAGCCGAAGCGACGGCACGAGTTTCAGAAGCTCGCGGAAGCGGGCTGCGACGATCAGATTGAAGGCGCCTGTCGGCTTGGCGGAAACGGATTTTTGCAGTGTCATCATGCACCACCTCCGCGCGGTTCCATGAACACGCCAGTCTGTCCAACAGCCGCCGCTTCAAAACGGTCACGGAATGACGAGCCATTCTCGGGGAAAGCGATGACTGTCATTGCTTCCCGCATCGGCGCGGCAGGCCGCTTTCCGGTCACGCGTCCTGACAATCGATTTGCCAATCGTCGTCCGCGGCCTTCGACTGAGCGCCAGACAAGACCTGCACCATGAATGGCGAGCCTCAGAGGGAAGCGCCCAGCCATCATCGGCGCCAGTTTTCTGACCTGATCATGGTCTTTGCTGGAAAGCGCCTTGTGGAAATACCACCGTGCCGTATCGAATTCGGCGGTAGTGGCGGCGGCGGCAAGATGCGGGTGGCGTTTTTTGACCTCTGCCATCACCAGGGCGTGAGATCTCAGCATGCGACAGGCATTGCTCGACATGTTTCCCTGAGTAAAACGATATCCCGTCAGAAAATCAGGGACCGGGGCGAAAGGCAGCCTTTCGGCCAGCGCCAGATAAAGCTTCTGATCTTCGCATCCCTCCGCCTTCTGATCGCGCAGTGACGGATCGTAGCCACCACATGCCAGGACATCCGCACGCGGCATGAGCGGCGTGCTGCCGTTACCGATAAAATTCTCCCGAACCATGGTTTCGAAGACGTAGCCCTGGTAAAGCACAGGTTTTGAATGGGCGAAAATCACGTCATTCACATCGATGGCCGCGTACCAGTTGTAGGCGACCCCATGCCCGTCGGGGAGGCCCGCAAGCGCTCGGAGCTGCAATTCGATTTTGCAGGGATGCCAGAGATCGTCGGCATCGATCGGGGCAATATAGCTGCCGGCCGCTTCGCGGATTGCCAGGTTGCGGGCGCGTGCCACGCCGCCGTTTTCTTGTCTCAGGACCCTGATGCGCGAATCTTGGAGGCGATATTCGCTGGCCAGTTCGTAGGTTCCGTCCTCAGAACCATCGTCGACCACGAGAATTTCGAGGCATTCATGGGTCTGGTTCGATACGCTGCGAAGTGTATTCGCGAGTGTTTTCGCAGCGTTATAGGCAGGAATAACGACCGTGACCAAGGGGAGCGAATCGACGTTCATGGTTTGCTATCCAATGAAGGCGTCGGGTTGGCTCATCAGCTCGGCGAAGGCCTGGAGAGGACGGTCCCCGCGAACTTCAAGGCGTGGCAGGGATAAGGGGTGGTCCGAGAAGCTCGTCCTCGCGGGTTTTGTTGAAAAGCCGATCTCGTAACCGGCTTGAGCAAGAATGCCAGGAACGCGGAAATCGGTGGAACCGAAGGGAAGGGCGATGGACATCACGGCCTCGCCCAGCCGGCTTTCCAGCGCATCGCGCGAAAGGACCGCTTCGCCCATCAATGTAGCATTGTCCAGCGAACTTGCCGGCCTGTGAGACGCAAGATGGGACCCGAAACGGATTCCTTGTCGGTGCAAGCTCTGGATATCGGCCCAGGACATCAGCGGTGCCGTATCCCCGTAACCGGCATCCCAATCCGACCTGCCGCCCACCTTATCCGTTACCACGAAGACGTCTGCGCTGAACCCGCTTTCAGCCAGGATCGGGAAGGCATCGGTGAGAAAATCGAGATAGGCATCGTCAAAGGTCAGAACGACGGGTCGCCCCTGGATGGGCTTGCCCTCACGCAACAGGTTGGTCAGGCTCTCGGCCGTCAGCGCATAATAGCCCTGCCGCCGGAGGAACTGCATCTGTTTACGGAAGGCTTCCGGTGCGACCCGAAAGCGATGGAGCGAGTCCGGTCCGTCGAGTGCGATTCTGTGATACATGAGCACCGGAACCGAGGTGACGACCTCATTCGTCCTTGCGGTCTCGCTGTCGACGCCGGCGGGCCCCCAGATAATGTATTTGGCGACGTTCGCATCGAGCGGTACACCATGGGGCTCGATATGCACGACCGGTATTGCCGCATTGCGCTTTGCGAACCGATGGATGGCATAAAGCTCCGTCTCGATCGTTTCTTCCAGAACGAGATCAGGCAAGGTTGACAGGACCTTCCTGATCGTGCCCATGCCAAAGGGATTGTTCCAATCGAAACCGGTTCTGCCGGGCTCGTCGCGCCGGAGATGGGCGTGGGCCGTGACAAGATAGCCGCCCGGTTTCAAGGAGGCCGCGATTTTCCGGCATACCTGCTCCAGGCTTGCCTCGTCGTCTATGAAGTAGAGGACCTCAGAACAGATGATCAGATCCTGTTCGGGCGGAAGTTCGTTTTCTACGAAATCCAGGACGCGAAGCTCCACGTTTGGAAGATCGCGGCATCTCTCGGCTGCCCTTTCCACAGCGCGGTTGGAAATGTCCGCAGCCATCACGAAGCCGACCTTTTGCGCAAGCTTTACCGTGAACAGCCCTTCCGCGCAGGCAAGCTCCAGGGCTTTTTCGACCCCATCCGGAATGAGGCTCAGCGTCTGCTCGTATTTGACCTGTTCGTATACCGAGACATAGTTCCAGGGATCCGGGCGCTCGAAAAAACGTTCCCAATATTCCTTTTTCGTCGTTGCCTCAGGCAGGGCCGTTTGTTCGCCTCTCGCTTCAGAGGACTCGTCGGTCCTCGCGACGACAGGGGTGGCAAGCCGTTGCTGATAGTCGGATTCCGTCTCCAGCAAGCATGCGTCATTATTCCCTCGTCTTCTAGCTGCAGTTTCGACGAGCGCGGTCAGATGTACCTTTTTGAAGAGATGTTTGATCTGCCGCCGTCGCCCGCTGCGCTGTCGCACAATTTTGCCGAAAGCCCTCATATTGCGAACGGCTCCGGCCGTCCAGGAGCGGGCATAGGAGAACGTTAAAGGTGTGGGTAACCGATCTTCGGCCTGCAATTCATCGATAATGAGGCGAACTTGAGTGCGAACCGAGAGATCTCCCCACAAGGGGCCGACATGCGATCCGATATATAGCCCTCTAGCAAAGACGTGCAGCAGCAGCGTATCGGCCCCATCAATCTTGGTGATCCAGGCCAGCTTGTCGATGTCGATGGCAGCCACCTGCAGATGGCCGAGCGCGAAGGAGCGAGACATGTCGGGTGCCGAGATTGACCAGACAACGAGCTCTTCCACCCGGCGCCCGGTTCCGGGCAGGGAGTGCCGCTCTAGCAATTGTACGAGATCGAGGAATGCCGGCTTCCAACGCTCCAGCAAATCGACGAGATCGGCCGGGCGCGCTGCTTTCAGGCCGATCTGCAATCCGTGCAATATCACTTCAGTCAGGAAATTCTCATAGCCGGAAGCGTTGGGAAATTCGGGCAGAAGCTCTGCAAGCGCGGCAAGTTCGTCTCCCGCACAGAGGTTGACTGAGGTGGCCCAGGCGAGCATTCGCAATTGACCGAGCGCAGGCGCCGTCCATCGGGCGTCCTCATCATCCGGCGACAGCCCCTCTTTCAGGCGCAGCGCTTGCGCCCTGCGGGTGACACGGATTGCATCCCTCAGCATTTTCAGCGGATCACCAGAGAGAGAGCCGGTCTTCATGCGATAAAAGGCAAGGCACCTTTCGACCTGCTGGAACGAAACTCCCGCAAAAGCCATACGGAGCCAGAGATCCCATTCCTCGCAAGTCTGCAGTTCGACATCCAAGCCGCCCAGCCGGATGAAAAGGTCTCTGGGAAAGACCACCGTATGAATGGCCAGGGCACAGAAGGACGAGAATTCCCGCTTTGCCCTGTCGCCTGCGAGGTCAGGGGGTATTTCGACACCCAGCATCCGGCCATCAGGCGTGACACGGCGATGGCTGCAATAGGCAATGATCGGTTGCTGGCCATCGGCGGCAACTGGCAGCATGCTTTGGATGAAAACAGGGTCCAGCCAGTCATCCGCATCAAGCATGCAAAGCAGGGGAGCGGTTGCAAATCCGGCGGCCGCGTTACGCGCCGCGGATGCGCCGGCATTCGGCTGACGGTGGATCAGGATCCTGCTATCCGCTTGCGCAAAGCCCTCGAGCACTTCCCAGGTATCGTCTTTCGAACCGTCATCGACGACCACCGCCTGCCAGTTCGACACCGACTGTTTTTGCAAGCTGCCCAAGCAGTCGGCCAGAGTTTCTGCCGCGTTGTAGGCGGGGATAAGGAACGATATGTCCGGCTTTGATGCGGTTACCATGCCGGCATCTTCCAGCGGCGAAGGACATACCAGGCACCGTTCAGGCATCCCAGTATTTCCTCCTTCAGAAAGAAGTTGTCCGAGGTTGCTCCCCTCGGCAGCCGTTTCCTCAACTTTCGAAGATAATACCGGGGCATGGCTAAGAGGATGCGCCGCAGATTGCCTCGGTTTCCGGTATTCTGGTACTGGATCAGCAGGGCCGCCACATGGCCGCTCATATATTGGCGAATCTGCTTGGCGAGCCCCTTCATCTCCTTGCGATGGAAATGCCAGGAAACCGCGGTCGGCTCGTAGCGACAGGTGCCGCCGTGATGGAGAAGTCGATTCCAGAATTCGGAATCGCCCGAACACCCTGCCGCACCCATATCCAGCCGCACGTCGAACAATCCGATATCGTCGAATACCTGGCGGCGGAATACTTGGCTTGCACCAGCGCCGATCAGCCAGGCAGGCGCCCCGTATGGTGCGCTCTGACGATAGAAGTCTTGACCGAAGTCCTGACGTTTATAGCCTCTGCCAAATCCCCAATGGGTTTCGAATATCAGTTGCGCGGGCGTGGAGAGCTCTCCGGGAAGGACAAGGCCGGTAACGCATCCAATCTCGGGCCGGTCAAAGGCCTTCATCAGGTTTTCCAGCCAATGTTCATGCAGGACCACGTCGTCATCCGTGAAGGCCACGAACTCGGTACTTGCCGCGCGCACGGCGGCATTGCGAGCGAAGTCCAGCCCGACCCTATTCTCGCGCACATAGGTCGCGCCGGCCGCCTCCACCACGCGGCGCGTTCCATCACCGGCTGAGGCGTTGTCGACGACGATTACCTCAACTGGAGGCAGGGACTGCCTGGGGATTGACGCGAGACATCTGGCCAGTTCGTCCGGCCGATCCTTGGTGCAGATCAGGAGGCTGACGTCGCGGTTCCTGATCGGCGCGTGCATCACATTCCGAGCGTGTTCGATGCTCTCCGGCGACACTGCGCGCGCAGCCAGGGCGCCAGGGTTTTCTGACCCCTCGATATAGGCCTGACCGACGGGAAGGCCTGCGGAGACGAAGACGACGAGCCCGGCGCCGATCGCCGGGGCATTCGCACTGACGTCATCCGACGAAAGATCGAGGTATCGGATGGGCACGGGAAAGACGTTGTCTTTCATGTCACGCGGTATGGCGTCACTCATTATTACACTCTGCGCCAGATGCCGGGGAACTGTTCAGCGTCCTGCCTAGGCCAGCCGGCGGGAGCCCGCCTGGGCAGCCTCTGTCGCATTTATTTTCATCTCCTGCCTGAACCATTCCAGAGTCTTTGCAACGCCTTCCTCATAGCTGATCGCGCACGACCATTCGGGCATCACGTAGTTCGCATTCCTCAGATCTGGCCGTCTGTTTGTCGGATCGTGCGGCGGCGAAGGCTCGAAGACGATCGGAATCCCGCCCATCAGGCGCGAGACATACTGAGCCACTTCCAGGACTGAGATCTCCCGATCGTTCCCGACGTTAAGCGGACCCCTGTAATCCGTTTCGTTCATCCAGAAGTAGCGTGCAAAGCCATCAATGATGTCATCGACGTAACCCCAGCTTCGGGACTGCAGGCCATCCCCGAACACAGTAATGGGGCGGCCGGTCAGGGCCTGGGCGACGAAGTTAGAGACGGCTCGGCCGTCGTCCGGCCGTGTCCTTGGTCCATATACGTTGAAGGGTCGAACGATTTTAAGGTCCAGACCCTGCGTGCGCTGCATTTCGAACAGCAAGGACTCTGTGCAGCGTTTGCTTTCGTCATAGGACGAGCGTGGCCCGGTGCAATCGACCTGGCCCTTATAAGACTCAGGCTGCGGCGAGACCAGCGGATCGCCGTAGACTTCTGAGGAAGAGGTGAAACAGAAGCGGCCTCCTTTTTTCAGAAGGTCCAGAAGACGAAAGGCTCCAATGAGATTTGCCGAGATAGTTCTCTTGGGTTCTTTCATGTACCACGGCGGCGAGGCCGGGGAGGCAAGGTGGTATACTTCGTCAAACTTGTCCGAAGTCTGAAGCTCTTCCACGTCGGACTGCACGAAATGGAAGCGGGGATCCTGGATGTGGGAAATATTCGCCTCACGGCCAGTCCAAAGATTGTCAACAACAACCAGCTTTTCGATGTCGGTGCGATTTAAAAGCCTATCGCACAAATGTGATCCGAGAAAACCAGCTCCGCCTGCTATAAGCGCTTTCTTCATGACTTCTCCAGCAGATGACATATTTCGTTTTTCTGGAATTTAAAGTTCAGAACTTTGATTGTTCAGTTCGGCGAGTGGCGGTTACTTTGGATTTTTGCAACGCCTCTATAGAAAATCGATGCGCCAAGAATGATGTCCATCCATGCACCGTTTTAGAGAAAGGATACCGATGTCCGCCTTCGGTGCACCTCAATGTCCTCGATAAAAAGCAACACAATCGCGTTCTAGCTTTTTTGCGCGCTGGCCAACACGGACTTAAGTCCGACATGGCCTACCTTCCTCTGAGTGAATGCCGAAACGCTTAAAGAGCGAGATGGATGCGCGACCCGCGGCCCATTTAATTCCAGATTGCGCCTCCATAAGATCGAGGCGCGACGCCAAGATCGGGCTCGTTGTTGGCAGTGATCGGCCGCACAAATCTCCCATGAACTCAATCGTCTTGGGCTACGGCTCGAGCAGATCAAGCGCGTCGCACGCAATGGCGGACTCGCCTGTGCCGTTGCGAAACAGCATGAAATTGCGACGATTACGGTTCCGCCCGCGCGCCTATTCATTTCTGCCGATGGAGCCGCTTTCCCGATTGACAGGGCCACTTCCGTCGCTATTCTATTATAAAAACCGACATAACATAATTGTGGAACATTAAACCGGGAGCATAAAATGAAGACACTTGTCGCATTCCTTCTCGGCACTGCGCTGGTCGCATTGCCGACAACTTTGCTGGCCCAGGAAAAGGGTGGTGTTATCAACGTCGCAACGATCGGCGAACCGCCGACGCTTGACCCGATGTCCTCGACTGCCGACCTCGTCGGCATCGTCACGCAGCATATTTTCGAAACACTTTACACCTTCGACAAGAAGTGGAATGTCACGCCGCTTCTGGCTGAAAGCCTGCCGGAAATCAGCGCCGATGGTAAGACCTATACGATCAAGCTGCGCACCGGCATCAAGTTCCACGATAACTCCGACATGACGTCTGAAGACGTCGTCGCCTCGCTGAGCCGCTGGATGAAGATCGCCTCGCGGGGCAAACAGGTCGCAGGCTTCATCGATTCCATCACTGCCGTCGATCCGGCGACCGTCAAGATCGCGCTGAAGCAGCCTTATGCGCCATTGACCTCGCTGCTCGCCTTCAACAACTCCGCCGCCATCATCATCCCTGCTGAAAAGCAGGATGAACCGATGAAGGAATTCATCGGCACCGGCCCCTATATGCTAAAGGAGCGCAAGGCGGACCAGTACATCCAGCTCGTCCGTTTCGATGGCTACAAGTCGCGCGATGGCGAGAGCGACGGTTACGGCGGCGCGCGCCACCAGTATCTCGACGAAATCCGCTTCGTACCGGTTCCGGATGCAAACACCCGCGTCGAGGCGGCCGTTTCCGGCCAGTATGATTATGTCGACTCGATCCCGGTCGAATCCTTCGATAAACTGAAGGCATCGAGCGCGTCGCAGCCGGTCATCCTGAAGCCATTCGGCTATCCGGTCTTCGTCTTCAACACGAAGGAAGGCCTTGCCAAGAATGTCGAGGTTCGCAAAGCAATCCGCCAGGCGCTCAGCATGGAGGACATGCTCGCCGCCGCCTTCGGCAGCACGGATTTCTACACGCTCGACGGCGACATCTATCCCAAGCCGTATGTCTGGAATACCAATGCAGGCGTCGAAGGCAATTACAATGTCGCCGATCCAGAAGGCGCCGCCGAAGCAGCCAAGAAGGCCGGCTATAATGGCGAGCCGATCCGCATTCTGACCAGCCGCCAGTACGAATTCCATTACAAGATGGCGCAGGTTGCGGCCGAATATCTGAAGACAGCCGGCTTTGCCGTCGACCTGCAGGTCGTCGACTGGGCAACGCTGACACAGCGCCGCACCGATCCGAAGCTCTGGGATATCTACATCACCCACAGCCCCTTCCTGCCAGAACCGGCGCTGATCGGGTCGCTGTCTCCAAGCTCGCCCGGTTGGTGGGATACGCCGGCGCGCAAGACCGTCGTCGATGCCTTCACTTCAGAGGTCGATCCGCAGAAGCGCGTGGCACTGTGGGCCGACGTCCAGAAGGCCATGTATGACGAGTTGCCCTACATGAAGATCGGCGATTTCAATGCCGTCTCGGCGAAATCGACCAAGCTCGAAGGTGTCGATCCGGCTCCGTGGCCGTATTTCTGGAACGCATCTGTCAAAAAGTAACGCTCCATCGAAGGATACCGGTGCGCTTGCGCCGGTATCCTTCTTCCATCGTGCCCGTCCGGCACCGGGACAGACTTCATGATACGTTACATTTTTCAGCGCCTGCTTGGCATGATTGTCGTGATGTTCCTCGTCGTCACCATCGTCTTTGTCATCGTGCGCGTTACCCCCGGCGATCCGGCTGCCGTCATGCTCGGCCCCGATGCGACGCCGCAGGACATCGCCGATCTGCGGGCCAGCCTTGGCCTCGATAGGTCGATCGGCGTGCAATATCTCTATTATATCGGCCAGTTGCTGAAGGGCGATCTCGGACAGTCGATCTTCCTCAACATGCCCGTGACGTCTGCGCTGTTCGATCGCGCCGAACCGACCTTTTTCCTGACGATCTTCTCGCTTGTTATCGCCAGCCTCATCGCGCTTCCGATCGGCATCTACGCCGCCTACCGCCGCGGCTCCTTCGTCGACCAGGCGGCAACGACGCTGGCGATGTTTGCCGCGAGCATTCCGAGCTTCTGGCTCGGCCTCATTCTGATGCAGGTCTTTGCCGTGCGTTTCGGTCTGTTTCCGGTCTCCGGATACGGCGGGCCTGGCTCGACATTTCTCGATCGCATGTATCACCTGACGCTGCCTGCCTTCGCGCTCGGCATTGTCTCCTCGGCGCTCATCCTGCGCTTCACCCGCGCCTCGATGCTCGACGTCCTTGGTGATGATTATATCCGCACGGCTCGCGCCAAAGGCCTGATCGAGCGCAGGGTTATCCTCAAGCACGCGCTGAAGAATGCACTGATCCCGATTCTGACTGTTCTGGGTCTCACCGCCGCCGTGCTGATCTCTGGCGCTGTCGTAACCGAGACGGTCTTCGGTCTCCCGGGTGTCGGCAATCTGGTGGTCTCGGCTGTTCTGCGTCGCGACTATCCTGTTATCCAGGGAGCGCTTCTGGTGATCGCCGCGCTCTATGTGCTGATCAATTTTGCGATCGACATGCTCTACCTGCTCGTCGACCCGAGGGTGCGCTACTGATGACGGATATCGCGATCAAACCGGCCGAAAGTGAAGGCCGCAAATTCATCCGCCAGTTTTTAAAGCGCAAGACAGTCGCCGTTGGCTTGCTCATTCTCACAATTTTCGTGCTGCTGGCGATCCTGGCGCCATGGGTTGCACCCTATTCGCCGTCGAAGCTCTCGATCATCAACCGTCTGAAGCCACCGAGCGGGACTTATTTCTTCGGCACGGACGAGTTCGGCCGGGATGTGCTGTCGCGCACCATCTTCGCCGGCCGCCTGTCGCTCCTCGTAGGCGTCGCGGTCGTCGCACTTTCGGCGGCGATCGGGGTCACGCTCGGACTGCTTGCGGGCTTCTTCAAGAAACTCGACACGCCGATCGCTCGCCTGATTGATGCGATGATGGCCTTCCCGGATATCCTGCTGGCGATTGCGCTTGTCGCGGCTCTCGGCCCGTCGCTGACGACTGTCATCATTGCGCTGTCGATCGTCTATGCACCGCGTCTAGCCCGCATCGTCCGCGCCTCGACGCTTGTTATCCGCGAGTTGCCTTATGTCGAGGCCGCACAAGCGCTGGGGATCTCGACCTTCCATATCATGACGCGTCATGTGCTGAGGAACCTGCTCTCGCCGATCATGGTGCAGGCGACTTTCCTCTTTGCCAGCGCCATGCTCGCCGAGGCCGGCCTTTCTTTCCTCGGCCTCGGCGTCAGCCCGGAAATCCCGACCTGGGGCACGATGATTGCCGCTGGCCGGCAATATATCGGTCAGGCCGACTGGATGACGCTGTTTCCGGGCGTCGCCATCATTCTCTCCGTGCTTTCGCTCCAGATGGTCGGTGACGGTCTGCGCGACATGCTCGATCCCAAACTTCGAAAGGACCTTTAAATGACCGGTGAAAAAGTGGGCAAGCCGCTCCTCCTCACCAACGTAAAGCCTGTTGGCTTCGGTGCCGGCACGCCTGATGGGGCAATCGACATTCTGGTCGATGCCGATGGCAAGATTGCCAAGCTTGGCCCGTCCCTGGCTGTGGCCGATGACGTGGCGCGCGTCGACGGCAAGGGTGCCTTCGTCTCGCCCGGCTGGGTCGACCTGCATGTGCATATCTGGCATGGTGGCACCGACATCTCCATCCGCCCGTCCGAATGCGGCGTTGAGCGTGGTGTGACGACGCTGGTCGATGCCGGTTCTGCTGGTGAGGCCAATTTCCACGGTTTCCGCGAATATATCATCGAGCCGTCGAAGGAACGCATCAAGGCTTTCCTCAATCTCGGTTCCATCGGCCTGGTTGCCTGCAATCGTGTTGCGGAACTGCGCGACATCAGGGATATCGACCTCGACCGCATCCTCGAATGCTACGCTGAAAACAGCGAGCACATCGTCGGCATCAAGGTGCGCGCCAGCCATGTGATCACCGGCTCCTGGGGTGTCACTCCCGTCAAGCTCGGCAAGAAAATCGCCAAGATACTCAAGGTGCCGATGATGGTGCATGTCGGCGAGCCGCCTGCGCTTTATGATGAAGTGCTGGAAATCCTCGGCCCCGGCGATGTCGTCACCCACTGCTTCAACGGCAAGGCCGGTTCGAGCATCATGGAGGACGAAGACCTTTTCAATCTCGCTGAGCGCTGCGCGTCTGAAGGCATCCGCCTCGACATCGGCCATGGCGGTGCCTCCTTCTCCTTCAAGGTGGCGGAAGCGGCAATCGCCCGTGGCCTGTTGCCATATTCGATCTCGACCGACCTGCATGGTCATTCGATGAACTTCCCGGTCTGGGATCTGGCAACGACCATGTCGAAGCTCTTGTCGGTCGGCATGCCCTTCGACAAGGTGATCCATGCTGTGACCCATGCGCCGGCATCCGTCATCAAGCTGTCGATGGAAAACCGTCTGAGTGTTGGTGCTACCGCCGAGTTCACGATCTTCGATCTCGTCGATTCCGACCTCGAAGCCACCGATTCCAATGGCGACGTCTCGGTGCTGAAGAAGCTCTTCGAGCCGCGATATGCGGTGCTGGGCAACGAGGCATTCACCTCCAGCCGCTACGTGCCGCGTGCCCGCAAGCTGGTGCGCCACAGCCACGGTTATTCCTACCGGTAAGACCAGAACACAAGACATAGCATCACAGGAGTTTGCGTGAACCAGTCTTCCGCCACCGCCGGCCCGCCCGTTACCACAGGTCAGCCCAGCACGTCGCCCTACGAGCGGCTAGTAGCGCTCGGCATCAAGCTTCCGGCCCCACCCCCGCCGATCGCTAATTTCGTCACCCATGTGCAGGAGGGCAACATGCTTTACCTGTCGGGGCAGGGCCCCCGGGAGCCGGACGGCTTCATGCATGTCGGCAAGGTCGGCGCCGAGGTCGGCGTCGAAGCGGCCTACGCGCATGCAAAGCTCACCGGCATCAATCTGCTTTCCGTCATGCATGAGGCGCTCGGCGACCTTTCGCGTGTCAAGCGTATTGTCAAGCTGCTCGGCATGGTCAATGCCGTACCGCATTTCGTCGATCATCCCTCGGTCATCAACGGCTGTTCGGATCTCTTCATCGATGTCTTCGGCGACGAGGTCGGACAGCATGCCCGCTCTGCCGTCGGCTTCGGATCGCTGCCAGGAAACATCACCGTCGAAATCGAGGCCATCGTCGCGCTCAGGGATTAATGAGGATGCGCATGATTGCTCCTGCCCAACAGATTGAAATTGGAGACACCCATGTCTGAGGACATCCGCACATCGATCGGCCTTCGCCCGGTCATCAACGTTTCCGGCACAATGACCAGCCTCGGCGCCTCGATCGTCGTTCCCGAGGCCATCGCCGCTATGTCGTCGATCCTGCCGCAGTTCGTTGAGGTCAACGATTTGCAGCGCAAGGCGAGCGCGACTATCGCGCGGCTGACCGGCGGCGAGGCGGGCTTCGTGACCGCCTCCTGCTCGGCAGGCATTTCGCTTGCCGTCGCTGGTGCCATCACCGGCAACAACCTGCTCGCTATCGAAAAGCTGCCGGATGTAGTGCCGGAGAAGAATGAAGTCCTCGTCCAGATGGGCCATATTGTGAGCTACGGCGCACCCGTCGATCAGGCGATCCGGCTTGCCGGCGGCATGGTTGTGATGGTCGGCCAGGCGACATCCACCCATCGCTTCCATATGGAGAATGCGATTACCGAAAAGACCGCCGCCGCCGTCTATGTCGTTTCGCATCACGTGGTTGACTACGGCCTGCTGAACCTCAAGGAATTCGTCGAGATTGCCCATGCCAAGGGCGTTCCTGTTATCGTCGATGCAGCCTCGGAATATGATCTCAGGATATTCCTGGAGCAGGGGGCTGATGTCGCGCTCTATTCCGGCCACAAGTTCCTGGGCGGCCCGACCTCGGGCATCGTCGCCGGCAAGAAGGAGCTGGTGCGCAATGCCTTCCTGCAGAATATGGGCATCGGCCGTGGCATGAAGGTCGGCAAGGAAAGCATCTTCGGCGTCATGGCAGCGCTCGAAGCCTGGGAAAAGCGTGACCACGCCGGTATTCGCGAGCGTGAGACTGGTTATCTCAACCTCTGGAAGCAGACGCTCGATGGTCGCCCCGGCGTGACCGCACTGATCGAGCCGGACCCGACCAATAACCCGCTCGATCGCATGCGCGTGATCATCGATACCGATGAGGCCCATATCACCGCCTGGGACCTCGCCGATGCGCTTGGCCGCGGCTCACCGCCGATCATCGTGCGCGATCATGAAGTCGAGCATCGCTACTTCTACCTCGATCCCTGCAATCTGCACCCGGGCCAGGAGAAGATCGTCGCCAGCCGCCTGGCCGAGGAGCTCGACAAGGCGCGCGCCTCCAACGAGATCATCGCGACGCCGATCGAAAACCGAAGCAAGCGACGTTTTGAAGGTGTGCTGAAGTGGCCGGATTGATCCGAGATACAAGGCGCAAATTCTAAGGAAGCGATCATGACAGGCATCCAGGCACAATCCATCGCAACGGCGGAGCCGGTTCTCTCCGTCCAGAACCTGACGACATCGTTTCTGGTCGATGGCGCCTGGAAGCCGGTCGTTCGCAATGTCTCCTTCGATGTTGCACCGGGAGAGACGGTCGCGATCGTCGGCGAGAGCGGCTCCGGCAAGAGCGTGACTTCGCTATCGATCATGCGCCTTCTGCAGGCGGATTCGAGTCGCATCGAAGGCAAGATCATACTCGGCGGGCGCGACCTTCTGGCGCTGCCGGAAGGCGAGATGCGCAAGGTTCGCGGCAATGATGTCGCGATGATCTTCCAGGAACCGATGACGAGCCTCAATCCGCTCTTCACGATCGGCGACCAGATTTCCGAGGCATTGTTGTGCCACCGGCCGATGTCGAAGACAGAAGCACGCGCCGAGACGATCCGCTTGCTCGAAAAGGTGCGCATTCCTTCGGCTGTCTCGCGCTTTAACGAATATCCCCACCGCTTCTCCGGCGGCATGCGCCAGCGCGTGATGATCGCCATGGCGCTTGCCTCACGGCCGAAGCTCCTGATCGCCGACGAACCGACGACGGCACTCGACGTGACGATTCAGGGCCAGATCCTCGATCTGATCAAGATGTTGCAGGAAGAGGAGGGGACGTCGGTTCTGTTCATCACTCATGATATGGGCGTGGTTGCCGAGATCGCCGATCGTACCGTCGTCATGTATCGCGGCGAGCAGGTGGAAACGGGAGTGACACCCGATATCTTCCATCGCGGCAAACATCCCTACACCCGTGCCTTGCTGTCGGCCGTGCCGGTGCTCGGTTCGATGCAAAATTACCAGCGGCCGCTGCGCTTCCCCGTCGTCAATACGGCAACGGGAGAATCAAACATCCCGGTCGAAACGGCCGATACGGTCGCCGCAACATCTCGCCCGGTGCTCGAGGTGAAAAACCTCACTAAGCGCTTCGACATTCATTCCGGCCTCTTCGGCAAGCTGACTGGTCGCGTCCACGCGGTCGAGAACGTTTCCTTCGATCTCCATGCCGGTGAGACGCTGTCGCTCGTCGGCGAATCCGGCTGCGGCAAGTCGACAACCGGACGCGCAATCATGCGGCTGATCGAGGCGCAGAGCGGTTCTGTCATTGCCGATGGCAAGGATGTGCTGGCGCTCGGCAAGGCGGGCATGCGCGAGATGCGCAAGACCGTGCAGATGATCTTCCAGGACCCCTTTGCCAGCCTCAATCCGCGCATCCGCGTCGGCGACGCCATTGCCGAGCCTTATCTCGAGCACAGGATGGGGTCGACCAGGCAAGCCAAGGAGCGGGTCGCGGACCTCCTCGTCAAGGTCGGCCTGACGCCCGACATGGCCTCACGCTTCCCGCATGAATTCTCCGGTGGACAGCGCCAGCGCATCTGCATCGCGCGTGCACTTGCATTGGAGCCGAAGGTCATCGTGGCCGACGAGAGTGTCTCGGCACTCGACGTGTCGATCAAGGCGCAGGTCATCAATCTGATGCTGGACTTGCAGCAGAGCCTCAATCTCGCATTTCTGTTTATTTCTCACGACATGGCCGTCGTCGAGCGCGTCAGCCACCGCGTCGCGGTCATGTATCTCGGCGAAATCGTCGAAATCGGCCCGCGCGCCGCCGTCTTCGGCAATCCGCAGCATGACTATACCAAGAAGCTGATGGCAGCCGTCCCGGTCCCCGATCCCGATCGCCGTCGCGAAAAGCGGGCTGTCGCCAATGACGAGATCAAGAGCCCGATCCGGCCCGTCGAATACAAGATCAAGCCGCTCGGATACCGTGAGGTGTCGCCGGGGCATCTGGTGGCAAACTGAGCGGAGCGGGGGCGGCACTTTCAGCCGCCACGACGCCTAACGCCGCGTCAGGGAACCTTAATGCGTGATATCGTCGGCTCGAAGCTGGTCGATCGCGTCAAGGGCTTCGTCTGCCGTCCAACCGGCGCGCAATGCCGCGGCAACGAGCCGGACCTCCGCCTCCATTTCGAGCCTTAGGTAAAGTCCCTCCAGGGCCTCTTTGGCCGTAACCACGTGATCGTCATGCGGCACAACATCAGCAGTCCGTACGGTCATAGACACGTTCCTTTCCTTCCTCGAAGTGGGGTTGTGCTTCTTGTTAGCGCGATAACAGGTTCTTTTGCGTCCCAGAGGGGAATTACGCAGCAGCGTCGATTTTGTTCCACGCATTTTGCTTCAATCGGCGCGCATTAGATTTTTTGCAACGATGATGCCCGAAGCCCGGGAATGACACGACTGATGGACCATTCATAAAATTGCGGTAGAACGGCAGACCTCCAAAAAATCCGGAGGCCGAAGGACGTGACTATGCCTCGCTTGCAGGAACTGATCGACTGGATCATCGCCGAAGGACTATCGACAGATACCATTGAGACCATTTTGCAGGGCGTTGCGGAACGACTGACGGATCTCGGATATCCGATCCTTCGGGCGTCGATAGCGATGCCGTCGATCGATCCCCTGCAGCGGGGATTTTCGCTTGCGTGGTATCGTTCTTCCGGCTTCTCGACGGAAGTACAAGGGCATGATGAAGCAGGTCAGGAATTGTTCCGGCGCTCTCCCATCTCCTACCTTCTGGAAAACAATCTGCAATATGCCCGCTGGCGATTGCCGCCGGGACCAGATGTTCCGCCGATTCCACTGCTGACTGAGCTGGCGGAGCTCGGGGCTACCGATTATCTGATGAAGCTCGTTTCATTCCCCGGCGATACGGCGCTGGCGGGTGTCAGCTTCTCGATCGCCGTTGATGACCCCGATGGCTTTTCGGACAGGCTGATTGCCGATCTGGAGAGGTTGGTCCCGGCGCTGTCACTCGCCTGCTGCCGGATCGCTACCACACGGGTTGCGAGCGATGTGCTGGCTGTTTATACGGGCACGCGGACCAGCGGACGTATCCTGAGTGGTCATATCAGGCGCGGCGACGGCACCGCGGTCTATGCCGCGATCCTTCTTGCAGATCTCAAGAAGTTCACTTCGCTCAATGAACAGCATCAGCCCGAGCGCATCGTTGCCTGGCTCAACGAACACTTCGAGGCGATCGGCGCGCCGGTCGAGCAGGAGGGCGGCGAGATCCTGAAGTTCATGGGCGACAGTCTGCTCGCCGTCTTCCCTGCCGATATCGACAACCCGGCCGAGGCATGCGACCGCGCATTATCGGCGGCGCGAACTGCCATGAACGCTAATGCTGATGTCAATCGCAGGCGAGCGGAAGCGGGAGAGCCGGAGCTTCTTGTGGATATCGTCCTTCACGTCGGCGAAGTGTTCTATGGGAATGTCGGAGCGGTTCGCCGCCTTGACTTCACCGCCATCGGCAGGGCGGTCAATGAGGCGGCGCGCATGGAGAAGCTGGCCGACGAAATCGGCCACAGCCTGCTGGCATCCGCCGATTTCGTTTTGCAGGCGCCAGGCCGTTTCGAGAAAGCCGGCATTTTTCCGCTCAAAGGCGTCGCTCGTCCAGCCACGATTTACGCCTGGCCGGATTGAAGCGAGTGTCGCGGATGTGGTCCGGGCGTTTTATTGGATCGCGCGCTCGTGCACTGCACGATAATAACTAGCCTGATCGTCAGGTCGGCGGCCGTCATTTCGACCCGTCTCGGCCATGGAGCGGGCTGCGGACCAAGATGACAGGTCGACCTCGTAGCGCGCCCGCACGCGCCACGAGTCCATTCATCAGCAGCCGAACTATGAATTTCACTGCCGTACCCCTCCGGTTCAGGCGGCCGATTTGCTGCGCATATAGCTCCGCCAGCCACCGAGAGCCGTGATCTCCTCGGCCCCCTTCACAGCATGGGCTTCGCAGAGGAAGCACGATATGCTCGAACCGTCCTCCAGCGTGACCTTGCCGATACCAAGCGGGGCAGGGATCTTGGCAACGAAACGGCCGAAGCCCTCTGGGGGCAAGGCCCAGACCTCAATCTCTAGTCCGAGACCGTCATGTCCCGGTTCGCGCACGAGGCCGGGCTTCTGCGGGGTCGTATGAGGCAGCACGAAGAGGCGATAATCACCTGCTGTGCGGCAGGCCCTTACCAACGTGCCGCCCAATGTGGTCAGTTCGTGATTGAGCGGCATGCCTGTCAGATGTGCACCGACCACGGCGATGGCGATAGTATCGTCTGTCAATGAGGCGACGCGGCTCTGCTCAGGGATAACCGCAGCGCGATCGATGCCCATGCCGGCGGCGGCAGCGCGGTGCAGCGCATCGGCAAGGGGAGCCAGCGCATCGTCAGTGAAGGCTGGCGCAATCAGCGTCACGCCACCCGGCAGGCCGTTGTCGCCGAATCCGGCGGGAACAGCGATCGCGGCGCAATCGAGCAGGTTGACGAAGTTCGTGTAGCGGCCAAGCCGGCCGTTGAGCACGATCGGATCGGCCTGCATATCGGCAACCTTGTAGGTCGTCGGTGCCGTCGGCAGCAGCAGCAGATCGGCTTTTGCCCATTCGGCTTCCGTCTGGCGCCTGAGATCTTCGAGCTTGTAGCGGCCGTTGAAGGCTTCGACTGCCGTCTTGCCTTTCGCGCCTTCGATGATCTTGCGAACCGTGGGATCGAAATCGTCGGCGTTACTCGCCAGAAAGTCCTCGACGGCTGCTAGGCGCTCGGCAACCCATGGGCCGTCATAGAGGAGAGAAGCCGCCTCACGGAAGGGCGCATAATCGAAGGGAACGATCGTCGCGCCGAGCGCTTTGGCGCGCTCGATTGCCTGATCATAGAGCGCTTCGACATTGGCATCGCCGAAGAATTCCCGCTCCGCGCCGTCGAGAACGCCGAGCCGCAGACCGGCAACCGGAAGAGTTGCCGGCTTGGCACGCCGCGAAAACGCATCGGTGGCATCGAAGCCCTCGGCAATCTTGCGGATCGCGACCCCGTCGCCGACCGTCGGCGCGAAGATCGTGATGCAGTCGACGCTCTTGCAGGCTGGCACGGCGCCGGTATTCGACAGCAGGCCCGGGGTCGGCTTGATGCCGACAAGATTGTTGAAGGCGGCCGGCACGCGGCCTGAACCGGCCGTATCCGTGCCAAGCGCGAAGGTGGCGAGGCCAGATGCCACCGTCACCGCCGAACCCGAGCTCGAACCGCCTGAAATATAGTCGGCGTCAAAGACCGATCGTGGCGCTCCATGGGGCGAGCGTGTGCCATTGAGGCCGGTCGCGAACTGGTCGAGATTGGTCTTGCCGATTACGATCGCACCTGCCGCCCGCAGTCGTGCGACGACAGTTGCGTCCTTCTCGGGATTATAAGCGAAAGCCGGGCAGGCGGCGGTGGTCGGCAGCTCCGCCACGTCGATGTTATCCTTCACCGCGAAGGGAATACCCCAGAGCGGCAGGCTGTTCGGCTCGGGTGCACGTTCCATCAGAGCTCGTGCTTCGGCCCGCAATGTATCATCAGGCGTCGGCGTGATGAAGATTGCCGGATCCTTCGAGGCGGCCCGACGCGTAATGACGGTCTCGATGACATCGAGCGGGCTTTTGCCTGCCTCATAGGCTGCGCGAAGGCTTGTCAGATCAAGAATGGTCGGCAGCATGGTTCAGCATTCCTCCAGAACAACAATGATATCGCCCGCTTTGACGTTTCGTCCGGGGCCGGCACGCAGGTCGCGAACGCGGCCCGGCGCATGTGCGGTGACGTTGATTTCCATTTTCATGGATTCGATGATGGCAAGCGTGTCGCCAGCCGCGACCGGTGCACCCGGCTCGACCAGAAGTTTCCAGATATTACCGGGCACGGCGCTGGCAACGCCGAAGCAGCCTTCGGGGATATCTCCGTCAGGGCTTTCACCGGTGCCTTCGTCGGTAACGAAGCTGTCGAGGCCTGCCTCCTTCCAGCGCTGGCGCTCGGCGTCGAAGGCGGCCTGCTGGCGAGCCTTGAAGGTCCCGATCGAGACGGCATTCGCCTGCAATTCCTTCTCGTATGCGGCGTAGGAGAATTCCGTTTCCTCGATCTTCACAGGATAGCCGCCATGCGGGAAGGCATTGCGCGCCTCCGTCAGTTCCTGGTGGCTGACGGGGAAGAAGCGGATCTGATCGAAGAAGTTTAAAAGCCAGGGTTTGCCCTTGGCAAAGACCGGTGTCTGCCGCCAGGTGTTCCACACCTGGATGGTGCGGCCGAAAAGCTGGTATCCGCCCGGGCCTTCCATGCCATAGATGCACATATAGGCCCCACCGATACCGACGGCATTTTCCGGCGTCCAGGTGCGGGCTGGATTGTACTTTGTGGTCACCAGCCTGTGGCGCGGATCGACCGGTGTTGCGACCGGCGCGCCAAGATAGACGTCGCCGAGGCCGAGCACGAGATAGCTCGCATCGAAGACGACGTCGCGTACGGTCTGCTCGTCTGCCAGCCCGTTAATGCGGCGGATGAACTCGATATTGGACGGGCACCAGGGCGCATTCGGACGGACGAGTTCCTGATACTTGCGCATGGCAAGTTCCGCATCCGGATCGTTCCAGGAAAGTGGCAGATGCACAATGCGGCTCGGCACCTTGACGTCCTGGGCTGCCGGCAGGCTCGCCTCGATCTCCGCCAGCAAACCGAGCAGGCGTTTGCGGGTCAATGCCGTACCGTCATAGTGGATCTGCAGCGAGCGGATGCCGGGCGTGAGATCGATGATCCCGGGCAGGCGGGCCTGCGATACGGCCTGCATCAAGAGATGTACCCTGAGCCGCAGGGCGATATCGAGCGTCATCGGTCCATATTCGACCAGCAGATTGTCATCACCCTGGCGGCGGTAGACGACAGAGACAGGTCCGCCGTCGCTCTTGCCAATAACAGGCGAGCCTGTCTCTTCTTTCGCCCGATGCACGATCGGCCCGGCAATCGGGTCCTCAGACCGCGTGACGGGATGGAAGCGGATGCGATCGCCCGGCTTGAACTGGCCCATCTTCCATTGCTCGTCGCGAGCGATCACCGCCGGGCAGACGAAGCCGCCGAGGCTTGGCCCGTCCGGTCCGAGGATGATCGGCATGTCGCCGGTGAAATCGATCGCGCCGATCGCATAGGCATTGTCATGCAGGTTGGAGGGATGAAGGCCGGCTTCGCCGCCGTCGCTGCGCGCCCATTTCGGCGCGGGACCGATGAGGCGTACGCCAGTGCGGGCGCTGTTGAAATGCACCTCGTAGCGCGTCGAAAACAGCGTCTCGATATCGCCATCCTGAAAGAAATCAGGCGCGCCATGCGGACCGTAGACAACGCCGACCTCCCATTCGCGCGTCAATTCCGCTGGTTCGATTGGTGGCTTTGGCGGTTCGGCGGTGGCCTGACGGGCAAGATGCAGCACATGGCCGGTCTTCAGCGTGCCGGTGGCGTTGCCGCCGAACTGGCCGAGCCCGAAGGTGGCGCGGGAGCCCAGCACGACGGGAGCGGAAAAACCGCCCGCCACGGCGAGGTAAGCTCGCTGCCCTGGCCCATCGATGCTGCCGATCGAGAGGATCTGGCCAGCGCGGATTGTTGCGGCTTCGTCATGCGGCAGTTTCACGCCGTCGACGCTCATCGCCATCCTCGCGCCGGCAAGGGCAACCACCGTGTCGGTATGGAAACTCAGCACCGGGCCGGAGACCGTCAGTTCCAGTGCCGCGACCATATCACCATTGCCGACGAGACGGTTGGCGTGCCGGAATGAGCGCTCGTCCATCGGACCGCTCGGCGGCACGCCGACATGCCAAAGGCCGAGCCTGCCCGGCAATTCCTGAATGCTCGACTGCGCGCCCGGGGCGATCACCTCGATAACGTCAGGCACGAAGGAAAAGTCCCGCAACGCTGTGGTGGCCACCTTGCCGCTGGCGAGAAGCTCGGAGCCTGCGATGGCGCGAAGATAGTCGAGATTGGTCTCGATACCCGATATCGACGTGCCAGAGAGTGCTGCCCTCAGCTTCTCGATTGCCGCCGGACGATCCTCGGCGGAAACGATCAGCTTGGCGAGCATCGGATCGTAGAAAGGCGTCACCTCTGTGCCGGTCTCGATCCAGCCATCGAGGCGGACATCTTCGGGGAAGACAACCTCCGTCAGCAGGCCGGCACTCGGGCGGAAATCGGCATGCGGCATCTCGGCATAGACGCGCACTTCGATCGCTGCTCCCTCCGGCTGTAGCGCCTCGGAGCCCGAAAGCACGTCCTCGCCGGCGGTCTGGCGGATCATCCATTCGACGAGGTCGATGCCGAACACGGCTTCCGTAACGGGATGTTCGACCTGCAGGCGGGTGTTCACCTCGAGGAAGTAGAATTCCTCACGTATGGGATCATAGATAAATTCGACGGTACCGGCGGATTCGTAGGAGACAGCCGAGCCGAGGTCGATGGCTGCCTTGTGCAGGCGAGCGCGGGTTGCAGCCGAAAGACCGGGAGCGGGGGTTTCCTCGACCACCTTCTGGTTTCGCCGCTGCAGCGAGCAGTCGCGCTCGCCGAGCGCGATGACCTTGCCTTTGCCATTGCCGAAGATCTGCACCTCGACATGCCGCGCCTCCGCCACGAAACGCTCGATATAGACGCGCGCATCGCCGAAGCTTGCCCGCGCGGTGCGTTGCACGCTTTCGAAGGATGCCTTCAGGCTTTCGGGATCAGCGCAGAGCTGCATACCGATGCCGCCGCCGCCGGCCGTACTTTTCAGCATCACGGGATAGCCGATCGTTTCTGCCGCCGAGAGCGCTTCATCGGCGCTCGAGAGCAGGCCGGTGCCGGGCAGGAGTGGAACGCCGCTCGCCTTGGCGAGTTCGCGCGCCGTATGCTTCAGGCCGAACGCGGAGAGGTGTTCGGGCCGCGGGCCGATGAAGGCGATGCCTTCGGCGGCGAGCCGCTCGGCAAAACCGATATTTTCCGAGAGAAACCCATAGCCGGGATGCACTGCTTCCGCCCCCGTCGCCTTGCAGGCGGCGATGACGGCATCGACATTGAGATAGCTTTCGCTCGCCGGTGCCGGCCCAAGGCGGATTGCTTCATCGGCCACCATTGCGGGTTTGGCGAAGCGGTCGGCATCGGAATAGACGGAGACCGACGCAATGCCCATGCGCCTCAGGGTCTTGATGACCCGGATGGCGATTTCGCCTCGGTTGGCGATCAGGACTTTCTTGAACATGTCAGTCCTCGCCATCCCAGATCAGCACCCGGATCGGCGTCGGATCGAAACCGTTGCAGGGATTATTGATCTGCGGGCAGTTGGAGATGACGCAGAGCACGTCCATCTCGGCGACGAGTTCTACATAGTCACCCGGCGCGGAAATGCCGTCGACGATTGTCATCTCGCCATTCGGCTTGATCGGCACGTTCATGAAGAAGTTGATGTTCGGCACGATATCGCGCTTGCCCATGCCGTGCTTGCTGACTTCAAGCACGAAATTGTCGCGGCAGGCGTGGAGATATTTTGTGCCATGGCCGAAGCGCACGGTGTTGCTCTCGCAGGAGCAAGCGCCGGCCGAGGTGTCATGGCGGCCGCAACTGTCGGCCGTCATGGTCAGCATGACATTGCCTTCGTTCGACACGATTTTCGTACCGATGCCGATATAGGCGGCACCCTGCATGCGCATCGTATCCTGATTGGAATAGCGCTCGGAGACATCATCGGCACGATAGAAGAGCGTGTCGATCGCCTGCTGGCCGTAGCTGTCCTCGATGCGGATTGTCTGGCCCTTGCGCACGATGCCGGACCACGGCGCTTCGGCCGCGATGAAATGATCCTGGGCGGCATTTTGAACGCTGCGGGCAGGGGAGGTCTGGATGAAATCGGACATCGTTCTCTCCTCAAGCCTGCATCAGGGCGTTGTTTTCGAAGCCGCGTACGGCTTCGGCCGTAGCCGTGCGGCAAAGATCATCCGCAGCCGGAGCCGCCACCTTGTAGCGGGTGATGACAACAGGCTTCGGTTGGTAGGTCGGATCCGGATCGAGGGGATGCGGGCAATTGGATAAGCCGACCAGCATGTCCATTTCGGAACGCAACTCGACGTAATCGCCGCTGTTGGAGCGTTTGCCCTGCCAGCCAAAGCCACCGGCCTCGGCAAGGCGCACTGGCGCGAAGAGATTGAGGATGCCTGGAATATCGCGACGGTCGAGGCCGAGCTTGACCGCAGCGAGGACGAGGTTGTCGCGGGTGTTTCGGGTCTTCTGGCCGGCATATTTCGCTGCGTTCGAGGCGGCCGTCGAGCCACCCATCAGGCAGTCGTGGGCGCCGGAACTGTCCTCGATCATCGAGAACATGACGCGGCCCATGTCGGAGAAGATCACGCGCCCCTTGCCGAGCGCCGTCGTCCACTGGACCTTGGCGGTATCGACGAGATTGATCCGCTCGCTCGTATCATCGGCATTCCAGGCGACGAGCGCCACGGTGGAATTGCCTTCGGCCTGATCGACGCGGATCGCCTCGCCACGCAAAAGCTTCGTCGACCAGTACCAACCACCGGGGATGGTCTCCTGGTGGATGACGGTGTTCGCATCGATGGCCGGCGCCGGCAGCGGGCTTGGGCCGGGCAGGGCCTTGGGGGCGAATTCCAGGCCCTTCTTCTGATGCTCCTCGTAGCGCGCACGATTGGCGGCGATCTCCTCGGGGGAGCGTCTTACATGCATCATTGCATCTCTCCTGACGGTGCCAGGTCGTCCCGGCTGTGCCCCGGGGAAGCGACCGGGCCGTCCCGGTCGGGGCTGAAGATCGTTGACTGGCCGGCAAGGCGCGGCGGCCAGATGGAAATGTCCTTTGTAATGGTGGCGCCGTAACGCTCCTTCTCTTCCGGCCGGTCGCGACGGCGTTCGAAGGCGACGACGCGGCTGGCGAGTGTGAAGGCCTCGCGCATGTCATGGGTAACCATGACGACGGTCATCTGCGTTTCGTGCCAGAGCCGCTTCATCAGCGTGTGAATTTCGGCGCGGATGCCGGGATCGAGCGCGCCGAAGGGCTCGTCGAGCAACAGTACCTTCGGCTTCATGATGAGTGCCTGGGCGAGCGCAAGGCGCTGCTGCATGCCGCCGGAAAGCTGGGCCGGATATTTCCCCTCCGAACCGGCAAGCCCGACCTCCGCGATCAACTGGCGCGCTTCCGCGATAGCGTTGCGACGTGCCGCGCCAAAGAGCTTGGCCTTGTAGCGCGCGGCGGACAACTCCTTGCCGAGCAACACGTTGCCGAGCACCGTCAGATGCGGAAAGACGGAATAGCGCTGGAAGACGACACCGCGATCCGGTCCCGGCTCCGGTGGCAGCGGCACGCCGTCGAGCAGGATCTTACCCTTCGTCGGCCGTTCCTGGCCAAGCAGCATGCGCAGGAAGGTGCTCTTGCCGCAGCCGGAAGGCCCGACAAGGGCGACGAAGGCCCGCGAGGCAACGGTCAGCGATACGTCCTCGAGCACGATCTGGTCGCCATATTCCTTCCAGACCCTTTCGATCCTGAGTTCGCTCATGCCTGCTTCTCCAGTTCCGACCAGGGGAAGACGGCAATGCGCAGACGGTCGAGCAAAGTGTTCATCACCACGGCGAGCAGGGTGATCCAGACGACATAGGGAAAGATAATATCCATCGAGAGATAGCGGCGGACGAGGAAGATGCGGTAGCCGAGGCCGGAATCCGAGGAGATCGCCTCGGCCGCAATCAGGAACAGCCACGCTGGGCCGAGTTGCAGCCTGAGGCAGGTGATCAGCCGCGGCAGGATCTGCGGCAGCACGACGCGCAGGCCGATCTGCCAGGAGGAGCCGCCAAGCGTCTCGGCCTTGACGATCTGTTCGCGAGGCAGTTCCAGCGCCTTCAGTGCCAGGTCGCGGATCATCGTCGGAGCGACGCCAATGACGATGAGGGCGATCTTCGAAGTCTCTCCGAGACCCATAACGATGAAGAGGATTGGCAGAAGCGCCAACGGCGGAACCATGGAGATCACGGCGACAAAGGGGGAAAGCAACGCCCTCAGATAGGGCAGCATGCCGATCAACATGCCAATTGCGAGCGCAATTGCCGTCGAGATGCCGAGGCCGGAGAGCAGGCGGATCAGGCTCGCGCCCGTGTCCGACCAGAGCAGAAATTCGCCGGTACGCTGGTCGGCGACGAAGGCCAGACGGTTGATCGCATCGGCAAAGCCGGCAATGCTTGGCAGAAGCTTGTCATTGGCATTTTCCGCCAGTCGTGCGGCCGAGCCAAAGGCATAGGCGACAACGAGCAGCACGAAGGGTAGCAGCATCAAGGCAAATTGCGTGCCCCGGCTCGGCCTCGTGTTGATCCAACGCATGGGAAATGCTCCGCTGGTGAAGGGAAGGCGGCGCGGGTAAGCCGCGCCGCCATTGCGATCAGAGCGAACCGTCGGCGGCTGCCTTCATGTAGGTCTCCGTGAAGCGCAGCTTCACATTGCCCGTGTCGCCCAGTACCTTGCCATCGGGCATTTCAATGCCGATGACGTCAGCGGACGGCGCGCCATTGCCGAGCAACCCCTTCTCGAAAAGGAAGGTGCGCACCAGATCCATGGTCTTCGGCAGGCCGGGCGAGGCGGTGAAGGCAACGGCATCGGCCGGCTTGTCGAAGAGCTTGGTGGCGGCCAGCTGAGCTTCGAAGCCGGCGAGATCGGTGCCCGAAGCGGAGCCCATGGCCTCGCGGGCCGCCTTGCCTTCGGCAGTATCGGCTCGCAGCAGGGCAGCCGTCTCGTACCAGATGCCGGCGAGCGCCTTGCCGAAATTCGGATTGTCCTTGAGCACGCCGCTATTGGCGACCATCAGGTCGATGATTTCGCCTGGCACCTGCGAGCTGTCAAAAACCTTCTTGGCTGTGGGATCTTCGAGGATGGTCGAGACCAGCGGGTTCCAGGTGACAACGGCGGTGACATCGGCGGTCTTGTAGGCAGCGACCATGTCGGCATCAGACGTGTTGACTACCTTTACGTCGCGCTCCGTCAGCTTGATGCTTTCGAGCGCTCGGGCGAGCAGATAGTGCGAGACGGAGAATTCGACGAGATTGACGTTCTGGCCCTTGATATCGGCAAGGCTCGCCTTGTCCTTCAGGATGACGGCGTCATTGCCATTCGAGAAGTCGCCGACGATGACGGCGGTCGTATCGACGCCGCCGGCGGCCGGGATCGACAGGCCGTCCATGTTGGTCAGCGTCACGGCATCGAAGGCGCCGGCCGTATACTGGTTCATCGACTCCACGTAGTCGTTGAACTGGGTGACATCGATCTTGATGTCGTATTTGTCGGCCCATTTCTTGACGATGCCGTGGTCAGCCGCATAACCCCAGGGCATCCAGCCGACATAGATGGACCAGGCTACCTTGAATTCGGTCTTCTGCTCGGCCTCGGCGATGGAACTGAAAGCCAGTGCCAGCGAAGCGGAAAGGGCGGTTACGGAAAGGATCTTCGAAAAAGTCTGCATTGAAATTCCCCTTTTGCTTTTCTTCAAAAGGGATCGGCAATGACCATCGTGCCGCCAATCCCTTGGCTTACGAGGTCTCCCGGGCTTTTGTCCCGCCGTGCACCCGACAGGATTTCTCCCCCACCGGTAGTAGCTCTCGGACCAGTCGCGCTTTTTTGAAAACGCCGGAACCCTAGCCACCAACTCTACCTGTCTCGAAGCAAGCGCTATGCCAGATCGCGTATGTGTTTGATTTTCAAAGATTGGCGTGTGTCGCGCTTTATTCAGCGCTGTGAAAGTGCATACTGATGCCTATCTGATGGGCAATTCGTGAAATGGCGTAGATAAAACGCACAAGATTTGTGCGGCCCCAAAATACCGGCTAAGTTAGGACGTGGTCGGTTTCTGCAGCAAAGTGACCAGCACGTAGATCGTCAAAATACTCCTGAGAAAGAGGTAGTTCATTCGGTACCTCACTGCTGCTATGACATGCGTGAAGCGGGTTGATGAACGCATGTTCACCCCAGAGAATTGAGTGCAGCATTTGGTCCACAGACCTCGAGTCTTCGATGCTCTTCTGGCGCGCCGCGAGCCGATCGTCGTTCTCGACGCGCCCGCCGGCATGGGCAAGACGTCGGCTCTGAATGAGATTGCCGCTCATTTCGGCGCCGAGATTCACGCCGATGAAACGGCACCCGCATGGCGACCTGATCAGGTCTGCATCTGGGATATCCCACCCCATGGCAAGCCGGCCGCCTTACCTGAAGCCTTTCTGTCGGCTCGGGCGCGGATTTTTATCGCAAAGCGCCCCGATACGCTGCTGCCAGGCCTCTCGCGGGCTATCGCCTATGGTCAGGCCTATGTCGTGGACCAAGCTTTTCTGCTGATCGACCAGCACGAAGCGACAGAGATTTTTGCCGAGGGCGTGGCTGAAATCATGCACGCATCAGGCGGGTGGCCCCTGATTGCATTCAATCCGACATTGAGCGCTGAACGCTTGAGCGCATTCCTCGAAAGCGAGCTTCTTCAATCCGCGCCACCCGAAGTCCTTGTCGATCTCCGCATCGTTCTGGATACGGGCAAAGGGGATTTTCGCGAACAATCCCATTTCCTTCCCCTCGTCGCGGAGAACGGCCTGCGCGTAAAGGCGATCGCCAGCGAGATCGATCGTGCGCTCGATGCCGTGATAGCGGAGCGGATCAAGGTGCTGGCAGACGCCAAGGCGATTGCGGACAGTTTTGCAGGCCATGGCAATCCGATACGAGCGATCGAGATATTCCAGCGCATTGGCCTATACGACAACGCGCTCAAGGTCTTCACCGAGGCGAAAGGCATCTTCCTCCTCTATTTCCATGGACCGGAAGCCTATGATCGAATTCTCGCCGGTTTTCCGCGAAGCTACGCGCTGCAAAGCGAAGTCCTGGTGCTTGCACTCGCACTGCAGGCATTGAAACTCGGGGATGTGTCGCGTGCGCGTCGACTGCTTGCCGACCGTTTCGGCGATCTGGCCAACGATCCGGAGGCAGTCTTTGCCCAGAATGCCGTGTTTTCTCGGGAATTCAGGGCATTCCGGCTGCTGATGCTCATCTATGAAGACTATTTCTTCTCCGAAAAGCTCTTGGAAACCTGCTTCGCGCTCGTTGCCGAATTCCCGCTCGACGACCATCTTTTTCGCGGCAGCTTCTACAATTCCGTGCTCGAATTCTACATCCGAAACCGGCGTTTTGCGGAGGCAGAGGAAGTGGCGCAACGTGCAATGCACCATTACGAGCGCGCCAATGCCCCGATGCTCTGCTTTTATGTCAGCCTCCATCAGGCGCTGATCCGTCTCTTGATGGGTGATGCGCTGGCGGCCCGCAAACATTCGCTCCGGGCTGCGGAAAGTCTTCGCGAGCTTCCATTCGAAAGCCGAAATGATCAGCGTCTTCAATTGCTCCTTGAGGCCTGCGTCGAATACGAGACCGGACGGGCTGAACCGCTTGCGCGGTTTCTCAGCCTCGAGATCGACGATTTCTCCCATAGCGAGATCTGGCCAAGCCTGCTGGAATTTGCGTTGCACTACGGCAGCCAGGCACTTGGAGACCATTTCTCGACGATCGCGGCGCGCAGCTTTCTCGACCGTTGGCGAGTTTATCAGGTGTCCAACCGCCAGTTCCAGGCGATGATCGAAATCCGCGAAGCGGCCATCCTGCAGAATGCAAATCGCTGGCAGGAGGCGTCGCAATGCCTTGCAGCAATCACGTCGCGCGTCGACCGGAACCGGGTGGTGAGCAATGACGGAGAGCTTGTCCATCTGCATGATCGCGACGAGATCGCGCTCGCGCTCGCATGGCTGCGCCAGATAACGTACGAGCAGCCTGCACGCCCTGGACTTGACGATCTGATCGAGGGCATTATTGGCAATCTGCATCTGACTGACCGCCAGCGTCTGAGTGGGCAGATTTGGCTCGCCTATATTGCCAAGCGCCAGCGCAACCTGACGCGTGCCCGTGCCATCCTGCAGAAGATCTTTGAGGATTGCGCCCGGCTTGGCGCAATCGCCCCGCTTTCGGAAGAGCGTGTTTTCCTGGAGGAGTTGATCGACAACCAGCGCATCGGTGGCTTCCTGGCGACGTCGCTGCCTATCAGGCAGATCATCCGCAAGCTGCGCGACAGTGGAAGGTTGTCGAGCCGCTCTGCGGGCGGGCGCAATGACCTGTCGCGGCGCGAGAGCAAGATCCTGCTGATGATTTCGGAAGGCGCTGCCAACAAGTTCATTGCCAGCACCCTAGGCCTCAGCGAGGCGACGGTAAAATTCCATCTCGGCAATGTCTATCGCAAACTCGGCTGCCGCAACCGGCAGGAGGCGATCAGCGCGGCAAGGGCGCTCGGTTTTGTCAGCTGATTCAGAATCCGGGCGAGATCGGCGTCTCCGCGGACACAAAACCTAGACCATTTAAACAAAAACCTAGACCCGTCATCTGTTGAGCAGGTTGCTTTGCATATGCAATCTTCTTCTCAGACCTCCTCTGGCGGACAATCGGATGGGTCAGCGATGGGAACGCTGCAAACCGGCAACCCAAGTGCTGGATGTCCCTCCCGAGCAGACCGTACCGTTTAGCGCTGGGTACAAGGCGGTCCAACAAAAGCGATCAAAATGGTCGCAGGGAACTTTTGAACCGGGAGATATCATGAGCAGATTACAGCTGATTGCTTCTACCGCTATGGCCGTGCTTGCCGCCGGCTTTGCGGGCTCGGCCGCGGCCAAAACAACAGTGACCATGAATACCGTTCAGATCTTCGGTACGATTGATCCCGCCAAGATCTCTGACTACACCGACTATATGGCTGCCGTGAACCTCTACGACGGTCTGGTGACCGTCGATTCCAGCGGCAACCTGCAGCCTGAGCTTGCCGAGAGCTGGACGGTCTCGCCGGATGCCAAGGAAGTGACCTTCAAACTGCGTTCCGACGCGCATTTCAGCGATGGTTCGCCCGTCGAGGCCGCAGACGTCGTCTATTCCTTCGAACGGCTTTTGAAGATCAATCTCGGGCCGGCCAACCTTTTCGCAGACGTGCTGAAGCCGGGTTCGGTCGTGGCCGTCGATCCGCACACCGTTAAATTCACCCTCTCGAAAGCCTTCGCGCCGTTCCTCAGCACGGTCCCGGCCGTCTTCATCGTCAATGCCGATGTGGTCAAGGCCAATGCCGGCAGTGATGACGGCCAGACCTATCTTTCGACGAAGACTGCCGGTGCGGGTCCCTACACCCTGAAGAACTGGGACCGTGGCGCGTCAATGACGATCGAACGCGATCCCAAATACTACAAGGGCTTCAATGACGGCCCGATCGACGAAGTGCGTTGGATCATCACCAATGACGAGGCGACCGTACGCTCGCTTGCAGCCTCTGGCGAACTCACGATGAGCAGCCAATACCAGGCGCCCGATACCTACAAGGCGCTGCAGGAGATGGGCCGCTTCAACATCGTCAGCGAAGATACGACGATCGGCTTCTACCTGAAGCTCAATACCAAGGTACCGCCGACCGACGATATCCATATTCGCCGTGCACTTGCCTATGCAACCGACTACGACACGATCCGCAGCGTCATCGTGCCTGGCGGTCAGCTGAACGGTCCCCTGCCTTCAGGTTTTGCCGATTATTATGCGAGCGACCTGCCGGCACCGAAATACGATCTCGAGGCTGCCAAGGCGGAAATTGCCCAGTCGAAATATGCCGGCGGCGAGATTCCGATCACGCTTGGCTATGTTGCCGGCACCAAGTTCGAGGAAGAGCTCAGCCTGCTGATGCAGTCGAACCTCGAACAGCTCGGCTTCAAGGTGACACAGCAGGCCGATCCCTGGAACCGAGTGACGGAAATTGCCGGCAAGGTCGAAACGACGCCAAACGTCAACCAGATCTTTTTCGGCCCGACCTATCCTTCGCCGGATTCCATGTTCTTCACGCAATATCATTCGAAAGCGGCCGGCACCTGGGCTTCAGCCGAATGGGTGCAGGATCCGGCGATCGATGCCCTGATCGATCAGGCTCGCGAAACGCCCGACAAGGCCAAGCAGGCCGAGATCTACAAGGAATTGCAGCACAAGATCGTCGATCTGCAGCCGGATGTCTTCCTGGAAACGCAGACGGTACAGCATGCCATGGACAAGTGCCTGGAAGGCTTCCATGCCGTGCCGATGCAGTCCTTTGACTACAAGTTCACCCGTTATCGCTGGACCTGCAAGTAACGGCTGAGCGCGTTTCGGGCAGTGTCACCCTCATGACGAACTGCCCGGAAAGGATGGTCCGAAAGGGCCGTCCACATCCTCCATCATGAATTGAAACAGGGCTGGAACATTGGAATTCCTCCTCTTCCTGGTCAGGCGCGCCTTGTGGTCGCTGCTTGTTCTTTTCGGACTGTCGGTGGTGATCTTCACGATCGCTCGCGGCATGCCGGGGGATCCGGTGAGATTGGCGCTCGGGCCGCGTGCCAGCAATGAGCAGGTCGAGCAATTTCGCCAGACACTCGGCTTCGACAAGCCGCTGATCCAGCAATACGGGATCTATGTATCCGGGCTCGTCGGCGGCGATCTAGGCCTGTCGCTTCTGACCAAGCGCCCGGTCAGCAACGATATCCGCGAGACCTTTGCAGCGACCTTTGAACTGGTGCTCGCCACGATCACCATCGCCTTCCTGTTCGGTGTTCCTTTGGGTGTCGCTGCCGCGCGCTGGAAGGACAAATGGCCAGATAATCTGGTGCGGCTGATTGCGATCTTTTCCGCCGTGACGCCGAGCTTCTTCCTCGCGCTCGTATTGCAGATCCTTGCCGGCTATGTGCTGCATATCCTGCCGACGACCGGGCGCCTTCCGCCAGGCATGATCTTCAGTGCCGATATTACCGGTCTCGTCACGCTCGATTCCCTGCTGCATGGGCGGCTGGACGTTTTCGGCGAGGGCCTGCGTTATCTCCTTCTTCCCTCGCTCGCGCTCTCCGCGGCGACCATGGGTCAGATCGCCCGCATCACGCGCTCCTCGATGATCGACGTCTCCAGCCAGGATTATATCGAGGCGAGTCGTGCCTTTGGCATTCCCGAGCGCGTGCGGGTCTTCAAATATATGTTGCGGCCGAGTTTCGTTCCGTCTCTCACCATTTCCGGCCTCGAATTCGCATCGCTGATCGGCAACGCCTTCGTCGTCGAACTCGTCTTCGCTTGGCCCGGCATGGCCGCCTATGGCGTGCGCACCATCATGCAGAAGGACCTGAACGCAGTCATGGGCGTGGTGATCGTCTCCGGCGTCTTCTTCGTCATCGTCAATCTCGTCATCGATGTGCTGGTCGGCATTGTCGATCCGCGCATTCGTATCCGGGGGAGGCGCTGATGTCCGATACGCCTGTTATCGAGGTCGAACGCCTCTCGAATGCCTATCAGAACTGGTATCGCTTCTCGCGCAATCCGACCGCCGTCATCGGTGCAGCGATCGTCATCATCTGCGTGCTCGCCGCGATCCTCGCGCCATGGATCACGCCGCATCCCGAACATGTCGGTGCTGCCGTCAATTTTCGCGCCCGCCATCTGCCGCCATCAGGCGACTTCTGGTTCGGCACGGACAATGTCGGCCGCGATATCTTCAGTCGCGTGATCTTCGGCATGCGTATCTCCTTGCTTCTGGCGCTGGTCGTGCTCGGCACGGCCGTTCCGATCGGCACCATCCTCGGCATTCTCGCCGGCTATTTTGGAGGCTGGGTCGAGGTGCTGATCATGCGCGTGACGGATATCGCGCTCGCCATCCCGCCGCTCGTCATGGCGCTCGCCGTCGCCGCGGTGCTGTCGCCAAACCTCATCAATTCGCTGCTTGCCATATCGGCGCTCTGGTGGACATGGCACACACGACTGATCTATTCGATCACCAAGCAGATCCGCGCCCAGGAATTCATCGAGGCGGCGGAGACACTCGGTGCGAGCAAGTTCCATATCCTCTTCCGCGAGATCCTGCCGAACTGCGTCTCGGCAATCGCCGTGAAGACCTCGCTCGATTGCGGCTTCGTCATCCTCGTCGGCGCCTCGCTCTCCTTCCTGGGCCTTGGCATCCAGCCGCCGACGCCGGATCTCGGCACGATGGTTGCCCAAGGCGCCGCCTTCCTGCCGGATTACTGGTGGGAATCGGTTCTGCCTGGCTCCGCCATTCTTTTCGTCGCGCTGGGCTTCAACCTCCTGGGTGATGGCCTGCGAGACCTCTTCGACGTCCAGGAGGTCCGATGAGTTTCCCTCTCCTGCGTGTCAGCAATCTCTCGGTCGAGTTCTCCACCTATGGCCGCACCAGCCGCGTGCTGCACGGCGTCAGCCTCGACGTCCCGGCCCGATCGCAGGTTGCCCTTGTCGGTGAAAGCGGCTCCGGCAAGACGGTGACGATGAAGGCGATCATGGGCCTGCTACGCCAGCCACCCGCCCGCATCACATCCGGCGAGATCTATTATGATGGCGCCGATCTGCTCACCATGCCCGAGAAGGACCGGCTGCGGCTGCGCGGTACCGCCATGTCCATGGTGTTCCAGGACCCGATGAGTTCGCTCAATCCGGTCTTCACCGTTGGCGACCAGATGGGCACGATCCTGAAATATGCGGATAAGCGTCTCGGCCGCTCGCGCTCGCGCAGGGAGCGCATGGTGCGTGTCCATCAGGTGCTCGAACAGGTTCGCATGCGCGATCCCGAGCGCGTTACGCAGGCCTTCCCGATCATGCTGTCAGGCGGCATGCGCCAGCGCGTGCTGATCGCCATGGCGCTCTTGAGTGAACCGCAGCTTTTGATCGCCGATGAACCGGGCACCGCGCTGGACGTCACCACGCAGGCGCAAATCCTGAAGCTGCTGAAGGATCTTGTTGAAGAGCGCGGTCTGGCGCTGCTGATGATCACCCACAATCTCGGCGTTGTGCGCGAGACCTCGAACTATGTCTATGTCATGAACAAGGGCGCCATTGTCGAACACGGCGAGACCGCCGGTATCTTCGACAATCCGCGCGATCCCTATACCCGCAGCCTGATCGATGCCGTTCCGCGGCTGACGGGTGGCACGCGCTCCAGCGGGAGGTCACCGCATGAGCACGCCGATGCTTGAGATCCGCAATCTTGCGAAATCCTTTCCCGTTCGCAATGCCTTCGGCCGCCAGATCGGCGAGGTGAGGGCGGTTGACGACGTTTCCTTCTCGATCGAGAAGGGGAAGGTCTACGGCCTCGCCGGCGAAAGCGGCTCCGGCAAGTCGACCATCGCCCGCATGATCATGGGGCTCGAAAAACCGGATGCCGGCGAAATCCTGATTGACGGCGAAGGCCTTGCGAAAACGAGACGTCACCATTCGCGGCATGTGCAGATGGTCTTCCAGAATCCAGGCTCCTCGCTCAATCCGCGTCGTACCGTCGGCCAGTCCGTCGCCGTGCCGCTCGATGCGCACGGCTTTTCCGGCAACAGGCGCCAGCGCATTTCCGAACTCCTGGAGATGGTGCAACTGCCGGCGAATTTCGCCGAGCGTTATCCGCATGAGCTTTCCGGTGGCCAGAAACAGCGCGTGGCAATTGCGCGGGCACTCGCCGTCGAGCCGAAACTGCTGGTGCTCGACGAACCGACCTCGGCGCTCGACGTGTCGGTGCAGGCGCGGGTCATCGATCTTCTGACCGATCTCGCGGGGCGTATGGACCTCACCTATCTCTTCATTTCCCACGATCTCAGCCTGATGCGTAATTTCGCCGGCAATGTCGGTGTGCTCTATCGTGGCCAGATCGTCGAAACGGGGGCGGTATCCTCCGTCTTCGAAAACCCATCCCACGATTATACCCGGCTTCTCCTCGCCTCCGTTCCCGTCATTTCGAAGGAGGAGGAGGCGATGCGCCCGAAAATTCCATTGATCGACGGGGAGATCCCGACAGCCGAGAAATTGCTGGCGCTCAGGGAAGTCGATCAACAAGCAAGTCACCAACGAGGTTAGGACTGATGATCAGAATTGGTATTGACGTCGGCGGCACCAATACGGACGCCGTCATCATGAATGGACCGGACGTGATTGCCGGCGTGAAGTCAGCGACAACAGCAGATGTCATGAGCGGTGTCGTCAACGCGCTGCGTGACGTGCTCGCAGCCTCAGGGATGGAGGCATCCGCGGTCGACTTCGTCATGATCGGCACGACACATTTCACGAACGCTGTCGTTCAGCGTCGTGATCTCGCCCAGACGGCTGCCGTGCGGCTTGGCCTGCCGGCCACCGCCTCGCTGCCCCCGATGGTCGACTGGCCGGAGGATCTGAAGCAGGCAATCGGCAATCATGCCTATCTCGCTCATGGCGGCAATGAATTCGACGGCCGGGTGATCTCACCGCTCGACGAGGAAGAACTGCTGAAGATCGCCGCCGACATCAAGGCGAAGGGCATCGACACGATCGCCATCACGTCCGTCTTCTCGCCTGTGAGCACTGACTTTGAAAAGCGCGCTGGCGAGATCTTCGAAAAGGCACTTCCAGGCGCTCATATTACGCTGTCCAGCGAGATCGGCCGCATCGGCCTGCTCGAACGCGAGAATGCGGCAATCATGAACGCCTGCCTGCGCGATCTCTCGGCCCATGTAATCGATGCCTTCCGCAAGGCGATCGCGGAGACCGGCATCAAGGGCAAGTTCTTCCTGACGCAGAATGACGGCACGCTGATGGATGCCGCCTTCGCCGAGAAATTCCCAGTCCTGACCTTCGCCTCGGGTCCCACCAATTCCATGCGCGGTGCGGCCTTCCTCTCGGGTGTCAGCGATGCAATCGTCGTCGATATCGGCGGCACGACATCGGATGTCGGCTCTCTGTATAAAGGTTTCCCACGGCAGGCCACGGTCGCCGTCGAAGTGGGTGGCGTGCGCACCAATTTCCGCATGCCCGACGTCTTCTCGATCGGCCTTGGCGGCGGTTCGCATGTCGTCGAAACGGAGAACGGCATCAAGGTCGGTCCCGTGTCGGTCGGCTACCGTATTCAGACGGAAGCGCTCATCTTCGGCGGAAAGACGCTGACGACGACCGATATCACCGTTGCTGCCGGCAACGCGACACTCGGCGATCCTGCCAAGGCTTCCCATCTTCCGGCCGATCTGCTGCAGCGCGTACTGCAAAAGATCCACGACATGCTCGAGGATTGCGTGGAGCGCTCCCGCCTGTCTCCCGATCCCTTGCCTGTCATTGTCGTCGGCGGTGGCTCCATCCTCGTCAATCGGCCGATTGCAGGACTCGAAGTGATCAAACCATCGCATTTCGGCGTCGCCAACGCCGTCGGCGCGGCGATCGCGCAGGTCTCGGGTGAAGTCGACCGGGTCTATGCACTCGCCGAAATGGGGCGCGAGAAATCACTCGAAGATGCCAAGAGCCGTGCCATCGAAGCAGCGGTTGCGGCAGGCGCTGCACGCGACTCCATCGAGATCGTTGATGTCGAGGATGTGCCGCTCGCTTATCTGCCGGGCAATGCTACCCGCATCCGCGTCAAGGCTGTGGGAGAGCTCAATGCCCGCTGAAGGTTACCTGCTTAGGGAAGAGGACCTGTTGCCGCTGTCGATCGGTGCAGCGCTGCTCGGGACCGGCGGTGGCGGCAACCCCTATATCGGCATGCTGCGCGCCCGCGAATTGATACGCAAAGGCGCACAGGTGCGGGTGATACCGCTGGAGGCGCTTGCAGAGGACAGCTGGGTCGCTGAGGTCGGCGGCATCGGCGCGCCCGTTGTCGGTGTCGAGAAGATCGAGGAAGGCGGCGAATGCTATCGCGCGATGCGCGCGGTCGAGGAGACCGCGGGTGTCAAGGTTTCGGCAGTGATTTCCGCCGAAATCGGCGGCGCCAATTCCATCGAACCGATCATTGCCGCCGCGATGGCCGGACTGCCGGTCGTCGATGGTGATGGCATGGGTCGCGCCTTCCCCGAGGTGCAGATGACGACTTACATGATCTACGGCGCACCGGTCTCGCCGGCGGCTATCGCCGATGAGAAGGGCAATGTCGTCGTTTTCAAGGACGTCATCGACATGTTCTGGCTCGAGCGTTTCGCCCGCGACACGGCTGTCGCCATGGGGGCAGGGGCCGGCTTCGCCACCGCGCCGATGCGTGGCGACTTCGTCCGCCGCACCGCCATCCCCGGCACGGTCAGCCAGGCACTGGAAATCGGCCGCACGGTGCTCGATGCCCGCGCCAAGCGTCAGAATGTCGTCGAGCGTGTGATTGAAAGCGCCGGCGCCAAGCTCTTCTTCACCGGCAAGATCGTCGATATCCGCCGCGAACTGAAGGGCGGCTTTGCGCGCGGCCATGCCATCATTACTGGGACCGGCGACTGGACGGGTTCGGAAGCCCGCATCGCCATCCAGAACGAGAACCTCGTGCTCTGGATCGACGAGAAGCCGGTCATCATGGTGCCCGACCTGATCATGAATCTCGAAATCGACACCGGTGAGCCGATCACCACGGAGATGCTGCGCTATGGCCAGCGCGTCGCCGTCATCGGCCTGCCGGTGCACGATTTGATGAAAACGCCGCGCGCACTCGAAATCGTCGGGCCGAAAGCCTTCGGTTTTCCGGAGCTGACATTCGAGCCGCTCGTTACGCGCCAGACTGCGCGATAGGGGGAATGATGAAGACGTTGAGAACGATCCATGCAGAGGATCTCGAAGACATCGCGATCGGCGGCGCCATTCTCGGCACGGGTGGCGGCGGCGATCCCTATGTCGGCAAGCTGATGGCGCAGGAAGCGATCCGCAAGCATGGCCCCGTAAAGCTTGTCGATGTCGATGAACTGCCGGACGACGCGCTGGTCGTGCCCGTCTGCATGATGGGCGCTCCGACCGTCATGACCGAAAAGCTGCCCCAGGGCGACGAACTGATGAATGCCTTCCGTCAGCTCGAGAAAGTGCTGGGGCGAAAGATCGACGCGGTGCTTTGCGGCGAGGCAGGTGGGATCAATTCGACCACGCCTTTCGTTGTCGCCGCAGCAAGCGGCCTGCCGCTCGTCGATGGTGACGGCATGGGGCGTGCCTATCCCGAGCTGCAGATGGAGACCTTTACGCTGCACGGCGTCTCGGCAACGCCGATGGTGCTTTGCGACGACAAGGGCAATTCACTGGTTCTGGAAACAGTGAGCAACGGCTGGACGGAACGTCTGGCGCGCGCCGCAACTGTCGAAATGGGCGGTTCTGCCTTGCTCGCCTTCTATCCGATGAGCGGAGAGGTGGCCAAGAAGGCGGTTGTGCGCGGGACGCTGTCGCTATGCGTCAACCTTGGCCGCACACTGCGGGAAACCCGAACAGCACATGCCGATCCCGTGGCTGCCATCACCAGGTTGCTCGGCGCGAGCATCATCTTCCACGGCCGCGTCAAGGATGTCGATCGCCGCACCATCGGTGGCTTTGCCCGGGGCAGTGCGCGTTTCGACGGTCTCGACGATTGGAAAGGCCACGGCTTCAGGCTGGATTTCCAGAACGAATTCCTGATGGCTGAGCGGGATGGCAAGATAATTTGCACGACGCCCGATCTCATCACGCTGCTGGAGGCTGAGACGGGGGCTCCCGTGACCGCAGACTCCTTGCGGTATGGATTGCGCCTCGTGGCGCTCGCCTTCCCGTGTAACCCGCAATGGCAGACACCGGCCGGGATCGCCTTGGTGGGGCCGCGCTACTTCGGTTACGATACGGATTACAAGCCTTACGCGTTCACCTAGGTGTGGGACGGTTTGCAGTGATGGTTCGAGTGCTCAGCGCGGCTTTGTATGCGCTGAGCGCCGAAGTTGTGGCGCTTTCCGCATGACTGCCCAGCTTTAACTGTATGGTCTGTCCGGCACTCTATGGAATGTCTCTCGACTCCAGTTCCGGGCAGCTTGACTCATTTCCGAAGGTGATCTCCTTGCGATCCCCGTTAATGGTCAGCCCTCTGAAGGTCAGCACGTTCTCGTCGCGATAGACGATCTCGCTGCGGTAAATGCCGGCGCGTATTGCTCTGTTCCTAGCCCGACTGACGTTGCACTGCCCGATTGGCGGCGTCACATGCCAATTGGATGTGCCTTGCGTGTCGGTCTGCCAGCCGCCCGCGGAAGCAAGCGTCGAACTGGCGAGCAGTGCAAATGCTGAAAGTACAAGTTGGGACGACAATCGAGATTTCACGATGTTACTCCGAGGCAATTCCGCTATCGATGCCTCCGCTATTATCTGAAGTTGCTCAATAGATCATCCGACATCGTCCTGATCGGCTTTGAACTTCTCGGGGAATGGTGAACAACCACTCTAACAACACGCTTCCTTTTTAGCTCGGGTTCATCCGTTGTCGACTTACGTTGCCGCGTCGCGGTAGCGGGTTTGGGAGTCTGAGGTTCGTGCTATGGTTCCATAATATCTATTATGCGATCCTTATGTGCTGCCAGGTACATTCTATTTCCAAGTGCGACATGCCAGTAATTTCAATGGCTTCACTTTGGAGATTTTGGCATGTCGCTTTGCTATCAGCAGTTCACCCTCGCCGATCGTCGCCGTCTTTATCACCTCAGAGAGCGAAAGGTGCCAGTTGGCGAG